>NZ_JAYRMI010000038.1:0-37697 GCF_041904905.1 Zoogloea sp. | reverse complement strand
ATCGACGCCGGCGCGCTGCCGGTCGAATCCCTCGCCACCGCCCTGCGCTGGGCGGGGGGCGAGCTGGCCCTGGCCGACCTCGACCTGCGCCTGCCCGGTCAGGCCCAGGCCCGCGGCCACGCCCGCTGGCAGGCCCCCGCCGCCACCGGCTTCGGCACGGTGAATGCCGAACTGCGCATCGCCAACCTCGACGCCCGCAAGCTCGACAAGCGGGCGGTGAGCACCCGCATCGCCGGCCGCATCGACGCCACCGCCGACGCCGACGCCCAGCGCCTCAGCGCCGACCTGCGCGACCCCCAGCTCGCCCTGCGCCTCGACGCCCGCCACGCCGCCGGCCACGTCACCATCGACAAGCTCCTCGCCACCGCCCGCGCCGCCCGGCTGGAGGCCAGCGGCAAGCTCGCGCTGGATACCGCCGGCGCCTTCGAGGCCAGCGGCCGGCTCGACCGCTTCAACCCCCGCGCCTTCGTGGCCACCGCCCCCCCGGCCGACCTCAACACCCGCTTCACCCTCCAGGGCCGGCGCGCGCCCCAGCTCGCCGGCCGGGTCGATCTCGACCTCGCCCCCAGCACCCTCGAAGGCAAGCCCCTGGCCGGGCGCGGCGTGCTGGCGGTGGAAGGCCACCACCTCACCCACGCCGACGTGGCCCTCACCCTCGCCGGCAACCGGCTCGCCGCCACAGGCCGCTACGGCCAGCCCGGCGACACCCTCCGCCTCGAGCTGGACGCCCCCGCCCTGGCCGCCCTGGGCCATGGCCTGGGCGGGCGGCTGCGGCTGGCCGGCGTGCTCCGGGGCAGCCTCGCCCACCCCGCGGGCGACTTCGACCTCGCCGCCGAACACCTCACCGTTGGCGGCATCCGCCTCGACGCTGCCAACGGCGAGGGGCGCATCGCCGAAGGCCGGAACGGCGCCATCGCGGTGGCCCTCTCGGTGGCCGGCCTGCGCACCCCCGCCAAAGATGGCGGCACCGGCGAGGCCCTGCTGCGCCGGGCCAGCTTCGTCTTCGACGGCACCCGCGCCGCCAACACCGCCCGGCTGGAGGCCTACGCCAACGGCACCGCCTCCCTCGTCGCCACCCTCTCCGGCGCCCTCTCCGACGGCCCCCGCTGGCAGGGCCGGCTCGACAGCCTGCAGCTGCGCGGCGACTACACCATGACCCTTGCCGCCCCGGCCGCGCTCCTGCTCTCCGCCGACACCGTGGCGCTTGGCCCGGCCGAGCTGCGCGGCGTTGCCGGCGGGCGCTTCCGCCTCGACGAAACCCGCTGGCAGGCCCGCCATCTGGTGGCCCGGGGTAGCGTGAGCGGCGTGCAGGTGGGGGTCGTCCTCGACCCCGCCACCCGCAAGGTCAAATCCAGCGGCACCTCGTTGCAGATCGGCGGCGAATGGAACGTGGACATCGCCGAACAGGTGAACGGCTTCGTGCGCCTGTTCCGCGAAAGCGGCGATCTGGAACTCCAGGGCGATTCGCCGGTGCAGCTCGGGCTGGACGACCTCCAGCTCACCGTGAGTGCCGCCGCCAACCGCATCGCCTTCGGCTTCTCGGCCCACGGCAGCCGGCTGGGCAGCGCATCGGGCGCCGGCACCGCGCTGGCCGAACGCACCGCCGACGGCGCCGTGCGCCTGGTGCCCGGTGCCCCCCTGCTGGGCTCCGCGCGGCTCGACATCCCCTCCATTGCCTGGGCCGGCCCCCTGGCCGACCAGAACCTCAAGACCGACGGCAGCCTGAAGGGCGAATTCACTCTCGCCGGCACCCCCGCCAACCCCGAGGCCGCCGGCCGCATCCGGGGCGACGCCCTCTCCTTCGTGATGGCCGACCAGGGCCTGCACCTCTCCGGCGGCACCCTGCAGGCCGACTTCAACCGCGACCGCCTCAACCTGCAGGAATTCGGCTTCGTCTCGCCCAACCGCGTCAAACCCCACGAAGGGCGCATCGACGTGGCCCGGCTCACCGCCACCCCGGGCACCCTCAAGGCCCGCGGGCAGGTGCAGCTCGCCACCGGCGAAGGCCGTTTCGACTTCCGCGCCGACCGCCTGCCGCTGCTTCAGCGGGTGGATCAATGGCTGGTGTTGAGCGGCGAAGGCGAACTCGTCACCGGCTGGAACGCCGCCCACCTCAAGGGCCGTCTGGCCGCCGACGCCGGCTTCGTCGAACTCTCCCGCACCCCGCCCCCCAGCCTGGGCGACGACGTGGTGGTGCTCGACCCCGCCCGGGGCGCCAGGCCCGCCGCCAGCCCCTTCGCCATGAGCGTCGATCTGGCCATCGGCCTGGGCGACGCCCTCTACGTGAAGGCCCTGGGCCTCGACACCCGCCTCGCCGGCGACCTGCGCCTCACCTCCGGCCCCGGCCGCCCCCTGGCCGCCACCGGCACCATCGTCACCGTGGGTGGGGTGTATGAAGGCTACGGCCAGAAGCTCAACATCGAGAAAGGCATCGTCACCTTCAACGGCCCGGTGGCCAACCCCGGCCTCAACGTGGTGGCGCTGCGCAAGGGCCTCACCGTGGAAGCCGGCGTGGGCATCACCGGCACCGCCCGCCGCCCCATCGTGCGGCTCGTCTCCGAACCCAACGTGCCCGACCCCGAAAAACTTGGCTGGATCGTGCTCGGTCGCCCGCCCGATCAAGGCTCCGGCGGCGAAATGGCCTTGCTCCTCCCCGCCGCCCAGGCTCTGCTGGGCGACTCCGGCGGCGGCCTGTCGGCCGGGCTCGCCCGCGCCCTGGGCTTCGACGAACTCTCCTTCGGCGCCAGCGTGGATAGCCGCACCCGGGTGCAGACCAGCAGCGTGGCCACCGGCAGCGTCACCGGCACCGCCTCCAGCGCCTCGTCCAGCAACATCGACAGCGTGCCCGGGCAGGTCATCACCATCGGCAAACGCCTCTCCACCCAGGCCATGCTCTCCTTCGAGCAGAGCATCTCGGGCACCTCCAGCATCGTCAAGCTCACCTACCAGCTCACCCGCCGCATCGCCATCATCGGCCGCGCCGGCAGCGAGAACGCGCTGGACGCCATGTTCACCCTCTCCTTCCGCTAAGGCGTAGCGCCAGCCCCCGCGGCGGGGCAGGGGGCGCCACCCGCCCGCCACGGCCCAACCGGCCCCGGCCACCCCGCCACCCGCCGCCGTCACATTCCCCTCGCCCCCCGCCGAATCGTCCTCGCACCCGTGCGAGGTGTCCTCGTCGACGGCCGAGGCGTCCTCGTGCCCATGCGAGGCGTCCTCGTCCACTGCAGAGGTGTCCTCGCGCCTGTGCGAACCGTCCTCGTGCCCGTGCGAATCGTCCTCGTCGACGGCCGAGGTGTCCTCGTGCGGGTGCGAGGCGTCCTCGTCCACTGCAGAGGCATCCTCGCGCCTGTGCGAATCGTCCTCGTGCCCGTGCGAATCGTCCTCATCCACCGCCAAAGCGCACTCGCACCCGGCCAAGCCTCGCTCACCCGGGGCGCAAGCCGCCTGCGCCAGCCCGCCATCGCCGCCCCCCAGCCCGGCCTCGCCCATGCGGCTACCGACGAAGGCTCAAGGGGCGGCTGGTGTGCGCGTGCAAGGCTGTGCCTCACGGTTCACTCGAACACCTTGCCATGTTTACTGGTGTGACGAACAGATATGTTTACGTGTTCACAAAATACTTGTGTAACATTGTCTCGCGCGGCCACGCACCAGATCATTCAACCGTTCAGGAGCCAGCATGTCCAAGACCAGAAACAACCGCATCTCCCCCCAAATCCTCAAGGCCGACGAAGAAGCCTTCTTCGGCCTGCGCTCCATCGAGGACTACAAGCCCGCCAACCCGGCCTACTCGCTCGAAGCCGTCACCGCCATCTACGAGCGCTACCGCCGGGCCATCGAAGCCGAGATCGTCGCCAACAACGCCGCCGCCGAAGCCCGCGACGAAGTCACCCTCGCCGGCAAGGAGCTTCACCTCACCATGATCGAAGTCAAAACCCAGGTGAAGGCCGTCTACGGCGAAGACTCCAACCAGATCGCCGCCATGGGCCTGAAAAAGAAGTCCGACCGCAAACTCCCCTCCCGGGAAAAACCGGCAAAGGACGCACAGGCGTAAGCGGCGCAGCGTAAGAACCCCCCGCCCGCGGTGGGCGGGGGCAGGGCGCTAAAACAAAGCCCGTCCATGCACATGGCTTGGCGGGCGGATGTGTGCAAAAATGACAGGTGAAGAAGAGGGGAGAGGCTCGACGTCGTTAGAGTTGGGGTGCAGAGGGCTGCTACTCGGTCGAAGCGGACGGTGGCTGATACAAGCTTCGTGGTCCGCTTCCGGCTAGAAGCGGTCTGTCACTTTCGCCGCAAAGCAGCCATCTGAATGGCTGCTTTGCTTTGAAATCTGCCGGATTGCCTATTCACGCAACTCCGCCAAGGCAGTCGATTAACGCCCCAGTCGCAAAGTTTCGCTCAAGGTTGATTGCCGAAGTTAACCAGCGACTGCTTTGCGGCGCCTCTGCTAGACAGCGAGCCCCTGCTTCGGGTCCAATAGCCAGATCTTGTTACTTTAGAGGTCCTCAAGCCTTCTTGGGAAGGGTTTGGGGCGACGCGGATTTCTCCACTAGGCAGCTTCCGCATACAGCAACGCATCAGACCTACCGAGGCAGCTAGAACCTCGACGCCCGTTAGGGTGCCGGGTTCTTCGTTCGCTCGGTGGGGCACGTGCCCGGCTGAGAGGCTGGACGGTCCATACCAAGAATGAAGAAGTCAGATTTTAGGTTCATTGACCTGTTTGCCGGTCTCGGAGGCTTCCATATAGCGCTGGAGCGACTGGGCGGGACATGCGTCTTTGCTGCGGAGTGGAAGGAGCATCTGCGGGACCTTTACGAGTTCAACCACGGCATTCGTCCAGCGGGCGACATCACCAAGGTGGGCCCGGATGAGGTGCCCGAGCACGATGTACTCACGGCAGGATTCCCATGCCAACCCTTCTCAAAGGCAGGCGAACAACTCGGCTTCGAGTGCACCAAGCAAGGTGGCTTGTTCTTTGACGTGGTCAGGATACTTGCTGCCCGAAGGCCGTCCCTGTTCATTCTCGAGAACGTACCAAATCTGCTCAAGCATGACGACGGGAAGACCTGGACGAAGATTCAGAAGATTCTTGGAGCGGAAGGACTCGGATATCACATTGACGCTCAAAAGTACTCGCCTCACAACTTCGGCGTACCGCAGATTCGCGAGCGCGTTTACATCGTCGGCTCATTGGAGCCACTGACCGCATTCCAGTGGCCGGAGCGCTCCGACAATGAGACCTCCATTGAAACAGTCCTCGACAAGAACCCTGTAGACGCGAAGAGGCTGTCCCCACAAGTACGGGAGTGCCTGGAAGTTTGGAGCGAGTTCTTGGGGGCTTGTCCTGAAGGACTCAATCTTCCGTCGTTTCCACTTTGGTCAATGGAGTGGGGCGCAACCTACCCGTATGTAACTGAGACGCCGTTTGCACGCAAGTTTCTTCACGGGGCTGACGGTTTGGCGGGGTTCTCCGGTAGCCATGGGATCAAACTCGGACACAAGCCAACACTGGAGGAGCGTTGGGCTGCGCTCCCAAGTCATGCTCGAACAGAGCAGTTTGTGTTCCCTAAGTGGAAGCAAGACTTCATTCGGAAAAACAGGGAGTTCTATGCGGAGAACCGCGACTGGATTGCCCCCTGGCGACCAAAAATTCTTAAGTTTCCTTCAAGCTTGCAGAAGTTGGAATGGAACATTCAAGGTGGTCATCAGAACCTATGGGACTATGTGATTCAGTTCCGTGCATCAGGGGTTCGAGTCAAGCGCCGGAATACCGCTCCGAGCCTCATCGCAATGACCGACACCCAAGTTCCCATCATTGCGTGGGAAGAGCGCTACATGACCCCGAGGGAGTGCGCCAGGCTTCAAAGCATGCAGTCGCTGAAACAACTACCCAGCAGCCCGGTACAGGCGTTTCAGGCACTTGGAAATGCGGTGAACACTGATGTGGTGGAAAGAGTTGCTTCTGCGCTTTTACAGTCAATCCCGAGTGTTAAAAAGGCTGCCCCACCGAACAGGCACTACGCATAGGCCGAATAAATAGAGAGGGAGTAGGCTGCATGGAGAGCGGCAAGATAGAGATTCGCCCCGAGGTCACGATGCTCGGGGTTCTTCGGCACCTGAACTACAAGCCGTGGTTTGCCATCGCGGAGTTCGTCGACAACTCGCTGCAGAGCTACCTTTCGCATAAGGAGGCGCTGCAGTCCATCGAAGGCACTGACTATTGTCTGAAGGTGGCGATTGAACTGAGCGTGGCCGGTAGCGGCGAAATCACGGTAACGGACAACGCCGCAGGCATCTCCGCTGCGGACTTTCCCCGTGCCTTCCGGGCTGCTCAAGTACCTGCCGACCGCTCTGGACTCTCCGAGTTCGGCATGGGCATGAAGAGCGCGGCATGCTGGTTTTGCGAGAACTGGTCGGTTCGGACTAAGGCCTTAGGAGAAGACGTCGAGCGCACGGTCGCATTCGACGTGCAGAAAATTGTTGACAACCGAATCGAAAGCCTAACCCCTGACAGCCGCTCCGAGAAGGCCGAGAGGCACTACACCGTCGTCAAGCTCCGGGGTCTTCACCACCCGCCAGCGAGCCGCACGATAACGAAGATTCGCGAGCACCTCGCAAGCATCTATCGCGTCTTCATCGCAGACGGGACGCTGGAACTGAAGTTCAACGGCGATGTTTTGAAGTACAAGGCGCCGACGGTCTTGTCCTCGGTGCCGTACACTGTTCCCGGTGCGCGCTCCCTGACCGAGAAGACGCCCGTCAACTGGATCAAGAACATTGACTTCGACTTCGGCGGTGGTCAACGGGTCACGGGCTTCGCCGCGCTGCGGGAAGTCGGCTCAACGACCTCGGCGGGCTTCTCGCTATTCCGGCGCGGTCGCCTGATTGAAGGCAGTTGTGATGAGACCTACAGGCCGACATACATCTTTAAGAAGGCGAATAGCTTCACCTACCAGCGCTTGTTTGGCGAGTTGCACATCGAAGGCTTTGCCGTCAGTCACACCAAGGACGGCTTCCGCTGGGAGGAGCACGAAGACATCTTCCTCAAGCACCTGAAAGAGGCTGTCGAGGCTGACCCGCTGGACCTGATTTCGCAGGCCGAGAACTACCGCGCACTCCCCACCCGCAAGAGCATCGCCGAGCGCGCTCAGGTTGCAACCAACGCCGTTGCCAAGCACTTCCAGAACGAGGTCGCGCCGCTCATCGAAGCGGCCAAGAGTTCGCCCAGCGAGCCCGCCGCCATACCGCAGCAGTTGCCACTGGACCACCTGCAGGCGTCCGAGAAGCAAGTAACCATCAACGATGGCGACTGGGAATGGGTCGTCACCATCCGCACTTCGGTGGACCCTGCTCGCGAGCAATGGCTGTCCATCAGCAACCACGAGCACGTCGACGGCGGCGACAACGTTCGAAACGTAGAAATCGAGCTGTCGTTAGCCCACCCGTTCTCGTCCGAGTACCTCGGAGCGAATAACGAGAACGTAGAGTTGCTGCTCAAGATGGCTACGGCGGTGTGCGTGTCGCTGCTGCTATCGCAGGACATGACGGGCGAGAGCCCCGACAGCGTCCTCCACCACCTCAATTACCTACTTAGAGGCGCGCTGACCAGCGCTCACGTGACCACCCATGACAACATCAGTGACCGTACTTGAGGGCGTGAGACCGAAGCTCCTTTGGTATCCAAAGGAGAAGGAGTTCACCACCGCATTCCTGACACTGAAGTCCCGAGACCCCAACGGGCCAACCTACCAAGAACTCACCGAGGGCGAAGATTCCGTCCTTCACATTGCGCAGCGAATTCTCGGTCGGTGCCATCCGCCTGCCAGCCCTCCTGGCAAGCGCACCGGCTTGGTGGTTGGCTATGTGCAGAGCGGCAAGACTATGTCGTTCGAGACGGTCATCGCCTTGGCACGGGACAATGGCTATGGGCTGGTCATCCTGCTCGCCGGTACGAAGAACATCCTTCTGGACCAGTCCGAGGACCGATTGATTAGGGACCTTGGCATCGACGACGGCGACGGTGGATGGTTTCACGAGAACAACCCGACCATAGCGAGGAAGGGCCATCTCGGTGACCGGTTGGCCTCGTGGCGAGACAACCCGACTCGCAAGCGAGCAGTCTTGATTACCGTCCTGAAACACAGCGGGCATCTGGCGAACCTTGCCGCCCTGCTCCAAAAGTTGCCGCTCGCCGGGGTTCCCGCTCTGGTCATTGACGACGAGAGCGACCAGGCCGGCCTGAATACGCGCGCTGCAGCTGTGCGCCGGTCACGGGCTGGGACGAACACCGCCAGCCAGACCTATTCATCCATCTTGCAGGTTCGCAACGCGCTGCCGCATCACTCGTACCTTCAGTACACGGCAACGCCGCAAGCCAATCTACTGCTGGCGCAAGCTGACCTGCTGAGCCCAGAGTTCTCTGAGCTTGTGACGCCGGGCGATGCGTACACGGGGGGCAAGGCGTTCTTCAAACAGAACGCTGACCTGGTGAAGGTCATCCCGACGGCTCAAGTGCCGTCGGCCACTGTTCGGCTGGCGGGCGCGCCAAAGACACTCCTTCAAGCCTTCAGGACGTTTCTCCTTGCTGCCGCTCATCATCAGTTGACGCGAACGGTAGGCAAGGACCGAAACCGGACGATGATGGTACATCCGGCTGTCTTGACCGCTTCGCACACGATGTACAAGAACTGGGTGGAGACGGCCCAGCGAACAACGTTTGCTGCGGTCAAACGCCTTCAAAAGACTGACCCGCCTGCCGCCGCCAAGCTGTTTGCCGACGAGTACGCGGCGTTGAAGGCGACGTTCCCAAGCATCCGCCCTCTTCCAGCCCTCATTGATGCGATGGTCGACGAGGTCTTCGATGATTTCCGCGTGGTCGAAATCAACGGAACCCAGCAGGCAGAGAAGAGAGTGAAATGGAAGGAGACTAAGTACTGGGTACTCGTGGGCGCGGCGAAGCTTGACCGCGGGTATACCGTCGAGGGTCTCTGCGTTACTTACATGCCCCGCCCGCTCGGCACCTCCGCTGCAGCAGACAACCTCCAGCAGCGCGCTCGCTTCTTCGGCTATAAGAAGGACTACCTCGGCCTTTGTCGTGTCTATGTGCAGAGCGATGTTGAAGACGCGTTCCGCGACTATGTCGAGCACGAAGAGTTCATCCGAGATGCGCTCAACTCCCACCGAGGGAAGCCTCTCTTGGAGTGGCGCAGAGACTTCATCCTGACTGACTTGCTGAGTCCCACGCGTCCCAACGTTGTAGGCTTGGATATCCGCCGTATACCGGTGGATGGATGGATGGTTCCTGGCGCACTTCACTGCGACCTTGACGCTGTCAGGGCGAACCGCAGAACATTCAAGACCGCCACTGACGGGTGGAAGCTGGCACATGGTCCGGTGATATCTGCATCGGACTTGCCCCAGTTCGTCAAGGCTGGCGTAACGTCACCCGTGCCTGTTATTAAAGGCGTGCCGCTGAAGGCGGTGCTGCAGGATCTTCTGCTCCAGGTGGAGGTGAAAGACCTTGTGGATGCAGAGGAACACAGCGCCATGCTGATTGCGTTGGCGTCGATGCTTGCGAAAGACCCTAGCCTCGTTGCCGATGTTTTCGTGATGCCGAAGACCTACCGGTCACGCGCGGCTGGACGGGGATTCCCGGAGGCCGACTTGCGGGCACCCATCAACCAGTACTTCAGCAATACAGCTGGGTCGGTGAACGACAAGAGCCACTTCTCACCCGAGCGCATCACACTTCACGTTAGGGAGCTTTCGGTGGGCTCCGCCAAGCGCGATAGCAGTCGAGCGGACATCACCGAAGTGCCGTGGTTCGCTTTGCACGTACCGAAGAGCCTAAGACGGCCGCTCATCATCGAGGAGCGCACGTAGTGCACATCCTCGCAGACTTCGCCCTGTTCGAGCCGGCGACGAGCCCCAATTCGTTCAACGCAATACAGTTGCCAGGCGCTCGGCAGGACTACTTGGGAAAGGACCAGCATGGCGCGCCCGTCTTCCTTGTCGCCGATGAAGGCGAGCCGGTGTATCGACCGGTAGTGCAGCATCGACACCTGAGTGCCGCTTTCTGCATGTTGTGCCGTCTCAACGTCGATGGGACTGAAGTTGTCGGAAAGTTCGCGCTCATCAGATTCGAGGGCAGCGCGCCGGAACTACACGAACTCTTCATCCGATGTGTCCGGGCAGCAATCGCCGACCTCCCCGTGTCAGCGGAGACGCAGGCCATAGAGGCACGCGTGACCCGACTGCTCGGGTTATTCCGTGCACTTGTTCGCCCCGCTGGGCGCGAGATATCTGGTGTATGGGCGGAGCTGTTCTGCATTGCAGCGAGCGGCAACGTGCCCATCGCGGTGGACCGCTGGCACACCGACAACACCGAGGCTTTCGACTTCTCGTGGGGGCAGGGACGACTTGAAGTCAAATCCACGATCGGAGCCTTCCGCATTCACGACTTTTCGCTGGACCAGTTGCAACCACCGAGGGGTGGTTCTGGCTATGTGGCCTCGTTGATGCTCAGGGCGGCCAACGGAGGTG
This sequence comes from Zoogloea sp., assembly GCF_041904905.1. GTDB lineage: Bacteria > Pseudomonadota > Gammaproteobacteria > Burkholderiales > Rhodocyclaceae > Zoogloea. Next base: position 27,158 of record NZ_JAYRMI010000038.1, on the reverse strand, counting down.
ACGGAGTCCTCGACTTGGCCAAGAAGGTCGAAGGTCAACTGAACGGAGACCTTCAGCTTCAAGCGAAGCTTTGGGCACAGTTGGTCCAGTCACTTGGAGCCGATTTTTCAGAAACATTGGACCGACGGTTCGACACCGAGTTGGCAGCTAAGCAACTGGTGCTGTATCGGATGGAAGACGTGCCCAGCGTGCGACCCCCTCTCGACGCTCGCGTGTCATCCGTCAGGTTTAGGACGGACCTTTCGTCAGTGCAGTCCTCACTCGGAGGGAACGGCATGGTTGCCTTGCGGAAACTGTTCTAAGGCCGATGCAACATCGAACCGAACTGGTAGCCGCAGGCCGGAAATGCTTGATTGGGTGCCGAATCTTGAGTTCGGGTGCCACGACAACCGGTCACCGTCCGCTTCGACGACTTGCCGGTGAGTTGCTCACCGGAATGACAACTTTGCTCAGTTTTCTGCCGCTGACGGCACATCAGGTCGAATGTCTGCAACGGGTCGATAGCGGTAGTTCCGCGGCCGAAGCTTGGGTTGCAGCTTTGGTCGAGAAGTCCCCCCCCCCCCAACATCCCGAACCACCGCCGCAATCAAAAGCCTGCCTTCGGAGCCCCGGCCCCTCGAAGGCCGCCCTTGACCCAAATCATTCCCACCGCTGCCGCTTTCGGGCCAGATGTTCGGTCTGACCCCTGCGGAGGCTGTGCTCATGTCCGAATCCCTTGCTCCTCGTCGCGTTGCGCTTTCTGTTGTCTTTGCCGCCCTTGCGCAGGGGTGGGCGGGGTATCGGCGGTGTCTGGTGCCGGCGGCGGGGTTTGCGGGGGTGTTCATGTTGATCGGCGTGGGCATCTTTGCGGTGTTGGGGCACTTTGGGCTGTCGGCGATGGCGCTGCCGTTTGCCGGGGGGTTTCTGCTGGTGGGGCCGGCGGTGCTGGCGGGCTTCTTTGCCTTGCGGCGGGCTGTCGCGGCGGGGCGCGGGGCGGGTTTTGCGGATGTGCTGGCGGGTTTCCGGCAGGCGCCGCGGGGTTTGTGGGGGCTGGCGGCGGCGTGCAGCCTGCTGCTGCTGATCTGGCTTACCGACGCGGCCACGGTGTATAGCTTCATGATCGGCGGGACATCGCCGGATGTGGGTCAGGTGGTGCGCTTTCATCTGTGGACGAGCCTGATGGGCGCGGTGCTGGCGTTCATCGTGTTCAACATCACCGCCTTCGCGGTGCCGCTGCTGTTCGATGGGCGTGCGTCGCTGGTGCAGGCGGTGACGGCCAGCGTGCGGGGGGTGTTCGCCAACCCGGGGCCGATGCTGGTGTGGGCGGTGCTGCTGGCGGGGGCGATCATCGCCACCATCCTGTTTCCGCCGCTGTTGCTGGTGTCCTTGCCCTGCCTCGCCTTTGCCAGCGATCTGCTTTATCTTCAGGTCTTTCCGCCGGCCGGGGGCTGAGCGGAGCCCCGGCCTGGAGAGACGACAATGAGCGAAAAGACGAACGAGCTTGCCATTCTGGCGGGCGGTTGCTTCTGGTGCATCGAGGCGGTGTTCCTCGATGTGGCGGGGGTGAGCGCGGCGCAGTCCGGCTATATCGGCGGGCAGCTGGATGCGCCCAGCTACGAGCGGGTGTGCGACGGCGATACCGGCCACGCCGAGGCGGTGCGCATCGAGTTCGACCCGGCGGTGATCGGCTATTCCGAACTGCTCGACATCTTCTTTGCGATCCACGACCCGACCACGCCCAACCGCCAGGGCAACGACGTGGGCACCCAGTATCGGTCGGCGATCTTCACCACCAGCCCGGCGCAGGACGCGGCGGCCCGGGCCAAGATCGCCCAGCTTGCCGCCGAGGGGGGCTTCGATGCGCCCATCGTCACCGAGGTGGAGCCCGCCGGCACTTTCTGGCCGGCAGAGCCCTATCACGACAACTACTTTGCCCGTAACGGCCGCCAGCCCTATTGCCAGTTTGTGGTGGCGCCCAAGGTGGCCAAGTTCCGCAAGGCGTTTGCGGCGCGGCGCAAGGGCGGCTGATCCAGCCGGGTGTGGTGTTTGCTGCGTGGGGCGGTGGCGTGCCCCTGCAGTGTGCCGCGGGTTGATAGAATCCGCCGTTCATCAAACAGGAGCGTTCCATGACTCAAGTTACTACGGCGAGCGGCCTCGTCATTGAAGATATCGAAGTGGGCACCGGTGCCGAAGCCGTTGCGGGCAAGAACGTCCAGGTGCATTACACCGGCTGGCTCACCGATGGCCGCAAGTTCGATTCCAGCAAGGATCGCAACGATCCCTTCGTGTTTCCCCTGGGCGGTCGTCGCGTGATCGCCGGTTGGGACGAGGGCGTGCAGGGCATGAAGGTGGGCGGCACCCGCAAGCTGACCATTCCGCCCAACCTGGGCTACGGTGCCCGCGGCGCCGGTGGGGTGATCCCGCCCAACGCCACGCTGGTGTTCGAGGTGGAACTGCTGGCCGTGCTGTAAGCAGGCCGCCACCCGCTGCACGCTAAACGGGCGCCATGGGCGCCCGTTGTCCATTCTGGCCCCCTGCGATGGCGTCGGGCCGTGGCGGGGGCTCAGGGGGCGGGCGGCAGGGGTTCGTTGCGCCAGGGGCAGCCGCTGGCGCCCATCATGCCCTTGAGAAATGAGCGTCGGGCGTTGCCGGCGGCGATGGCGGCGCGCACCCGGGCGCTCTCCCGTTCGGCGCCGCTCAGTTTGCGCACCCAGCTGCGGTAGGGCAGCAGGCCGTCGGCCGCGCCCTTGATGGCGCCGATGGCGGCGTCGCCGGCCAGGGTGCCGCCTTGGTCCACGAGGCCGCGGTCTGGTGCTTTGGGGGCATCCACATCCGGCGCGAGCACGGCGTCCAGCTCGCGCACGGCCAGCCCGAAGGCCGGGCAGTTGGCGGTGGCGGGGATGGCGTAAGGCGCTTTGACGGCCTCGATCAGCACCGGCGGGATGCTGGCGTGGAGGAGGTTGAGGTCGTGCAGGGGCGAGGTGGCCGCGCCGGCGATGCGGCCGGTGTCGGGGGGGGCGCAGGCGGCCAGGAGGAGCGCGCCGAGGGCGGCAAGCGGGCGTGCGTTCATGATTGGACGATAGCGCAGGCCGGCCGCGACAGGCTTGCGCTGGCGCAAAGCGGCGGCGCTGGCGCCTGCGTAAGCTGGGGGCGATGCCGATCAGGTTTCTGGCGGCCAGCCGACTGAAGAGGGGAGAACCGGAATGTCGATGCGCAGACGAGTGCGGGCGGCGGCGCTGGCGGGGATGCTGGTGTCCGGCGTGCCGCTGTCCATGGCCCAGAGCCCGGCGTGGCAGGCGCTGCAGCGGGATGCCGCGGCCAGCTATCAGCAGGGCGATTTCGAGGCGTCGCGCCGCAAGGCGCTGGAGGCGCTCGATCTGGCCGAGAAGGAGGGCGGCCGGGATAGCCCGCCGGTGTTTGCCAGCCTGCAGGTGCTGGGCCCGGCGCTGCTGTCTCTGGGGCGGCTGGACGAGGGGGAGGTGGTGCTCAGGCGCAGCGTTGGCCTGGTGGAGCGGGCGGTGGGGCCCGACTCGCCCTTGCTGGCCCAGCCGCTGGTGCATCTGGCCGGGGTGAAGATGCTGCGAGGGCAGGCCGCCGAGGCGGTGGCCCTGACCCAGCGGGCCCGGGCCTTGATCGAGCGGGACGGCGGGGCCGCGTCGCTGCAGATGGCCGAGGCCCTGGATGTGCAGTCCAACGCGCTGGCGCGGCTGGAGCGGCATGAGGAGGCCGAGCAGGGCTACCGGCAGGTGGTGAGCCTCGTCGAGACGCTGCGCGGCGCGGATAGCGGCGATCTGGCCTATGCGCTGGTCGGCCTGGGCCGGGAGCAGATCGCCCTGGGCCGCAACGCAGAGGCGGAGGCCACCATCGGGCGCGCGGTGACGATTGGCGAGCGGCAGCTGGGGGCCGGGCACCCGGTGGTGGGGCTGGCGCTTACCGCGCGGGCCAAGCTCCGGCTGGTGCAGCTGCGTTTTCGGGAGGCCGACCTCGACGCCCAGCGGGCGCTGGCGATCGACGAGAAGACCACCGGCGGCGGCAACGCGGGGAGCGTGGAGGTGCTGGGGCTGGCCTTGAGCGCGGCTTCGGGCAGCGGCGATCAGGCGAAGGCGGAGCAGCTCGCCCAGCGCCTGCTGTCGGCGAGCGAGAAGGCCGCGGGGCCGGAGTCGATGCTGGTGGCGAGCGCGCTCAACAACCTGGCCACGGTGTACCGGGCCCAGCGTCGTTACGACGAAGCCCACCGGCTTTACGAGCGCGCCCTGGGCATCGTGGCGGCCCGGGAGGGGAAGCGCAGTCCGGAATACGGGCGGATGCTCAACAACCGCGCCTTTTTGTACGGCGCCGAGAACCGCCACGGGGAGGCGGAGGTGCTGTTCCGGGAGGCGTTGGAGGTGTTCCGGCGCAACCCCCTTGCCACGCCGCCGACGATTGCCGCGGCCGAGACCAACCTGTGCGGCAACCTTGCCGAGCAATCCCGCCCGGCCGATGCGGAGGCGGTGTGCCGGAAGGCGCTGGCCCGCTGGGTGGAGGTGGCGGGCGAGGATAGCCTGCAGGTGGCTAACGTGCGCTTCCAGCTGGCCGGCCTGCGGGCCGCCCAGGGGGACGACGCCGGGGCGCTGGCCCTGAACCGGCAGGTGCAGGCCACGGCGGAGCGTTACGTGGCCGAGGCGCCGGATTTCATGGTGGCGGCGCTGACCCTGCTGGCCGAGCTGGAGCGCAAGGCGGGCCACACGGCCCAGGCCGAGGCGGCCGAGCGGCGGGCGGCGGAGATTCGCGCCGGCCGGCCCCGCTGAGGCTCTGAGGCACTGAGGCGCTGGGGCCTCAGCCTTCGGCGAGGACGGCCAGGATGTCCTGCCCGTAGGCGTCGAGCTTGCGGTCGCCCACGCCGGAGATGGTGGCCAGGGCCACGATGCTGTCGGGGCAGCGGCGGGCGATGTCGCGTAGGGTGGCGTCGTGGAAGATCACGTAGGCCGGCACGTTGCGCGCTTTGGCGGTGCTGGCCCGCCAGGCGCGCAGGCGGTTGAGGCGTTCGGCTTCCTCGCCGGTGGCCTCGGGCCAGTCGATGCGGCGGGCGGCGTCTTTCTTCTTTTTGGTCGGGCTGGGGTCGACCCGCAGGGTGAAGCCGGCTTCGCCCCGCAGGATGGGGCGGGCGGCTTCGGTGAGGGTGAGGGCGCCGTAGCGCTCGTGATCCACCGCCAGGGCGCCGTGGGCGACGAGCTGGCGGATGAGGGTGCGCCAGCCCTTGTCGTCGAGTTCGGTGCCGATGCCGAAGGTGCTCACCTGGTCGTGCTGCCACTTCTTGACGTTGTCGGTGGCCTTGCCGATCAGCACGTCCACCACGTGGGCGGCGCCGAAGCGGCTGCCGGTGCGGAACACGCAGGACAGCGCCTTGCGGGCCGATTCGCTGGCGTCGCGCACTTCGGGCGGGTTCAGGCAGGTGTCGCAGTTGCCGCAGGGTTCGGCCTCTTCGTCGAAGTAGCCGAGCAGGCGCTGGCGGCGGCAGCCGGTGGTCTCGCACAGGCCCAGCAGGGCGTCGAGCTTGGCGGTGGCGACGCGCTTCACCTCGTCGCCGGCCTCGCCCTGGTCGATGAAGCGGCGTTGCTGCACCAGATCGGCCACGCTGTAGGCCATCCAGGCTTCGGCGGGCTGGCCGTCGCGGCCGGCGCGGCCGGTTTCCTGGTAGTAGCCCTCGATGGAGCGGGGCAGGTCGAGGTGGGCCACGAAGCGCACGTCGGGCTTGTCGATGCCCATGCCGAAGGCGACGGTGGCGACCATCACGATGCCGTCCTCGCGCAGGAAGCGGTCCTGGTTGATGGCGCGCTCGTCGGCGCCCATGCCCGCGTGGTAGGGCAGGGCGGCGATGCCTTTTTCCTGGAGCCAGGCGGCGGTCTCGTCCACCTTCTTGCGGGAGCTGCAGTACACGATGCCGGCCTCGCCCAGGTGGCCGTCCTTGAGGAAGGCGAGCAGCTGGGCGCGGGGGTTGTCCTTGGGGACGATGGTGTAGCGGATGTTGGGCCGGTCGAAGCTGGAGACGAACTCGCGCGCATCGGTGAGGCGCAGGCGCTCGGCGATCTCGCGGCGGGTCTGGGCGTCGGCGGTGGCGGTGAGGGCGATGCGCGGCACCTGCGGGTAGCGCTCGGGCAGGATGGAGAGCTGCAGGTATTCGGGCCGGAAGTCGTGGCCCCACTGGGATACGCAGTGGGCTTCGTCGATGGCGAAGAGGGCGAGCTGGCCGGCCTCGTGGAGGTGGTCGAGCAGATCGAGGAAGCGCGGCGTGACGAGGCGCTCGGGCGCCACGTAGAGGAGATCCAGCGCGCCGGCGAGCATCGCCCGCTCGATCTCCATCGCCCGCTCGAAGCTGAGGCTGGAGTTGAGGAAATCCGCCGCCGCGCCCACCTCCTTGAGCGCGGAGACCTGATCCTGCATCAGCGCGATGAGGGGCGACACGACGATGGCCACCCCCGGCCGCAGCAGCGCCGGGATCTGGTAGCACAGGGATTTGCCGCCGCCGGTGGGCATCAGCACCAAGGCATCGCCACCGGCGCTTACGTGTTCGACGATGTCTTCCTGCGGCCCGCGGAACTGGGTGTAACCGAAGACGTGGAATAGGGTTTCGCGGGCGCGGCTCATAGGGCCGGGATTTTACCCCGGCCAGCCTCAGAACAGCCGGGCGAGATGGGCGGTCAGGCCGGCCTGGGTGACGAAAGTCAGCTCGTAGGTGCTGGAGAGGCCGGCGGCCTGCTCGTCGGTGAGGCCGGTGGCGCAGACGATGAACTGGCTGCGGTCGATGCCGAGGCGCTTGCGCAGGCGCAGGTATTTGTCGATGTCCTGGCGGAACTCGCCGGTCTTGCACTCGATGCACACCGGCGTGCTGCCGTCGATGAGGAAGAAGACGTCGAGTTCGTGGAGATCTTCGTTGGGGAAGATCACCGAGAGCTGGCGGGCGCACGAGAAGTGCTGCCGGCGTTCGCGGATCAGGCCCAGCACCTTCATGAAGGCGTACCACTCCAGCCACTCGCCCGCGAAGAAGCTGCGCACCGCGGGGGCCGACTGGATGGTGGCCCGGCCGATCTTCTCCTGCTTCTGGTAGAAATACTTGGCCAGGAAGGCGCAGTCGTAGAGCCGCTTGCAGAAGGCGTTCACGGCCTGGCCTTCCTTCTGGCTGAGCTTGCCGAGGTTGAGGCTGAAGTTGGGCACGTCCTTCTGCTGGCCCCAGCGGATCTTGTCCACCACCTCGCGGAGCTGGTCGTAGTTGTCGCCCAGCTCGATGGCGATCTCGTCGAAGAAGCCGGTGGTGTCCACCGCGTCGTGATTGGCGCGGATCTGGATCTGGCGGCGCTCGAACCACTGGAGGACGGCGGCGTGCTGGGCGGCGTTGGCGAGGTGGTCGGAGTTGTGGATGTCCACGTCCAGATCGGTGCCGCCGGCGGCCGCGGCGGGGCTTTCATTGAGCGTGGGGAAGGCGCTCGCCTGCTGGGCTTTGAGCGCGTTGAGTTCGTCGCGCTGGCCGAAGTATTGCTGGAGCACCTTGCGGACGAAGAGGACGGTGTCGTACACCGCCACCGGCTGGGTGCACTGCGGGCAGGCGATCTGCTGGCCGGTGAGTTCGCCGGGGACTTCGGCGACGTGGCCGCATTTGTTGCAACGGAGGATGGCCATTGGCGGGAGCGTGCTGTTGTTCGGGTTGGCCCGGGATTATGCCAACCCGCTCCGCGTCTGGCGATATGTCGAAAGAACTAGGCCTTGGTGCCGTGATGCTCGGCGACGTAGTGTCGGAGCACCGTCTTGAGCATGGCGGCGTGGGCGGTGTCGCCCTTTTCGCGGGCGTGGCGGATGTCGTCGACGATCATGCGGCGGATGCGTTTTTCGCCGCTGGGCGTGTGGCAGAGGTAACAACCCATCTCGACGGCGGCCATTTCGGGGATGTGTTCGTGCTCGGCGATGGCGAGGATTTCATCCTCGGACAGGTCGGAAAGCTCGATGCAGTCTTGCAGCGTCAACATGGGTTTCTCCTCTCGTCTTGTAAGCTTTTTTCTTACTTGACATTAGGCGCTTTTTTTGAAACTGAAACATTGACGTAACGCAATCGGACGCCATACGCTGCCGAATGGATAGAATCGGCTTTTTTTGGCTGGGGGATGACGATGCAGGGTTTGAGCGCTTTCGGTAACGGGATCTTCGCCGTGGATTCGGGCTACACGGGTACGGGTGTGGCGGCGATCCACCTGATCGAGGAGGGCGGCCGCGCCGCGCTGGTCGATACCGGCAACAATGCGGCGCTGGTGCACGTGGAGCAGGCGCTGGCGGAGACCGGCCTGTCGCCCGAGGCGGTGGACTACGTGATGCTCACCCACATCCACCTGGACCACGCCGGCGGCGCGGGCGCCTTCATGCAGGCGTTTCCCAACGCGAAGCTGGTGGTGCACCCCCGTGGCGCGCGGCACATGGCGGAGCCCTCGAAGCTGTTCGCCGGGGTGTCGGCGGTGTATGGCCCGGAGCGGGCGAAGGAACTCTACGGCGAGCTGATTCCGGTGCCGGTCGCGCGCATCGTGGAGGCCACCGACGGGCTGGAGCTGTCCCTGGCCGGGCGGACGATCCGGGTGTTCGACACGCCGGGGCACGCCCGCCATCACGTGTGCTACTTCGACACCCGCAGCCGCAGCTTCTTCACGGGCGACACCTTCGGGCTGTCCTACCGGCAGTTCGACGTGGACGGCCGGCCGAGCATCTTCCCCACCACCACGCCGGTGCAGTTCGAGCCCGATGCGATGCACGACTCGATCCGCCGCATGGAGGCCGAGCAGCCGGCGGCGATGTATCTCACCCACTACGCCCAGGTGACCGATGTGCCCCGGCTGGCCGCCGACCTGCACCGCCTGATCGACGCCCATGTGGCGATTGCCGAGCGCCATGCCGCGGCGGGCGAGGCACGCAAGCAGCGCATCGAGGAGGACATCTGGGCGCTGGTGGCCGACGAGGCGAAGCGCAGCGGCTGGCGGGTGTCGGCCGATGAGGCGCGCAGGATTCTGGCGCTGGACGTGGAACTCAACGCCCAGGGGCTGGACGTGTGGCTGGCCAACCGCTGACGGGCGGTGGCCGGGCCGGTCGGGTCACTCCGGCCGGCTGGCGATGTAAAAGCCGGCGGCGATCTGCGGCAGCCCCACCGCCGCCAGGATGAGCGGCGTGGCCGCCAGGGCCCAGGCGCTGGTGGCCAGCCCGAAGGCCAGGCCGCCCAGGGCGAAGTGCTTGCCCCGTCGGCTGATGCGCCCCTCCTCGATCCAGGCGCGCACGTGTTGGCCGACGCCGGGCGCGGCGTAGAGGCGCTGCTGGAGGCGCGGACAGCTCTTGCTCCAGGCCCAGGCCGCGACGATCCAGAAGATGGTGGTGGGGAGCAGCGGCAGCACCAGCCCAACGGCGCCGACCGCGAAGCTGACGCCACCGAGCACGAACAGGCCGTGGCGGCCGGCGCTCGAGAGCAGATCCCCGGCGGGGGCGGCGATGGAGGTGGCATCCTGGCAGCGGGGCATGGCGGCGATCCTGTCTTGTTGTTCTCGTTCCACGGTTCTCTCCGGGGGGCGATGGGCTCGGCAAGCGTTTGAGCGCCGACCGAGGCCGGTGGTTCGCGCCGGAGAGGGCCCTCCGAGGGGTTTTTCACACCGTCGCCGACGCGGGTCGATGCCCGGCTGGCGTGCCGGCGGCGGTGTCGAGGCAAGTATCGATCTTCGCGGTGAATCGCTCCAGTTGAATTGATCTCTGATAGAAATAGCGGCGTGCTATCGCCAATGCCGGCCGTGGCAGGCTGCGCTATGTAGCGGCCGATATAGCAAGACAGGGCGGCGCGCCGGTCGGCGTTCCGCCCTGCACCATCCGGGGGGGCGCTGCCGCGGCCGCTCAGGCGTCGACGCCGACGATCACCGCGGGGGCCTTGAAGACGGCGGTAGCCGGGTCGCCCACCTTCAGGCCCAGGGCGAGCAGGCCCTCGTGGGTGACCGTGGCGCACACGCTGGCGCCTTGGGGCAGGGCGATGGTCACGCTGCTGCTCACCGGGCCCTGGACGATGGCGCTGACGGTGCCCTCCAGGCGGTTGCGGGCGGAGAGCTTCACACCGGCCCCGTCGGCCAGCACCAGCACCGACGACGCCTTGACGATGGCCTTCGCCGGTCTGCCGGCCGCGAGGCCCAGCTCCGCCACGCTGTCGTGGGTGACGGTGGCGACGATCCGGACGCCGCCGGGCAGGTCGATGTCCACTTCGCTGTTGATGGGGCCGGGCTTGATGGCCGCGACGATGCCGTCGAACACATTGCGTGCGCTGATCTTCATGGTGGGCTCCTGATTGCGGGGAAGGGCGGTCGACCGTGCTGCCCACCTTACGGGGTCGGGCTGGGTGGAGACAACCATAGCGCAGCGCAGCATTTGTGGCCCGTTATTTGCTGGCGTAGAGTACGCACCGTTGTATATCCGCTTATATAGGTAGATTCATGACAAGCCGCCGCCCCGTTCAGCACAAACTTGTCGGAAAGCTGACAGTCGATACCGAGTTCGGCACCTTTCTTGGCGACACCCGCATCCGCCTGCTGGAGGCCATCGACCGCTACGGCTCGATCTCCCAGGCCGCCAAGGCGGTGCCGCTGTCGTACAAGGCGGCGTGGGACGCGGTGGATGCGATGAACAACCTCGCCGAGGCGCCGCTGGTGGCGCGCTCGGTGGGCGGCCGGCACGGGGGCGGAACCGCCGTCACCGACTATGGCCGGCGGGTGATCGCCATGTACCGGGCGGTGGAGCAGGAATACCAGGACGCCATCGACCGGCTCTCCCAGCGCCTGGGCGGGGCCGACGGCAGTACGGTGCGGGAGTTCCAGACCTTGCTGCGGCGCATGTCGATGCGCACCAGCGCGCGCAACCAGTTCGTCGGGGCGATTACCGGCCTGCGCGAGGGCGAGGTGAGCTTCGAGGTGCGCCTGCGCCTGGACGACGCCAACGAGCTGGTGGCGGTGATTACCCGGGCCAGCGCCGAGAACCTGGCGCTGACCATCGGCAAGGAGGTGCACGCCTTCGTGAAGGCGCCGTCGGTGCTCATCGTGACCGACCCGGCCGCGCGCACCACCGCCCGCAACCACCTGTGGGGCACGGTGTCGGCGATCCACGCCGGGCCGGTCAGCTCGGAGGTGACGATCACCCTGCCCGGGGGGCGCAACCTCACCGCGGTGGTCACCCACGACAGCATCGACGAGCTTGAGCTGGCGGTGGGCGTGCCGGCCTGCGCGGTGTTCCAGGCCACGTCGGTGATCCTTGCCGTCTTCGATTGACCTTCCCGCTACCGGAGAGAACCCATGAAAACCTTGTTTCGCGTGCTTGCCCTGAGCCTTGCCCTGGCGGGCGCCGCGTCGGCCGCCCGGGCCGACGAGGTGTCGGTGGCGGTGGCCGCCAACTTCACCGCGCCGATGCAGCGGATCGCCGCCGACTTCGAGAAGGCCACCGGCCACAAGGCCCGGCTGGTGTTCGGCTCCACGGGCAAGTTCTACGCCCAGATCAAGTCCGGCGCGCCCTTCCAGGTGCTGCTGGCGGCCGACGACGAGACGCCGGCCCGGCTGGCGAGGGAGGGCGACGGGGTGGCGGGCAGCCAGTTCACCTACGCCATCGGCCGGCTGGTGCTGTGGTCGCCCCGGCCGGGGCTGGTGGACGACAAGGGCGAGGTGCTCCGGGCGGGCCGGTTCGAGCACCTCGCCATCGCCAACCCCAAGCTGGCGCCCTACGGGCTGGCGGCGACGGAGACCCTGAAGGCGCTGGGCGTGGCCGACGCGCTGCAGGGCAAGCTCGTGACCGGCGAGAGCATCACCCAGGCCCAGCAGTTCGTGGTGTCGGGCAGCGCCGAGCTGGGCTTCATCGCCTTCGCCCAGATCCACCGCGACGGCAAGCTCATCGACGGTTCGCACTGGCTGGTGCCGGCCCGGCTGCACACCCCGATCCGCCAGGATGCGGTGGTGCTCGACAAGGGCAAGGGCAGCGCTGCGGCGGCGGCGCTGATGGACTACCTCAAGTCGCCGGCGGCGCTGGCGGTGATCCGCACTTACGGTTACGAGCGCTGAAGCATGGATCTCTCGAACGACGACTGGTTGGCGGTGTGGCTGACCTTCAAGCTGGCGGGGCTGGTCACGGTGCTGCTGCTGGCGGTCGGCACGCCCATCGCCTGGTGGCTGGCCCGCACCCGTTCGCCCCTGCGCAGCGCGGTGGGGGCGGTGGTGGCGCTGCCCATCGTGCTGCCGCCCACGGTGCTGGGCTTTTACCTGCTGATCGTGCTGGGGCCGTCCGGCCCGGTGGGGCGGCTCACCGAGGCGCTCGGGCTGGGCGGGCTGCCCTTCACCTTCCCGGGGCTGGTGGTGGCTTCGGTGTTCTACTCGCTGCCTTTCGTGGTGCAGCCGATCCAGAACGCGTTCATGGCGATGGGCGAGCGCCCGCTGGAGGTGGCGGCCACCCTGCGCGCGTCGCCGGCGGAGGCGTTCTTCAAGGTGGCGCTGCCCCTGGCCCGGCCGGGGCTGCTCACCGCGGCGGTGCTGGGCTTTGCCCACACCGTGGGTGAGTTTGGCGTGGTGCTGATGATCGGCGGCAACATTCCGGGCAAGACCCAGGTGCTGTCGGTGCAGATCTACAACCACGTGGAGGCTTTCGAGTACGCCCAGGCCCACGAGCTGGCGGCGGGGCTGGTGGCCTTTTCCTTCCTCACGCTGGTGCTGCTCTACCGCTTTGGCGGCGCCCGCAACACCTCGGGGTTCGGGTCATGAGCGGGCTGTCGATCCAGGCCCGCCTGCCCCTGGCGGATTTTGCGCTGGATGTGGATCTGGCTCTGCCCGGGCGGGGCGTGACGGCGCTGTTCGGGGCTTCGGGCTCGGGCAAGACGACCCTGCTGCGCTGCGTGGCGGGGCTGGCGCGGGGCGCGGGGCGGGTGGAGGTGAACGGCGAGGTGTGGCAGGACGACGCCCGGCGCATCTGCCTGCCCACCCACAAGCGGGCGCTGGGCTACGTGTTCCAGGAGGCGAGCCTGTTTGCCCACCTGTCGGTGCGGGACAACCTGGCCTTTGGCCAGAAGCGCATCGCCCCGGCCGAGCGTCGGGTGGGGCACGACGCGGCGGTGGCGCTGCTGGGCATCGGACACCTGCTCGACCGCCGCCCGGATCGTCTCTCGGGCGGCGAGCGGCAGCGGGTGGCGATTGCCCGGGCGCTGCTCACCAGCCCGCGGTTGCTACTGATGGACGAGCCGCTGGCGGCCCTCGACGCGGCCCGTAAGCAGGAGATCCTGCCCTACCTGGAGCGTCTGCACGACGAGCTGGCGATTCCGGTGCTGTACGTGAGTCATTCGATGGACGAGGTGCTGCGGCTGGCCGACCATCTGGTGCTGCTGGAGCAGGGCCGGGTGCGCGCCAGCGGGCCGTGCCGCGAGCTGCTGGCCCGGGTGGATCTGCCCCTGGCGCTGGACGAGGACGCGGCGGTGCTGGTCGATACCACCGTGGCCGCCCACGACGAGGCCTACCAGCTCACCCGGCTGGCCTTTGCCGGCGGCAGCATCCAGGTGACCCGCAAGCCCCTGCCGCTGGGGGCCGCCGCGCGGCTCAAGATCCAGGCGCGGGACGTGAGCATCGCCCTGGTGGCCGACAACCCGTCGAGCATCGTCAACCGGCTGCCGGCGCGGGTGCTGGGCTTTGCGCCGGGGGCCCACCCGGCCCAGTGTCTGGTGAGCCTGGACGCGGCCGGCACGCGTCTGCTGGCCCGCATCACCCGGCTGTCGAAGGATCAGCTGGGGCTGGTGGAGGGAATGGCGGTGGTGGCACAGATCAAGTCGGTGGCGCTGGTGGGCTGACGGCCACCCGGCCCCCGGCGGCGGGGGCGAGGTGGCCGGCGGCGCTCAGCGCAGCTCGAAGTTGGCTTTCAGCCACAGGGTGCGGCCCGGCTCGTTCACCCGGGTGGTCTGGGTGAAGCCGCCGATGCTGGCGCCGCCGCGGCTGATGAACTCGGCGTAGGTCTTGTCGAACAGGTTATCCACGCCGGCGCTGATGAGGGTGCCCTTGGCCGGACGATAACCGCCATTGACCGAGAAGATCGCAAAGCCGGCCGAACTGCCGATGTCCTGCCCGACGATGTTGCCGTAGTTGGTGTCGTAGCGCTTCTGGCCCTGCACCAGGCGCAGCAGGGCGCCGCCGCTCCAGGTGCGGTCGTCGTAGCCGGCGCCCAGGCGGGCCTCCAGCGGGGCGATCTGCGACAGCGGCTGGCCGGTGCTGTCGTTTTCGCCGTGGGTCCAGGCCAGGGTGGCGTAGGTCTGCCAGAAGGTGGCGAGGCGGTAGCTCAGGTCGCCTTCGAGGCCGTAGGTGGTGGCGTCGATGTTGGTGGCGTCGCTGGCGTAGGCGTCGATGCGGCGGATCTGGATGAAATCCTTGTGCTTGGCGTAGAAGGCCGAGACGGACGCCCGGAGCCCGCCGGCGGCGTAGATGGCGCCGGTGTCGAGCTGGGTGGTCTTTTCGGGCTTGAGCAGGAAGGTGCTCGCGCTGCCGCTGGTCATGGCGGTGGCGGCCGGCGACTTGCTGCGCTCCCAGTAGTCGGCGCTGCGCTCGCTGTGGCCGAGGCCGGCGAAGAGGGTGGTGGTGGGGGCGTAGGCGTTCTCCCAGCGCAGGAAGCCGGCCTTGAGGGTGTCCTTGTCGGTCTGGCCGGAGGTGCTGCGGCCGGAACGCTTGTCTTCGGCCTCGCTGAAGTCCACCCGCGCGCCGCCCAGCAGACGGTTGCCGGCATTCAGCTCGTGGGCGAGTTCGCCGAACACGCCCCAGCTCTTGAAGCCCATGTCCGCAACCCGGGGCTTGCTGGCAAAGGTGCCTGTGGCGGCGCCGCTGGCGGTGCGCAGGGTGTGCTCGTTGCGCTGGAAGTCGAGGCCGGTCTCGAGGCTGGTGCGGGGCGACAGATCCAGCGTTGCGGCGATGCGCCCGCCCTGGGTCTGGCGATCCGGGTTGCTCACCATCTTCATCATCGGCGGCGTGCGCAGGGTGTAGTTGTCCATCACGTGATCCACGTAATTGTGATAGACCTGCGCTTCCAGCTTGGCCAGCAGCGGGCTGATCCGCTGCTTCTCGAACTTCAGCCCGACGTTGCTGCGGTCGAACTTGACGCCGTCCATTGAGCGGTCGGCATAGGCGGCGCGGCCGTCGCTGCGGGCGAAGGTCAGCTCAAGGCGGGTGTCGGCGTCGGGCGTCCAGCCCAGGGCGCCGTTGGTGCTCCAGCGGTCGTAGGCCGAATGCACGCTGCGGCCCTTGCCGTCGCGGTAGTCCTGGGCGTGGGAATGGGTGCCGGTGATCTCGCCGTAGAAACGCTCGTTGCCGACGCCGGCCTCGAACATCTGATCGTTGCGCCCGAAGTTGCCCACCAGCAGGCTGGCGTCGGCGTAGGCCGAGTAGCCGCTGCGCACCTTGGGGCTGCGCTCGAAGAGCACCACGCCGGCGCTGTTACCGGGGCCGTACTTGACCGTCTGCGGGCCCTTCAGCACGGTGATGCGGTCGAAGGCTTCGGGGAAGACGTAGGCGGTGGGCGGGTCCATGCGCATGCCGCAGCCGCCGAGGATCATCTCGCCGTCGAGCAGGATGCCGAGCCGGGAAGCGGCCATGCCGCGGAACACCGGATCGCCGTCGGTGCCGCCCTTGCGGATCACCGAGAAGCCAGGGATGGTCTTGAGGTAGTCGGCGCCGTCATGGGCGGGCACCGGCTGGCGCGGCGCGCGGGGGTCGGTGGTGACGGTGAGCGGCGCTTCCATCGCCGGCGCGGTGACGACCACCTGGCCGAGGGTTTCGGGCTGGGCGGCGAGGGCCGGCAGGCTGCAGGCGAAGGCGCTGGCGAGGGCCAGCGGAAGGACGGCGGGCCGGTGCGGAACACGGCGGATCATGGTGACGCTCCCTGTTATTTGGCAAGAGCGCGCACCTTAAATCCCGGCCTACCGAAAAAGGTTGATGGATCGCAAAATCATGCACCAAAACGGTGCGTCATAGTGTCGCAGCCTGATCTGGCAAGCCTGTCGCTCAGACGCGGAAACGGGCCACGCTGGACTTGAGGCTGTCCGAAACAGTCACCAGCCGGTGGGCCGTGCCGGCCACCGAGGCCACCGCGGCGGAGTTTTCCTCCGACATCTGGGCGATGGCTTCGACGTTGCGGGCCAGCTCGGTGGAGGCGCCGCGCTGCTCGCGCAGGGCGTCGCTGATGCTCTCGATCGCGCCGTGCATGGTGCTGGCCGAGTCGCGGATGCTGCCCATCGAATCGCTGGCCGCGCCGGCCGAGGCGACCACCTCGGTGACCAGCGCGCGGTTGGACTGCATGCTCGTCACCGCGCCCACCGCGCCCTGCTGGATGGTGCTGATGACGTTGCTGATCTCGCGCACCGAGCTGGTGGTGCGTTCGGCCAGCTTGCGCACCTCGTCGGCCACCACCGCAAAGCCGCGGCCCTGCTCGCCGGCGCGGGCGGCTTCGATGGCGGCGTTGAGGGCCAGCAGGTTGGTCTGGTCGGCCACTTCGCGGATCACCACGGTGATCGAGTCGATCTGGCGGACCTGCTCAGACAGGGTCTGGATCTGCTCGGCGGTGCTCTCCACCTGGGAGGCGATCTGGTTGATCTTGATGGCGGCCGCGTCGACGCCACGGCCGCTTTCGGCGGCCCGGCTGCCGGCTTCCGCCGCGCGGTGGCTGGCGTCCTCGGCGCTGTTGCCCACGTGGTCGATGCTCACGGTCAGTTCTTCAACCGCGGCGGCGGCCGAGGCGGTGGCGGCCGACTGCTGCTCGCTGCTCACCGAGACCTGCTGGGCTGCGGTGGACAGCTGTGTCGCCGAGCCGGCTACCTCGGTGGAGCTGCTGATGACCTGCTGGATGGTGCTGGACAGTTCGGTACGCATCTTTTCGAGGGCGCCCAGCAGCCGGCCGATCTCGTCACGGTTGTGGTTGAGCGGGCCCGCGGACGTCAGGTCGCCGTTGGCGATCCGTTCGGCCATCCGGTTGGCGTCGTCGAGGCGATTGGTGATGCTCAGGCCGATGCTCCGCCCGAACAGCAAGAAGAGAACCCCCGCGAAAACGGGCAAGGCGCCAGCAATCCAGGTGGCGCTCGATTTGGTGGCGAGGCCGTTGGCGGTCGCTTCCTGGGCGAGTTTCTCGTTGAGGTGTCGGTGGGCGGAAAGTTGATCGTCAAAGCGCAGAGCCAGACCGACGTTATTGATCAGGATCGCCTGCGCTTCTGCGTTCTTGCCGGCGCGGGCTAGGGCTAGGGCTTCGTCGATGTGTGCGTTGTATTCAGCGAGGCTGGCACGCTCCGCTTCCAGCATCTTGCGATCCTCTTCGTTGGCGATGAGAGGCTCGTATTCCTTGAGCGCTTTGTCCATCATGGTCCGGGCTTCCTGGAGCATCGTATCGAGCTTGGCCCGGTCGGCGGGGTCGGTCTGGATGGTGTAGCGGTAGGCGCGCACCCGCGCACGCCCCATTTCAGAGGTCACGGTGTTGAGCAGCCGGATGCTGGGGACTACGTTCTCGTTGCCAAAGCTGGCCGCATCGAAGACGCGGTTCATCTGGTAAACGTTGATGCCGGCAAGGATGAGCAGGCTCGCGATGGCGATGGCAACAAGGAGCTGCAGGCGTCGGGAAATGGTCATAACAGGTCTCTCTGCGTCGGACGACAATGCGTGCCGTTGTTGGCGGGCTGTGTCGCCAGCAACGGCATTCCGCGCCAGAACTTGAAGGGATGACCTGGAAATAGCTTCAATAGGGTTCGATGGCCGGTCCGTTTCGTTTCTATTGATTTCCGCTGCTGCAGTTCGCTTTGTCCCTGCCGGGCGGCCACCAAGGGAGGCCGCCGATCTGGAAGTTCGGCCGACTTACACCCGGAAGCGCGCCACGCTAGATTTGAGCTGATCCGAGACGCCAACCAGGCGATGAGCTGTATCGGCCACCGACGTTACAGCAGCCGAGTTTTCCTCCGACATCTGGGCGATGGCCTCGACGTTGCGGGCCAGCTCGGTGGAGGCGCCGCGCTGTTCGCGCAGGGCATCGCTGATGCTCTCGATCGCGCCCTGCATCGTGTGGGCGCCATTACGGATGTTGCCCATCGAATTGCTGGCGGCGGTGGCCGAAGACACCACCTCGCCCACCAGGGTGCGGCTCGACTGCATGCTGGTCGCCGCACCGATGGCGCCCTGCTGGATGGCACTGATGACGTTGCTGATCTCGCGCACCGAGCTGGTGGTGCGTTCGGCGAGCTTGCGTACCTCGTCGGCCACCACCGCGAAGCCGCGGCCCTGTTCGCCGGCGCGGGCGGCTTCGATCGCGGCGTTGAGCGCGAGGAGATTGGTCTGGTCGGCCACTTCGCGGATCACCACGGTGATCTTGTCGATCTGCTGGACCTGCTCGGAGAGCTGCTGGATCTGGCCGGAGGTGTTCTCCACCTGATCGGCCACCTTGCCGATCTTGTCGGCGGCGGCGGTCACTTCGGCGCCGCTGTTGGCCGCCTGGCGACCGGCCTCGATGGCGCGTTCGTTGGCTTCGTCGGCGCTGGAGCCCACGTGGTCGATGCTCACCGTCAGCTCTTCCACCGCGGCGGCAGCCGACGCCGTGGACGAAGACTGCTGTTCGCTGCTCACCGAAACCTGGTGCGCGGTGGCCGACAGCTCGGAGGCCGAACTGGCCACCTGGTTGGAATTGGCGATGACGCCACTGATCGTCTGGGCGAGCTCGGCACGCATCTTTTCGAGGGCGGTCAGGATTTGGCCGATCTCGTCGTCGGCGGTGCCGGAGGTGGGCGGGGTCTGGCGCAGGTCGCCTTCGGCGATGCGGGCGGTCATCTCGGTGGCTTCGGCGATGCGGCGGGTGATGCTGCGGATCGTCAGCAGGCTGATGACGATCATCACCATCGCGGAGACGCCGAGGATCCCGAAGGCGATCCAGGTGGCGGTGTGCTTGGCGTCGATGGCTTCCGCCGCGGCCCGTTGGGCGATTTGCTCGTTGTATTTCACATGGGCTCTCAGGTCGTCGATAACCTTCACCTCCTTGTTCTGAATCCGCTTCAGCAGAGCCCGCGCTTCTTCGACCTTGTTCTCTCGGGAGAGCAACACCACGCCCTCGATGGCCTTGTTGTATTCGGCGAGCGACTGCTTTTCGACCTCCAGAAGGCGCTTGTCCTCAGCGTCGGCGATGTACTCCTCGTATTTCTTCAGGGACTGGCCGATCCATGTATGGGCCTCGGCCAGCGTCTTCTCGATCTCGGCCATCTCGGCGGGATCGGTGGCCAGCACATGGCGGAAGACACGCACCCGTAGCCGGCCGTAGTCCGAGGATGCCTTGATAAGGAGGTCGAGGCTTGGCACTACGTTGATGGTGGCGTGGTTGGCAGCATCGAATACCTTGTTCATTTGCTGGTAATTGATGAAGGTCAGCGTCAGCAGGCTGACAAGGGTGGCGCCGACGAGCAGCATGAGGCGTTTGGCGATGGTCATGTTTTTCCCCGAGAGGTGTTTGGGCAGTCTTCCGGCGGCCTGTAGCACCTCCAACAGGTCGCGCTAATAGGCGGTAACGACGCCGGGTGTTACAACTTTAGTGGTGACTGTCCGGCGCTTCCCCCGGTTCGGCTGCGACGGGGCGGTGGCTATGAAGCTGCCATCCGTCGCCACGCCGCATCCGGGGTGCGTGGCCTTACAATGGGCGCTCGTCACGCCCACGCAAGATTCGCCGTGCCCGCTTCGTCGCCTTCCATTCTCGTCCTGCCCAGCCCCTTCCTGTCTGACACCGACACCATCCGGCTTCTCGAGCCCGCCGACTGCGACGGCCCGTGCCTGCTGCGTCAGGTGCGCTCGGGCGAATACGACAAGCCCTTCGTGATCGACGACGGCACCACCCGCAGCCTGCATTTCTCGCTGTCGCTGATCCAGAGCACCATGAGCCTGAAGGATCCATACGCCCTGGTGCTCGATTACACCCAGGCGATGATGGGCTTCCTGCTGTTCTGCCCGCGCCCGCGGCAGATCCTGATGCTGGGTCTCGGCGGCGGGTCGCTGGCCAAGTTCTGCTACCGCCACGTGGGTTCGGCGAAGATCACGGTGGTCGAGATCGACCCCCACGTGATCGCCTTCCGGGACGAGTTCGAGCTGCCGCCCGACGACGCCCGCCTCAGCGTGATCGAAGGCGACGGCGCCGACTGGGTGGTGAAGAGCCGCGCGTGGGATGAGCGCCCCGACGTGGTGATGATGGACGCCTTCGACCGCCACGGCCTGTCCGGTTCGGTCAGCTCCATCGGCTTCTACCAGAACGTGCATGACGCCCTCTCCGGGCGTGGCGTGATGGTGGCCAATCTGGCCGGCGACAAGGACAGCCGCGAAGACCACCTGGCGATGATCGCCCAGGTCTTCGACGACCGCCTGCTCACCATCCGCCTGCCCGACGGCAACGACATCGTCTTCGCCTTCCGCCAGCCGGGCTTCACCCCCCGCTGGCGCGAGATCGGCAATCTGGCCAAGGCCCTGCGCACCCGCACCGGGCTGGATTACCCCCGCTTCGCCCAGCGGCTGGAGCGCAGCCGGCGCATCCGTTTCGGCTGAAGCCGCTTCACGAGACGATGTTTTGCAATGACTTATGAATTAAATGCCCTTAAAATTGCGGCTTCGTTTGTCATGCGCGAAAGAAGATGTCCGATTACAGCCGTCACGGTGTCGCGGCCGGCGCCGTCGTGCCCGACCGTCCCGCTCCCCCCAGCTGGAAGCCCGCGGCCCTGTTTGCCCTGGCCTGCCTGCTGATCGTCTTCGGCATCGCGCCGCTGGCGATCGGCGGCCACGGTCACCTCAAGGGCATGCTGCCCGTCGTCCAGGGGTTCTTCCTCTTCGGGGCCCTCGTCTTCGGGCTGCTCGCCTTCATCCGCTACGTCACCCAGGCCCACCACGACGCGGCGCCCCTGCCGCAGTTCATGGCGCCCCTGTCCGAGTTCGTGATGCCCCTGTCCGAGTTCGTCGGCGAGCGCCGCGGGTATCGGGGCGTCGCCGCCCATCGCGACGTGGCCGACCGGCCCGCCGAGTGGTCCCTCGACGTGATCGACCGCATGGAATGGAAGCGCTTCGAGGACGTCTGCTGCGCCTTCTACAACGAGAAGGGCATCAAGGCCGCCACCACCCGGATGGGCGCCGACGGCGGCGTGGACATCCGCCTCTACCAGGACCCGGACGACCTCGACCGCTGCACCGCCATCGTCCAGTGCAAGGCCTGGGGCCAGCCGGTCGGCGTCAAGACCATGCGCGAGCTGCGCGGCGCGATGGCCCACGAAAACATCGAGCGGGCCTTCTTCATGGCCCCCAACGGCTTCACCGACAACGCCCGGGAGTTCGCCGCGATCAACCGCATCACCCTCATCGACGGCCGGCTGATCCTCGCCATGATCCAGCGCCTGCCCGACGACGCCAGCCGCCGCCTGCTCGAACTGGCCACCGAGGGCGACTGGACCACCCCCACCTGCCCGGCCTGCGGCGCCGGCATGACCCCCCGCCAGGGCAAGCACGGCCCGTTCTGGGGCTGCTCCAGCTATCCCCGCTGCCGGGCCAAGCTCGGCATGCGCGGGGTCCGGGCCGCCCGTCACACCGCCGACGTCTGAGCCGCCCCCGCCGCTGGCGGCCGGATGACGCCGCTCGCCACTTTGGGCACAATCCGGCTGCCCCCGTCCTCCAGCCCGCCCCCCGCGCCGCCGGCCCTTTCGGCTTGCGGCGGGCGGCGGGCCCCGCGCTCATGATCCAGCCCTTCCAGGCCCTCGCCTGCCCCCTCGACGGCGCCGCGCTGCAGCGTCACGGCGCCACCTGGCGCTGCGCCGCCGGTCACAGCTTCGACATCGCCAGCCAGGGCTACGCCAACCTGCTGCCCGTTCAGTACAAACGCTCGAAGGACCCCGGCGACAGCAAGGAGATGATCGCCGCCCGGCGGCGCTACCTGGAGAGCGGCGTGTACCAGCCCATCGCGGCCGCCACGGCGCGGGCCGCGCTGGCCGATCTGGCGCCGGGCGCGCCGGCGGGCTGTCTCGACGCCGGCTGCGGCGAGGGCTACTACCTGCGCGAGCTGGCCGCCGCCGCCCCGCCCGGGCTGACCCTGGAGATCCTCGGGCTGGACATCTCCAAATGGGCGGTGCAGGCCGCCGCCCGCCAGGAGAAGCGCGCCACCTGGGTGGTGGGCACCAACGCCAGGCTGCCGGTGCGCCCCGCCAGCCTCGACCGGCTGCTGTGCCTGTTCGGCTTTCCGGTCCACGCCGAATTCGCCCGGGTGCTCCGCCCCGGCGGGCGCATCGTGCAGGTGGATGCCGGGCCCGACCACCTGCGCGAGCTGCGCGAGATCATCTACCCGCGCCTGAAGGACGACCCCCGGCGGGCCTTCGCGCCGCCCGCCGGCTTTGCGCTGCTGTCGGAGGACACCCTGCGCTACCCGGCCCGCCTCACCAGCCGTGCGCAGATCGCCGACCTGCTCACGATGACGCCCCACCTGTACCGCGCCACGGCCGAGGGGCGGGCCCGCGCGGCCGCCCTCGACGGGCTCGACATCACCGTGGATGTGCGCATCGCGCTGCTGGCCCGCAGCGCCGACGACCCCGCCCGCGCCTGACCGGCCGTCGCCCTGCCCGGCAGGGTGTTGCATTGCACCATCGGTGGGCGCATCGCCTCAGCGCTGCGCCTTGCCGGTGCATCGGAGCGCTCGCCAGGCAAGCGCCAGCGCCAGCGGCGAATAGGCGCCAAGCGTGGCCAGCGCAACGATCTCGACCAATCCGCTCTCCACGATCCTTCTCCCGAAACCTGAATTCCCAGGAGAGACAGCAGGGCCCGTGCCAGCGTCGCGCTCGATGCGCACCCCGCGCTAGGCCGGGCGCCGCAGCGGCAAGGTGAGGGTGACGGTGGTGAGCGACGCCGAGCAGTCGCCGCTGAGGGCGCCGCCGTGGGCGTGGGCCACGTGGGCGGCCAGGGTGAGCCCCACGCCGAAGCGCGCTTCCGGGTCGTCCTCCGCCTTCGAGGGCAGGCGGAAGCGGGGCCGCAGGTCGGCGAAGAGCGACGGCAGCGGGGCGCCGCGGTTGATGACCCGGTAGTGGAGGCAGCCGCCCTCCGTGGCGGTCTCCAGCCGCACCGCCGAGGTGCCGCTGGCGTGGCGGGCGGCGTTGTCGAGCAGATCGCACAGGGCCAGGGTCACCAGCTCGGGGTCGAGCAGCACCTGCTCGTCGTCCGGGGCCCGCTCCCCGTGCTCGAAGACGCGCTGCGGGTTGAGCTGGCGCTGGCGCTGCAGCGCGCTCAGGGCCGGCGCGTCGTGCCAGCAGGGGGCGAGGGCCGGCACAAAGCCCGGGCGGGTGAGGCGATACAGGCAGTCGTGTCGGTCGATCAGGGTGTCGATGTGCAGGGCGGCGGCGGAGAGGCGTTCGATGCGCCTGCCGTCCCGGTCGGCGTCGGCGCTGCGCTTCAGCGCGGCGAGCCCCACCAGCAGCACCCCGAGCGGGCTGCGCAGCCCGTGGGCGAGGAGGTCAAAGAAGCGCGCGTGCTCGTCGCGCTGCCGCTCGGTCTCGCGTGCCATTGCGTCCTGGGCCCGGGCCGCCTGCCGGGCCCGGTGGCGGGTGCCGATGGCCAGATACAGGCAGGGGGCGGCCAGCGCGAGCAGGGCGACGCTCGCTTCGGGGCGGGTCGAGGCCAGCGCCAGGGGGTGCGCCAGCGCCGCGAGGGCGGCCGCGGCCCAGGCGAGCGTGGCCAGCAGCGTCCATCCGGCGCCCGGCGTGGCACGGCGCACGGCGCCCAGGGCCGACAGGCTGGCCGGCAGCGCGAGCACGCCGTAGGGCGCGATGGCCAGCGCGCGTAGCTGCGGCAGGGGGTCGTACAGGGCCCAGCCCAGGCCGCCCAGCGCCCAGCTGGCGCCCACCAGCCCGGCCAGCCCGCCGGCCACCGGGGGGATGCGCAGGGTCAGCCCGGCCGGCCCATTCAGCATGCGCAGCGCGGCCCCCAGCAACACCGCCAGCCCCAGGCCGGTCGCCGCGACAGGCACGCTGCCCGCGAGCACCGGCTGCGAGCAGGCGAGGATGGCGCCGCCGAGGGCGAGGCTCAGGGCCGCCACCGGCGCCTGCGCCCGCCGCGCGCCCCGCTCGCCGTCGGCCAGGGCGATCAGGGCGGTGGCCAGCAGAAAGCCGACGACCGGCAGGGCGATCTGTTCGGGAGCGCAGAGGCTGCCGCTGTCCGGCAGTAGAGGGGGCGTGGTCATGGTCGGGGCTTACGGCTTCGAGTCAGGGGGGATGGGCGGCGCAGGCCGGTTGCGCGTTCGGGGCGAGTGGGGCAGCCATTGCAGCAGCCTGGCGTAGAGCACCTCCAGGCGCACCGGCTTGGGGATGAAGTCGTTCATGCCGGCGTCCAGGCAGCGCTCCCGATCTTCCCGGAAGGCGTTGCCGGTGAGGGCCAGGATCGGCGTGTCCCGGCAGGTGGGCAGGCGGCGCAGGCGGCGGGTGGCCTCCAGGCCGTCCATCCTGGGCATGCGCATGTCCATCAGGATCAGGTCGTAGGCGGTCTGCGCGGCCATGCTCAGGGCCGCTTCGCCGGAGCAGGCCATGTGGATCTCGATCCGGATCGGTTCGAAGATCTCCAGGGCGAGGCGGCGGTTGCCCTCGTCGTCGTCGGCCAGCAGCACGCGCCGGCCGGCGTGGTCGCGGCGCAGGGCGGCCTCGGCTTCGTCGAGGGAGAGGCCCGCCGGCCGGGGGTCGGCGGCGGCGTCGGGGCGGTCGAGCCAGGCGGTGAACCAGAAGGTGCTGCCCGCGCCGGGCTGGCTGCTCACCCCCACCTCGCCGCCCATCAGGTGCGCCAGATGGCGGGTGATGACCAGCCCCAGCCCGCTGCCCCCGAAGGCCCGGGTGGTGGATGCGTCGCCCTGCTCGAAGGCCGAGAACAGCCGCGCCTGCACCGCGGGCTCGATGCCCACGCCGGTATCTTCCACCTCGAAGCGCAGCATCGTCCGCTGGCCGGTTTGCGCCCCCGGCCGCACCCGGATCGTCACCGTGCCTCGGGGGGTGAATTTCACCGCGTTGTTCGCGTAGTTGAGGAGTGCCTGGGTGAGCCGCACGCTGTCGCCCAGCAGGCGCCGGGGCAGCGGGGCGCAATCGACGCGCAGGCTCAGGCCCTTGCCGGCGGCGTCGCGGGCCACCAGCGCCACCACCCGGTCGAGCACGTCGTCGATGGCCACCTCGCCGGTCTCCAGGCTCATCTTGCCGGCCTCGATCTTGGACAGGTCGAGGATGTCGTTGATGACCCCCAGCAGGTGCTCGGCCGCCATGTCGATGCGCTGGAGCTGCCCGGCGCGAGCGGCGTCGGTTTCGCTGCGCTGCATCACCTGGGCAACCCCCAGGATCGCGTTGATCGGGGTGCGGATCTCGTGGCTCATGTTGGCCAGGAACTCGCTTTTCACCTTGCTCGCGCGTTCGGCGCTCTCCAGCGCCTGACGGGTGGATTCGAGCAGGGACAGGCGCTCCTGACCCAGGCGGATGGAGGTGCGCAGTGCGGTGTTGAGTTTGCCGGCGCTGCTGAGCATGGCCACCGCATAGAGCGCCGCGCCGGCCGCCATCAGCCGATCCAGCGGGGTGCCGCCGATCAGGCAGGCGATCACCATCGGTATTTCCAGCAGGCCCACGAACCACCCGTAGTAGGGCTTCTCGCCGGCCAGGGTGGGCACCGCGCCGGCGCCCAGGCCCGCCAGCATGCCGGCGGTGAAGAGCCGGAACTCGGTTCCGCCGGCGAAGCTGTACGCCGCAACCCCCACCGCCCAGCCGCTTCCCATGCAGATCGTGCCCCACAGCTCAAGCCGCTCGTAGCGCCGGAGCTGCGCTTCGGTCACGGGCTTCTGCACGTCCCGCGCAAACGCGGGGAGCCAGAGGAAGTGGAAGGGGGCGTTGAAAATGGCAACGCCGGCCAGCCACAGCCAGGGGTGCAGCAGGCAGCGATCCTCAAACTGGAGGGCGGCGATGGCCAGGCCCGCCGTGGCGAGCAGATTGAAGAGATAAGACGGCTTCTCGTTCTGGAAGATCAGCGCCAGCATCTGGCGGCGCATCTCCAGGTCGGGCGGGGGCGTGTCGGTGGCGGGCATGGCTGGGCAGGCGGGGGCTTGGGCAGGGAGGCTGGCGCTGCAGGCGATGTTTCGGCCGACCCCGGGCGGCGCCGTCGGTGGCCTCTCGGCCCGGCGCCGGCGTTCGTGTCGGAGCGAGGTGGAAGGATGCCACCCCAGGCGCTGCGGGCACAGGGGCGCGCCCGTCAGCCCGGGTGCTCGTCGGGCTGAGGGGCGCTGTGGGGCGTGGGGGGCACGCCGTAAGCGACCGTGCGCAGCGGCGACACCCAGTCGTCGCGCGTCCGCTCCAGACGGTAGCCGGCGCCGTAGGCCGATACCAGCCGGTAGCCGTTGCTGTTGTCCAGCGCCAGGCGCTTGCGCAGGCGGCTGATGTGGGTGTCCACCGTGCGGGTGAGCATGGCCCCGTGGCCGCGCCATACGGATTCGAGCAGCCGATTCCGGGTGATGAGCCGGCCCACGTTGCGGAACAGGAACACCGCCAGATCGAACTCCTTGTCGGTGAGGGGCACCGCTTTGCCGTGCAGGCAGGCCACCCGGGCCGCCAGATCGAAGCTGTAGGGCCGGAAGTGCAGCCGCGCCGTCTGTCGCGACAATGCCGGGTTGCGGCGGCGCAGCACCGCGTCGATCCGGGCCAGCACCTCCCGGGGGCCGGCGCCGCGACGGATGAAGTCGTCGGCGCCCAGGGCAAAACCGTCGGCCAGCAGGGTTTCGCTGTCGGGGCAGTTGGCCAGGATCAGCGGCGCATCGAAACCGCGGCGACCCGCCAGCCGGCGCAGGCTGTGGGGCAGGCGCTGGCCAAAGCCGGCGCCATCCACCAGCAGCAGGTCGAAGTGCTCGTGGCCCAGCGCCTGGGCAAGCAGCTGGGGGGTGTCGAAGCGGAGCACGCTGCGCCCGGCCTCTTCAAGGGTGGCGAGCAGCGGGTCGGCAAAAGCCGTGTCGGAAGAAGTCAGCGCCACGCGCATGGTGGTCAATCCCGATGGGGGCCTGCGATGAAGGCCGGTTCAAGTGGTTTCAAGCCTCGCACCACCTCACTGGGCGGCGCTCCGGTTGGCGGTGCCGCGCATCGCTGCAGGAGGAGGGCGGGGGGGAGG
>NZ_JAYRMI010000115.1:0-6031 GCF_041904905.1 Zoogloea sp. | reverse complement strand
TCATGGGGATGTACGCCCTCAAGAAGGGCGGCGCGGGCGAGCTGCGCGTGCAGCTGCTGGGCTCCGGCACGATCCTCAACGAGGTCATCGCCGCCGCCGACCTGCTCAAGAACGACTGGGGCGTGGAGGCAGACATCTGGGGCTGCCCGAGCTTCAACGAGCTGGCCCGCGACGGCCAGGACGCCGCCCGCTGGAACCTGCTCCACCCGCTCGAAGCGCCGAAGAAGAGCCACGTCGAGCAGAAGCTCGACGGCGCCACCGGCCCGGTGATCGCCGCCACCGACTACGTCAAGCTGTTTGCCGAGCAGATCCGCCCGTTCGTGAAGGGCACCTACGTCACCCTGGGCACCGACGGCTTCGGCCGCTCCGACACCCGCGAGAAGCTGCGTCACTTCTTCGAAGTGGATCGCCACTGGGTCACCCTGGCCGCCCTCAAGGCGCTGGCCGACGAAGGCAGGATCGATCGCGACAAGGTCGCCGCCGCGCTGGTCAAGTACAAGCTTGACCCGTCCAAGCCGAACCCCATGTCCGTCTGATCGAGAGGAGCGCAAACATGAGCCAACTCATCGAAGTGAAGGTGCCGGACATCGGCGATTTCTCCGACGTCCCCGTCATCGAGCTGTTCGTCAAGGTGGGCGACACCATCAAGGTGGACGACGCCATCGCCACCCTCGAATCCGACAAGGCCACGATGGACGTCCCGTCCTCCGCCGCCGGCGTGGTGAAGGAGGTGCTCGTCCAGCTGGGCAGCCGCGTCTCCGAAGGCGCCGTGCTGATCAAGCTTGAAGCCGCCGGCGCGGCCGCCGCGGCACCCGCTCCGGCTGCTGCGGCGCCGGCTCCGGCCCCCGCCGCCGCACCGGCTGCCGCCCCCGTGGCTGCCGCCGCGGGCGGTGGCATCGTCGAGGTGAAGGTGCCGGACATCGGCGACTTCTCCGACGTGCCGGTGATCGAGCTGTTCGTGAAGGTGGGCGACACCATCAAGGTGGACGACGCCATCGCCACCCTCGAATCCGACAAGGCCACCATGGACGTGCCCTCCAGCGCCGCCGGCGTGGTGAAGGAAGTGCTCGTCCAGCTGGGCAGCAAGGTGTCCGAAGGCGCGGTGCTCATCAAGGTTGAGACCGGTGCCGGCGCCGCTGCGCCCGCTCCGGCCGCGGCCGCCCCGGCGCCTGCCACCTCCGGCCCCACCGTGCCCCTGGCCGATGGCGCCCCCGCGCCCACGCCGCCCATGAGCGTCCAGCCCATCCCCACCCCGGCCACCACCGTTCCGTCGGCCGTCAAGCTCGGCGGCTCGGTGCACGCCAGCCCGTCGGTGCGCGCCTTTGCCCGCGAGCTGGGCGTCGATCTCGCCCAGGTCAAGGCCACCGGCCCCAAGAACCGCATCCTGAAGGAGGACGTCACCGCCTTCGTGAAGGGCGCCATGAGCACCGGCGTGGTGCCGGGCAAGACCGTCGCCGCCGCAGCCGTGGGCAGCCTGGGTGGCGGGCTCGACCTGCTGCCGTGGCCGAAGGTGGACTTCTCCAAGTTTGGCGAAATCGACGTCAAGCCCCTGTCGCGGATCAAGAAGATCTCCGGCCAGAACCTGGCCCGCAACTGGGCGATGATCCCGGCCGTCACCTACCACGAAGACGCCGACATCACCGACCTGGAAGCCTTCCGCGTCCAGATGAACAAGGAGTACGAGAAGTCCGGCAAGAAGCTCACCATGCTCGCCTTCATCATCAAGGCTTCGGTGCGCGCGCTGCAGGAGTTCCCCGAGTTCAACACCAGTCTCGACGGCGACAACCTGGTCTACAAGAAGTACTTCAACATCGCCTTCGCGGCCGACACCCCGAACGGCCTCGTCGTGCCGGTGGTGAAGGACGCCGACAAGAAGAGCGTGTTCGAGATCGCCGCCGAAACCGGCAGCCTGGCCAAGCTCGCCCGTGACGGCAAGCTCAAGCCGGCCGACATGTCCGGCGCGTGCTTTACCATCTCCAGCCTGGGCGGCATCGGCGGCACCTACTTCGCGCCGATCGTCAATGCGCCGGAGGTGGCGATCCTGGGTGTCAACAAGTCGGTGATGAAGCCGGTGTGGGACGGCAAGCAGTTCGTGCCGCGCCTCACCCTGCC
Source organism: Zoogloea sp. (assembly GCF_041904905.1). Classification (GTDB taxonomy): domain Bacteria; phylum Pseudomonadota; class Gammaproteobacteria; order Burkholderiales; family Rhodocyclaceae; genus Zoogloea. Next base: position 3,919 of record NZ_JAYRMI010000115.1, on the reverse strand, counting down.
CATGTCGCTCACCGCCGATCACCGCGTGATCGACGGCGCGCTGGCCACCCGCTTCAACGTGTACCTCGCCCAACTGCTGGCCGACTTCCGTCGGGTCATGCTCTGAAATCGGTGAGGCGTTCGGGGTGAGGAGTCAGGCGTAAAAGCCTCGCCTCCCCCGCGCGTTTCACACTACGCCCAAAGAGGTGATCAAGATGAGTCAATTAGTGGAAGTCAAAGTACCCGACATCGGCGATTTTTCCGACGTGCCGGTCATCGAGCTGTTCGTGAAGGTGGGCGACACCATCAAGGTGGACGACGCCATCGCCACCCTCGAATCCGACAAGGCCACGATGGACGTGCCCTCCAGCGCCGCCGGCGTCATCAAGGAAGTGAAGGTTACCCTGGGTGACCGGGTCGGCGAAGGCAAGGTGCTGATCGTCGTCGAAGCCGAAGGCGCGGGCGCAAGCCCCGCTCCGGCTGCAGCCGCCGCTCCCGCTGCGGCGCCTGCCGCGGCGCCGGTGGCCGCGCCGGCCGCTGCCAGCCACGGCGGCGCAGCCGATGTCGAGTACGACATGGTCGTGCTGGGCGCCGGCCCCGGTGGCTACTCCGCCGCCTTCCGCGCTGCCGACCTCGGCCTGAAGACCGCCATCGTCGAGCGCTACGCCACCCTCGGCGGCGTGTGCCTGAACGTGGGCTGCATCCCGTCCAAGGCCCTGCTGCACGTGGCCGCCGTCATCGAGGAGGCCGAACACGCCTCCGTCGCCGGCGTCAGCTTCGCCAAGCCCTCCGTTGATGTGGACGCCCTGCGCGCCCACAAGGAGAAGGTCGTCGGCAAGCTCACCGGCGGTCTGGCCGGCATGGCCAAGGGCCGCAAGGTGGATGTGATCCGCGGCTACGGCCACTTCCTCGACCCGAACCACATCGAAGTCGAGGAAACCACCGGCACCAGCCAGGACAAGACCGGCGCCAAGAAGGTGGTGAAGTTCAAGCAGTGCATCATCGCCGCCGGCTCCGCCGCGGTGCATCTGCCCTTCATCCCCCGTGACCCGCGCATCGTCGATTCCACCGGCGCGCTGGAACTGCGCTTCGTGCCCGGCAAGCTGCTGGTCATCGGCGGCGGCATCATCGGCCTGGAGATGGCCACCGTCTATTCCACCCTCGGCGCCCGCGTCGATGTGGTCGAGATGATGGACGGCCTGATGCAGGGCCCGGACCGGGACGCCGTGAAGGTGTGGGAGAAGCAGAACGCCCATCGCTTCGACAAGATCATGCTGAAGACCAAGACGGTCGCCGTCGACGCGAAGGAGGACGGCCTGTACGTCACCTTCGAAGGAGTGGACGCAACTTCGGGCGCCCCGACCGAACCGGTCAAGTACGACATGATCCTGCAGTCGGCGGGCCGCGCGCCCAACGGCAAGAAGATCGGCGCCGAGAAGGCCGGCGTGATCGTCACCGACCGCGGCTTCATCCCGGTCGATGCCCAGATGCGCACCAACGTGCCCAACATCTTCGCCATCGGCGACGTGGTCGGCCAGCCGATGCTCGCCCACAAGGCGGTGCATGAAGCCCACGTGGCGGCGGAAGTCGCAGCCGGCCACAAGGCCGCCTTCGACGCCACCGTGATCCCGGGCGTGGCCTACACCCACCCCGAGGTGGCCTGGGTTGGCTACACCGAAGCCCAGGCCAAGGCCGAAGGCAAGAAGGTGGAAACCGCCAAGTTCCCGTGGGCCGCCAGCGGCCGCGCGATCGCCAACGGCGCCGACTACGGCTTCACCAAGCTGATCTTCGACGCTGAAACCCACCGGGTAATCGGCGGCACCATCGTCGGCCCGTCGGCCGGCGACATGATCGGCGAAGTGTGCCTGGCCATCGAGATGGGCGCCGATGCCGTGGATATCGGCAAGACCATCCACCCGCACCCCACCCTCGGCGAGACCGTCGGCATGGCAGCCGAAGTCGCCCACGGCAGCTGCACCGACGTGCCGCCCGCGCGCAAGAAGTAGAACCGTACCAATCCCTGTTGCAGCGATGCTTGGCGGCCTTCGGGCCGCCTTTTTTTGTTCGTCGCCCGAGGGCCCGGCTCGCGGAGGAAGCACGCGATCGGGAGCCGCGCAAGCCACAGCGCTATAATCTCCGCGGCATCGGCAGGCCCCGCAAAGGCAGCGCTGGCCCCGGTGCAGCATGGCGGAACAGGCACCCGCAGCCCTCCCCCGCCGCCCCGTGATCGTCGTGGAAAGATGCGTGTATCGTTCTTGTCCCGACCGGACCCGCCCAGAGATCGCCGATGACAGCCTCCGCAGAGCGTAGCGCCACCGAAACCGAACGCCAGCCCGACACCACGCCGCCCGAGATACGCGAGGTGCTGGACGGTCTGCTTGAGCACATGCCCGGCGGCGTCGCCTATTGCCGGATGGAGTACGCGGACGGGCAAGCCCGCGATGTGCACATCCTGTACGCCAACCCGGCCTTCCACATCCAGACCGGGCTCGCCCAGGCGGCCGGACGACGCATCAGCGAGATCGTGCCCAAGCTGCCGCGGGTCGATTCCGCGCTCCTCGAAGCCTTCGGCCGCGTGGCAGACGGCGGCCCCCCGGAGAGCTTCGTCATGCACGTCAGATCCATGGCGCAGTGGTTTTCCATCTCCACCTACAGCCCTCGCCCCGAACACCTCGTGCTCATGCTCGACACCGTGACCGAGCGCAAGAAGGCGGAGATGGCGCTGGCAGAGCGCGCCACGCAGCTCCGCTTCGTGCTCGAGGGCTCGGAGCTGGGCTTCTGGGACTGGGACATCCTCACCGGCAAGGTCGAGCGCAACCCGCGCTGGGGACAGATACTCGGCTACACCGTCGACGAACTCCAGCAAACCGCCCAGCAGTGGTCCGACTTCGTCCACCCCAGCGACCGGGACCGCGCCTGGGCATCCATCTTCGACGTCATCGAAGGCCGCGCCGCAGCGCACAAACTCGAGTACCGGATGCTCCACAAAGACGGCAGCATCCGCTGGATTCTCGACCAGGCCAAAGTGATGCAGCGGGACGATAACGGCAAAGCGATCCGGATGTGCGGCACCCACACCGACATCACCGAGCGCAAGCTGCTCGAAGAGGAACTCCGGCGTCAGGCACACGTGGATTACCTGACCGGCGTGTACAACCGGCGTCACTTCATGGAAAGAGCCGAGCACGAGCTGCGTCGAGCCATCCGCTACGGCAGCCCTCTGTCGATCCTGATGCTCGACATTGACCACTTCAAACAGATCAACGACCGCTACGGCCACAAGATCGGCGACACCGTCCTCAAAGCCGTCGCAGACCTGAGTCACGCGACCTTTCGCGACGTGGACATCATCGGCCGCCTGGGCGGCGACGAATTTGCGGTGCTCCTCCCCGAGACCAACCTGCAGTTCGCGATCGAAGCCGCCGAACGCCTCCGCGAAACCATCACCAACGCCCGAATCCCCTTCTCCGACGGCGCGCCGATGAGCTTCAGCGTATCGATAGGAGCCTCAAGCGTCTCACCCAGCAGCAATCACATCGACGCGCTGCTCAATCTGGCAGACGAGGCGCTATACAAGGCGAAGGAAGGCGGGCGAAACCGCGTATGCGGGTCCGGCGCAGTACTTGAGACCTGAAGGACCCGCGGTCAATCCGACGGAGCGTTCGTCCCATTGTAAGCCCCCGGCCAACCCATCTTCCCCCAGCCCCTTAGCTCGCTAACCATAGTGTCCACTACGCACTAGAAGTGGACACTTTCATGACCGTCACCCCGCCGCGCCGAACCCGTCGCACCTACTCCGAGGAGTTCAAACGATCCCTGATCGACGCCTGCGGCGAACCCGGCGCGTCGGTCGCCGGGGTTGCCCTGGCCAACGGGATCAACGCCAACCCGCTGCGGCGCTGGATGCGCGAGCGGGGCATCGAGCCGCCCGAATTGTCCT
>NZ_JAYRMI010000037.1:0-38076 GCF_041904905.1 Zoogloea sp. | reverse complement strand
CTGCCGATTGATTATGCAATTTCTATGCCGTCGGTTCCTGTCACTTGCTGTCATGGCCGCGCCACGGCCGGCGCCCGTGGCCCTGGAGAGCAGGGCATCGCCGATGCGACCGGGCAGATTGAGGATCGGCGGGGTGCGATGGGCGATGTGTCGCGCGCGATTGGCGATCTGCCCCGACAGATCGTCGATCGCACCCCGGCGATTGCCAATCGCGCTACGCATATCGTCGATCTGCGGCCGCAGATCTCGAATCGCGTGTCGGCGATGTCGAATCGCACGTCGCAAACTGACAATCTGGCAGGGCAGATCGCCCATCGCGGCGTGAAAGACGACAATCGCCGCCCGTGCAGGCGATCTCGCCCGCCGGCCAGGGGCGATCTGCCCGGCGTGGCCGCCGATCTGCCGTGCCATAGGGCGGGGCGCGGCCTGCTGCAGCCGTGTGGCGACGGTCGAGCACTGTGTGCGAGTGCTCAAACAGGGTTTTCTATATCTAATGACATATTTCCAGTGCTGTAAAAGACGAGTAGTATGCCGGATGTGGCGCCACACCCATCCATCGTCAATCCAGAAACGGAAACTGCCATGACCACCACCGCCCTCAAGCGCATCTCCACCAGCGTCCTTCTCGCCGACGAGGACGCCCTCTACGGCCTGCGCACCATCGAAGGCTACAAGCCGCCCAACGAGGACTACACCCTCGAAGCCATCGAGGCCGCCTTCAAGGAATACAAGGCCGCCCAGGAGGCCGAATCCCGCATCGAGAAGGCCCTCGAAGCGGCCCGCGACACCACCATCCGCTACCAGCACAAGTTCCACGGCTCCGTGGTGGGCGCCCGCCAGCAGGTGGTGGCCATCTACGGCGGCGAATCCGACGAGGTGGTCGCCGTCGGCCTCAAGAAGAAATCCGACCGCAAGCCCGCCCGCCGCAGCAAGCCCGCCACGCCCGCCGCCTGAGCAGCCTGCAGCCCCCCCGGTTGGGGGGCTGCGCAGCAGTGGAAGGTGTATAGTTTTCAAACAGATTCTTGCATTTGTGAGATCGCGCATGCCTTCCAAAGATCAGCTGCTGGGCATCATCGCCATCCAGACCGAGATCGCCAGACTCGGGCTGGATCTGGCGGGCACCATGGCGCTGGTGGTCGAGCGCACGCCGCCCCTGATCGCCGCCGATGGCGCGGTGATCGAGCTGGCCGAGGGCGACGAGATGGTCTATCGCGCCGGGGTGGGGATTGCCGCCCGTCAGCTCGGGCTGCGGCTGCAGCGCGAAGGCTCGCTCTCCGGCCTGTGCGTGAAGACCGGCGAGATCCTGCATTGCCGCGACATTGAAACCGACCCGCGGGTGGATAAGCTGGCCTGCGACAAGGTGGGGCTGCGCTCGATGATCGTGGTGCCCCTGCGCCACGAGGGCGAGACGGTGGGCGTGCTGAAGGCCATGTCCCGGCAGCCGGGCAAGTTTGGCGAGACCGACGTGCGCACCCTGGGGTTGCTCTCGGAGGTGATCGCCGCGGCGATGTACTTCTCCACCAAATACAACGTGGACGAGCTGTTCTACAAGGCCACCCACGACGGGATGACCGGGCTCGCCAACCGGGCCCTCTTCATCGACCGGCTGCGCAACGTGCTGGGCCGACGCGAGCGCGACCGGCAGCCCGCCAGCGTGCTGATGATCGACATGGACGGGCTCAAGCAGCTCAACGACTCCTTCGGGCACCGGGTGGGCGACGTGGCGATCAAGGAGGTGGCCACCCGGCTCAAGGCCTGCGCCCGCCAGTCGGACACGGTCGCCCGGCTGGGCGGCGACGAGTTCGGCATCATCTTCTCGCCGGTGGATCTGCCGGAAGGCGGCGCGGCGCTGGTGCGGCGCATCGAGGAGGAGATCGCCCGCCCGCTGGTTTTCGAGGGGCGCACCCACATCCTCGCGGTGAGCATCGGCATGGCGGAGTTTCCGGTCGATGGGCCGGATATCGATACATTGCTGGAGATGGCCGACCGCAGAATGTATCAGGTCAAGCGCCGTCACCATGGCCAGCCGCCCGGCCACAGTCTGCCCAGCCTCGCCCAGTAGGGCGGGTGCGCCGATTTGCCGTGCCGGCGCCGTGGGCCCGATCCCGCTCAAGAACCTCGCCATTCGCATTCGCCCCGAGCCCCCGCCGCCATCGACGCCATCGTCGAGGTGACGCTGGCCGCCGGGGGCGAGCTTCGCCTTCGCCTTCGACGGCGCGATGCCCCCGGGGCGGGGCCGCTTTCGCGAGGGCTTCACCGCCGGGCCGGCGGGGCGACCCACAAAAAAACGGCGACCGGATCGCTCCGGCCGCCGTCGAGGCTCCCTGGGGATCGCAATCCCCGTCCTGAAACTTGCGGTGTGCCGCTTACGGGATCATCCAGGTGAACACGTAGGCTTGCAGGGTGGTGATGATGCCCACCATGGTGGCGAACAGCAGGCTGTGCTTCACGGTGAAGCGGAACAGGTCCGACTCCTTGCCCACCAGGCCCACCGCGGCGCAGGCCACGGCGATGGACTGGGGCGAGATCATCTTGCCGGTGACGCCGCCGGTGGTGTTGGCCGCCACCAGCAGGGTGTCGGAGACGCCGACCTGATGCGCGGTGGTGGCCTGCAGCGAGCAGAACAGGGCGTTGGAAGACGTGTCGGAGCCGGTGAGGAACACGCCCAGCCAGCCCAGGAAGGGCGAGAAGAACGGGAACAGCGCGCCGGTGCCGGCCAGCAGCAGGGCCAGGGTGGCGGAGAGGCCCGAGTAGTTGGCCACGAAGGCGAAGGCCAGCACCATCCCGATGGAGTAGATCGGGCGCTTCAGCTCGACCACGGTTTCCTTGAAGGTCTTGGCGGCTTCGCTGGAACGCATGCCGAGCACCAGCATGGTGATGAGCGCGGACAGGAAGATCGCGGTGCCGGTGGCGGAGAGGATGTCGAGCTTGTACACCGCGGCGTAGGGCGTGGCCTTGGCGACGATGGGCTCCATCTTGATGACGAGCTTGTCGAGCATCGGCACCGGGAACTGGAACACCAGCGCATACAGCGGGCCGTCCTTGGCGAACAGGGCCTTGAAGGGCTTGAGGCTCCAGATGGTGACCATGACCGTGAGGATCACGAAGGGTGACCAGGCCTTGGCGATCTGGCCGAGGCTGTAGCTCTTTTCATCCTTGCGGGCCTGTTCCGGCTGATGCTGGGTGTCGAAGCGGAAGATGCGCTTCGGCTTCCAGTTCTTCAGGAAGATGGTGAGGCAGATCAGGCTGACCAGCGCGGAGGTGATGTCCGGCAACTCGGGGCCGATGTAGTTGGCGGTGAGGAACTGGGTGATGGCGAAGGAGACGCCGGCCACGATGATCGCCGGCCAGGTTTCCTTGATGCCGCGCCAGCCGTCCATCATGGCGACGAGCCAGAACGGGACGATGATCGACAGCAGCGGCAGCTGGCGGCCGGCCATCTGGCCGATCTTGAACGGGTCGATGCCGGTCACCTGGCCGCCGACGATGATGGGGATGCCCATCGCGCCGAAGGCCACCGGGGCGGTGTTGGCGATGAGGCACAGGCCGGCGGCGTAGAGCGGGTTGAAGCCGAGGCCCACGAGCAGGGCGGCGGTGATCGCCACCGGCGCGCCGAAGCCCGCCGCGCCTTCCAGGAAGGCGCCAAACGAGAAGCCCACGAGCAGCATCTGAAGGCGCTGGTCGTCGGTGATCGACACGACCGAGGCCCGGATGATGTCGAACTGCCCGGTCTTGACGGTGATCTTGTAGAGGAACACCGCCGCGATGATGATCCACGCGATGGGCCACAGGCCGTACAGGAAGCCGTAGCCGGCCGAGGCCAGGGCCATCGGCACCGGCATCTTGTAGAAGAAGATGGCCACCGCCAGCGCGATGGCGACGGTGATGGTGCCGGCGATGTGCCCCTTCATGCGCAGCACCGCGAGGGCGACGAAGAAGAAGATGATCGGTAGCGCGGCCACCAGCGAGGACAACCAGAGGTTGCCTGCGGGGTCGTAGATCTGCATCCAGGGTTGCATTCGGTGTTTCCTCCTTTGGTGAATGCGGGGTGTTTCTGTTTGGGTGAGACGGTTGGTTTTGGGCGTCGGGTGTCAGCAGGTGGCCAGCCGCGCGGCTTCGGCGCTGCATTCGTCGAGCAGATGCACGATCGAGCGGTAGGGCAGGCCGGTGGCGTTGGTGAGGCCGATCTCGCAGGTCTGGTTGCTCGAATAACCGCCGCAGCAGCCGGCGGGCACCTCGAGCTTGCGCAGGGCGTGGGCGTTGAGTTCGGGCACCGCGAAGCCCCGGTCGCCGCCAAAGCCGCAGCACTTCACTTCGGGTGGCATCACGGCTTGCACGGCGCAGGCGGCGGCGAGCTGCTTCAGCTTGGCCTCGAAGCCCATCCGGCGGGCCGAGCAGTTGAGGTGGATCAGCACCGGATCGGACTTCTTCTGGAGCATCAGGCGCGGCAGCAGCGCGTCGTGGGCAAACTCCACCAGATCGAACACCGGCAGGCGTTCGGCGAGGAAGGTCTTCATGCGCAGGCTGCAGGCGCTGGCGTCGAGCACGATGGGGTGCTTGCCGTTGTCGCTGGCCTTGCGGAGCACGGCTTCAAGCTGGGCCGACTTGGCGTCGGCTTCGGCCGCCATGCCCTTGCTGGCGAAGGACTGGCCGCAACACAGCGCATCGACGCCTTCGGGGACGATCGGGGCGTAGCCGGCGCGCTCCAGCACACGGACGACGGTGGCGGAGAGGGCGTGTTCGGGGGTGTCGGCGCCAAACATGCGGCCGGCGCAGGTGGGGAAGTAGACGACCTTGTCGCCGTCGCTGCGGGTGGCGCGGCCCAGGGGCTGCGGGCGCGGCATGCCTTCCTTCCAGGCGCCGCCGGTGAGCCGGCCCAGCGCCTTGGGGCCGACGATGGCTTCGGCCACATGGCCGGCCTTGAGGGCGGTGCGGGCCAGGGCCTGGGTGGCGCCGAAGTGGTCGGCGGCGAGCTTGCCGAGCTGGCGGGCCACGCCGGAGAGGTTCTCGCCGCGCACCGCGCGGGTGAGGGCGCCGGTCTCGATGCCCACCGGGCAGGCGGTGGCGCACAGCCCGCAGGTGGCGCAGGTGTCGAGGCCCATGTAGAGGTAATCCTCGCCCAGCCGGCCCGGGGCTTCGCCTGCGGCCTGACGGCGCGACAGCTCGCGCCAGCCGACGATGCGCTGGCGCGGCGACAGGGTGAGGCCGTGGGACGGGCACTGGGGCTCGCAGAAGCCGCATTCGATGCAGCGATCCACCGGCGCGTAGAGCTGGCCGGCGGCGGGCATGGGTTTGAGGTGCTTGAGGTGGGCGGCGGGGTCGTCGTTGATGATGACCCCGGGGTTGAGCAGGCCGTCCGGGTCGAACAGGGCCTTGATCTCCTTCATCAGCCCGTAGGCCTGGGTGCCCCATTCCAGCTCGACGAAGGGCGCCATGTTGCGGCCGGTGCCGTGCTCGGCCTTGAGCGAGCCGTCGTACTTCTCGACCAGCAGCGCGCACACCTCGTCCATGAACGCGGCGTAGCGGGCGACTTCGGACGCGATGCCGAAATCCTGGGTGAACACGAAGTGGACGTTCCCCTCCAGGGCGTGGCCGAAGATGATGGCCTCGCTGTAGCCGTGCTTGGCGAAGAGGGCCTGCAGATCCAGGCAGGCGGCGGCGAGATCGGGCACCGCGACGGCCACGTCCTCGATGATGACGGTGGTGCCGGGCTTCCTCACCGCGCCCACGGCCGGGAAGGTGCCCTTGCGCACGTTCCACAGGCGGTCGATCTCGGCTGGGTCGGTGGTGAAGGCGGGGGCTTCGATCAGCGGGTAGGGGGCGAGTTCGGCCAGCACCGCGTCGATGCGGCGCTGGAGATCGGCGGCGTCCGGCGCGCGGGTCTCGATGAGGAGCGCGGTGGCGCCGTCGGCGAGGGTCTTGAGGAGCGGCGGCATGCCGGGCTTGTCGGCCACCGCGCGCAGCGAGGCGCGGTCGAGCAGCTCGACGGCATCCACCGGCTGCTGCTTGAGGCCCACTACGGCGCGGCAGGCGGTCTCCATGTCGGCGAAGAACACCAGCGCGCTGGCCTTGTGGGCGTATTCGGGCACGGTCCGGTAGGTGACTTCGGAGATGAAGCCGAGGGTGCCTTCCGAGCCGATCATCAGGTGGGCGAGGATGTCGATCGGGTCGGTGTAATCCACCAGGGCGTTGAGGCTGTAGCCGGTGGTGTTCTTGATCTTGTATTTGGTGCGGATGCGCTCGGCCAGCGCGTGGTCGGCGCGCACGGTGTCGGAGAGCCGGGCGAGGCTGTCGAGGAGCGCGCCGTGGCTGGCGTGGAAGGCCGCGCGGCTGGCGGCGTCGCCGGTGTCGAGCAGGGTGCCGTCGGCCAGCAGCACGCGGATCGAGGCGAGGGTGCGGTAGCTGTTCTGGGCGGTGCCGCAGCACATGCCGGAGCTGTTGTTGGCGGCGATCCCGCCGATCTTGGCGGCGTTGATCGACGCGGGGTCGGGGCCGATCTTGCGGCCCAGGGGGGCGAGGCGACGGTTGACCTCGGCGCCGACGATGGCCGGGCCGGCCTTGACGGTGGCGCCGTCCGGGGCGATGCGGCAGGTGGCGAGGCCCTCGCCCAGCAGCACCAGCACCCCATCGGTGACGGCCTGACCGCACAGGCTGGTGCCGGCGGCGCGGAAGGTGACCGGCCGGCGGTGGCTGCGGGCAAGATCGACCACGTCGCGCACTTCGTCTTCGTCTTCCACCACCGCCACGACCTCGGGGGTCAGGCGGTAGAAGCTGCCGTCGGTGCCGTAGGCAAGGCGGCGCAGTTCGTCGGTAATCACGCGGCTGGCAGGCAGCCGTTGGCGCAGGGCGTCGATGAGCGCGGACATGGGGGGGGCTCCCGTCAGGGATGAGGTTTCGTCTGGGGCGGTGGTGGGGCGGGGTGAGGGCGCTCACCCCGCAGCGGAGCGGGCCGCTAGCGTCGGTCGCGGACCATGTCCCTCAGCCTTCGCGGGGCGGGTATCAGGGGCGTTCGGGCGGCGGTCCAGCCGGCCTGCTTTTTCGGCGCAAAGGCGCGGAAGCGGCTGGCCAGCCAGCTGAAGGCCCGGTAGCTGCCGGGGCGGCTGTACACCCGCGCCCACATCCGCCAGACGAAGGTGGTCAGCCCGCTGTAGCCGGCGCCCTGGCCGACCATCGCGGGGTTGGCGTGGGGTTCGGACTGGGCTTCGCCGCGCAGGCGGATGAGCAGCTCGGGGATGGGGATCTTCACCGGGCAGACCTCGCCGCAGGCGCCGCACAGGGTGGAGGCGGTGGGCAGCAGGTGGGTCTGTTCAAGCCCCATCATGTGGGGCGAGACGATCTTGCCGATGGGGCCGGGGTAGGTGGTGCCGTAGGCGTGACCGCCGATCCGGGTGTAGACCGGGCAGTGGTTCATGCAGGCGCCGCAGCGGATGCACTGGAGCGTCTTGCGCAGCTGCTCGTCGGCGTAGGCCTGGGAGCGGCCGTTGTCGAGGAGCACGAGGTGCACCTCTTCGGGGCCGTCCTTCTCGTGGGCCTTGCGCGGGCCGGAGATCATGTTGAAGTAGGTGGACACCGCCTGGCCGGTGGCCGAGCGGGTGAGGATGGAGAACAGCGGCGCCACATGCTCCAGCTTCTCGACCACCTTCTCGATGCCGGTGATGGCGATGTGCACCTTGGGCACGGTGGTGCACATGCGGCCGTTGCCTTCGTTCTCGACGAGGCACAGGGTGCCGGTTTCGGCCACCGCAAAATTGACGCCGGAGAGGCCGATGTCGGCGATCTCGAACTTCTCGCGCAGCACGCGGCGGCCGATCTGGATCAGCGCGTCCACGTTGTCGGTGTAATCCACGCCGGGGATCTTCTCGGCGAACAGCCTGGCGATCTGCTGCTTGGTCTGGTGGATCGCCGGCATGATGATGTGCGAGGGCTTCTCGCCGGCGAGCTGGACGATGTATTCGCCCATATCGGATTCGAGGGCGCCCACGCCGGCGGCTTCCATGGCGTGGTTGAACTCGATCTCCTCGCTCACCATCGACTTGCCCTTGACGATCAGTTTGGCCTGATGGCGCTGGGCGATGCCGAGCATGATGGCGTTGGCTTCGTCGGGCGTTTCGGCCCAGTGCACCTTCACGCCGTTGGCGGTGAGATTGGCTTCGAGCCGCTCCAGCAGATCCGGCAGGCGGCTGAGGCTGTACTGGCGGATGCCTTCGGAGAGGCTGCGCAGGGAATCCAGTTCGTCCGCGTCGGGAAACTGCGCGGCGCGCTTGGCCATCAGGAAATCCATCGCGCCGCGGAAGCTGCTGCGCAGGTGGGCGTCGTTCACCGCGTCGTGCATGCGCTCCCGCAGGGCCTTGGCGGAGACGAAGGCGATCGGCTTGCCGGTGTCGGCGCTGGCGTTGGGCGCGCTCATTGGGGCTCTCCTTCGGCGTGGGTGACGATCACGATCAGTTCCTTCGGGCCGTGGGCGCCGTAGGCGAGGGTCTGCTGGATGTCGGCGGTCTTGGACGGGCCGGAGATCAGCAGCGCGTTGGTGGGCATGCCGGCCGACCAGTCCTCAAAGCGGATCGCGTCGAAGAAGGTGGGCTGGATGGTGCGGGCGTCGAGCAGCGCGAAGTGCACCGGCGGCACCAGCGACAGGGTGCGCGGCTCGGCGTCGGACGGCCACAGGATCAGGCTGCCGGTTTCGGCGATGGCGCCGCGGGCCTGGGTGAAGCCGGCGCCGACGCGGTGGAAGAGATCGGCCTTCAGGTCTTCGACCTTGCCCGCCCACGGGCGGAGCGTGGTGCCGGCGAAGGTGGCGGCGTCCAGGCGGCGCCCGGCGGGGGTGGCAGCGCCGTAGAGCAGGGTGCCGACGGCCTTGTCGACGCACAGCTTGGCCAGCAGCGCGGGCCAGTCGGCGTCGGTGGAAAAATGCACTTCGGCGTGGAAGGCCTCGATGCCGGCCTTGAAGCGGGCGGCGCGCTGGGCGACGGATTCGCCGCGGGCGCGGGGCGCGTAGTGTTCGTCGAGGCTGGGCAGCGGGTTCGGTGTGGCCGGCTGGGCGCCGCGCAGCTTGGCGAGGATGCGGTCGCGGGCGGTGCTCATGACGCGTCTCCCGAACGGCCGCCCGAAGGGAGACGCTCGCCCCCTTGGGGGGCAGCGAGCGGCGCGAGCGTGGGGGCGGTCACGCTCCCTCCAGTGCGGCGCAGCAGGAAGGTGGCGAGGTGCTCGCCGGGCAGCGAGGGCGCGGCGCGGCCAGCGTTCTGGTCTTCGAGGGCGGCGCGCTTGGTGATGTTGAGCATGCAGCCGCAGTCGGCGGTCACCATCTGGCGGGCGCCGGTGGCCTTCAGCGAGGCAACCTTGTCGGTGACCATCGCGGTGGAGATGTCGGGGTGCTTGAGGGAGAAGCTGCCGCCGAAACCGCAGCATTCGGATTCGTGATCGTGGATGGCGAGGCTGACGTTGCCAAGGCGCGACAGCAGCTCGCGGCCCACCAGCAGGGTGCCCATCTCGCGCCGGGCCGAGCAGGAGGTGTGCAGCGCGACGGTGGTCGGCTCGCCCTGGTCGGGGCGCTTGAAGTCCAGCACATGCACCAGGAACTCGGCGAGCTCGAAGGTGCGGGCCGAGATGGCGGCGGCGCGGGCGGCAAGGCCGGCGTCGTCGCCGATGACCTTCTCCCAGTGCCAGCGGATCATCCCGGCGCAGGAGCCGGACGGCACCACGATGGGGTAGTCCTCAGGGAACAGGTCGAGCTGGGCGGCGACCACTTCGCGCGCCTCGGCCGGAAAGCCGCTGGTGAAGGCCGGCTGGCCGCAGCAGGTCTGGTTGTCGGGGAAGATCACCCGGATGCCTTCCCGCTCGAGCAGGGCGATGGCGTCCATGCCCGCCTCGGGCACGAAGAGATCTACCAGACAGGTGGCGTAGAAATACACCGCCTGCGGGCGCGGGGGGTAAGTGCGCGCGGAGTGTCCGGCGCCGTGGGTCGGTCTGCTCATGGGTCTCCTCCAGTCCTTGTCGCTTGGAAACGGAATTCTGTTCCGTCGCTGCGGCTATTGGCCAGATGATTCTGGGGTGTGTTCGGTAAATTGGTAAGACCAATTGAACCGATGAAGAAAAATCTACCCGCCAGTCCCCTCGAAGTCAATCCTCTAGATGAGTCAAACCTCTGATTTCTGTGCAATCTAGGGGTAAACGACTAGGTTTTCCGGCGGGCGGGCTTGAGATCGGTCAAGACTTGGGGTTAGTATTTTGGTCAGACCAATTTTCGAGGCCATCATGAGCATTGGCAAGATCGCCGTCCAGCGGCTCTCCGACACCATCGCCCACGAACTGGAGCGGCGTATCCTCGAAGGCGCCCTCAAGCCCGGCGACCGCCTGCAACCCGAGCGGGAGCTGGCCGCCGAACTGGGCGTGTCGCGCCCGTCGCTGCGCGAGGCGATGCAGAAGCTGGTGTCCAAGGGCCTGCTCCACAGCCGCCAGGGCGGCGGCACGTATGTAACCGACCGACTCGACGCCGGCTTCACCGACCCGTGGGGCGAGATGCTGCGCCAGCACCCCAACATCCAGGCGGACCTGCTGGAGTTTCGCGGCATGCTCGAATCCGAGGCTGCCGCGCTGGCCGCCCGGCGCGCCACCGACGCCGACATCCAGCGCATCGGCGAGGCCTACGCGCGAGTCGAGGGGCTATTCGCCCAGGGGCCGTCGGCCGAGGTGTTCGAGGAGCAGGTGCGGGCCGATCTGGCCTTCCATCAGGCCATCGCCGAGGCCGCCCACAACGTGATGATCGGCCACCTCACCGCCAGCCTGTTCCGCGTCACCCACGAGCACATCGACCGCAACCTGCGTCACCTGCGTCGGCTGGAGGACGACTGGCAGGAGCTGCGCAGCCAGCACGCGGCGATCTGGGACGCGGTGAAGCGCCGCGACCCGCTGGCCGCCCAGGCGGCGGTGCGCTGCCACATGAGCTTCGTCGAGGAGAGCATGCTGGCCCGCGCCCAGCACGAGGAGCGCGAGAACCGCGCCCGGGTGACGCGCAAGCTGTCCGGCCAGGGGGCGTGACGGGCATCGCCGGATGTGGGCAGCGGCCCCGCGCCCGGGGCACGGCCAGCGGCTAGAATCGGCCCTCCGCCCTCAGCCCTGCCTTTCCGATGCACACCCTCGACCAACTCCGGGCCGGCCAGCTTGCCGGCGCCCGCCACCTCAAGCTCGCCTGCGGGCTGCGCGACTTCCCGCGGGAGATCTTCGGGCTGGCCGACACCCTGGAGATCCTCGATCTGGCGGGCAACGCCCTCACCGCGATGCCCGACGACCTGCCGCGGCTAGCCCGGCTGCGGGTGCTGTTCTGCTCGGGCAACCCCTTCGAGGTGCTGCCCGAGGTGCTGGGCCGCTGCCCCAGCCTGGAGACGATCGGCTTCAAGTCGTGCCGGCTGCACACCGTGCCGGATGCCGCGCTGCCGCCCACCCTGCGCTGGCTGATCCTCACCGACAACCGCATCGAAACCCTGCCCGCCGGCATCGGCCGCTGCACCGGGCTGCGCAAGCTGGCGCTGGCGGGTAACCGGCTCACCGGGCTGCCGCCGGAGATGGCGGCGTGCACGTCGCTGGAGCTGCTGCGCATCGCCGCCAACCGGATCGCCGTCTTCCCCGACTGGCTGCTTGAGCTGCCCCGGCTGGCGTGGCTGGCCTACGCCGGCAACCCCTTCTGCGCCCCCCTCGACGCCGCCTGGCAGGCCGAGGCCCACACCCGGCCGGTGCCGTGGGCCGCGCTGGCCACGGACGGGGTGCTGGGCGAAGGCGCGTCCGGGGTGATCCACCGGGCGGCGTGGTCGGCGCCGGAGGGCACGCGGGCGGTGGCGGTGAAGCTGTTCAAGGGCGAGGTGACCAGCGACGGTTTGCCCGCCAGCGAGCGGGCCGCCTGCGTGGGGGCGGGCAGCCACCCCGGGTTGATCCCGGTGCTGGGCGAGGTGACCGGCCACCCGGCCGGCACCGTCGGGCTGGCGATGGCGCTGATCGACCCGGCCTTCCGCAGCCTTGCCGGCCCGCCCAGCCTCGACACCTGCACCCGCGACGTGTATCCCGAAGGCGCCCGCTTCACGCCCGCCACCGCGCTCGCCATCGCCCGCGGCATCGCCGCTGCCGCCGCGCACCTGCACCGGCGCGGCATCGTGCATGGCGACCTGTACGCCCACAACATCCTGCACGACGGCGCCGGGCGGGTTTTTCTGGGGGATTTCGGCGCGGCGTCCTTCGTCTCGCCAGCCGACCCCGCCCGCGCCCGCCGGCTCGAACAGGTGGAGGTGCGGGCCTACGGCTGCCTGCTCGAAGAGCTGGTCGAACGCCTCGCCCCCGGTGCCGTGCGTGACGGGCTCGACGCGCTCCGGGCCCGCTGCCTGACAAGCACGCCGGCGCAGCGGCCGGGCTTCGAGGCGATCGTCGGGGCGCTGGCGGCGCTGGGTGCGCCAGCCTGAGCCCGCCCCGGGGCCACGGAGGCCCCGGCGTGACAAATGTCGGCCCCGCCCGGGCCGGCCCGTGTGTAGTATCGCTGGAAGAGAAAAAGGCAAACGGGGCGAGAGCCCCGGACGCAAAGCTTCGGGTCCTAACCTGCACGCGGGAAGGATGGCCGGGTTACCTCAGCGCCGCTGCGTTCGCGTCGGCGTCTGCCCTCCTGGCCGTTCCCCCGTTTCTCCTGCGCGCGGCCCTGCCGCGATCCCGGCGCTGTCCCGATGCCTGCTCTCCCGCGTTCCGTGACGCGGATTCTTCCATGACGCGCCGTCCGCCGGCGGGAGATCGAGATGCGCAAGCACAACCGAAAGACCTTCGTCGCCGTCGCCGGCGTGAGCCTCACCCTGGCCGTCTGGCTGGGCGCCAGCGCCTACCAGGGCCGGGCGGCGGAGCAGGCGCTGCGTGCCTTCGCCGAGCGGCCAGCCGCCGAGACGGGCGTGCGCGTCCATGAACTCCGGCATCGCGCCGGCCTGCTGTCGGCGTCCGGCTCGTTCGGCTTGGAGATCGCGACCGGCTGCGGCGGGGCGGCGGGCGAGCCGCGACCGCAGCTGCAGGTGGACTACACCCTCGATCATCTCACGCTGCCTTCGGCGCCCCTGCGCGCAAGCTGGCGCGTCCGGCCGTCCGAGGCGCTGGCCCGGGCCTTCGCCACGGCCGACGGCGAACTGGCGCTGCATGGCAGCGGTGTGCTGACCTACACCGGCACGCTCGAGACCGACCTGTCGTTGCCGGGCTTCAGCTTCTCCCAGGGGGGGGCGCCAGCTCACCGTCGCCCCCTCTGCCGGCCACCTCGCGCTGGGCCCCACGGCGCTGGCGGCCCACTGGCGGGTGGACCGCGCGGTGGCCCGCGGCAGCCGCGAGTTCGTGGAGCTGGGCGGCGTGCGCCTCGATCTGGACCTGAGCGACCGCCGGCTGGGCACGGGCTCCACGTCCCTCAGCGTCGAGCGGATCGCCACCGGCCGTGGCTGGGTGGACGGCTTCCGCCACGCGAGCCAGACCACCGAGGCGCACGGGCGCCTGCACGCCCGGGTGACCGAGAGCCTGCGCGCGGCGGCCTTCGGCGGCGAGACGGCGAAGGATCTGGCGCTCGACATGGCGATCCGCGATCTGGACACTCACAGCGTCGAGGCCATCGGCCGGCTGGCGAGCGCCACCTGCGGCCTGCAGAACCTGGGCGCCGACGAGGGCGCTGCGCTGCGCACGGCCCTGCGCACCCTGCTCGCCCGGGGCTTCTCGGTGGAGGTGCCCCAGCTTGCCGGCACCCTGGGCGGCAGCGATGTGAACGGCGCGCTCACCCTGGAGGCCCGACAGGCGCCGTCGGCCCCGGTCGAGCTGGGCAGCGCGCTGCGGGCGTCGGGGCGTCTGGCGGTGGCGGAGTCGGGGCTCGCCGCCGGCCGGCTGCAGAAGGCGCTGGCGCTGGGGCTGCGCCCCACCGCGGACGGCGCGCTGTCGGCCGGGTTCGATTTCATCGAGGGCGTGCTCCACGCCAACGGGCAGGCGGTGCAGGGCGGCACGCTGCAGGCCGGCCTGAGCGGCGCCGAGCTGGCGCTGGGCGCGTTCTTCGGGGCGGGCCGCCCGGCCCTGCTCGCCGGTGCGGCGCCGGTGGCCCCCGACGGCAAGCCGGCTGCGGCCCCCCGGGCGGCGGAGGCCCGGCCCGCGCTGCCGGCCCCCGCGTCGGCCAGTCTGCCCAAGGTGCTGGCGCTGCCGCCGGTGTCGCTGGCGCCCGCCGCCTTCCAGGGCGGCTTGGGCGTCGGGGTGCAGCGCGGCGGGTGATCCGGCCGGGGCGCGAACTGTGGGCCCGGGGCGGGGTCACACCCGCAGGGCCCAACCGGGCCGCCGATGTCTGCCGAACCCCCGATGACCCTCATGACCGATCGACTCAAGCTGAGACCCCTGGAGCGGGAAGACCTGCGCTTCGTCCACGAGCTGGACAACAACGAAACCGTGATGCACTACTGGTTCGAGGAGCCCTACGAGGCCTTCGTCGAGTTGTGCGACCTCTACGACAAGCACATCCACGACCAGAGCGAGCGGCGCTTCGTCGTCGAGCGCGACGGCGTGCGGGTGGGGCTGGTGGAGCTGGTGGAGATCAACCACATTCACCGCCGGGCCGAGTTTCAGATCATCGTCTCGCCCGAGCACCAGGGCCGCGGCTACGCCACCCGCGCCACCCGGCTGGCCATGGATTACGCCTTCACGGTGCTCAACCTCTACAAGCTGTTCCTGGTGGTGGATGTGGAGAACACCCGGGCGGTGGCGGTCTATAAAAAACTCGGTTTCACGGAAGAGGGAATCCTGCGCCATGAATTTTTCGTCGATGGCGTCTATCGGGACGCTTACCGGATGGCGGTGTTCCAGCCGGATTACCTGGCGCAGCGGGGCTGAGGCGGTGCGCCCGCTGCTGTGCGCCGCCCTGATCGCGCTGGCCGGCCCGGCGACGGCCGCGCCGCCGTCCGCCGTGCCGCTGACGGTGGCCGCGGGCGGGGCGAAGCGCGTCTCGGGCACCCTCAAGGGCTACCGGCTGGCGGATTACCGGCTGCCGCTGGAGGCCGGTCAGACGGTGCGGCTGGAACTCAGGACCGGCAAGCCCGCCGCCTATTTCAACCTGCAGGCCCCGGGCGCCGATGCGGGGGCGATGTTCATCGGCAGCATCGCCGGTGAGCGCTTCGACACCGTTGCGCCGGTGAGCGGCGACTACCTCGTGCGGGTGTACCTGATGCGCAGCGCGGCCCGCCGCAACGAGCTGGCGCGCTACACCCTGAGCGTGCAGGCGGGCGCCCACCCGGGCAAGGCGGCGGCGGGCGATGCCCCGGTGGCGGGCACGCCCTATCACGCCACCGCGTCGATCCGCTGTCTGCCGGCCGGCGGCCCGGCCGCCCGCTGCGAGGCCGGCGCGATGCG
This sequence comes from Zoogloea sp., assembly GCF_041904905.1. Classification (GTDB taxonomy): domain Bacteria; phylum Pseudomonadota; class Gammaproteobacteria; order Burkholderiales; family Rhodocyclaceae; genus Zoogloea. The sequence continues at coordinate 22,698 of NZ_JAYRMI010000037.1, read as the reverse complement.
TCGGGAGGCGGGCGCCGGCACGGTGCGGGTCGTCCTGCCCGACGGCGCCGTGCGTCACGTGGCCTTTGTCGGCGGGCAGGCGGTGTCGTGCGACGGGCCGGCGCCCTTCGAGGCGACGCGCAGCGGCGATACGTCGGTGGTCACCCTGGGCAACGGCGACCGTTTCGAGATCCCCGATGCGCTGGTGAGCGGCGGCTGATCGGCCGGCGCGGGCGCTGCGATAATCGGGGTTTTGCGCTGCGGGCCCGCCCATGTTCTACGGCATCACCGACCTGACCGCCTTCGTGCTGGGCACCCTCTTCATCGTGCTCCTGCCTGGCCCCAATTCGCTTTACGTGATGACCGTGGCGTCCCGCTGGGGCGTGGCGGCGGGGTATCGGGGCGCCTGCGGGATCTTCCTGGGCGACCTGATCCTGATGATACTGTCGGCCACCGGCGTGGCTTCGCTGCTCCGGGCCACGCCGGCGCTGTTCATGGGGCTCCGCTATGCCGGAGCGGCGTATCTGGTGTGGCTGGGCATCGGCCTGCTGCGGGCGGCGGCCCGGCAGTGGCGGGGCGAGACGGGTGAGCCGGCGGTGGCGCCGCCGCGGGACGCCGCGCACCCCTTCCGGGTGGCGCTGCTCATCAGCCTGATGAACCCCAAGGCGATCCTGTTCTTCGTGTCCTTCTTCATCCAGTTCGTCTCGCCGGGCTCCGCCCACCCGGCGCTCTCCTTCCTGATCCTGGGGGCGATCGTGCAGGGCTTCAGCGCGCTGTATCTGTCGGCGCTGATCTTCGGCGGCACCCGGCTGGCCGAGGCTTTCCGGCGGCGGCGACGCCTGTCGGCGGGGGCTACCGGTGGCGTGGGCGGGCTGTTCATCGGCTTTGGTCTGCGGCTGGCGGGGGTGGGCAGCGTGTAGCCGCGGCCGCCGGGCCTGGCCACGCCCGAGGGGCGGCGGGCCAGCGATGGGTTGCCGGCGGTCATGCGTGGGTCGGCGCCACTCATCCATGGGCTGCGGCGACCCATCGATGAGCGGAAATCGGTCACGCATGGGTGCCGGCTGCTCATCGATGAGTCTCCATCGCTCATTCATGGGTCTCGATCGCCCATGCGTGAGTCTCCGTTGCTCATGCATGGGTTGCGATTGCACATCGGTGAGTGCGGGCGAATCACGGGTGACCGAAAATCGGTCACGCATGAGGGGCGGACGGTCATGGATGGCCGCCTGCCGTGCAGCGGGAGGGGGTCAGTCGCCGCGCGACAGGGCCGGGCGGCGGCCCACCTCGACGCGGATCTCCAGCTTCTCCTTGCCGCGGCGCAGCTCGAAGCCGGCCTGACGGCCCGGGGCGAGGGCGGCGATGGCCTCCAGCATGTTCTGGGGGTCGTTCACCTTGCGGCCGTCGACGGACAGCAGCACATCCCCCGGGCGCACCCCGGCCCGGTCGGCGGGGCTGCCGCGCATCACGCCGGAGATCAGGGTGCCCTCCGGCGAGGGCAGCCCGAAGGATTCGGCCAGTTCGGCGGTGATGGCCTGCACCTCCACCCCGATCCAGCCGCGGGTGACGGCGCCGGTCTGGATGATCTGCTCCATCACGTTGCGCGCCAGCGACACCGGAATGGCAAAGCCGATGCCCAGCGAGCCGCCGGTGCGCGAGTAGATCGCCGAGTTGATGCCCACCAGGTTGCCGGCGGCATCCACCAGCGCGCCGCCGGAGTTGCCGGGGTTGATGGCGGCGTCGGTCTGGATGAAATCTTCGAAGGTGTTGATGCCCAGGTGCGAGCGGCCCAGCGCCGAGACGATGCCCATCGTCACCGTCTGGCCCACGCCGAAGGGGTTGCCGATGGCGAGCACCACGTCGCCCACGCGCAGCTGCTCGGGGTGGCCGAAGGTGATGGCGTGCAGCTTGATGTCGGCCTTCACCTGCAGCACCGCGAGGTCGGATTCGGGGTCGCGGCCGACGATGCGGGCGGGCAGCTTGCGGCCGTCGTTGAGGGCCACCTCGATCTCGTCGGCGGCTTCGATCACGTGGTTGTTGGTGAGCACGTAGCCCTCGGGCGAAACGATCACCCCGGAACCGAGGCCGGAGGCGCGCTGCTGGGGGCGGTTGTCCAGGCGGTCGCCGAAGAAGTGGCGGAACAGGGGGTCGTTGGCGAAGGGGTGGCGCTGGGGCTTGACGTCCTTGCTGGTGAAGATGTGCACCACCGCCGGCAGGGCCCGCTGGGCGGCGTCGGCGTAGGAGCTGGCCGCCCGCCCGGCAGGCGCCGTGGCGGGAGAGATGGCTTCCTGGATGGTGACGGCGGGCAGGGCGGGGCGGTCGCCGATCCACTCCGGTTTGAGGGTGCCGACGACAAACAGCACCGCCACCGAGAGGGTGACGGCTTGGGCGAAGATCATCCACAGGCGATGCATCGTAAAATCGGCCACCGGCGCCCGCGGGCGCTGTCAGATTGCTGAACGCTTGGAAAAAGGAAGACGGCCATGGAACGTGCCGAACTGCAGCGCTACCTGGACACCCTGCTGGATGTCGCGCGCTTCAAGGATTATTGCCCAAACGGCCTGCAGGTGGAAGGTCGGGCCGAGGTCTCGCGGATCGTCTGCGGGGTGACCGCGAGCCAGGCCCTGCTTGACGCGGCGGTGGCCCGGGGCGCCGACGCGGTGCTGGTGCATCATGGGTATTTCTGGCGCGGGGAGGATGGCTGCATCACCGGCCTGCGCCGGCGTCGGCTGGGCACGCTGATCGCCAACGACATCAACCTGTTCGCCTATCACCTGCCCCTGGACGCCCACCCGGAGCTGGGCAACAACGCCCAACTGGCCCGGCTGATGGGCTGGCTGCCGGAGGGGCGCTTCGGCGAGCAGGACATCGGCTGGACAGGACGGCTGGCGGAGGGCGAGACCCTCGACGGGCTGGCCCGCGGCGCGGCGGCCCGGCTGGGGCGCGAGCCGCTGGTGCTGGGCGATCCGGCCCGGCGGATCGCGCGGATCGCCTGGTGCACCGGCGGCGCCCAGGGCTACTTCGAGCAGGCGATCGCCCAGGGGGTGGATTGCTTCGTGTCGGGCGAGGCGTCGGAGCCAACCACGCATCTGGCGAGGGAATCCGGGGTGGCGTATCTGGGCATCGGCCACCACGCCAGCGAGCGCTACGGCGTGAAGGCGCTGGGGGCGCATCTGGCCGCGACCTTCGGGATCGAGGCTGCGTTCGTGGAGGTGGACAACCCGGTGTGAGCGCCGGGCCCGGTCAGGCGTCGAAGGCGGAGAGGGTGGCCGGCGGCGGCGCTGCGGCCTCCATCGGCTCCAGCGTGGGTTCGGAGGGCGGCTTGTAGGTGCCCAGCTCGTCGTCGAGGATGGCGAGCAGCAGCAGCAGCTCCTCGACCACCGAGAGCGGAAAACCCTGGCGGGTGCCGTTGCGGTTGTCGCGGAGGATCTGGTGGATGTAGATCTGCGCCTCCTGGGTGCCCCACAGGTCTTGCAGGCGCTGGCAGATGTGGGCCATCTGCTCGACGGTGTCGGGGGTGGCGCGGGCGTCCTTGAAGTCGTTCCAGCTCACCATCTTGACGTTGAAGGTCTTGTTGAGCTGGCGGGTGAGCACCTCGAACTCGGCGCGCATGCCGGCCACGTGGTACACCTCGAGGAGCTTCAGCCACGGCTTGACGGCCTGCCGCGGGTTGTTGCGGATGTAGTCGGCGAGGGTTTCGGCGGCGCCCTGGGTGCGGCCGAAGGACATCATGATCTCGGCCAGCTCGAGGGCGGAATCCTGCTCGTCGACGGTTTCGTCGAAGGGGATCGGGTGGGCCGGGGCGAAGGTGGGCTCGGCCCATTCGCCACCGTGCTCGACCAGCGGCGGGGGCTCGGAATCCTGGGCCACGTGCAGGCGTGGGTCGTCCCGCTCGGGCGGCAGCGGCGCGCTCTTCTTCTCGGCCTGCTGGCCGGCGGTGGAGGGCGGGGCGCTGATGCGGAAATCCGGCTGGGTGGTGGGCTCGCCGGTGTCTTCCGCGAAGGGCTCGTCCTTGCGACGCCGACGCAGCCAGGCCAGCGTGCCGACGCCGGCTAGCACGGCCACCAGGCCGCCGGCGGTGGGGCCCCACTGCTGGAGCTGCTCGGTCATCCGCGGCACGAAGCCGGCCGGGGCGGCAGGCTGGACGGGGGCTGGCGCAGGGGCCGGCGGCGGCGCGGCCGGGCGGGGGGCGGACGACGGGGCGCCGTCGAGTTGGGCCACCTTTTCCTTGAGCATCGCCTGGTATTCCTCCAGGCGCTTGATCTTCTCGTTGACCTCGAGCTGGGCCGCGATCCGGTCGTCGATCTCGGTGAGCGTGCGCTGCTCCTGGCGCAGCTGCTGGCGGGCGCCGTCGGATTCGTCTTCGGAGGGCGGGTTGGCCAGGGCGAGGCTCATGCGCAGGGGCACGAGGCCGGCTTCGAGGCCGCTGCCCAGGATCAGCCGGTCATGACGGGGCGGCTCGCCGCGACGGGCGGGGGCGGCCTGGCGCCTGGGGGCCTTGGCGGGCTGCGGGGTGGGCGCGGCGGCATTGGCCGGGCCCGGGGTTTCGGTGCCCGCAGCCGGCTGCGGACGCACCGGGCGGGGCGGGCGGACGGTTTCCCGCGGGCGCGCCTCGGGGCGCAGCTCGATGGAGTCGGCAGACGCCGCCACCGGCAGGTTGGGCGAGGTGCCGGCACCCACTCGGATCACCGGCGGCTGGAGCATGATCGGGTAATCGCGGCGCACGTCGCCACCGCACGCGACCGCCAGGCCCAGCATGGCGATGGGGTGGTTCATCGGATCGCGGGTGGTGACGATCAGGCGATCACCGGCCAGTCGCACCCGGGCGTCGTGGATCCAGGGGATGTCGTCGTTGCCGGCGCCCTGGACGCGCTTGAAGCAGCTGCCGTCCAGCTCTTCACCGGCCACGCCAACCAGCCGGACTTCGGCGCGCAAGGGCTCTCCCAGTGCAGACCGGGTGACCAGTTCGCCAAGGCCCACCGCACCGGCAGTCGGCGTACCCAGGGGAAGCAGCGTTGTTGCAACGAGCAGGGATAGTGACTTGCGCGTGCTGTTCATCAAGACGTTGATCGTGGTCCGGGAAGCAGAGGCCGGGTGGGTTGGGCTGTGGTGCGGAGGGCGGACACCTTCGCCAAAGCTACAGTATTCTAAAGAAGTTTGTCGGCCGTAGCGGGCCCTTGTCGGCCTCTCGGGGGGCTCAAATGTGACGAGTGGTACCCCGAACGGCAATTTTTACGAGTTTTTTAGCCTTTTTCGTTTTTTTATTGCCATGCCCCTGCCTCCGCCCAAATCGCCGCGTACCCGGGCCCATAACCGCCGCATCGACATTCAGGGCTTCGTGCGCGACGACGGCCTGTTCGACCTGGACGCCCGTCTGACCGACCTGAAGGATATCGACTACCCGCTGTCGTCCGGCCTGCGCAAGCGGGGCGACCCGGTTCACGACCTGTTCATCCGGGTGACCATCGACCCCCAGTTCTCGATCGTCGATGTGGAGGCCTGTTCCGACTGGGTGCCCTATCCCGACGCCTGCGGCACGATCGCGCCGGCCTACCGCCAGCTTGTCGGCCTCAATCTGGTGCGCGGCTTCCGGCGGACGGTGGGCGAGATGTTCGCCGACGTGCGCGGCTGTTCCCACCTCACCGAACTGCTGCTGTCGCTGCCCACCGCGGCGATCCAGACCTTCGCCACCTTCCGCCGCGACAACGACGAGGAGGTGGAGAAACCCTTCCAGCTCGACCGCTGCCACGCCCTCGAAACCACCACCCCGACGGTCATGCGCTACTACCCCCGCTGGTATCGCGGCGGCGATGCGGGCTAGCGTTCGGGAAAACCGCAGTTGCACCGCAGCGTGAAATCGGTCTCGTCGTCGGTTTCGTATATAATTGTTTGATCCGTAATCCGGAGTGCCTGTGACGAGCGTCGCCTGCACCCGGGGCTGGATCGCCTTACGGGCGGCCGGGCCAGCAGGCCCGACGCACGCAGGGGAAAAGCGGTGTCTGCGTTGGACGAGGGAGAACGGCGCAGATGTCGCGGGGCGGATCACTGCCCCGAAGAGTCCCATCAACCAAGCGTAAGCGGCCTTTTCAGGCCAAGACTTCGATCGAAGGGCAACCATGAAAATTCATGAATATCAGGGCAAGCAAATCCTGAAGAAGTTCGGCGTCACGGTTCCGCGCGGTATCCACTGCACGACCGTCGACGACGCGGTCAAGGCAGCGGAAACCCTGGGTGGCAAGGTTTGGGTCGTCAAGGCCCAGATCCACGCCGGCGGACGCGGCAAGGGCGGTGGCGTGAAAGTCGCCAAGTCTCTTGACGAAGTGCGTCAGTACGCCAGCCAGATCCTTGGCATGCAGCTCATCACCCACCAGACCGGCCCCGAAGGCCAGAAGGTGCGTAACCTGCTGATCGAGGAAGGTGCCGACATCAAGCACGAGTACTACGTCGCCGCGCTGACCGACCGTGCCACCCAGTCCGTGGCCATGATGGCCTCGTACGAAGGCGGTATGGACATCGAGGAAGTTGCTCACAAGACCCCGGAAAAGATCGTCAAGGTCTTCATCAACCCGCTGGTCGGCCTGACCGACGAGCAGGCGCTCACCCTGGCCAAGGGCATGGGCATGAACGAGGCCTCCATCCCGCAGTGTGTCGACACGCTCAAGAAGCTGTACACCTGCTACATGGAAACCGATGCTTCGCTGGCGGAAATCAACCCGCTGATCCACGAAGGCGACGGCACCGTCAAGGCCCTCGACGCCAAGTTCAACTTCGACTCCAACGCCCTGTTCCGTCAAGGCGAGATCGTCGCCATGCGCGACCTGGACGAAGAAGATCCGGACGAAATCGAAGCCTCCAAGTTCGACCTGGCTTACATCTCCCTGGACGGCAACATCGGCTGTCTGGTGAACGGTGCCGGTCTGGCGATGGCCACCATGGACACCATCAAGCTGTTCGGTGCCGAGCCGGCCAACTTCCTCGACGTGGGCGGCGGCGCCACCACCGAGAAGGTCACCGAAGCCTTCAAGATCATGCTCAAGAACCCCAAGGTGAAGGGCATTCTCGTCAACATCTTCGGCGGCATCATGCGCTGCGACACCATCGCCACCGGCGTGGTCACCGCTGCCCGCGAGGTGCATCTGTCGGTTCCGCTGGTCGTCCGCATGAAGGGCACCAACGAAGACATCGGCAAGCAGATCCTGCGTGATTCGGGTCTCCCGATCATCGCTGCCGACACCATGGCCGAAGCGGCCCAGAAGATCGTCGACGCGGTCAAGTAAGGAGATTCCGAATGTCCATTCTGATCAACAAAGACACCAAGGTCATCACCCAGGGCATCACCGGCAAGACCGGTCAGTTCCATACCGAGAAGTGCATCGAGTACGCGAACGGCAAGAACTGCTTCGTCGCCGGCGTGAACCCGAAGAAGGCTGGCGAGAAGATCCTCGACGTGCCCATCTTCGGTTCCGTCAAGGAAGCCGCTGCCGAAACCGGTGCCACCGTCTCCGTGATCTACGTGCCGCCCGCTGGCGCCGCTGCCGCGATCTGGGAAGCCGTTGAGGCCGACCTCGACCTGGCCATCTGCATCACCGAAGGCATCCCCGTCCGGGACATGCTGGAAGTGCGCAACAAGATGAAGGCCAAGGAAGCCGCCGGCGGCAAGAAGACCCTGCTGCTGGGCCCCAACTGCCCGGGTCTCATCACCCCCGATGAAATCAAGATCGGCATCATGCCGGGTCACATCCACCGCAAGGGTCGCATTGGCGTGGTTTCCCGCTCCGGCACCCTGACCTACGAAGCCGTTGCCCAGCTGACCGAAATCGGTCTGGGCCAGTCTTCCGCCGTCGGTATCGGTGGTGACCCGATCAACGGTCTGAAGCACATCGACGTGATGCGCATGTTCAACGACGACCCCGACACCGACGCCGTCATCATGATCGGCGAAATCGGCGGTCCGGACGAAGCCGAAGCCGCCATGTGGTGCAAGGCCAACATGAAGAAGCCGATCGTCGGCTTCATTGCCGGTGTGACGGCCCCCGCGGGCAAGCGCATGGGCCATGCGGGCGCACTGATCTCCGGCGGCGCCGACACCGCCGATGCCAAGCTCGCCATCATGGAAGAGTGCGGCTTCAAGGTGACGCGCAACCCGTCCGAGATGGGCAAGCTGCTGAAGGCCATGCTGTAACCCGGCCTGTGCCCGTCGACAACCGCGCCCGAGGCTTCACCGCCCGGGCGCGGTTTTTATTTTGTGCGGCGCTCTCGCGCGCCGCCTCCGGGGCGATAAAATCCCCGCGCCCCCCTCTATCCAGATCACGTAATCGACGCCATGGGCCGATTTCCTGACAACCGCTCGGCGTCCTGCGCCTGCCTGCCGACGTCGCAGCCATGAACGATCCGACCTTTCACTGGCGCATGGCCCAGGAGTCCCACGTGGGGCAGGTTCGTGTCCGCAACGAGGACTACGTCTTCTGCGACGAGGCGCGGGGAATCGTGGCCCTGGCCGACGGCATGGGCGGTCACGCAGGGGGCAGTGTTGCGGCCCGGCTGGCGGTCGAGGCGTGGGTCGAGCGGATCGTGGCCTGCGGCGATGTGCCGGTGGTGGAGCGGGATCTGCTGGTGGCGGTGGCCGACGCCAACCGCGCGGTGTTCTCCGCCTCGTCCGGGGACCCGGCTCTGCGCGGGATGGGGACCACGCTCGTCGCGGGCTGTTTCCGCCCGGACGGGATCTTGATCGCCTGCAACGTGGGAGATTCCCGGCTGTACCGGCTGCGCGGCGACGTGCTCACCTGCCTCACTCGGGATCACAGCGTGTTGCGGGAGCAGTGGGACGCGGGCATGATTGAATCCGAGTCGAATGCCCCGATTGCATTGAAGGGTTTGCTGACCCGGGCGGTGGGCGTTGCGGCAAATGTTGTTCCCGATGTGACAATTTCCACGCTTCTGCCAGGGGATGTCTATCTTCTTTGCTCGGATGGGCTTACAGAGATGCTTCCCGATGCCGATATTGCCCACGTGCTCGGTGCGCTGGGTGGTAATCCCCAGCTCGCCGCGGCCCATCTGGTTGATCTGGCAAACGATCGGGGCGGGATGGATAATATATCGGCTGTCATTGTGTCGTCCTGCGAGTCGGGGTGGCTTGGCGCCGAGCTGGATTAAGCTGGATTGAGATAGGAAAAGTGATGCCCAGGTTGATATTGAGCATGGATGGTCTGGTGCTGAAGGAGATGGTGCTCGAGAAGGAGCGCACCACCATCGGGCGCAAGCCGCATAACGATATCCAGATCGACAATCTGGCGATCAGTGGCGACCACGCGGCGATCGTCACCATCCTCAACGATGCCTTCCTCGAGGACATGAACAGCACCAACGGCACCTACGTGAATGGTCAGCCGGTGAAGAAGCATGTGCTGAAGAACAATGACGTGATCGAGCTGGGCAAGTACCGGCTCAAGTATCTGTCCGACGGTGCCGTTGCACCTTCCGAGCAGGACGAGGCGATGTCCTTCGCGCAGGCGTCGGTCGAGACCGACGCGGGGGTGTCCGGCGCCGAGGCCGCCGCCATCGTGACGTCGACCGGTCCCTCCTCGCCGCCGCCGGTGGCTGCCCTGGGCATGATCCAGATCCTCAGCGGCGCCCATGCCGGGCGTACCCTGGAGTTGTCCAAATCGCTCACCACGCTGGGCAAGCCGGGACTGCAGGTGGCGGTCATCACCCGTCGCCCCCACGGCTACTTCATCACCCACGTGGAGGGCACGGTTTTCCCGGTGGTCAATGGCCGCTCGCTGGACGCCCAGGCCCACCGCCTGAACGACCACGACATCATCGAGATCGCCGGCGTAAAGATGGAGTTTTTCTCGCAGGTCTCTACGCAGTAAGACTTGTGCAGGGAGAGCGTGATTTTTCTGGCGACCGATGTTGCGGCCGAATCGTATTCTGATGCGCTGGCATTCAACACGCGTCCGTCACGTCGGGCACACCAACAGCCGCACTTGCGGAGTACCACGAGAATAAGATGAAGGTGCGGGTTCTGGGTTGCAGCGGCGGTATCGGCGGGCGGGGGCAGCGTACGACAGCCCTGCTCGTGGATGACGACGTGCTCATCGACGCCGGCACCGGGGTGGGCGATCTGGAGTTCGATCAGCTGGTGCGCATCGATCACGTCTTCGTGACCCACGCGCATCTGGATCACATCGCGATGATCCCGCTGCTGGTCGATACCGTCGGCGAGGCCCGCTCGATGCCGATCGTGGTGCATGGCTCGCCCGAAACGCTCCGCATCCTGCGTTCGCACATCTTCAACTGGCTGATCTGGCCCGATTTCTCCTCGATCCCCGACCGGGGCAACCCCTTCCTGCGCTTTCAGGAGATGCACACCGGCGAGAGCGCCCACCTTGGGGGCGGCCGCCGGATGACGGCGCTTCCGGCCCTGCATACGGTGCCGGCGGTGGCGTATCAGGTGTCGTGCGAAACCGGTAGCCTGGTGTTCTCGGGCGACACCACGTATTCCGAGCCGCTCATCGCGGCGATCAACGACATCCCGGATCTGCGCTACCTGCTGGTGGAAACCGCCTTCCCCGACGCCCTGCACGATCTGGCGCTGGCTTCGCGGCACCTCTGCCCGAGCCTGCTGGCGCTGTTCCTCGACAGGATCAAGGTTTCGCCCGAGGTGTGGATCACCCACCTCAAGCCGAGCCGCGCCCAGACCACCATCGACGAGATCGCCAACTATCGCGGGCGATTCTCGCCGCAGGCGCTCTACAACGGACTCGAGCTCGTCCTCTAGCCGCCCCAGGCTAAAGTCGAAGCCCCTGCGCGCCGTAGTATCGGCATCTTCGCAGGGGGTTCCAACCCTGATCTGTTCGCGTTTCCAGATATGACGAAATCCATGAGCAGCAGCACCGCCTCGCGCGGTATCGCGGGGGACGTCGCCAGCCGGCTGGCCTTCTTCAAGGGGCTGCAGGCGGTGACCAACCGCGTGCATGCAACCGAGAACATCGACGAGATCATCTTCGAGCTGTCCACCGAGATCTGCGCCCTGTTCGCCGCCGACCGGCTGACGATCTACGTCGTCGACGAGAGCCGGACGACCATCTCGTCGCGGGTCAAGACCGGCCTGCACAGCATCCGCACGATCCGCCTGCCGATTGCCGAGAACAGCGTGGCGGGCTACGTGGCCCTCACCGGGCAGATGCTCAACATCCACGACGCCTACGACGAGCAAGAGCTGAAGAAGATCTCCGCGCGGATGGAGTTCCGGCGCGAGGTGGACGAGCGCACCGGCTATCGCTGCCACCAGATGCTGGTGGCGCCCATCGCCAACCCCGACGACGGCGAAGTGCTGGGCGTCATCCAGCTCATCAACAGCCGCAACGGCGAGGTCTTCTCGGCGATTGCCGAGGAGGGCATCCAGGGGCTCGGGCAGACGCTCGCCATCGCCTTCGCCCAGCGGCGCCACGCGCTCATCCAGCCCAAGTCCAAGTACGAGGGGCTGGTGAACGACGCCCGGCTCACCTCCGCCGAGCTGGAGGCCGCCACCAGAGCCGCCCGTGAGCGCGGGGTGCGCCTGGAAGAGCTGCTGATCGCCGACTACAAGCTCAAGCTGCCGGATATCGGCGGCGCGATCTCCCGCTTCTTCGGCGTGCCCTACGAGCCCTTCCGCCCGGAAAGGGTCAAGCCCCTTGACCTTTTGCGCAACCTCAAGCGCGACTACATCCAGCAGGCCCAGTGGCTGCCCCTCGAGGAAAACCCGGAGGGCATGCTGATCCTCGTCACCGACCCCGAACAGGCCATCGCCTCGCGGGTGGTGCAGAACGTCTTCCCCAAGGCCCACCCGGTCTATCTGGTCACCACCCACGTCGAGTTCCTCAAGACGGTGGAGCAGTTCTTCGGGACGAGCGCCGACGACGCGTCGGTCACCGAGCTGCTGTCCGATCTCTACGACGACGACGGCGACGGCATCTCGACCGCCGAGGATGTCTCTGCCGCCGCCGACAACGAGCTGGTCAAGTTGGTCAACCGGATCATCATCGATGCCCACCGGCAGGGGGCCTCCGACATCCACATCGAGCCGCGCCCCGGCAAGGAGAAGACCCAGATCCGCTTCCGCAAGGATGGCTCGCTGGTGCCCTACATCGAGGTGCCGTCCAGCTACCGCAGCCCCATCGTCACCCGCATCAAGATCATGTGCGACCTCGACATCTCCGAGCGTCGCAAGCCCCAGGACGGCAAGATCAAGTTCCGCCGCTTCGGCCCGCTGGACATCGAGCTGCGGGTGGCCACCGTGCCCACCACCGGCGGCATGGAAGACGTGGTGATGCGCCTGCTGGCCAACAGCGAGCCGCTGCCCCTCGACCAGCTCGGCCTGCTCGAGAACAACTACGAGCGCCTCAAGCAGACCATCGCCAAGCCCTACGGCATCTTCTTCGTGTGCGGCCCCACCGGTTCGGGCAAGACGACCACGCTGCACTCCATCCTGGGCTCCATCAACACCCCGGACACCAAGATCTGGACCGCCGAAGACCCGGTGGAAATCACCCAGAAGGGTCTGCGCCAGGTGCAGGTCAACCGCAAGGCCGGGCTGGATTTCCCCACCGTGATGCGCTCCTTCCTGCGGGCCGACCCGGACGTCATCATGGTCGGCGAAATGCGCGACAAGGAAACCGTCTCGATCGGTCTGGAGGCCTCCCTCACCGGCCACCTGGTGTTCAGCACCCTGCACACCAACAGCGCGCCCGAATCCATCGTGCGTCTGCTCGACATGGGCATGGACCCGTTCAACTTCGCCGACGCGCTGCTGGGCGTGCTGGCCCAGCGTCTGGCCAAGCGCCTGTGCAGCAAGTGCAAGAAGGCCTATCACCCCGACGAGAACGAGGTGGCCCATCTCCTCGACGAATACTGCGAGGATCTGCACAACACCCCGGCCTTCAAGGAAGACCCGGTGAAGGCGCGGGACGCGGTGCTGGCCGAATGGCGCCGCCGCTACGCCGACAAGAACGGCCGCTTTACCCTCTACGCGCCGGTGGGCTGCGACGCCTGCACCGGCGGTTACCGCGGCCGGCTGGGCCTGCACGAGCTGATGATCGGCTCCGACCGGGTCAAGGAACTCATCCAGGAGCGGGCCCGGGTGGCCACACTGCTGTCGGTGGCGCTGGAGGAGGGCATGCGCACCCTGCGCCAGGACGGCATCGAGAAGGTGATGGCCGGCCTCACCGACCTCAAGCAGGTCCGCAAGGTCTGCATCCGCTGACCCTGCGGACGGCGTCGGCTCAGTCGAGCCGCGCCAGCTTGGACTTGGCCATCGGCGGGTTGCGCGCGAAGTAACGCCGCAGGCCGCGCACGATGGCCTCCGCCATCCGGTCCTGGTAGGCCTCGTCGTTGAGGCGGGCCTCCTCTTCCGGGTTCGAGATGAAGGCCGTCTCGACCAGGATGGACGGAATGTCCGGCGCCTTCAGCACCGCAAAGCTCGCCTGCTCCACCTCGCCCTTGTGCAGGCGGTTGATGTTGCCCAGCTCGCCCAGCACCGCCTTGCCCACCTTCAGGCTGTCGTTGATCGCCGCGGTCTGCGACAGATCGAGGAGGGTGCGCGCCAGGTGGCTGTCCTTCACCCCGAGGTTCACCCCGCCGATCAGATCGGCGGCGTTCTCCTTCTGGGCCAGCAGGCGCGCGGCGGTGCTCGACGCCCCCTTCTCGGACAGCACGAACACCGAGCTGCCCCGCGCCGTGGGGCTGATGAAGGCGTCGGCGTGGATCGACACGAAGAGGTCGGCCTGCACCCGGCGCGCCTTGGCCACCCGCTGCTGCAGCGGCACGAAGTAGTCGGCGTCGCGGGTGAGCATCGCCCGCATGTTGGGCTGGGCGTCGATGCGCGCCTTGAGGCGCCGGGCCACGGCCAGGGTGACGTGCTTCTCGAAGCTGCCGGCGGCGCCCACCGCGCCCGGGTCTTCGCCGCCGTGGCCGGGGTCGATGGCCACGGTGATGAGGCGGCTGACGTTGTCGTCGTCCTCGGCCCGGCGGGGCTCCTCGGCGGGCGGCGGCTCGCGGCGGGGCGGCTCGGGCTTGCGGTGGGCCTCGGCCAGCTTGCCGGGTTTCTCGGTGCCGCGCTGGGGCGGCGTGGCCCCGCCGGCGGCGGCTTCTTCCGGCGAGATCTTCTCGAGCAGGGCCAGCAGCGGATCGACCGGCTCGGTGGGGTAAAGATCCAGCACCAGCCGGTGGCCGTAGTCACCCACCGGGCGCAGGGTGAACACCTGCGGGCTGACCTCGGTCTTGAGTTCGATGACCAGCCGCACGACGCCCGGGCGGTTGCGGCCGGCGCGGATCAGCTGGATGTACGGGTCCTGCCCGGTGATCTTGGTGGGCAGCGACTGGAGCACCTCGTTCAGCTCCACGCCCTCCAGATCCACCACCAGGCGCTCGGGGTTGCGCACCGACTGGTGGGTGAACACCAGCGGCTCGCGGCTCTCCAGGGTGATCCGGGTGTAATCCTTGGCCGGCCACACCCGCACCGCCAGCACCGAGGCCTGGGCGGCCTGGCCGCTGCGGCTCACCAGCAGCAGCAGGGCGGCGCCGGTCGAGCCGATGAAGCGCCGGCGGCTCAGGCGGCCGGCGGGTTCGCTGCCGGCTTGCCCGGCAAGGCGACGAAACTTTCGAGACATCTTCGACCCTCCGTGCTCAGTGCGTGCAGGGCAAGCTCGCGCCCGCCGTCCGCCGCGAGCCGCAGCTCGATTTCCAGATCGGCCGCGCCGAGATGGGGGTGGGCGCGGTCCGGCCATTCGACGAGACGGACGCCGTCGCCCTGGAAATACTCGTCAAGGCCGGCTTCGAGAAACTCATCTGCATGGGTGAATCGATAAAAATCAAAGTGATATACGGCTATTCTAGAATCTTTATAAGGTTCGACCAAGGTGTAAGTTGGACTTTTGACCTTTCCGGCGTATCCCAGGCCCCGCAGCAGGCCACGGGTGAGGGTGGTCTTGCCGGCGCCCAGGTCGCCGCGCAGGTAGATGGTGAGTCGTGAAGGCAGGGCGCCGGCGAGGCGTTCGCCGGCGGCGAGGGTGGCCGCCTCATCTGGCAGGTGCAGGCTGGGCGGCGGGTCGCTATCATGTTCGCGATGAGCGTGGAGCACGATATTCTTCCTGGTGGGCAAGCGGATCTGAAAGGTCTCGCCGCACGCATCAAGGCGTGGGGGCGGGAGCTTGGGTTCGACGCGGTGGGGATTTCCGACATCGGGCTGGCCGAGGCGGAAAGCGGGCTGACGGCCTGGCTGGCCGCCGGGTTTCACGGGCAGATGGATTATATGGAGAAACACGGGACGAAGCGCTCCCGGCCGGCCGAACTGGTGCCCGGCACCTGCCGGGTGATCTCCGCGCGCATGTCCTACCTGCCCGACGCCGCGGCGGCCGAGGCGGTGCTCGGCGATCCCGGCCGGGCCTACATCTCCCGCTACGCCCTCGGGCGGGATTACCACAAGGTGCTGCGCGCCCGCCTGCAGCGGCTGGCCGACCGGATCGGCGCCGAGCTGCCCAACGCCCATCGGGTGTTCGTGGATTCGGCGCCGGTGATGGAGGTGGCGCTGGCCGGCAAGGCCGGGCTGGGCTGGCGGGGCAAGCACAGCCTGCTGCTGTCCCGCGAGGCCGGGTCGTTCTTCTTCCTGGGGGAGATCTACATCGACCTGCCCCTGCCGGTGGATGCGCCGGTGCCCGCCCACTGCGGCAGCTGTTCGGCCTGCATCCCCGCCTGCCCGACCGGGGCGATCGTGGCGCCCTATCAGGTGGACGCCCGGCGCTGCATCTCCTATCTCACCATCGAGCTCAAAGACAGCATCCCCGAAGCGCTCCGGAGCCTGATCGGCAACCGCATCTACGGCTGTGACGACTGCCAGCTGGCGTGCCCCTGGAACCGCTTCGCCCGGCCCACCGCCGAGCCCGATTTCTCGCCCCGTCACGGCCTGGATTCCGCCGAGCTGGTGGCGCTGTTCGGATGGGACACGGCGCAGTTCGCCGAGCGGACAGCCGGCAGCCCGATCCACCGCATCGGCCACGAGCGCTGGCTGCGCAACATAGCCGTGGCGCTGGGCAACGCGCCCTCCACACCGGCGGTTGTCGCGGCTCTGCGCACGCGCGAGCACGACTGTTCGGCGATGGTGAGGGAGCATGTCACATGGGCGCTGCTAAGACACGGTGTTCCGGGTGCCTCAGGCACGGTATAGTACGCGGCGATGTTCCGAAAACCCACTCCCCAACCCGCTGAAGACGCGCGCGCGCCACAGACGCTGGCGGAAGTCACCGCCATGGAGTCATGGCGGTTTGATCCGCTGTGCATCGCGGAGGATGGACCGACCGTCAATGCTGCCAGCGAGCGGCAGGACAAGTTTCGCATCAAGATGCTGATGCGCGACGGGGAGCGGCGTCGGGAGACGGATCTGCTGATTCAAAAGCGATACGCCTGGCGCGGCTACGGTCAGGTGGGTGTATCGGATGAGCCCAACCAGCTCACCATGAACGCCGAACTCTTCGGCCGCGTCTATGCCACCGTGACGGTGAACGTCGACTCCCCGGCCGGCCTCGCCCTCGACGCCACCTATGGCGCCGAAGCCGCCCGGCTGCGCGCCCAGGGCGCCAAGCTGTGCGAGTTCGGGCGCTTCGCCATCGACCCGTCGGCGCGCTCCAAGCGCCTCATCATCTCGCTGATCCACCTGCTCTACATCTACGCCCACCGGGTCAAGGGCTGCACCGACATCCTCATCGAGATCAACCCGCGGCACCGGGCCTTCTACGAGAAGCTCCTGGAGTTCGAGCAGATCGGTGCCGAGCGCAACTGCGAGCGGGTCAACGCCCCGGCGATCCTGATGCATCTCTCCTGCGCCAAGATCGAGCGCCGCCTGAGGGAGATCGGCGGCCGCTGGCGCGACTTGCCGGACGAGAAATCCGCCTACAAGTTCGCCCTCAGCGCCGAAGAAGAAGAAGAGCTGGTTGCCCGGCTCGGCTACTAGGCCCCGCGCCGCTGCGTCGAGTGGCGTAGAATCCGGCTTCCCTGTTTTTCCTTCCGATCATGTCTGATACTGGCAAGCTGCCGATCGGGGTCTTCGACTCCGGGGTGGGCGGTCTCACCGTCGTGCGCGCCCTGATGGAGCGCCTTCCCCTCGAGAACATCGTCTACTTCGGCGACACCGCGCGGGTGCCCTACGGGGTCAAGTCGGTGGCCACCATCGAGCACTTCACCGGCCAGATCACCGACTACCTCCTCGACCAGGGCGTGAAGATGCTCATCATCGCCTGCAACACCATGGCGGCGGTGGCGGCCCATGTGGTCAAGGAGAAGGCCGGCAGCGTTCCGGTGCTGGACGTGATCGACGCCGGCGCCCGGGCCGCGGTGGCCGAATCCACCTCCCGCGCCATCGGCGTCATCGGCACCCCCACCACCATCAACAGCAACGCCTACGCCCGCCGGATGTACGCCCTCGACCCCAACGTGCGGGTGTATTCCCAGGCCTGCCCGCTGTTCGTGCCGCTGGTCGAGGAGGGCTGGCTGGAGCACGAGGTGACCCGCCTCACCGCCCAGGAATACCTGCGGCCGGTGCTGGTGGAAAACGTCGACACCCTGGTGCTGGGCTGCACCCACTACCCGCTCATCAAGCCGCTGCTGCAGGACGTGGTCGGCCCCAACGTGCGGCTCGTCGATTCGGCCATCACCGTGGCCGAGCAGGCTGCCCGGAAGCTCGCCGAACTGGGCATCGCCAACGACGGCGAATCCCTGTCCACCTACCGCTACACCGTCACCGACATCCCGCTGCGCTTCCAGACCATCGGCGAGCGCTTCCTGGGGCGCTCGCTGGGCACGGTGGAAAAGGTGGATTGGTAACAAAAAAGGCTGCGTGGCAGCCTTTTTTGTATCGCTTTTGGCCGGCGCTCAGGCGTTCTTGCGCTTCTGCCACAGCACGTCGCCGCGGCCGCCGGCGCGGTTGAGCACCCGGCCCAGCACGAAGAGCAGATCCGACAGGCGGTTGAGGTACTGGCGCGGCGCGTCATTCACCGCCTCTTCCTGGCCCAGCGCCACGATCATCCGCTCGGCGCGCCGGCAGATGGTGCGCGCCTGGTGGGCCAGCGCCGCGGCGCGGGTGCCGCCGGGCAGGATGAAATCCTTCAGGGGCTCCAGGTCGTCGTTGAAGCGGTCCAGCTCGTCCTCCAGGTGTTGCACCTGCTTGGCGGTAATCATCTCCATGCCCGGGATGCACACCTCGCCGCCCAGGTCGAACAGGTCGTGCTGCACGTTGGTGAGCAGGGCGCGCACGTCGTCGGGCAGCTCCTCGCACAGCAGGATGCCGATGGCGGCGTTCACCTCGTCCACCTCGCCCAGGGTGTGGATGCGCAGGCTGTTCTTGGAAACCCGGTTGCCGTTGCCCAGGCCGGTGGTGCCGGCGTCGCCGGTGCGGGTGTAGATCTTGGAAAGTCGGTGGCCCATTGCTGTCTCCCTTTCTTGAAGGTGTTTGTCTGTTATTGAACGGCGGATTATAGCCACCGGGGGCCGGCAGGGTTGGATGCTACAATTTCAGGCTTTGAAACTTGCGTTCCCCCGACCGTCGCCCGCGACGCCACCCGGAGACCCCACGCCGATGAAAAGCGCCGAAATCCGCCAGAAGTTCCTCGAATTCTTTGCCTCCAAGGGCCACCAGATCGTGGCCTCCAGCTCGCTGGTGCCCCACGAGGACCCGACCCTGCTGTTCACCAACGCGGGCATGAACCAGTTCAAGGATGTCTTCCTCGGCTTCGACAAGCGCCCCTACACCCGCGCCACCACGTCCCAGAAGTGCGTCCGCGCCGGCGGCAAGCACAACGACCTGGAAAACGTCGGCTACACCGCCCGCCACCACACCTTCTTCGAGATGCTGGGCAACTTCAGCTTCGGCGACTACTTCAAGCGCGACGCCATCCACTACGCGTGGGAGCTGCTCACCGTCGTCTTCAAGCTGCCCAAGGAAAAGCTCACCGTCACCGTGTATGCCGAGGACGACGAAGCCTTCGACATCTGGACCCGTGAAATCGGCGTCCCGGCCGACAAGGTCATCCGCATCGGCGACAACAAGGGCGCCCGCTACGCCTCCGACAACTTCTGGATGATGGGCGACACCGGCCCCTGCGGCCCGTGCACCGAGATCTTCTACGACCACGGCGAGCACATCTGGGGCGGCCCCCCGGGCTCGCCCGAAGAGGACGGCGACCGCTTCATCGAGATCTGGAACAACGTGTTCATGCAGTTCAACCGCGACGAGGCCGGCGTGATGCACCCGCTGCCCAAGCCGTCGGTGGATACCGGCATGGGCCTCGAGCGCATCTCCGCGGTGCTGCAGGGCGTGCACGCCAACTACGAGATCGACCTGTTCCAGGCGCTCATCAAGGCCGCCGCCCGCGAGACCTCCGACGCCGACATGGACAGCCCGTCCCTCAAGGTGCTGGCCGACCACATCCGCGCCTGCTCCTTCCTGATCGCCGACGGCGTGATCCCCGGCAACGAAGGCCGCGGCTACGTGCTGCGCCGCATCATCCGCCGCGCCATCCGCCACGGCTACAAGCTGGGCGCCCGCGCCGCCTTCTTCCACAAGATGGTGCCGGATCTGGTGGCCGAGATGGGCGAGGCCTACCCAGAGCTGAAGGCCGGCCAGCAGCGCGTCACCGACATCCTCAAGCAAGAGGAAGACCGCTTCTTCGCCACCATCGAAAACGGCATGGCGATCCTCGAAGGGGAGCTGGCCGCGATGGCCGCCGCCGGCAACTCCGTCTTCAACGGCGAGACCGCCTTCAAGCTCCACGACACCTTCGGCTTCCCGCTCGACCTCACCGCCGACGTGTGCCGCGAGCGCAACGTGACGGTCGACTCCGCCGCCTTCGACGCCGCCATGGCCCGCCAGAAGGAGCAGGCCCGCGCCGCCGGCAAGTTCAAGATGGCCGCCAACCTCGAATACGACGGCCCGGCCACCACCTTCCACGGCTACGACACCCTGGAGCACAAGGGCAACATCCTGGCGCTCTACAAAGATGGCGTGCCCGTCAATGAACTCGCCGAAGGCGAGATGGGCGTGGTGGTGCTGGACGACACCCCGTTCTACGCCGAATCCGGCGGCCAGGTGGGCGACCGCGGCGAGCTGCGCTCGGTGCACGGCATCTTCGCCGTCGAAGACACCCAGAAGATCCAGGCCAGCGTGTTCGGCCACCACGGCGTGGTCACCACCGGCAAGCTCACCGTGGGCAATGGCGTCGCAGCCAAGGTGGATCTGCAGGCCCGCGCCCGCACCGCCCGCCACCACTCCGCCACCCACCTGATGCACAAGGCCCTGCGCGAAGTGCTGGGCGAGCATGTGCAGCAGAAGGGTTCGCAGGTCGACCCCGACAAGACCCGCTTCGACTTCGCCCACACCCAGCCCGTCACGGCCGACGAGATCGCCCGCATCGAGCGCATCGTGAACGACGAGATCATCGCCAACGCCGCCACCGACGCCAGCGTGATGGACATCGAATCCGCCCAGAAGACCGGCGCGACGATGCTCTTCGGCGAGAAGTACGGCGACGAGGTGCGCGTGCTCACCATCGGCTCGTCGAAGGAACTCTGCGGCGGCACCCACGTGGCCCGCACTGGCGACATCGGCCTGTTCAAGGTCACCCTCGAAGGCGGCGTGGCGGCCGGCGTGCGGCGGATCGAGGCGGTGTGCGGCGACGTGGCCGTGGCCCTGGTGCAGGATCAGCAGAAGCTGCTGGATGGTGTCACCGGCGCCCTCAAGGCCCAGCCCCAAGAGGTGCTGGCCCGCGTGGCCCAGGTGATGGACAACGTGAAGGCGCTGGAGAAGGAACTCGCCCGCCTCAAGAGCAAGCTCGCCGCCAGCCAGGGCGACGACCTGGTCAATCAGGCCGCCGACGTGGGTGGCGCCAAGGTGCTCGCCGCGACGCTGGAAGGCGCCGACGTGGCCACCCTGCGCGAAACCCTCGACAAGCTGAAGGACAAGCTCAAGCGTGCCGCCGTGGTGCTGGCCAGCGTGAACGACGGCAAGGTGAGCCTGATCGCCGGCGTCACCGCCGATCTCACCGCCAAGGTCAAGGCCGGCGAGCTGGTGAACTTTGTGGCCCAGCAGGTGGGCGGCAAGGGCGGCGGCCGCCCGGACATGGCCCAGGCCGGCGGCACCGACGCCGCGGCCCTGCCCGCCGCGCTGGATTCGGTGGTCGGCTGGGTGGCCGGCAAGCTGTAAGCCGCAGTCCCGCAGTCAAGACAAACCCGGCCTTGCGCCGGGTTTGTTTTTTGGGGCGGGCCGGGCGCTTCAGAACATCAGCCGCGAGGCATTCACGTCGAAGGCCGGCGTGGGGGTGAGTTCCGGAATGCGCTCGCCCCGTTCGAGCCGCTCGATGCGGTCCTTCTGGCTGGCGCAGGTTTTTTCCAGCTCGGCCACCCGCTTGTCGAGCTGCTTGATGCGCCACTGGCGGCGCAGGGTGCCGGGCGTGGAGACCAGTGCCACCACCAGCCCGCCCACCGCCAGGGCCATCAGCAACACCACACCCAGCGGCCCGGTGAAGCTGCCGTTCATGATCGTGACCGTCACTTCGGTGGTGTTGGCCATCGCAAACACGACGCTGGCGATGGTGATGAGCATGCCGACGAGGGTGAGCAGCTGCATGACGTTCTCCTTGTTCTGGTGGGCGCTATCGATTCTAGTGCGATTCCCGGGGGATGGCATCGGCCCGGCGGTATCCGAAGGTGTCGGCAAGGGGGGGAGCCTGTCCGAATTTTTGTGTTTGAAGCAATCGCAGGGCTGCGTGAAGCATTCGCAAGGCTGCGTGAAGCATTCGCAGGGCTGCGTGAAGCAATCGCAGGGCTGCGTGAAGCATTCGCAGGGCTGCGTGAAGCATTCGCAGGGCTGCGCGAAGCATTCGCAGGGCTGCGTGAAGCATGCGCAGGGCTGCATAAAGCATTCGCAACCCTGCGCGATGCACTGCAGGTCGGTGTGCGGATGCCTGCGTCGGTCGGGCTTTCGGCCGACGCGATGGTGGGGGGGAGTGTCGGGAGTGTCAGTAATTTTGTGTTCGAGGCGAATTTCGATTGATCCCGGCCATGGCCGGGATCAATCGGCGGTTCTCATTTTGTCACGGCCGGGATGAAGCGCTCGCCGTACAGGATGGCGAACTGGTTCATCGCCGGCTTCCAGTGCATCATCGGTTTCTTCCATTCCGCCGTGATGTTGCGTAGCGCCAGCCAGATCAGCTTGGTGGCCGCCTCGTCCGTCGGGAAGTGCCCCCGCGTCTTGATGATCTTGCGCACGCGGGCGTTGAGGCTTTCGATGGCATTGGTGGTGTAGATCACCCGGCGCACCTCCGGCGGAAACGCGAAGAATGGGATCACCTGCTCCCACGCCCGTCGCCATGCCGCGGCCACCGTCGGGAAGCGCTGGCCCCATTCCCCTTCTGCAAACGCCTCCAGCGCCGCCTGCGCTGCCTCGGCGCTCACCGCCTGGTAGATCGGCTTGAGGGCATCGGCCAGCGCCTTGCGCTCCCTGTAGCCCGCGTAGCTCAGGCTGTTGCGTAGCAGGTGCACGATGCACGTCTGCAGCGTCGTGCGCGGATACACTGCCTCCAGCGCCTCGGCCATGCCCTTCAGACCGTCGGTGACGGCGATCAGGATGTCCTCGCAACCGCGCAGCTTCAGGTCGTTGAAGACCTTGAGCCAAAACTTCGCCCCTTCGGTCTGCTCGAT
>NZ_JAYRMI010000036.1:0-38609 GCF_041904905.1 Zoogloea sp. | reverse complement strand
GTTGGAGATGCTCTTCGAGCCGGGCAGGCGGACGCTGCCCGCGGCCTTCTGCATGGGCGGCAGATCAATGAATTCCATGGGGGGCTCCTCGTTCGGATGGGGGGCGTTGCGTCCGCAGCCGACGATGGGCGGAACGCTCACGGCGATCGGGTGGGCGGCTCACTCGCCGGAGGGCGGAGCCGGGAAGGCCTTGTCGGCCCAGGTGTTGCGGGCGCGGCTGGCGTCGGCGAAGACCGCCTCCAGCGCCGGGCCGTCGCCCGCCGCCAGCAAGGCGCGCAGATAGGCCAGCTCGGAAAGATAGGCGTCAAGCTCGGCCAGCAGCGAATGGCGGTTGGCCACGCAGATGTCGCGCCACATCTCGGGATGGCTGCCGGCGACCCGGGTGAAATCCCGGAAGCCGCTGGCCGCGTAGCTGAAGAGCTGCTCGGCGTTGGCGCGACCGGCCAGATCGTGCACCAGCCCGAAGGCCAGCAGATGCGGCAGGTGGCTGACGGCGGCGAAGACACGGTCGTGCTCCTGGGGGCTCATCTCGTGGAGCACCGCACCGCAGGCGGCCCACGCCTCGCGCACCCGGGCGATGGCCTCGGGGCGGTTCTCGGGCAGCGGCGTGACGACCACCTTGCGCCCGGCGTAGAGTTCGGCCCGGGCGGCCACCGGGCCGCTCTTCTCGGCTCCGGCGATGGGGTGGGCCGGCACCACGTTGGGCAGGCGGTGGCCCAGGTGGCGGTAGATGGCCTCGATCACGTCGCGCTTGGTGCTGCCGGCATCGGTGACGATGGTGTCGGGGCCCAGGTGCGGTGCGATGGCGGCAGCCACGGCGTCCATCTGGCCGACCGGCATGGCCAGCAGGACCAGATCGGCCCCCTGCAGGGCCTCGGCCCAGTCGGTGGAGATCTCGTCGATCAGGCCCAGCTCGCGGGCCTTGGTCAGGGGCTCGGGGCGACGCCCGACGCCGACGATGCGATTGACCACCCCCGCCTGCCGTAGCGCCAGGGCGAAGGAGCCACCGATCAGGCCGACGCCGCAGACGACCAGCTTGTCGATCTTCTTCACGCCGGGCACCGCTCAGGCCAGGGCGGCAGGCAGGGCTTCGAGGAAGCGGGCGTTCTCGCTCTCGAGGCCGATGGACACGCGCAGCCACTCGGGCATGCCGTAGCCCCCGATGGGGCGGACGATCACGCCCTGACGCAGCAGGCGCTGGTTGACGCCGGCGCCGTCGCCCACCTTGAAGGTGACGAAGTTGCCGTAGGACGGGATCCACTCCAGCCCCAGGCGCCGGAAGCCGTCGCACAGCTGGCGCATGCCCGCGGCGTTGAGTTCGAAGCTGCGCTGGAGGAAGTCGTCGTCGAACAGCGCGGCGGCCGCGGCGGCGAGGCCCGGGATGCACACGTTGAAGGGCTGGCGCACCCGATTGAGCAGGTCGATCACCGCCGGGTTGCCGATGCCGTAGCCCACCCGCAGGCCGGCCAGGCCATAAGCCTTCGAGAAGGTGCGGCTGACCAGCAGGTTGGGGAAGCGGGCAACCCAGGCGATGGCGTCGTAGCGGTCGGCCGGGGCGAGGTACTCGGTGTAGGCCTCGTCCAGCACCACCAGTACATCCGCCGGAACGCGGGCGAGGAAGGCCTCGAGCTGGGCGCCGGGCAGGAAGGTGCCGGTGGGATTGTTGGGGTTGGCGATGAAGATGACGCGGGTGGCCGGGGTGATCGCCGCCAGCATGGCGTCGAGATCGTGGCCGAAAGCCTTGGCCGACACTTCGATGCCGCGGGCGCCGGCCGCCTGGGTGGCGAGCGGGTACACCGCAAAGGCGTGCTGGGCGTAGATGGCGGCGCGGTCGGGCCCGAGGAAGGCGCCGGCGACCATCTCGAGGATGTCGTTGGAGCCGTTGCCCAGGACGATCTGGTTCATCGCCACGCCGTAGCGGCGGCACAGGGCGTCCTTCAGCTCGAAGCCGTTGCCGTCGGGGTAGCGGGCGATGTCGGCGAGCGACGCCTGCATCGCGGCGCGGGCCTTCTCGCCCACGCCGAGGGGGTTCTCGTTGGAGGCGAGCTTGACGATGGATTCCTCCGCCAGCCCCATCTCGCGGGCCAGTTCGGAAATCGGCTTGCCGGGCTGATAGGGTGAGATCGCCCGGATGTGGGCGGGCGCCAGATCACACAAACGCATCGGAGACTCCAGGAGGGATCAGTACACGGCCTGGGGGTAGGAACCCAGCACCTTGAGACAGGCGGCACGTTCGGCCAGGGCATCGAGGGCGGCCTTGACGGCGGGGTCTTCCCGATGGCCTTCGACGTCCACGTAGAACACGTATTCCCACAGGGCCGAGCGGGCCGGGCGGGATTCGAGGCGGCTCATGGACACGCCGGCGTCGGCCAGCGGGGCAAGCAGCTCGTGCATGGCGCCGGGGCGGTTGCTGGCGGACATGATGAGCGAGGTCTTGTCGGCGCCGGAGCGGCCGGCATCGTGACGGCCCAGCACGAAGAAGCGGGTGGTGTTGTTGGGCTCGTCCTCGATGTTCTCGACGAGACGCGGCAGGTCGTAGCGGTCGGAGGCGGCCTCTCCGGCGATGGCGGCGGTGCCGGGCTCGAGGGAGGCCAGCCGGGCCGCTTCGGCGTTGCTGCCGACGGGGATCCGCGGCACGCCCGGCAGCGACCGGTTGAGCCACTCATGGCACTGGGCCAGGGACTGGGCATGGGAATACACCTTGCGGATGTCGCCCAGGCTGGTCTCGCGGGTCATCAGGTGCTGGTGGATGCGCACGACCACTTCGCCGCAGATCTTGAGCGAGGTGTCGAAGAGCAGGTCGAGGGTGCGGCCGACGGCGCCTTCGGTGGAGTTCTCGACCGGCACCACCCCATATTGGGCATGACCCGCCTCCACCTCGCGGAACACGTCGTCGATGCTGCCCTGGGGCGCCAGCCGCGCGGCGTGGCCGAAGTGCTTGACCGCGGCGCTCTCGGAGAAGGTGCCCAGCGGCCCGAGGAAGGCGACGCCAAGGGGGTTCTCGAGGGACAGGCAGGCGGACATCACCTCGCGGAAGAAGAAGGTGACGCTCTCGTCGGGCAGCGGCCCGGCGTTGAGATCCTGGATGCGGCGCAGCACCTGCGCCTCGCGCTCGGGGCGATAGACCTGCCCGAACTCGCCGTACTTGGCCTTGATCTCGCCCACATGCTGGGCGCAGCGGGCGCGCTCGTTGAGCAGCGCCAGAATCTGCGCGTCGATGGCGTCGATCTGGGCGCGGACCACCCCCAGCTCCTGCAGCATCCCCTCGTTCATGCCCTCTCCTGAAAATGCGCCGCTCACGCCCGGCGCGCGGCGAAATCCTGCATCAGCTCGGCCAGCGCATCAACGCCTTCGAGCGACATGGCGTTGTAGATCGACGCCCGCATGCCCCCCACCGACTTGTGGCCCTTGAGCCCTTCGAGCCGACGCTCGGCGGCCTCGGCCAGGAAGGCGGCATCCAGCGCACCGTCGGCGAGGGTGAAGGGCACGTTCATGCGCGAGCGGCAATCGGCCGCCACCGGGTTGCGGTAGAAGCCGCCGCTGCCGTCGATGACCTCGTACAACCGCCTGGCTTTGGCGATGTTGGCCGCCTCGACGGCCGCCACGCCACCCGCGGCGAGCAGGTGCTTGAAGATCAGCCCGGCCAGATAGATGCTGAAGGTGGGCGGCGTGTTGAGCATCGAGCCGTTCTCGGCCATCACCGAAAAATCCATCACGGTGGGCGTGGTGGGCGCGGCCTTGCCCAGCAGGTCTTCGCGGACGATCACGATGACGAGGCCCGCCGGGCCGAT
Organism: Zoogloea sp.; assembly: GCF_041904905.1. Lineage (GTDB taxonomy): Bacteria > Pseudomonadota > Gammaproteobacteria > Burkholderiales > Rhodocyclaceae > Zoogloea. The sequence goes on along the minus strand of NZ_JAYRMI010000036.1, from coordinate 34,818 downwards.
GTTCTTCTGGGCGCCGGCGTAGATCAGGCCGTACTTCGAGACGTCCATCGGCCGCGACAGGATGTGCGAACTCATGTCGGCCACCACCGGCACGCCAGCGGGCGTCTCGGGCAGGTCGAACATCTCGACGCCATGGATGGTCTCGTTGGTGCACAGATGCACATAGGCCGCCGATGGATCGAAGCTCAACTCGCCAGCGCCCGGCAGACGGGTGAAGGCGTCGGCCTCGGTGGAGCCCGCCAGCCGCGCCTGGCCGACGCGCTGGGCTTCCTTGATGGCCTTCTTCGACCACGAACCGGTGACCACGTAATCCGCCGAACCGCCGGCCAGCAGGTTCATCGGGATCTGCGCGAACATCTGGGTGGCGCCGCCCTGCAGGAACAGCACCTTGTAGTTGGACGGGATGCCCATCAGCGTGCGCAGGTCGGCCTCGGCCTCCGAGATGACGCGGGTGAAATCCTTGCCCCGGTGGGACATCTCCATGATGCTCATGCCGCGACCGTGCCAGTCGAGGAGTTCGTCGCGGGCCTGCTCGAGCACCGGGGTGGGCAGCACTGCCGGCCCGGCCGAGAAATTGAAGATACGCATCGTGAAATTCCTTCCTTACTCTGCTGCGGCCTCCGGCGCATCGCCGGCGGTTTCCTGCTCGTCTTCGTCGCTTTCGAGGATCTTCTGCACACCGGAGAGCGTGCTGCCCTCATCCACCGAGATCAGGGTGACACCCTGGGTGGCGCGGCCCATCTCGCGAATCTCGGAGACACGGGTGCGCACCAGCACCCCGCCGGTGGTGATGAGCATCAGCTGATCCTTCTCGGTGACCAGCGTGGCGGCGACGACCTTGCCGTTACGGTCGGAGGTCTGGATCGCGATCATGCCCTTGGTGCCACGACCGTGGCGGGTGTATTCGGCGATCGGGGTGCGCTTGCCGAAGCCGTTCTCGGTGGCGGTGAGCACGCTCGGCGATTCGTCGCCGGAGACCACCATCGCGATCACGCTCTGGCCTTCCTCGAGCATCATGCCGCGCACGCCGCGAGCCTGACGGCCCATCGGACGCACGTCGTTCTCGGAGAAGCGCACCGCCTTGCCGGCGTCGGAGAACATCATCACATCATGCTTGCCGTCGGTGATCGCCACGCCGACCAGGAAATCGCCCTCGTCCAGCCCCACGGCGATGATGCCAGCCTTGCGGGGGTTGGAGAAATCGGTGAGCGGGGTCTTCTTGACCGTGCCCTGGGCGGTGGCCATGAACACGAAGTGGCCTTCGTCGAACTCTTTGACCGGCAGCACCGCGGTGATCTTTTCGCCCTCCAGCAGCGGGAAGAGGTTGACGATGGGCTTGCCGCGGGAGTTGCGGTTGCCTTCCGGCACCTCATACACCTTGAGCCAGTACAGCCGGCCGCGGTTCGAGAAGCACAGGATGTGGTCGTGGGTGTTGGCCACGAAGAGCTGGTCGACGAAGTCGTCGTCCTTCACCGCCGCCGCCTGCTTGCCCCGGCCGCCGCGCTTCTGGGCGCGGTAGTCGGTGAGCGGCTGGCGCTTGAAGTAGCCGGTGTGGGACAGGGTGACCACCATGTCCTGGGGCGCGATCAGATCCTCGATGTTGATGTCGGCGGTGTTCATCACCACCTCCGAGCGGCGCGGATCGCCGAACTGCTGCTTGATGAGCGAGAGTTCGTCGCCGATGATCGCGGTGATCCGCTCCGGGCGGGCCAGGATGTCCAGCAGGTCGGCGATGTTGTCCATCACCTCGCGGTACTCGGCGACGATCTTGTCCTGCTCGAGGCCGGTGAGGCGCTGCAGGCGCAGCTCGAGGATGGCCTGGGCCTGGGCGTCGGAGAGGCGGTAGCCCTGCTCCGACAGGCCGAACTCCGGCGCCAGCCCTTCGGGGCGGAAGGCGGCGGCGTCGGCAACGGCGCGATGGAGCATCTCCTCGACCAGCGCCGAACGCCACTGGCGCCCCATCAGCGCGCGCTTGGCTTCCGGCGGCGTCGGCGCGGCCTTGATGAGGGCGATGATCTCGTCCACGTTCGACAGCGCAACCGCCAGACCTTCGAGGATATGGCCGCGCTCGCGGGCCTTGCGCAGTTCGAAGATGGTGCGACGGGTGACCACCTCGCGCCGGTGGGCGAGGAAGCAGTCGATCATCTGGCGCAGGTTGAGCAGGCGCGGCTTGCCATCCACCAGCGCCACCATGTTCATGCCGAAGGTGTCCTGCAGCTGGGTCTGCTTGAACAGGTTGTTCAGCACCACGTCGGGCATCTCGTTGCGCTTGAGCTCGATGACCACGCGCATGCCCGACTTGTCGGATTCGTCGCGGATCTCGCTGATGCCCTCGATCCGCTTTTCATTCACCAGCTCGGCGATCTTCTCGAGCAGGGTCTTCTTGTTAACCTGATACGGAATCTCGTCGACGATGATCGCCTGCCGGTCGCCCTTGCCGATGTCCTCGAAATGGGTGCGCGCGCGCATCACCACCCGACCGCGGCCGGTGCGGTAGCCTTCATGGACGCCGGCGAGGCCGTAGATCAGGCCGGCGGTGGGGAAATCCGGCGCCGGGACGATCTTGATGAGTTCGTCGATGGAGACATCCGGCTCCTGCAGCAGGCGCAGGCAGGCGTCGACGACTTCGGTGAGGTTGTGGGGCGGGATGTTGGTCGCCATCCCCACCGCGATGCCGCCCGAGCCGTTGATGAGCAGGTTCGGGATGCGCGCCGGCAGCACCAGCGGCTCTTTTTCGGAGCCATCGTAGTTGGGGCCGAAGTCGACGGTTTCCTTGTCGATGTCGGCCAGCAGCTCGTGGCCGATCTTGGCCATGCGGATTTCGGTGTAACGCATGGCCGCCGCGCTGTCGCCATCCACCGAGCCGAAGTTGCCCTGGCCATCCACCAGCATGTAGCGCAGCGAGAAATCCTGGGCCATCCGCACGATGGTGTCGTACACCGACTGATCCCCGTGGGGGTGATACTTACCGATGACGTCGCCGACGATACGGGCGGATTTCTTGTACGCCTTGTTCCAGTCGTTGCCCAGCTCGTGCATCGCGAAAAGCACGCGCCGATGCACCGGTTTCAGGCCGTCGCGCACATCCGGCAGGGCCCGCCCGACGATCACGCTCATCGCGTAATCCAGGTAGGCGTGACGCATCTCGTCTTCGAGGCTGATGGGGAGAGTTTCTTTGGCGAACGGGATCATGGCACCGCGAGGGAATCGACTATTCGTCGAAAAGACGAAAAAGCGAAAGTTTAGCACGCCGCCGCAAGCCGCTTCCGGCTCGAATCACCCGCCCGGAAGCCTTGCAGCCCATCGCACGCGTTGTGATGGCCCATCTTCATATGCTCTAATCGCCGGGTCAGTCACCATCACGAGACGGGCGCCCCGAGCGCCCCTTCCACTTTGAGGAGGAAACCCATGATCGCAGCGAAGTTCCGCCTGGCATCCGCCACCGTCCTGATGCTCGCCAGCCTGTCGGCGATGGCCCAATCGAAGGACATCGTCGTCGACCCGAAAGGCGAAGTCCCCTACGCCATCGACCAGCGCAACGTCGTCGTCAAGAGCGGCACCGACCTGTGCTGGCGCACCGGCTACTGGACCCCGGGCGCCGCCGGCGAAGTGAAGGCTGGCGAGCTGCCCGTCGGCTGCGAATGCGACAAGGACGTCGTCGGCGCCGAAAAGTGCGCACCGCCCACCGCCCGCGCAGCCGCACCGGCTGCCCCCGCCGCGCCGGCCGCCCCGGCTGTCGCGCCCAAGTGCGACTTCACCAGCAACCTCTCCGCCGACACCGGCTTCGCCTTCAACAAGGCCGCCCTCACCCCCGCCGCCAAGGCCCACCTCGACAGCGCCATCGTTGCCAAGCTGGGCGCCTGCGCCAAGGTCACTGCGGTCATCGTCACCGGCCACACCGACCGCCTCGGCTCCCAGAGCTACAACCAGAAGCTCTCCGACAAGCGCGCCGACGCCGTCCGCGCCTACCTCGTCAGCCGCGGCGTGGACGCCGAAGTGATCGACACCATGGGCGCCGGCAAGACCCAGCCGATCAAGAGCTGCGACGACAAGCTCGGTCGCAAGAAGCTCATCGAGTGCCTCGCCCCCAACCGCCGCGTCACCGTGGACGTCAAGGGCCCGGCCAAGTAAGGCCCGCCTGCAGGCACGCCGCACCGACCCCGCCCAGCGCGGGGTTTTTTCTGCCCACCCGAGAACCGCCATGACGCCGACGCCGGTCGACCTGCTCATCGAAGCCCGCTGGATCATCCCCGTTGAGCCGGACAACGCCACCCTCGAACACCACTCCATTGCTGTAAACAAAGGGCGCATCGCGGCCATCCTGCCCATCGGCGAAGCCCGCGCCAGGTTCGTCGCCGCCGAAACCGTCAGCCTGCCCGACCACCTCGTCACCCCCGGCTTCGTCAATCTCCACTGCCACGCCGCCATGACGCTCATGCGCGGCCTCGCCGACGACCTACCTCTGATGCGCTGGCTGCAGGAAGCCATCTGGCCGGCCGAATCGCGCCACGCCTCCCACGCCTTCGTACGGGACGGCAGCCTGCTGGCCGCCGCCGAGATGCTGCGCAGCGGCATCACCACCTGCAACGACATGTACTTCTACCCCGAGGCCACCGCCGAAGCCTTCGCGCGCCTCGGGCTACGGGGCGTCCTCGGCATCACCGTCATCGACTTCCCCTCCCAGTACGCCGCCGACGCCGACGACTACCTGCGTAAAGGCCTCGAAACCCGCGACGCCTGGCGCGACGACCCACTGATCCGCTTCGCCCTCGCCCCTCACGCCCCCTACACCGTCTCGAACAAGAGCTTCGAGCGCATCGGCGCCCTGGCCGACGAGCTGGAACTCCCGATCCACATCCACATCCACGAAACCGCCGGCGAAGTCGCCGACAGCATCCGGGACTTCGGCCAGCGCCCCATCGCCCGGCTCGACTCCCTGGGCGTGCTCGGCCCCAGCCTCATCGGCGTCCACGCCGTACACCTGGACGCGAGCGACATCGAACGGCTCGCCACCCACGGCTGCGCCATCGCCCACTGCCCCACCTCCAACATGAAGCTCGCCAGCGGCGCCGCACCGACAGCGGCCCTGCTCGACCGCCAGCTCGCCATCGGGCTCGGCAGCGACGGCGCCGCCAGCAACAACCGCCTCGACCTGCTGCGCGAGATGCGACAGGCGAGCCTGCTCGCCAAACTCCAGACAGGCGACGCCGCCGCCCTCCCCGCCCACCGCGCCCTGCGCATGGCCACCCTCGACGGCGCCCGCGCCCTGGGGCTCGACGCCGAGATCGGCTCCATCGAACCCGGCAAGTCCGCCGACCTCGCCGCCCTCAGGATCGACGACCCGGACGACCTGCCTTGCTACCATCCGGCATCCCACCTCCTCCACGTCCTCGACCGCCGCGCCGTCTCGGACGTATGGGTCGGTGGACAACAGCGCCTCAAGCATGGGAAACTGTTGCAAATAACCAACACCGAGCTATTGGGCATCGCCCGCCTATGGCAGAATAAGCTCCGCCAATGAATTGGATATGCTGCCTGAGTTCATAGTGCGCTCGGGCGGGATGGATGAATTTTCCGGTTCTACCCCTTTGCCTTGCGACGAGGAAAACGATGATCAAACAAGCCAAACAACAACTGCTGATGGCCGCCGCACTTGCCGCTCTCGGCCTGTCCGCTTCCGCCAGCTTCGCCAAAGACGTCGTTGTCGATACGAAAGGCGAAGTGCCTTACGTGATCGACGGCCGCAATGTCGTCGCGCGCAGCGGTTTCGACCTGTGCTGGCGCACTGGCTACTGGACCCCGGCCGCCGCCACCAACACCCTGCAGGCTGGCAACAACCTGCCGGTTGGCTGCGAGTGTGACAAGGATGTCGTTCCTGCCGACAAGTGCGCCCCGGCTGCCGCCGCTCCGGCCGCTGGTGCCAAGGCTGCCGCCCCGGCCGCCGTCGCTCCGGTTTCCGACAAGGTCAAGCTGGCTGCCGACGCCCTCTTCGAGTTCGACAAGGCCGTCCTGCTGCCCGCCGGCAAGGCCAAGCTCGACGATCTGGCCGCCAAGGCCAAGAACGTGAAGCTGGAAGTCATCCTGGCCGTCGGCCACACCGACCGCATCGGTGGCGACGCCTACAACCAGAAGCTCTCCGAGAAGCGCGCCGCCGCCGTCAAGACCTACCTGGTCGGCAAGGGCGTCGAAGCCAACCGCGTGTACACCGAAGGCAAGGGCGAGAAGCAGCCCGTGACCGCCGGCAAGTGCAACAACCTCGGCAAGGAAAGCGGCAAGAACAAGAAGCTGGTCGAGTGCCTGCAGCCGGATCGTCGCGTCGAAATCGAAGTCATCGGCACCAAGTAATTCGCCGACCTTCAGCTTTTGCGCTGACCTCAAAAAGCCCTGCCCTGCAGGGCTTTTTGTTTTTCGGCCCGCGCGCAATACAATCGCACCCTGTCTCCCGCTGTAGCACCAACCGACAATGAACGCCGATCCTGCCGAACTCCAGAAATTCAGTGACCTCGCCCACCGCTGGTGGGACCCCGAATCCGAATTCAAGCCTCTTCACCAGATCAACCCCCTGCGTCTCGACTGGATCGACAGCGCCGCCCGGATCGCCGGCAAGAAGGTGGTCGACATCGGCTGCGGCGGAGGCATCCTCGCCGAGTCCATGGCCGCTAGAGGCGCCCAGGTCACCGGCGTGGACCTCTCCGACAAGGCCCTGGGCGTCGCGCGCCTGCACCTTTACGAAAGCGGCCAGAAGGTCGATTACCGGCTCATCTCCGCCGAAGACCTGGCTCGCGAATGCCCAGCCAGCTTCGATGTGGTGACCTGCATGGAGATGCTCGAACACGTGCCCGACCCGGCCAGCACCATCAAGGCCTGCGCAGCCCTGGTCAAGCCCGGCGGACACGTCTTCTTCTCCACCCTAAACCGCAACCTCAAGTCCTACCTGATGGCGGTGGTCGGCGCCGAGTACGTCCTCAAGCTGCTGCCCATGGGAACCCACGAGTACGCCAAGTTCATCAAGCCGTCCGAACTCAGCCGTTACGTGCGCGACGCCGGCCTCGACGTGGAGGCACTCGTCGGCATGTCCTACAACCCGTTCAGCAAAGTCTACTCCCTCGGTAGCGACACCGACGTAAATTACCTGATGCGCACCACCCGTCGTGACTGAAGCCGTCTTCTTCGACCTCGACGGCACCCTCGCAGACACCGCACCCGACTTCGCGCTGATCCTGCACCGGATGCAGCGCGAGCAGGGCTGCACGCCCACGCCCTTCGACATCCTGCGCACCCAGGTATCCCATGGCGTGCGGGGCATGCTCGGCGTCGGCTTCGGGGTCACCCAGGACGACCGGGCCTACGCCAGCCTCGCCCAGCGCTTTCTCGATCTCTACGCCGACGGGCTCTGCGTGAAGACCAGCCTCTTCCCGGGCATGGCAGAACTGCTCGACGCCCTGGAACGGCGCGGCATCCGATGGGGCGTCGTCACCAATAAGCCTGAGCGCTACACGCACCCGCTGATCGCAGCCCTGGGCCTTGCCACGCGAAGCGCCTGCGTTGTCGGCGGCGATACGGCACCCCGCGCCAAGCCTCACCCCGACCCCCTGCTCCACGCCTGCAACGCGGCCGGCGTGAAGCCCGCGCACTGCCTATATGTGGGCGACGACATCCGCGACATCACGGCCGGGAAGGCCGCAGGCATGCGGACCCTCGCTGCAGCATATGGCTATCTCGGAGACGCCCACCCGATCGACACCTGGGGCGCCGACGCCATCATCGGCCACCCGCTCGATATCCTCTGTCACCTCGAAACCTGAGCGGGACGTGCTATGATCCAGAACTTTCCAGCCACCGCTGGAGACTAAGTATTGCATCACAAGGGGCTGACCTGGCTTCGACGTGGGTTGCAAAGCAGATCAGGGCATACCGAGGACCAGTCCCCTCGTAAATCCACTGGAAAACTACAAACGCCAACGACGAGCGTTTCGCTCTGGCCGCTTAAGGCCTAAGCCGCTGCACTGATTCGTTCCTGGGTCAGGTGGGGTCAAACCCATTGCAGCGTCATTTACAGGGACTAGCTAAGGATCGGGTTACTTGGTCCGGCGCGAAACTCAAGGTGACTCGCCCATGGTCGGCCTGCCGGCTGGCTAAACCCTGGGTTAAATCCAAGTAGGTCGGCTAAGTATGTAGAACTGACTGTAGAGGACTTGCGGACGGGGGTTCGATTCCCCCCAGCTCCACCAATTCAACGCCAAGTGGGTGACACCACTTGGCGTTTTTCATTGTATGCGGCCCTGGAGAGCAGCCCCGGAGGCACTCACACGGCGTGGAATCCGTCACTCGGGCTTCGTTGCAGATCCAGTCGATAAGCGAGCTGACCGGGCGCACGTCGCACTGCAGGAGCCAGTACGCCTTGTTGGGGTCGGGAGCAGGTCGGGGCGCGGGCAGGGCGATCAGGCGGCCGTCGGCGAGCATGGGCCCGATGATCTGCACCCGACCGAGCGCGATCCCTTGACCCGCGACGGCGGCGTGGATGATCCGGTCGTGCAGGTTGAAGCGCAGGATGCCCTTCGGCCTCACCCCGGCCCAGCCTTGCGAGGCCAGCCAGCGCTGCCACTGCCACGCGACGGAGGGATCGCCCTCGAAGTCGATCACGGTGGCTTATTCGATCAGGGCCGAGCTGTCCAGCCGGGTCAGCCCCAGGCTCGGATGCGCAACGGGAACAACGGCTTCGCCGAACAGGCGGATCGCGCCTTCCGGCATCGCGGGCTCCGGCCCGTAGCGGATCGCGATGTCCAGGCCGCCCTGGCGCAGATCCACGATCTGGTTGTTTGCCGAGATCCGCACCTCGATCACCGGGTGCTGCGCCTGAAAGGCACCAAGCCGTGGCAGCAGCCACAGGCCGACGAAGCCGATACTGGCGGTGATCGTCACCGGCCGTCGGCGCAGGCTTTCGGCCAGCACGCCCAGGGCGTCCTGCATCTGCAGTATCGCACCGTCGACAGCAACGAAGCGCTGCTCGCCTTCGGTCGTGAAACGGATGGCGCGGTGGGTTCGCTCGAACAGCTTCACCCCGAGCGCTGTCTCCAACCCGTGAATCTGGCGGCTCACCGCCGACTGGGTGAGGCACAGATGGCCGGCGGCCAGGGTGATGCTCATTCGCCGCTCCAGCCCGACGAAGCTCCGCAGGAGGTCGACCGAAGGCCCCCCGGAGAGGCTGACCGACATTACATTTCCTCATGCGAATCGGCGAACAATTCAATTGAGCGACCGCATCCGATCCATTCTAATGGAGGGGCTGCAACGAACCCACAACAGCACCGCACGCCGCTCGTAGCATGCGCCACACACATGCACGGACGCTTTTTCGGCAGCGGCCGCGCCAACCTAGGAGACCCACCATGACCCGCTGCCCCGACCCCAACTTTGCCGAGCGCGTATTGGCGAGCTTCGCGAAGCAGAACGCGATGCATCTGGTCAAGGCCAGCATGCCCGTGGTCCGGCACGGCGCGACGGAGATCCACCTCCCCCACTGGGACGGCATCGAGCAGCAGCACGGTTTTGTTCACGGGGGCGTGGTCGGGATGATCGCCGACTCCTCGGCCGGCTACGCGGCGATGACGGTAGTGCCGGCCAGCGCGTCGGTACTCACCGTCGAGTACAAGCTGAACCTGCTGGCGCCGGCCGATGGTGAGACGCTGATCGCCCGGGGGCAGGTGGTGCGGCCAGGGCGCACCCTGATCGTGACCAAGGCCGAAGTCTTCGCGGTGAAGGGCGGACACGAGACTCTCTGCGCACTGATGCAGCAGACCATCATGGTCATGCACGGCAAGACCGAGAAGTAGCCGATGGCCGGGGCCGCTCGCCCCCGTCGCCCCGGCACCCGCCCGACCGCCGGGCACCGCTCTGGATTGGATGTCATGTTCCGCACCCTTCGACGCCCCGATGTCTTCCCCATCGCCCTGGCGGCGGCCGGCATTCTGCTGGTCACCATGGGAACCCGCCAGTCGTTCGGCCTGTTCGTGAGCCCCATCAACGGGTCGACCGGGCTGGGCATCGCCTCCGTCAGCCTGGCCCTGGCGATTGGCCAGTTCGCCTGGGGTGCCGTCCAACCGTTGGCGGGAGCCCTGGCCGACCGCTACGGCCCCCGGCCGGTGCTCACGGCGTCGCTGGTCGCGCTGGCCGTCGGGTGCGCCGTCACCCCGTTCATGGATAGCCGCTTTGGCTTGGCGATGACCCTCGGCCTGCTGGCCTCGGCGGGCTCGGGCGGCGCCAGCTTCTCGGTGCTGATCGGCGCCGCCACCCAGCGCCTGCCGTGGGAAACGCGGGGCGCCGCCTCGGGCTTCATCAACGCGGGGGGCTCCTTCGGCCAGTTCGTGTTCGCCCCCCTGCTGCAAAAGCTGATCCAGAGCGTGGGGTGGATGGGTGCGATGGGCGCCATGGCCGTCGCGGCGCTGGCCGCACTTCCGCTGGTCGGCAGGGTCGCCGGCCCGGCGCAGACAGCCGCCCGGTGCAGCGACGATTCACGCCTCGGCCCAGCCGTCCGGGACGCGCTCGGGAACCCCAGCTACTGGCTGCTGCACGCGGGGTTCTTCACCTGCGGGTTTCACATTGCGTTTCTGGTCACCCACCTGCCGGGCGAGGTGGACCTGTGCGGCCTGCCGCCCAGCGTGGCCAGCAGCGCGCTCGCCATCATCGGCCTGGCCAACGTCTGCGGCAGCCTGTATGCCGGCGCCTGCGTTACGCGCTACCGCAGCAAGCACGTGCTGGCGGCGATGTACGCCGCCCGCGCCCTGCTGATCGCCGGGTATCTGTGGATGCCCCGCACCGAGTGGACCTATTACCTGTTTGCCGCCGGGCTGGGCTTCACCTGGCTGGCGACGGTCTCCCCGACCGCGGCGATTGTGGGCAAGCTCTTCGGCACGCGCTATCTGGCAACCCTGTTCGGGCTCACCCTGCTGTCGCACCAGATCGGCGGCTTTCTGGGGGCGTGGCTGGGCGGGGTGGCAATCGTCGAGTTCGGCGACTATCGGTGGATGTGGTACGCCGACATCGCGCTGGCAACGCTGGCGGCCCTGCTCAACCTGCCGATCCGGGAGGCGCCGATGACGGCCACCCGGACCACGCCCGCATCGCCCCCCTGAAACGATGCCGGCCAGCGCGCCGCCCTTGACGCGAAGCGGCGGTCGCCCCCATGATTGCCGGATGCAATTCCTCAACGCCACTTACGCCCCGATCACCCGCCGTGCCCTGCGTGCATGGCGTGCCGTGCTGCGTCCGTGGCCTGGGATGGATTAGCCCCTCACCGTTTTTCCGGTTTCCCCGAAAGGCCGCGGTTCTCACAGAACGCGGCCTTTGTGTTTTTCACGCCCCCGAAAGGAGCTTGCCATGTCGTACCCCACCCTCACCTCCCTCGCCGATGTGCGCCTCCGCATCGACGCCATCGACCGCCAGCTGGTGGCCCTGATCGCCGAACGCGGCGCCTGCGTGGCCCAGGCTGCCCGCTTCAAGCGTAGCGATGCCGAGGTTGCCGCGCCGGATCGGGTGGCCCAGGTACTGGCGCGCGTCCGGTCGCTGGCCAGCGAGCTAGGAGCCGACCCGCAGGTGGTCGAGGCCACCTGGCGCGCCATGATTGGCGCCTTCATCGAGTTTGAACGCGCCGCCCACGCCCAACTGCATCCACCCGCGCCCCAACACCCCGACTGATCCTGCAGGAGTCATCCCCATGTCCGTTCCGCTCGCTTACGTTTCGATCATCCTGATCTGGTCCACCACCCCGCTGGCTGTCCGCTGGAGCACCGAAGGCACCGGTTTTGCCTTTGCCGTGCTCGCCCGCATGCTGATCGGGGTTGCCGTTGCCACCCTCCTCCTGCGCCTCGGGCGCCATCCGATTCCCCTTCACGCCCGCGCCCGCCGCGCTTATCTGGTTGGCGGGCTCGGCCTGTTCGGCACCATGGCGCTCACCTACTGGGGCGCCCGCCATGTGGGCTCCGGGCTGATCTCGGTGCTGTTCGGCCTGTCGCCCATCGTGGCCGGGCTGCTAGCCACCCGTTGGCTGGGCGAGCATGGGCTCACGCCGCCCAAGCTGCTGGGCATGCTGCTCAGTGCGGCCGGGCTGGCGCTGATCTTCCTTCACGACGGCACGGCCACCGGTGGCAATGAGGCCGCCGGGGTGGCCGCACTGCTGGGCGCCGTGCTCGCCTCGTCCGCCAGCATGGTGGGGATGAAGCGCATCGGCGACGACAGCCCGCCGCTGGCCACCACCATCGGCTCGATCCTCGTGGCGCTGCCGCTGTTTGCGCTGTTGTGGCTCGCCACCGACGGCACCCTGCCCCGCGACGTGCCCCTGCGCACCGGCGGCGCGATTGCCTACCTGGGCGTGTTCGGGTCGGCGGTGGGCTTTGCGTTGTACTTCTACGTGGTGCGCCACCTGGAGGCATCGAAGGTGGCGCTCATCACCCTGATGACGCCGGTGCTGGCGCTGATGCTGGGCCATTGGCTCAACGGCGAGGCCATCGGCCCCCGGGTGGCTGCGGGCACCGGGCTGATCCTTGTCGGGCTGGCGCTGCACCAGCACACCGCGTGGCACGCGCTGCGTCGGCTGCGCGCCCGGGCGCGGCCCGATTGAGCGCGCGCCGCGCCCATGAAGAAGGGGCGGCCCCGCCCGGAGCCGCCCCTGCCAACAGGAACGAGGGTGTTGCCGGAGTCAGCAGCCGGCGGTCTTCTTGAAGGACTTGCTCTCGTTCTTGCCGCCGGCGTTGTCGTACTTGGCGCGGATCTCGTCGCCCTCGACGATCCGCTTGTCCTTGAACTTGTCGAGGGTGAGGTCGTCGGTGATGTTGATGGTCACGCTGTCGCCGGACTTGTTGTCCTTGAGGGTGGCGACAGCCGACTTGCCGTCGGCGGCCAGCTTGATCTTGGTGATGACGCCGACCATCTTCACGTCGTCGGCCACGGCCGGGGTGCTGAACGAGGCGGCCGACACCACGATCGCCGCAGAGAGCATCAGGTTGGAAAGAAGCTTGCGCATGGTTGGGTTCCTTTGAGCAATGGGGCTTGGCTGCCCTCAGAATTTCACTTCGAAGGTGGCGTAGGCGTTGTAGGCGTTATCCAGCGGCGTGGTGGTCATCATCTGGCCGTTCACGTCGGAGATCTTCACCGGGGCGCCCACCCAGTTGTTGCTGCCGGTGTACTGGAAGTCGTAGTACTGGAAGCCGAGGCGGACGAAGCTCTTGGCCAGCGGCGAGGAGATGGGGCGGGCGTTGAGTTCCTGGATCAGGTAAAGCTCGTAGACGTTGCCGCGGGTGCCCACCTTTGACGTCCACATGTCGGTGGCGGCCGGGGCGAAGGTGATCCAGTTCTTCGAGCCGTGGTTGTACTCGATGCCCAGCTTGGTCTTGGAGGGCAGGTCGTAGCGCAGGCCCAGCGCGATGGCGGTGCCGGTCTTGTCGCGGGCGGCTTCGGGGCTGAAGAAGCCGCCGGTGAGCAGGCCCTGGAAGCCGAACTGGGACGACACGTTGTCGTTCGGGTGGGTGATGCTCATGCCCAGGTCGGCAAAGTAGTTGAGATCGCCCACGCCCACCTGCTTGAGGGTGCCCATGGCGCCCACGCCGTACCAGTCGATGTCACCCAGGTTGACCTTGGGCATGGTGTTGCCGAAGTAGGTGTCCTGCATCTTGGGGGCGTCGAAGATCTTGAAGCCCCGGTTCCATTGCAGCCACACCCGCAGGGGGTCGGTGTCGATGGGGATGACGGACACGCCGAGCATGTCGGTATCCTGCAGCGAGTTGCCGGGGGTGGACCGGAAGCCGCTTTCAAAGCCGCGGCCGTAGCAGATCTTGCCGTAGGCGCCGGGCAGGCCGTCGATGTCGGGCGCCCAGCCGACGGTCATGCCGTCGAAGGCGTAATCCACCAGCAGCGAGGGCGTGCCGCCGTTGCCGGGGCGTGGGGCGTTGAGGCGCAGGTTGCTCGGAGCGCCGTGGGTGGACGGGCGACGGCCCACCGAGAACCAGATGTCCTGATCGGCGATGTTGCTGACGGTGGCGAAGGCCCGGTCGACGTTGAGATAGCTGCTCGACGGGATGTGGCCGAGGGTGCCGTCGAACACCCCCACGCGATCGGCAAAGTACGGGGCCGATCCGCCGTTGGTCACGGCGTCGTCGTCGCCGGCGCCGAAGGTCTTGTACATCACCAGCCGGGCGTTGACGGTCACGTCCTGGGCAGCCTTGGCCACCAGATCGAGGCCGAAGCGGTTGGTGTAGAGGGTGTCGTTGCGGGGCTTGTAGGCTGGCACCTGGGCCCCGAAGCTGCCCAGCGCGCCCATCATCCCCGCGTTGGCGCCCATGAAGCTCTGGGCCTGCTGGTAGGTGCGCACCCCGGACATGTCGCGGGCAAACTGCATCAGCCCGGCCAGCGCGGCGCCATTGGCAGGCGTGGGGTTGGCGAAGAAGTTGGCCTGGAGCTGGGCCTGGGCGTTGGCGAAGGTGGCGCTCACATCGGTGAAGGGCTTGGTCTCGCCCCACAGGCTATCGACCCGGAACTGGTAGTCGCCGCCAATGGTGAGCCAGCGCTCGGAGGATTTCTCCTCTGCCTTGACCACCTTCTCCTGCAGCGCTTCGGTGGCCTGGCGGTTGGCGGCGGTGGCGCTGTTGTTGGCTTCGACCTGACTCTTCAGGCGGGTGAGTTCCTGCGAGAGGGCTTCGATCCGCTTGAGCAGTTCGGCGTTGGTTTCGGCCTGGGCCTGGAGGGGCAGGAACAGCCCTGCCACCAGGACGCCGATCAAGGTTCTGACATGACGGGTTTGCATGACGACTCCCAGTAAGCTGTGTGGTGTGAATCAGTGATCGTCGTCCCAACCGGTCACCATGGCCCGGAAGTGGGCGAGCGGGGTGTGGCCGGTGGTGCCGAGATAGATGTGGCCGATCAGGAAGGCGAGCATCAGGAAGGCCCCGATCGTGTGCACGGTGGCGATGGTGCCCAGCTCGACGCGATAGCCTGCGGCGGTCAGCTCGTTGTAGAAGAGGTAGGCCAGCCCGGAGAGCCAGATCAGCGGCGTCACCACCACCGTCACGCCCAGATAGGTCTGGGCCTGCATGGGGTTGTGCTTGCGCTCGCGGGTCGGCTTGAAGGGGTGCGGCTCGCCCTTGAAGATCCCCACCGCGTAGAAGCGGACAATCTTGTCGATGTTCTTCATCGTGGGGATGTACTGCCGCCACTCGCCGGTGGTGAGGTGCCAGAACATCGCCAGCACCCACAGGGCGATGAAGCCCCACACCGCGGCGGTGTGCACCCGGTGGGCCTGCTCGAAGCCGAGCAGGCGGTAGCTACCGTGAATCTCGAAGCCGGTCATCAGCATGCCGATGATGAGCGCCGCCTGAACCCAGTGCCACAGGCGTTCGAAGCGGGTGAAGATATAGACGCGTCCCATGATCCCGTCTCCCGGTCAGTGCTTGCGATTGACGAAACGGACGAGGCCATGCACCAGCACCCCGGCGAGGAGCACCGCCGCAGCCACCCAGCCCACCGTATCGACGATGCGGTTGCCACCCCCGCCGGGGATGTAGATCCCCTCGATCTTCTCGAGGCGTCCGCCACGGGCGTGGCATTCGGTGCAGCCCAGCGCCTTCTCCTTGGGGGCGACCATGTGGGTGATCGGCCACATCGCCACCGTCTCGATGAAATCCACCTTACCCGAGTAAGGCTTGCCCACCGTGGCCATGCCCGCCGCGATGGCCTTCTCCCAGTTCATGTGCTTCCAGTAGGCGGTGTCGTCCTCGCCAGCCAGATGGGCCACCACGAGGGAACGATTGACCGGATCGAAAGGCTGCTTGCCGCGGAACACCTTGACCGGCCAGATCATCGACTTGCCATCGTCCGGCCCGCCTTCAAAGGTGTTGATGGCAATCGGCTGGCGGTTCTTGTCGATGTCGTCGCCGAGGAGGGTGTACTTCACCGAGCCGTTAAACCACATGTACTCGGGGCGGACGTTCTCTTCGAGCACGAAGTCGCCCTTGATGCCGTTGTAGGTGACATGGCCATCGTCGTTGGTGACGACCAGCGGCTTGCCCTTGGCGTCGCGCTTGCCGGCGGTGGACCAGTCCCAGGACATCTTGGTGGGCATGTCGCCCCGCGCGAAGGCAGGGATGTGACAGGTCTGGCACGCCACCTTATCGGTGTGGTCGTTGAGCTTGGCCATGCCGTGGGGCGCCTGGCCGTGGCAGGCCTGGCAGGTGGCCGGGTTGGAGCTGTCGGCCTTGCCGCGCAGGTGCGCGCCGCCCTTGTCCATGGCGGTGGGCGCATAGCGGCTGCCGGGCACCTGGTGGCCGTCGGTCTTGTGGCAGGTGGCGCAGGTGAAGTTGTTGCCCTCTGCGTCCATGTGCACGTCGAGGGCCTTGTCGGGCTGCTCGAGGGAGCTGTCCAGGTCGCCGTGCTTCACCGCGTCGCCGCCGCCACCGTAGAAGTGGCACGCCCCGCAGGTTTCACGGCGGGTCTTGCCCACCTTCTGGGCGATGACCTGCAGGTCGATGCCGCGGACGATCTTGCCCGACCCCGGCGGGAACTCGGTGTCCCTGGTTACCGGGTTGCCGGCAAAGCCGGAGGGCTTCTTGTACTTGCCTGTGGCGTCGTGGCACACCAGACAATCGACGTTCTCCTGGGAGGCGAAGTCGAACTTGTTGCCGTCCTCCATCCCGTAGCCGATGTGGCAGCTGGCGCAGGCCTTGTAGTTGGACGACACCGAGGTGCAGAAGTTATTGATGACGTGCCGCTTGCCCAGCGTCTGCCCGGTGGAGGGATTGACGTACTCCCACTTCCAGTGCTGGGTCTGGTGAACCTGCTTGGCGGCTTCCGTGTGACACGTCAGGCAGGCCTTGGTGACTTCCGGCCCGGACTGGAACGGCCGCTGGAGTTCCTTGAACTTGCTGTGGTCCGCCGTGGATTTGAGCAGCGCCGCGCTGGGCGCACCCGGCTTCTGATCGGCCGCCGCGTGGGCCGAGCCCATCGCCGCAACCACCGACAGCGCCAACAGAACCTGCTTGAGCACTTGCATACGCCCCCCTCTTGCGAACCGACCGGTTGAAGTGGTGCACCGCAAAATCAGCACAAATTAATTTTAGAATTTGCTGATTTTCCAATATTGATGTGCGTCAATGGCCATGACTGCTCCAGGGTCAATACCGGGACAAACGGCGCACCGTTTGCCAGATCGCAACAAAGCGCGGTGATTTCCAGCAGTCGCTGGCGTTGGGGCGGGTGAATTCCCCGCTCAGGGCGGGATGCGCGGATGCCGGCGTGCGGGCGGTCGGGCGCCGCCCACCGGGCATGGCGGCGGGCCTCAGCCCTCGTCGGGCAGCATCGCGTAGAAGTTCTTCTCGATGGTGGCGATGTGGCCCACGCCCAGCTCGCCGGCGATCTCCTGGCACATCTCGAAGGCTCGCACCAGCTGGGCGCGAGAGGTGGCGTTGCGCAGGTGCTCGCGCACCGGTTGATCGCCGTGGCGCAGGCTCTGCTCCATGGCATTGAGAAGGTACAGCCGGGCCAGCGCCAGAGAGCGCCGCTGCCGCGGCACGCCCGGCGCGTGGACGTGGACAGGCGCCGGCGGCACCCGCACCGCCGGCTGGGCCGAGGCCCGGCTGGCGATGGCCGCCGGGGCCAGCCCGACGCGGATCACGAAGCCCTCGTCGTGGAGCTTGGCGAGAGCCTGGCGCACGTCTCCCAGGCCAGCCGCGGCGTCGGCCAGCTCGGCCACGCAGCGCCGGCCGTCCACGAGGATCAGCACCGTCCGCAGGCGCGGGGGAACCCGTCTTGCGCGGGTTGCGATCTCCTCCACCCCGGCCACGGTCTTGGCCAGAATCCAGTCGTTTCCCATTGCGCGCCCTCGTGCTGCTGCTTGATACGGGACGCGATGATACGGATTGAAAACTTCAGTGACGTGACACCCGCCGGTGACGGAAGCTGGCCGGGGCGTGGGCGAACACCACCGAGAAGACCAGGATCAGCCAGAACAGCGCCGGCCGCGCCGCCTCGTCGGCCACGAACCAGCCCAGCAGCGCGAACTTCACCAGCAGCGAGATGCCGGCAAGCTCCTGCAGCCACAGGGCGTTGGACCACGCGTCCAGCGCCGCCATCGCCACCCCGGAGGCCACCATCAACACCAGAAACCCGTGGGCCGCGCCCTGCCCGCCCGCCACCAGCCCGGCCCCCACCCCCACCACGCCGGCCAGATGGGCGGCGCGCAGCAGCACCCCGAGCCAGCGCCGGCCGGGAAAATCGCGGTAGGTGGATGATGGCCCGGCGCTCATGGCCTTACAGGTTGGCGCGGGCTTCCCAGGCGTAGCCGCGCCGGGTGAGTTCGTCGGTGATGCGGGCCATCGCGGCATCCACGCTGGCGGCCGGGCCCTTCATCCCCAGCTCGATGTGACGGCGCAGCCCCTCGCCCCCGAAACTGGGCAGGCTGAACAGGGTGGCGTCGGGGAAATCGGCGGTGATGGCTTCCATCAGATCGATGAGCTTGCCCTCCAGCGCCTCCCAGGCGATCACCGAGCGCTCGACGTAATCGGCCTTGTGATGCAGGTGTGCCAGGCGCCGGTCGAGCACCCACTCGACCATCGGCCAGGCCATCACCGGGAAGCCGGGCACGAAGTAGTGGTTGGCGATCGAGAAACCGGGGATGCGGTTGTAGGGGTTGGGAACGATCTCGGCGCCCAGGGGGTAGACGCCCATCTGCAGGCGCTGGGGCGTGGTCTCGTCGCCAAAGCGGGCGCGGATCTCGGCTTCGGCCTCGGGGTGCAGGGCCAGGGGCAGGCCCAGAGCCTCGGCGGCGGCCTGCCGGGTGTGGTCGTCGGGGGTGGCGCCGATGCCGCCGAAGCTGAACACGATATCGCCGCTGGCGAAACTCTCCTTGAGCGTCTGCACCAGCCGCGGGCGCTCGTCGCCCACGTGGCGGGCCGACGCCAGGCGCAGGCCGCGGGCCTTGAGCAGCTCGACGACCTTGCCGAAGTGCTTGTCCTCCCGTCGACCCGAGAGGATTTCGTCGCCGATGATGATTGCGCCGAACGCCGGCGTGGAATCCGCAGCCATGGTCAGTTCACCTCGATGATGTGCTCGCGGCTGCGCGCCACGCGCAGGGCCGACAGCAGGTAATGCACGAAGGCCAGCCCGGAAAGCGCCGGCGCAAACAGGTTGATGAGCGGCAGGTGCGCCATCGCCGCGCCCACCAGCCCCACCCCGAACAGCCCGCTGGATTGCTCGGCCGGCAGGGCTTTCATCTCGTGGGTGTCGGCGTGATGCATCAGCGCGTCGTAGCGGAAGGCGCGCTGGTTGAGCCAGGCGGTGAGGATCAGCGAGATCAGCAGCCCGGCGCCGGGGATCAGCCACAGGGGCAGGCTGAACGCCAGCAGCACCAGAAACTGGATGACCGAAGTGAGCGCGTTCCACACGCTGCCGATCTGGCTGCCGCCGTTACGCCGGGCGATGTCGGCATAGTCGCTGGCGGCCACTTTCTCGAGCATCAGCGGCAGCGCCACCGCCGCCACCAGAAAGGCCGCGGTCACGTAGATCATCGGCAAGGCCAGCACCACCAGCCCGATCTTGAACATCACCAGCGCCACCAGCAGCGCGCCCTCCGACGACGCCAGCCAGCCACCCACCAGCGGCAGCGCCGTGATGAAGCCGCTACCCAGGGCAACCAGCGTGCCCCAGCTCGTCACCAACAGGCCCGTCCAGACGATGCTGGCGGCCAGGGTCGGCCACATCAGGTGCCACAGGATGCCCGGCCGGCCCAGGCTGCGGGCGGCGGAGAAGTAGGAGAGCAGGATCGGTTTCATGGGCCACGGGAGCAGTAGGTTGCGCAGGCGGCGCCGGCCGAAGCCCGACGTCGCCCAGCGGGTTACCCGGTATTTTCGCCGATCGGCGGCCCGCGGTCACGCCGCAGGCGGCGAGGCCCTTCGCCACCGCCTCGGCGGTGAGGGCGCGCCGGGCCGGGGTGGCCAGCGCCAGCGCCTCGTCCGGATGGACGATCACCCCCGCCTCCAGCAGCACGGCCGGCACCGTGGACGACTTCAGCACCACCAGGTTGTCGTAGTAGTACACGCCGTTGGTCTGGTCGGCCCACGGGCGACCGATGCCGGCGGCCTCGGCGTGATGGGGGGTGGGCGTGAGCCCGGCCTCCCGCAGCGCGGCACCGATGGCGCTGGCGCAGGCCAGGCTCTCGGCCAGCCGCGGGTTCTTGCGCGACACAAAAAGCGAGAAGCCCCGGGCGTACTCCGAATAGCGCTGCTCCTTGCCGTCCACGATCCAGGTCTGCTGGTATTCGGCCCGCACCGAGTCGTGGTGCACCGACAGGAAGAACTGCCCGCCCGCCGCCTCGGCCTGGGGTGCGCGGGCGTACAGATCGGCCATCTCGCCCTTGTAGCCGATCAAGCGCACCGGCACCCCGTCGCGCTCCAGCCGGGCGGCGATCACCGCGGCGAGGGTCTGGTTGTACTCGAACTCGGTCACCCCGTAGGCGCTGGTGGCGCCGGGCTTTTCGAGGTAATGGCCGACATCCACCGCCACCGGCACGGCGGCGACGGCGGCCGTGCCGGCAAGCGTCGCCCCGAGCGCCGCCAGACGGCCCACCCGACCGCACATCGCATCGACTCTGCCCATCGTTCAGTCTGCCCCGTCCTGCACCTGGCGCAGCGCAAAGCCCCGCGCGGCCAGCCGCTCCAGCAAACCGCCCTTGCCGCCGAAGTGCCCCGCCCCCACCGCGATGAAGGGCCGCCGGCCGGGCTGGAGCCCGCCCACGATGGCGTCGGCCATCTCCCGGTTGCGCTCATCCAGCAGCGCCTCCAGCAAGGGCGCAGCCTCCTCGCCGCCGGAGGTCTCGCTCAGCAGCCGGTCGATCTCCGCCACATCGCCCCGGCGCCACGCCCTCAGCATCGCCCCGAAGTAGGCCGGGGCCGCGTCCTCCTCCACCAGCGCGACCACCTCGGCCAGAAACGCCGCCTGAGCCTTGTCGCCCCCGGCCGACAAGGCCGCCACCTGTCGCTCGGGCCGCTCCAGCGCCCACAGCGCCACGCCCCGGGCGCGGGCATCCCGGGCCAGCGACAGATCGATGCCCTGGGAAGCGCCGTACCCGGCCAGCTCCGCCGCCCGCAGGGTGAGCAGGGTGCTCACCATCCACGGCTGCAGGCCCTGCAGCGCGGCCGACGGCAGCCCCAGCCGGTCTGCCACCCGCGCCAGCCGCGGCCGCAGCGCGGGGGGCAAACGGTCGTCCAGGCGCTCGCCGGCGGGCAGCCGCGCCGCCGCCATCAACACCCGGGTCAGGGCCGGGTCTTCCGGGTCCAGCTCCAGCGCCAGGCTATCGGCCCCGTCGAAGGCGGCGCGCACATCCGGCGGCAGGGGGAAGCAGGCCGCATCGCACACGTGGATCGTGCCGTACAACCACGCCCGCAGCGCCCCGTCGCCGTCGCGCAGCTCCCACAGGTACAGCGGCCCCTTCGCCGCAGCCAGCCCCACCCACAGCAGCGCGACGACCATCGCCGCCGTCCGCCCCGCCCTGCCCCACCCGAATGCGTTCAATCGACCCTCCCCCTGCCGCTACAATGCGCGATTGTCCAGGCCCGCATCATGCCCCAAACCGCCCACCTTCCGCCCGCCATCCTGCTCCTCGGCCCCACCGCCAGCGGCAAGACCGCCTGCGCCCTGGCCCTCGCGCAGCGGCTGCCGGTGGAGATCGTCAGCGTCGATTCCGCCCTCGTCTACCGCGACATGGACATCGGCACCGCCAAGCCCAGCGCCCAGGAGCAAGCCGCCTGCCCGCATCACCTCATCGACATCGTGAGCCCCGAAGAGGCGTATTCGGCCGCCCGCTTCTGCCAGGACGCACGCCGGCTGATGGGCGAGATCACCGCCCGCGGCCGGGTACCGCTGCTGGTGGGCGGCACCATGCTCTACTACAAGGCCCTGCGCGAAGGGCTCTCCGAACTCCCCGAGGCCGACCCGCAGCTACGCCGCCAGATCGAAGACGCCGCCGCCCGCGACGGCTGGCCGGCGCTGCACGCCCAGCTCGCCGCCCTCGACCCGGACGCCGCCGCCCGCCTCCAGCCCAACGACGCCCAGCGCATCCAGCGCGCGCTGGAGATCGTCCGCCTCACCGGCCGCCCGCTGGCCCACAGCTACGCCAAGCGCGACGAAGCCGACCAGACCCACCGTTTCATCCCCGTCGCCCTCGCCCCCAGCGACCGGGCCGTGCTCCACGCCCGCATCGAGCGCCGCTTCGACGCCATGCTGCTGGCCGGTTTTGTGGACGAGGTGATCCGCCTGCGCCGCCACTACCGGCTCGACCCCAACCTGCCGTCGATGCGCTGCGTGGGCTACCGGCAGGCCCTGGACTACCTGGAAGGCCACTGCGACCTGCGCACCTTCCGCGACAAAGGCATCTTCGCCACCCGCCAGCTCGCCAAGCGCCAGATCACCTGGCAACGCAACTTCCGCGAGCGCTGGGGCGACCTGACCGAAGTGGACTGCCTCGCGCCGGATCTGGAAGCCCAGGTGTGGCACACCGTGGCCCGCGGGCTGGGCTGAGCCCCATCGCCGGAGACCCCACGCATGCACCGACACGACGCCGAAATCGTCTGGCACCGCCACGGCGAAGCCTTCACCGACAACCGCTACAACCGGGCCCACCTGTGGCGCTTCGACGGCGGCGCCGAAGTGGCGGCTTCCCCCTCGCCGCTGGTGGTGCCGCCACCCTGGTCCGACGCCCGCGCCGTCGATCCCGAGGAAGCCTTCGTCGCATCCCTGGCCAGCTGCCACATGCTGTGGTTCCTGTCGATTGCCGCCGGGCGCGGGCTGGTCGTCGATCGCTACCTCGACCGGGCCCAGGGCACGATGGACCGGAACACCGAGGGCCGGCTCGCCATCACCGTCGTCACCCTGCGCCCGCAGGTGGATTTCAGCGGCCCGCAACCCTCGCGGGACGAGATCGAGGCGCTCCACCGCGCCGCCCACGCCGAGTGCTTCATCGCCAACTCCGTCCGCAGCGAGATCCGCTGCGAGCCGGTCTTCATCGACACCCCTTAGGGCAGCCAAGGCCGGGCCGCCCGGAGGGCATCGCACGCCCCCCTCAGGCCGACACCGAAAGCACGCTGCTCGCCGCCGATCCGGGCGAACCACCGCCATAAGCGCGCATCAGCCGGTGGGCCAGCATCGCGTCGGTCTGGCTCGAAGCACTGCCGCTGCTGCCGCTGCTTGCGCTGCCCGACGTGCCGCCCTGGGTAGACTGCTCATAGGCCATCGCCTCGCTGGCGCTCACCTTGCCGTCGCCGTTGGCATCGGCCTTGTCGAAGTTCTCCACCACGCTCGAGATCAGCGACGCACGCTTGCCGTCGGTGCTGCCGATCTCCGCCAGCTGGCTCTGCAGCTCGTCCTCGGTGAAGCCCGCGTCGTCCTCTCCGCCCCCCGGCGGCGGGGGTGGCGGCGGCATCCCGCCCGCCACACCCATCCGGCTGCCGAACGCCTGGCTGTCCAGCGCCTCGGCCAGCTTCTGCACCCCGCTGGAGAACTCGCTCTCCGTCACCTTGCCGTTACCGTCGCCATCCAGCGCGCTGAACAGCTGGCTGCTGGCGTCGCTCGCCCGGGACGACGACGCGTTGCCGAATACCTGGCTGAACGCCGACTGCAGATCGCGCTGCTCGATGAAACCCTGCCCCTTGCTATCCAGCCTGGAGAACAGCTTGCTCGCCATCTGGGCCGGGTCCGGGCGCGCCATCGCCGACGCGCTGCCATAACTGCCGATGCTGCCAACCATGATTCAATCCTTTCCGCTCTGTTCCGTGAGTTGCCGGAGTCGCTCCGGGCGGCCTGCGCCTGCCCCCGTTGCATAGCAAGATAGCGGCCCGGAACACCCCGGGCTGGCGGCGGATCGGGTTAAGGAAGGTAAAGTTGGGTTAAGGCATTGGCCTGCACGACGCCTCCCCAGGCCTGCCGCGAGCGCTAGACATCGCCCCGGGAAAAATCTGCCGGCGGGTATCCGCTACCGATTGCCGGAACGGCAGCGGTCACCCGCACGCCCTTCCGCCCAGGCCAGAGAGCCTCCCCGAATGCGGCAGAAAGTGCCGGGCAACAGGCCGACTCAGGCCAGCCTCGCCAGCATGCGTCGCACGACAACAAGCCAGGCGCCCAGACAGGAAGCAACGCTGGAATCCGCAGGCACACAGCCGGCCGTGGCCCACCTTCCGTCACCGGGACGAAGCCGGGGCGGGCGCCGCTGGATCGGGAGGCGATTTCGCGTGTCGTCCGCCAAGGTCGCGGCCCCCTCCCGCCCGTCCACCCCGACCGCCGCCCCCCGGGTGTTAGAATCCCCCCTCAGCACGACTAAGGTGACCCCGATGGAATTTACTGAACAGCTTCGCGTTGAAGTCCAGCGCTCCGTGGCGGCCTCTCTGGCCGAAGACATCGGCACCGGCGACCTCACCGCCCGACTCATCCCTGCCACCCGCATGGCCCGCGGCCGGGTCATCACCCGCGAGGATGCCGTGCTGTGCGGCACCGCGTGGTTCGACGCCGCCTTCACCACCCTCGAGCCCGACGCCTCGGTGATCTGGCACGCGCGCGACGGCGAGCGCATCAAGCCCGGCCAGCTGCTGTGCGAGATCGACGCCTCCGCCCGCGCCCTGCTCACCGCCGAACGCACCGCCCTCAACTTCGTCCAGTTGCTCTCCGGCACGGCCACCCTCACCGCCACCTTCGTACAGGCGGTGGCCGGCACCAAGGCCAGGATCGTCGACACCCGCAAGACCCTGCCCGGCCTGCGTCTGGCGCAGAAGTACGCGGTCAAGGTGGGCGGCGGCACCAATCACCGGATCGGCCTGTACGACGGCATCCTCATCAAGGAAAACCACATCATTGCCGCCGGCAGCATCAAGGCGGTGATCGAGCAGGCCCGCTCGTTTGCCCCGTCCAACGTGTTCATCGAGGTGGAGGTTGAAAACCTCGGCCAGCTCGAGGAAGCCCTCGCCGCCGGCGCCAAGATGATCCTCCTCGACAACATGCAGCTGGCCGAAATGCGCCAGGCCGTCGAGATCAACGCCGGCCGCGCCGAGCTAGAAGCCTCCGGCGGCGTCAATCTCGAGCGCGTGCGCGCCATCGCCGAAACCGGCGTCGATCGCATCTCCATCGGCAGCCTCACCAAAGACGTCCGCGCCATCGATCTGTCGCTGCGTCACGTCGAAGAAGAGTAAAACGCCCCAACTCCGGGCCCGGCGATCAGCGTCCGGGCCCTTTTCTTTTTTCCGCCGATCATGAACATCGAATTCGACGGCCCGGTCTCCAGTGCCAACGCCCCCCTCATCCGTCAAGTCATCGAGGCGCTGATCCAGCGCATCCTCGCCCGCGATGGCGACCTCGACATCAACGCCCTCGACCGCATCGTGGTGGCCGACGACCTGCCGGCCGCCGAAGCCCGCCTGGGTGTCACGCCCGTCGCCGGCGAGCACCTGTCGCGCATCGTCGAGAGCGGCGCGAGCTTCGCGCTGCTGATGAACGGCGTCAAGCTGTGGTCCATCCTCGAAGGCGACAGCGCCGAAATCGCCCGCCTGATCCACCACCTGCACAAGGAATGCTGGCGCCTGCACGACGCCGCCCGCCCGGCCCCGGCCACCGAAGCCGCCGCCCCGCTGGCCCGCGCGCTGGCGCCCATCGTGGCGGTGATGTGGCAGGAATACCGCATCAACCGGCGCACCGCGTGGTCGCTGCCGGCCGATTCCGACCTGCTCCTCAACCACCTGGCGGCCCTGCTAGAAGCCCTGCCCGGCGGCATGCAGGAAGAGATCACCCTGTATTTTGCCGATCAGGATCTGGACGGCCTGTTCGCCAAGAGCACCGGCCGCATCGCCCACCTCATGCAAGCCGTCGCCCATGTGCAAGGCTACCTCGACGGAATGGGCCAACCCCTCAAGGCCGTCAGCGCCGAGATGGCCGAACGGGTGGCGAAATCCTTCCTGTCGCCCATCTGGCTGACCACCGCCCAGCACCTGGCGGCGGGCCACGCCATCGCAGCGGGCGAACTGGCCGACGCCCCGCTACGCCGCGACGTGCACGCCGCCTTCGCCACCTTCGGGCTGATGATCCGCGAGAGCGAGGACGGCGACGTGTGGGTGGACGTGCAGCCCCTCACCCCACCCGAAACCCTGCACTGAGCGCCTGCACCGAGCCCACCGCCCGGCGCGGGCGCACCGGCTCAATAGTGAGGCGGAATCTCGTCCCGCAGGTCGCGCGCCTCGGCCGACGGCGTGGCCGCCTGCATCTGCTGGTAGAGTTGGCGGATCTGCCGCTGCAGGGCGTCGATCTGCTCCTGCTGGCGGTGCACCGTCATGTTGAGGGTCTCCACCAGGTCTTCGGTGAGGGCGAGCTTGATCTCGATTTCGGTAAGTCTGGATTCCACGATGCCCTCGGCTCCGATTTGCAAAGGGCGGATTGTTCCAGCCCCAAGACCGGCCGCCAAGCCTTATCGCCGGGCAACCCGCCGGGACGGCACCGAAAACATCAAAAAGGCCTTGACGAGCTGGCGCCCCACTTCTAAAATGCGCGCCTCTGTTCCTCGATAGCTCAGTCGGTAGAGCGCCGGACTGTTAATCCGTAGGTCCCTGGTTCGAGCCCAGGTCGAGGAGCCAGAACAATTTGCGGCGACGTGTTTTCAACACGTCACCACCCCGTCAGATCCTCGATAGCTCAGTCGGTAGAGCGCCGGACTGTTAATCCGTAGGTCCCTGGTTCGAGCCCAGGTCGAGGAGCCAAGACAAGCAAGCAGAAAAGCCAATCCGCAAGGGTTGGCTTTTTTGTTGTCTGGTCGATTGCTGGTCGGTGCCCAACGATGCCGGACACGGGATCGCCCATCGAGGCGCGGTGGCTCGGCCGTCCCTGCCCGATGCATCGCAATGACGCCTACAGCCGCTAGTCACGCCACGCGCCCGGCTCCGCAGCCCTTGCGGCGCGACTGCCACCCGTCCGGCCACACGCCCCCCCCCGCTCACTGCCACGGTCTCGCCGTCACACGGCACCGGGAAACACAGCCTCTTCAACGCACTCCCCACCTCAAGACCGGCAAGGACCGGCCCTCCGACGGATTCGGAGGGAGCCGATCGTTCTTAGTGTCAATCTCGGCAAGGGGGTCTATGTAGTACGTCAATTGACACCATGCGTGCTGCCCCCACTGCTATTGTCGAGCAACAACGCATGGCTGAATCGCGTTAGCAGCACCCACGTGAGCCCGGCGCAGGATCAAGCGACCTGCGCCGGGCGTCCCGATTGTTACGCCCCTGCGAGCCAAGCTCGCAGGGGGGCCCTTCAAGGCATGATGGCAACGACATTGAGAGTAGTTTGTGGGATCGGGGCTAGAGAGCCTGATGACCGCGTAAGGAACCGGTCGGTTAAATTAATTCTGCACCGCTGCTCATCGGCCGGAGCGGACAGTGAAGCTGCAATGCGTGAATGACCGTTGAGCAGCGATTGCGGTCGGCAGGCTCCGTTCGTTGCACGTCCGGTGAGGGACTCATCGCGGTCGTTGCGGCGCGCCAGGGCATGGCTTGAGCGACCGGCTTGTGTGGCGCACATCATCCTGTCGAGGCCGAAGTCGCCGGCAACGGATGTCTGCTTACTTCGGCCCTGAACCTACCATGGCGACACAAGGCCGCAGGTTGATCCTTCGAACCGGCAGAGGACTTCGTTGGCGCGGGGGCGTAGTTGCGTGGCGCCCCTCCTTCGGTCAGATATCCAAACGCCACGCTGCCATTGCCAATTCGTTTATCCTTTAGCGCAGTGCATGTAGTGGGGTGCGGGAGTCCGCGTCCCGAGGAGAGAGATCGTGTTGATAGTGCCCAGTTCGGAATCGATACCAGCCCCGCTGGTCGTAGCTTTGGCCGACCGTGAGGTATCCATTTGGGTACGGGGGAAGGTCCACACGCCCGAAGAGGCTGACGCGATTGCAGCAATGCTGCGGCTTCCATGGAAGCAGATCTTCATTGAAGAATGCGACCCGCTTCTCGTTGCCGCGCTGCATAAGCCGGACAGCGACGCCCTGGCTCGTCGTCGCGGGTACATCCATCTGATCGACTCCGATCCATCGCGCATCGAGCTACCCGCGCGTGCCCTGCCCGTATTCCTGTTGAGCGGGCTCAACGACCAGGGGACCACGTTCGAGCAGCAGCTGCGTGGTCTGACGATGCTGGAAGAACTTCGTCGCTCCGGCGTGAGGCAGCTCGTCGTGGCGGGAGACTCGGATACCCCCCCAACCTCAGCCCTCGACAGGATTTGGGCCACCGGCTTCCGGACACGTCTTGTGGTCGCGGACGATAAGGCTGACGTCCCCGAGCAGCTGTTAGCGTGGCTGTCCTCCAAGGACAAGCATGCTCTTGCATCCGTCGTCGCGCTACGAGTCGCTGATTTTGCTTCGAAACTCGTGGCTGCGTTCACGTCCTCCTATGAGGACGAGCGGCTGATCGTTCGCCAGCGAAACGAGGCCGGCGTCGTTCGGCGCATCGACCTGACCGACATTGATGACCCCGAGCGCCCGATCTTGGATAGCTATGACCTGGTTCGTGACCGCGATCTGACGTCTGCGGACCCGGACGACCTGCCCGAGGAATCATTCAATGCCTTTTTTCGAGGCGACCTCGGGGACTGGCGACCGTTTGCAGCTGGAGTTCCGTGGATTCGCGATGAGGGTGCTTGGACCGGACTGCAAGCGCAGTTGCTTCGACTGGATTCCGCCGGTTCGCCGGAGAACCGAATCACGTATATCGTTTCGGAGGCGGGCGCTGGCGCGACCACGCTCGCTAGGCACTTGGCCTTCACTGCCGCGAAAGCGGGCTACCTAACCCTCGTTGCGAAAGGGCTTCCGTTCACCCCGGATCCGCTACCACTTATCAATTTCCTGACACGCGCTAGGCAGCGGAGCGATGACCTGAGATTGAGCGGAGCCGCCACTGAGGCGGGCGATGCATCAGCATCACGCCTGTACGAAACCCCGTGGCTGCTGGTGTTTGACCGAGTCCACTGGGAGTCTCGCGACGGCGAACTCCGCCGCTTCCTTCAGGAGCTGGAGCGCGCTGGGCGTCCGGTCTGCATCCTCGTGGTCACCGGGCCGGTCAAAGAACCGGCCTACTACGACGGGTCCCGGTTCAAGCAACTGACAAATCTTCAACATCTTCTGGAACAAACGCAAACCCTTGAGCTGGGCAGGCACATCAACCGCTTCCTGCGTCGCTACGGCAAGGAACGCCCCGAGTGGCAATGGCGCAATTTTCACGAGACGCATGCGGTCAGGTATTTGGAAGGCGTTGCGGCCTTTTGGGTCACGCTCTCGTTCTGGCTGCAGACTCAATACGATCTGAGTGACTCGATTCAGGACTGGGTCTACAAGGCGTACAAACACAGCGCTGATACGGCTGAGGTGAAGCGGGCGGTCCTGCAGATCGCTGCTCTCAGTTCAGAGCGGCTACCAATGCCGGAATCACTCATCGAGCAGGGAGCAAGCCCTTGGCCGGTTCCTCTCCTGCTTGATGACAGGCGCGGGGATCTATCGCCGCTAGGGGTCGTCCGCCTATCGAAGGGCGGCCGAAAGTACTGGGCGATGGCGCACGACATCCTCGGTCGACTGCTCATCAACGCGTTCTTCTATGATCCGACTGCTCGGACCTCGATGGGCTTCGGTGATGCGCGGGATGCGCAGCACCTCCGGTTTCTCATCCTTCGGGAGCTGTCGCGGATGCCGGCCCTCGGGGAGATTGAATCGCGCGACTACGGTGAGGAGTTCGCCACGAATGTATTCAAGTTGGATCCCGACCACGGGCGAAGTAGCTGGAACCACATCTGGCGGGAGGTGCTGTCCGCGCTCGACGAAATGCCAGCGCCTCTGCGAAATGGCAGCCGAGTATTTCGGCACCACACCGCGATATCACGTCGAAGAGTCACCTGGCTGGATGAGTTGGCCTATGGCATCTCCGACGTTGATCGCGTCGCCCTTTTGGAGCGCGCGATCTCGGACATCACCTATGCCCTTCAGATGATCGATGGTGCATCTGGCGGCGAGCCGGACGTCAACCTCTACAACTCGCTGGCCAACGCGTACTTCGATCTCGCTCGAATCCGCGCGCGACAAGGGGCATCGGCAGAGTCTCTCGCTCAGCTTAGGAAACTAGCGTCCGATGCGACGCGCCATGCTTACGAACAGAGTCCGTCGAGCCCTTACGTCATCGAGACTCACGTGAAGAGCCTCATCGCATCGGCCGAAGAAAACAAGGAAGCTGCGCCGGCATACTGCATAGAGGCACTAGAAATTGTTTATGGGGCGATACGAAGTGATCGAAGCGAAGTCCGTCGACATGCGCTCATTTCACTCGCCGACCGGGCAGTGGCCATACTCTTGTCGGCGGGGGTGAACAGTCAGCGTCTGACCGAACCAACCAACCCGACTGAGGTACTGGTGAGCGCCTGGGTCGCGCTGGCGAAACCACTCGATGGCACTGCACCCGATTCCCTCGAGGAAGTACCTCGCGACACCCTGATTGCTGTTCTGCATCAACTCGAAGGCCCAGTTGGTGCCGGAAATGCACAGGTGGCTAGGCTCCGCTATCAGATATTGGTCGCAACGAACCCGTATGACTTCAAACCGCAGCTAGAAGCGCTCGATCTACTCGTTGCGACCGACTATCGGCTGATGCCTCAGCTTCGGCTTGAGTATGCACTCCTCATGTTCCAGGAGATGCGTCTGGACGAAGCGGACCGCGAATTCAGGGCCCTCCGCTCGCTCTGGCGCGATACCGAAATTTTCGTGCAGGTGCCTGTGCGACTTCGCTGGTTACTTCAACCGGGTGGCGAACGGCGCAGGGTTTCGGCGACCGCGGCTTACGGCCACGGCTTCCGGGCAATGGCGCGCGTCGCCGAATTCGGACGCATCGAAGTTCCCTATCGGCCGCAAGAGTTTGGAGCCAACGATCACCGGCAGGGCACGAAGTTCTCAGCGTACGTTTCCTTCGGTCACAACGGCCCGTTCCTAAGGCCAGTCACCGCGGCTCGTCATTGACATGCCTAACGAACAACCCGACATCGTCGCCCTGTATGGCATCTCAAAACGTTGGCAACTTCGTCCACGGTCCGTGTTGGTCGAGGGAACGTCCGATGTGGCGCTGCTCGAACTTGCCGCCGACCATTATTTTCGGAAGCACAGTAAGGCACTCCTGGCGGACATGTCGATCGTCGCCGCTGGAGAGGGTGATCGAGGAGGCACTCACGGCGTCATTCGCGAGCTGGTCGTCCTTCGTGGCTTGGCGGCCGCCTACCTCTCTCCCTCCGGGCGGCCCGTGTACCGCGTGATCGGGTTGTTTGATAGCGATGCGGCTGGGAACAAAGCTGTGCGTGGCGCTCGCGAGATTGACGCGTCGATCATTGAGTACCGAGACGTCTTTAGGTTGAGACCAGTGATGCCGACGGCCGGCATCCTTGATCCCGCAGCGCTACAACGGAGCTTCGAGAAGCTGAACGAGCCGTACAAGGGTATCGCCTGGGAAATCGAAGACCTGATTGACGAGCAGCTCTTCGATCTGTTTCTCGAAGAGAACCCATCCGCAGTGACTCGCGAAGAGACGATGGCGGGTAAGACTCACCGGGAGCTGACGCGCGATGGCAAGAGTCGCCTCGTTCGATTCTGCAAAGAATACGCTGACCTTCCGAGTCTCACGGGCATGGTCGAGGTAATTCACGCATTGCGGCACTATCTGAACCTGCCTGCCCTGAATTAGTACGGTCCGGCGATGAAGTTGGGCACCCCGATCCGCGTCACACGTTGTCCTTCTTCCTCTTCGCTGCCAGTCCGCTCTTCATCTCGCTTGGTCCAGCGCCAGTGTCAATTCGTCGAATGGGCGGAAGCTCGACGCTGTATCAGGCTTAAAACGTCATCGATAGGACAGTGGCCACCGTCGAAGACCCGCCAATCTGGTTAGGACTGGAGTGAAGCCGGCGGCTTTCAATAGCTGGTATTGGAATGAGCGGTCTCTCAGCTCCTGAACCGCGAATGACTCCAACCAGCCTAATACAGCCGGTCGAGAGTTGGCAACTGAATGACCGTTTAGGCCTGTGGATTCAACCGGTGGATGCAACGGATTGCTGAAATCGCTGTGCCGGTGTTTCGTAGTTTAGTGTCTTCCTGGGTAAGGGCCCGGCCACCCCATCTTCCCCGGGCTGCTTAGCTCGCTAACCATAGTGTCCACTACGCACTATAAGTGGACACTTCCATGACCCTCACCCCGCCCCGCCGTACCCGTCGGACCCACTCTGAGGCATTCAAACAGTCCCTGATCGAAGCCTGCGGCGAGCCCGGCGCGTCGGTCGCCGGGGTCGCCCTGGCCAACGGGATCAACGCCAACCAGCTGCGGCGCTGGATGCGCGAGCGGGGCATCGAACCGCCCGAGTTGTCCTGTCTGCCCTTACGTGTTGCGGCCTCAGAGCCGATGGGCGGCTTTGTCCCGGTGCAGCTTTCCCCGCACGTTGATCCACCCATCCGGCTGGAACTGCGCAAAGGTGCAGCGACGGTCACGGTTGAGTGGCCCACGTCTTCGGCCACCACCTGTGGCGCCTGGCTGCGCGAGTGGCTCGGGTGATCCGGGTCGAGGCGCTGTGGCTGTCGGTGGCGCCCCTCGACATGCGCGCCGGCATGGACACGCTCCTCGCCCAGGTGGTGCAGGTCTTCGGCGAGGCGCGCCCGCATCAGGCCTACCTCTTCGCCAACCGGCGCGGCACCCGGATGAAGGTGCTGATCCACGACGGCCAGGGGATCTGGCTCGCCTGCCGGCGACTCCACCAGGGGCGTTTCCGCTGGGCCGAGGGGAACGGTTCGCTCACGCTCTCCCAGGCGCAGTTCGATGCCCTAGTGCTTGGCCTGCCCTGGCAGCAACTGGGCGGTGACGGTGCGATCCGGATGATTTGACGGTCCACCATCCGGAGTTGCCCCGATGGCTGTGGCGCTGCGCCGGCGGCATGATCGGCGCATGGCTCTCCCCACCAATCTCCACGCACTCGACGCCGACGCCCTGCGTCAGCTGCTCATCGCCCAGGATCGGGAACTCACCTGGCGCCAGGCCAAGATCGACCAGCTCACCCACGAACTCTCGCTGCACAAACGCTGGCGCTTCGGGGTCAAGACGGAGCGCCTGCCGGTGGAGCAGGCTCAGCTGTTCGAGGAGACGGTCGAAGCAGACCTCGCGGCGATGACCGAG
The DNA here is from genome assembly GCF_041904905.1 of Zoogloea sp. Classification (GTDB taxonomy): domain Bacteria; phylum Pseudomonadota; class Gammaproteobacteria; order Burkholderiales; family Rhodocyclaceae; genus Zoogloea. The sequence continues at coordinate 1,579 of NZ_JAYRMI010000036.1, read as the reverse complement.
GAGCTCGAAAAACTCTCCGGCAAACCGTCTGCCACCAAGGGTCAGGCCAAACGCAAGCCGCTGCCGCCTGAACTGCCCCGCACCGAGATCCATCATGAACCGGACAGCACCACCTGTGCCTGTGGCTGCCAGATGAAACGCATCGGCGAGGATGTCGCCGAGAAACTCGACTACACCCCCGGTACCTTCCGCGTCGAACGCCACATCCGCGGCAAGTGGGTCTGCCAGGATTGCGAAACCCTGGTGCAGGCCCCGGTGCCCGCTCACGTGATCGACAAGGGTCTCCCCACCACCGGCCTGCTGGCCCAGGTGCTGGTGGCCAAGTACCAGGATCATCTGCCGCTCTACCGCCAGGAAGGCATCTTCGGCCGGGCGGGGCTCGCGATTCCCCAATCCACGCTGGCCCAATGGGTCGGTCAGATGGGCGTGCAGTTGCAGCCTCTGGTCGATGCGCTGAAGGAAGAGCTCCTCGCCTTCCCGGTATTGCATGCCGACGAGACGCCGGTGGCCATGCTCGACCCGGGGGCCGGCAAGACGCACCGGGCCTACCTGTGGTCCTACAGCATCGGCGCCCACGATCCGGTGCGGGCCGTGATCTACGACTTTGCCGACAGCCGCGCGGGCAAGCACGCTCGGGACTTCCTGGGCGAGTGGCGCGGCACCCTCGTCTGCGACGACTACTCGGGCTACAAGGCCTTGATCGCCCAAGGCGTCACGGAAGCGGGCTGCATGGCCCACGCCCGACGCAAGTTCTTCGAGCTTCAGGAACACGGGCAGAGCCAGATCGCGGGCGAGGCGCTGAAGCGGATCGCCGCCCTCTACGGCATTGAGCAAGAAGCGCGGGAGTTGAAGGCTGAAGCTCGCCAGGCGCTGCGAGAAACGCGTGCCCGGCCGCTGCTGGAAGAACTGAAAGCCTGGCTGCTGGCGTGTCGAGGCAAGATTCCCAACGGATCATCCAGCGCCAGGGCCATCGACTACACCCTCAAGCGCTGGGCGGCGCTGACCCATTACCTGACGGATGGAAACGTCCCCATCGATAACAACTGGATCGAGAACCAGATCCGGCCGATTGCCATCGGGCGCAAGAACTGGCTCTTTGCCGGCTCGCTGCGCGCCGGCAAGCGGGCCGCGGCGATCATGAGCCTGATCCAGTCGGCGCGCCTGAATGGGCATGAGCCCTTCGCCTATCTGAAGGACGTCCTCACCCGCCTGCCGACTCAGCCGCAGAGTCGGATCGGTGAGCTGTTGCCGCATCGGTGGAAGCGGGCTGAGGCAGCTACGCCTTGAGGTTCTCGGTCAAGGTGGGTTGGCCGGGGGCTTACCTTCCTGGGGCGTTCATTCAGTTTGCGTGCGACGGCATTGAGGGCTACTTGCGAGTAGGCCGACAGATCCGTTCCCTTCGGGAAGTACTGCCGCAATAGCCCATTAGTGTTCTCGTTGGTTCCGCGTTGCCAGGGATGATGTGGGTCACAGAAATAGACCTGGATGTCGGTCGCGAGTGTGAATCGTTTGTGGTCAGCCATTTCCTTGCCCCGATCCCAGGTCAGCGACTTGTACAGCTCATGCGGCAACTTGTGCG
>NZ_JAYRMI010000035.1:0-40739 GCF_041904905.1 Zoogloea sp. | reverse complement strand
CCCGCTCCGCCTCCACCCCCCCCCGGCCGACGCACACCACGCCGCCCCCCTCCTCGCCGCCCACGGCGCCTACACCGCCGGCGACCTGCCCCAGGCCGACGCCCTCTACCGCCGGGCCCTCGCGGTCGACCCGCACAGCGCCGACGCCCACAACGGCCTGGGCGCGATCGCCCTCGTCCGGCAGCGGCCGGCCGACGCGGAAGCCCACTTCCGGCGCGCCCTCCAGGCCCGCCCCGACGACCCCACCGCCCTCGCCGGCCTTGCCCGCCTCCCGTCCGGCAACCCCGCACCGCCCGACAGCCGGCTCCGCGACACCCTCGCCACCCTCGGCGACGCCCCGGAAAGCCTCGCGCCACGGCTCGCCCTGGCCGACCGGCTCGCCCGCCAGCAACGCTGGGCCGAAGCCCAGCAAGCCTACTTCGACGCCCACCGCCTTGCCCCCGCCAGCGCCGACATCGTCTACAACCTCGCCGTCAGCCTCGACCACCTCGGCCAGCAACGCCAGGCCGCCATCCACTACCGCAAGGCCCTCACCCTCGCCGCCCGGCAACCCGACGCCGCCGCCCGCTTCCCCCGGGCCCGCTGCGCCGAACGTCTCGCCGCGCTCCAGCCCACCGCGCCCACCCCATGAACGCCCCCGCCCCCATCGGCCAAACCCTGCTCCAGCTCGGCCTCATCAGCGCCGACCAGCTCCACATCGCCCTGCGCGAGCAGCACCGCAGCGGCGAAGCCCTCGGTCGCCAACTGGTTCGGCTGGGCTTCCTCACCGAAGCCACCCTGCGCGACGCCCTCGCCCAGACCCTCGCCCGAGAAAGCGTCGATCTCACCCACGTCCTGCCCGATCCGGCCGCCCTGGCCCTGGTGCCCCAGTCCGTCGCCAAGCGCCTCAAGCTCATCCCCCTGAGCTACGACCAAGCCCGCCGGACACTGGTGATCGCCTCCGCCGAAGTCGACAACCTCGTCGCCCTCGACCAGCTGCGCAGCCAGCTCCCGCCAGGCAGCACCATCGAAACCCTGCTGGCCGGCGACTCCGAGATCGCCCGCGCCATCGACCAGCTCTACGGCCACACCCTGTCCATCGACGGCATCCTCCACGAACTCGAAACCGGCGAACCCGAACGCCTGGGAGCCGCCGGCACCGGCGGCGAATACACCCAGCCCACCGTGCGGCTCATCGACGCCCTCCTCGCCGACGCGGTTCGCCGCGAAGCCTCCGACCTCCACTTCGAGCCCGAAGCCGGCTTCCTGCGCATCCGCTACCGCATCGACGGCATGCTCCGCCAGATCCGCGCCCTGCACCGGGGCTGCTGGCCGGCGATGGCCGTGCGCCTCAAGGTGATGGCCGGCCTCAACATCGCCGACACCCGCTCCGCCCAGGACGGCCGGATCTCCCTCCACGTCAGCGGCCGCCCCGTCGACTTCCGGGTCTCCACCCTCCCCACGCTGCACGGCGAGAACATCGTGCTGCGCATCCTCGACCGGCAGAAGGGCCTCGTGCCCTTGGGCGAACTCGGCCTCCCCGACACCCAGCTCGACCTCCTCAAGCGCATGCTCGCCCGCCCCGAAGGGCTCATCCTCGTCACCGGCCCCACCGGCAGCGGCAAGACCACCACCCTCTACTCCATCCTCGGCCACCTCAACGCCGAAGGCGTCAACATCATGACGCTCGAAGACCCGGTCGAGTACCCGATGCCGCAGATCCGCCAGACCGCCGTCTCCGAAGCCACCCGCCTCGACTTCGCCAACGGCGTGCGGGCCATGCTGCGCCAGGATCCCGACGTGATCCTGGTGGGTGAAATCCGCGACGGGGACACCGCCCGGATGGCCTTCCAGGCCGCCATGACCGGCCACCAGGTGTTCTCCACCCTCCACACCGGCTCGGCCATCGGCGCCATCCCCCGCCTGCTCGACATCGGCATCCAGCCCAGCATCCTCGCCGGCAACATCATCGGCATCGTCGCCCAGCGGCTAGTCCGCCGACTCTGCCCGGCCTGCCGCAGCGGGCGGCCGGCCCGCGACGCCGAACTCCCCCTGCTCGCCCTCGCCGACACCGCCGAACGCCCGCTCATCTTCGACGCCACCGGCTGCCCCCAGTGCGACCACCAGGGCTACCGCGGCCGCCTCGCCATCATGGAGGTCCTGCGCCTCGACGCCGACCTCGACGAACTCATCGCCCGGCGCGCCACCGCCCGCGAGATCCTCGAATCCGCCCGCCAGAAGGGGTTCCGTGCCCTCGCCGACGACGGCTGCCGTCGCGTGCTCGCCGGCGACACCAGCCTCGACGAACTCCGCCGCGTCATCGACCTCACCGACCGCATGGCCCCATGACCACCTACGCCTACCGGGCCCTCGACCCGCTGGGCCGCCTCGTCCGCGGCCGGCTCGACGCCCTCAACCCGGCCGAACTCGAACAGCGCCTGCAGCGGCGCCAGCTCGAACTCATCCACGCCCGCCCCGCCCTGCGCTGGCCCGGCGCCGACCGGCCGCCCCGGCGCGAACTCATCAACTTCTGCTTCCACCTCGAACAGTTCCTCCAGGCCGGCGTGCCCATCCTCGAAAGCCTCGACGACCTCCACGACGCCACCGACCACCCGGCCTTCCGCGCAACCATCGCCGCAGTGCGTCGCGCCGTCGAAGGTGGCGACAGCCTCTCCCGCGCCCTCGAGAACCACCCCCACGCCTTCGACGCCGTGTTCTGCAGCCTCGTCCGGGCGGGCGAACGGGCCGGCGAGCTGCCCACCGTCCTGCGCGCCATCAGCGCCAGCCTCAAGCGCGACGACGAACTCGCCGCCTTCACCCGCCGCATCGCCATCTACCCCGCCATCGTCCTCGCCATCGTCCTGCTCGCCGTCGGCGTCGCCCTCATCCATGTGGTGCCCGAACTCGCCAAACTGTTCCAGACCGCCGGCCAGCCCCTTCCCCTCCAGACCCGCGCCCTCATCGGCCTCTCCGGCCTCCTCCGCCAGCACGGCGCCGTGCTCGCCGGCATCGCCCTGATCGGCGCCCTCGGCCTGCGCCACGCCATCGCCACCCGCCCCGCCGTGCGCTACCGCCGCGACGCCTGGCTGCTGCGCACACCCATTCTGGGCGAAGTCCGCCGCAAGCTCATCCTCGCCCGCTTCACCAGCCTCTTCGCCCTCATGTACGGCGCCGGCATCACCATCGTCGACGCCTTGCGCGTCGCCGCCGACACCCTCGGCAACCTCCCGATGGAACGCGCCCTCGCCCTCGCCGCCCATCGCATCGAGCACGGCCACTCGCTCTCCGACGCCTTTGGCAGCAGCACCCTGTTCCCACCCCTCGTCGCCCGCATGCTGCGCATTGGCGAGACCACCGGCGCCCTCGACGACGCCCTCACCAACGTCAGCTACTTCTACGAACGCGACGTCCGCGAAGCCATCGCCCGCCTCCAGGCCAGCATCGAACCCGCGCTCACCGTCATCCTCGGCCTGCTGCTGCTCGCCGTAATGAGCGCCGTGATGCTCCCCATCTACGACATCGTCACCCAACTCAAGCTCTGAGCCATGGCCGGACGCACCCTCCTCCACCTCACCCGCGACGGCCTCGCCTGGCACCCCCAGCCCCCGTCCGACGCCACGCCGCCGCAGCGCTTCAGCCCCACGCACGACGGGCTCGCCCGCTTCGCCGAGCACCTCGCCCAGCACCCCACCCTCCGCTTCACCCTGCTGGTAGACGTCCCGGACGAGTTCTTCACCGTCGAACCCCTGCCCAAGCTCTCCGCCGGCGACCGCCGCGCCCTCCTGGCCCGGCGCCGCGAACGCCTCGCCCACGAAACGCCCTACTTCACCGAAGCCCCCCTCCCCGCCCTGGCCGGCGACGCCCCCGCCGACGACTGCCTGTTCGCCAGCCTCGTACGCCCGGACCAACTCAAGCCCTGGCTCGACGCCCTCCGGCACGCCAACGCCGCGCTCACCGGCATCCACTCCGCCCCCTTCGCCGCGCTCCCCCTGCTCCGCCACCTGCCGCCGCCGCCCGGCCCGGCGCAGGCCCGGCTGGTCGCCAGCCTCGGGCCCGCCGGGCTACGGGTCTCCTGCTACACCGGCCCTCACCTGCGCTTCAGCCGCCTCACCCCGGCCGAACCCCACGCCTGGCACACCCACGTCCAGGAACTCCTGCGCACCCGCCAACACCTCGCCAGCCAGCGCCTCCTCCCGCGGGAAACCCCGCTCCAGCTCCTGTTCATCGCCCCTCAGGCCGCCCACGGTGCAATCCGCCAGCTCGCCCCGCCCGACCTCGACTGCGTCGATCTCGCCGCCCTCGCCCGAGCCTGCGGCGCCCCCGAACCGCCCGACGCCGATCTCACCCCGCTCCTCCACCGCACCCTCGCCCGGCACCGGCGCATCCCGTCGATCCACACCCCGGGCCTGCAGCGCCAGCACACCCTCCGGCGCGCCGGCACCGCCCTCATCCTTGGCGCCGCCCTGTTCGCCAGCGCAGCGGGCGTCGTTGCCTACGGCACCCTCGACGCCACCCAGACCACCCGGCAAGACATCGACCGCCTGCGCCAGCACATCGCAAACGCCGAGCGCGCCATCGCCCAAGCCCAAGCCGCGATCCCCCCAACCCCCATGCCCCCCGAGCGCATCCACGCCGCCCACCAACGCCTCCCCCAACTGCTCGCCGGCAGCCAGCCCACCGCCGCGCTCCACGCAATCTCCCGCGCCCTCACCCGCTTTCCCCAGGTCAGCCTCACCCGCCTCGACTGGTCCTTCGACCCCCACGACACCCACACCGCGCCCCGCCTCGACCTCCGCCTCGACCTCCCCGACGCCTCCCCCGATCTCGCCGACGCCTTCACCCAGGCCCTCCGCGAGCAAACCCGTGCCACCGTCAGCCCCATCGACGGCGACACCCTCGACACCGACGCCCCCCGCCAGCGCCTCGGCCTGCGCCTGACATTCGACACCCCGCCCCGATGACCCCGCTCCTCGCCCGCATCCCGCCACCGCTGCGGCGGCCCCTCGCCATCGCCGGCACAGCCATCGCCACCGGCGCCACCCTGCTCGCCTTCGCGCTCCACGCCCACCAAGCCGCCCAGGATGAGCACCAAGCCCTGCGCCAGCGCCTCCAACAACTCGCGCACAATCACCAAACCCTCCTCGCCCGGCAAGCCGACGCCCGCCAGGCTCTCGCCGAATGGGCCGACCTGCGCCAGGCCGGCCTCCTCGCAGACACCCCGTCCCACCGCCTCGCCGCCCAACTCGCCGCCCAACTCGCCGCCCGGCCCGCGGCCGCCTCGTCCACCGCGCTGCGCCTCGCCCCGGCCCCCTCCCACGACACCCCCGAATCGCCCTTCATCCTCGTCGGCATCGGCGTACAGGGCAGGCTCGCCCACGACGGGCACCTGCTAAACTTGCTGGAAGAGCTTGGCGCCCTCAAGCTCGGACTGCTCGTGCCGCTCGCCTGCCGGGTCGAACGCGCCGCCGACGACGGCCCGCCGATCGACATCGACTGCCGGTTTGCGTGGGTCTCGCTCCGCCGCGACACCTGAGCGACCGCGCCGGGCGCCAACGGGCAACGCGCCGGCAAGGCCGCGCCCCGCCTGCACCGGCAGCCGGCAGCCCACCCGCCAGGACGAACCATGCGCAAACAGAACATCCTTCTCGTCGCCCACGATGTCACCCTGGCCCACCTGGCTCGACCGCTGCGGCTCGCCGGTCTGCTCCACGAAGCCGGCCACGACGTGACGCTGGCCGCCTCCGCCGATTCCGCCCCCTTCCTGCGCGACTTCCCCGCCCGCCTCCACACCCTCACCCCCACCGGCAAAGCCCGCTTCATCCGCAACCTCGCCGAAGGCAAGCCCGTCTTCGATCTGGAAACGCTCAAAGGCTTCGCCGCCGAAGACGACGCGCTCCTCGCGCAGTACCGGCCCGACATGGTCATCGGCGACTTCCGCATCACCCTCTCGGCCACTGCCCGGCGCGCCGGCGTACCCTACGCCACCATCACCAACGCCTACTGGAGCCCGGCCTTCGCCCCCCACTTCGTCGTGCCGGATCTACCGATGGTCCCCTACCTCGGCGTCAGCCTGTCCCAGTGGCTGTTCGACCTCGCCCGACCCCTCGCCTTCGCCTACCACAGCCGCCCGATGAACGCGCTGCGCCAGCACTACGGCCTGCCCTCCCTCGGCAACGACCTGCGCCGCGTCTACACCGACGCCGACCTCACCCTCTTCAGCGACATCCCCGAACTCTACGGCCTCACCGACGAACATCACCCCGGCGGCCGCTTCCTCGGCCCCATCCAGTGGGCCCCCAACCTGCCCCGGCCCGACTGGTGGGATCGCCTCAGCCCCGACGCCTCCACCATCTACATCACCCTCGGCAGCTCGGGCGACCCGCTGCTGCTCCCCTCGCTGGTCGAAGCCCTCCGGCCAAGCGGCTTCCAGCTCATCGTCGCCACCGCCGGCGCCGGCGGCGTCACGACCGGCGGCAAGGTCTTCTGCGCCGACTACCTGCCCGGCGACGAAGCCGCCGCCCGCGCATCCCTGGTGATCTGCAACGGAGGCAGCCCCACCTCGTTCCAGGCACTCGCTCAAGGAACACCCATTCTGGGCATTCCGTCGAACCTCGACCAGCACCTCAACATGCACTTCGTCACCCGCGCCGGCGCCGGGCTGGTGCTGCGCCGCTACGCGATGACCCCGGAAACCATCCGCGCCGCCACTGGCCGCCTGCTGTCCGAAAGCACCTTCCGCAACGCCGCCGCAAGCCTCGCCGCAGCCATCAAAAAGCGTGATATTCGCCGCACTCTGAACGACATCGCGATTGACTTTCCAAGCAGAAAATCCGGGGCTTGAAAACCCATTTCAGGCCTCCCCGTAATAGGGCGTCGACATTTTTTACACATGTCACAGCCCCCCACCCAAATCATAAATTTCTTCTTTAAAAATCATCACACTAAAAAATTGGCACAGGACATGCTTAATAGAAGCCGTGAGACAGCGGTCTCCTCACTTCCAACACACTAGGAGTTACACAATGAAGAAATTCAAGCTCGCAGCAGTTGCCGGTGCCCTCGCTCTGGCCGCGGCTTCCGCCCAAGCCGGCATCGTCACCATCTCCCCGCAGGGCAACGGCTCCACCATCTCCGTTGGCTCCCTCGACTGGGCTGCTAACGGCGTTCTGGTGACTCCCGTTTCCGGCACCAACGCTGCCCAACCCGCCGTCGGCGACATCCTCCAGAGCTACGCCCAAGCTGCCCTGTCCGGCTTCCTGGACAACAACGGCGACAACATCGGCGTTGCCGGCCTGAACAGCACCTTCGAGTGGACCTTCGTTGCCGGCTTCCAGGAGCTCGTCACCTCCCGCTCCGTGGGCATCGATCCGGTCACCTTCCTGCCGACCGGTGTTGACTCCCTGAACCTGCAAACCACCACCGGTGGCGACAACTTCTTCAAGATCTACGTGTCCGCGAAGAACGCCAACTCCCTGGCTGGTACCGGCTACGCCGACGGCACCCTGATCATGTCCGGCTCGATCCTGCCGTACAACTCCACCACCAACCGTGGCCAGACCTTGTTCTCCACCTCCGGCGCTGCCCTGATCACCGATCTGGACAAGTCCCCGAACGGTAACGACTACCCGGGCATCAAGAGCGTCACCGGTAGCGGCTCCGCCACCGTCGATGCCGTGGTCCAGTACATCAACAAGGACTACTTCACCGACTACCCCACCGGCCTGAAGCTGGGCGACGTGCTGTCCATCTACCTGGACACCCAAGCCAACGACCCCTTCACCCAAGCCAACCCGTCCGCCCTCTTCACCAAGGGTGACGGCTCCACCCTGGTTGGCGCTCCGTCCGTCGGCCCCATCAACGGCGTGACCGGCCCCAACTTCCTGCTGCAGTCCGACGCTGCCAGCAACTTCCAGGTTCCGGAACCCACCTCCATGGCCCTGGCTGGCCTGGCCCTGGCTGGTGTTGGCCTGACCCGTCGTCGCGCCTCCAAGTAAGAAGCGCCTCGATGGCATGAGCACCCGCAAGGGTGCTTCATGGCACCGGAAGGTAAAGGAAAACCCCCGCCCTGCGGGGGTTTTCCTTTTTCAGGTCTGGGACGAGCCCGCCGCTGCCGACCGCGCATATATGTATACGCTCACAAGCCGGATGCCGGCCACGCCAGCCAGCCCTCGATCGCTCCGCGCAAGAAACAGGATTACGCCCGAACCCCGCCAACATATAATCCCAACCGTTACCCGCGCCCGCCGCCCCGCCCGGCACAGCCCCAATGTCATTCGACGTCTACCGCCGCGACCTGTCCCTTGCCCTGCGTAATGTCGTTCGCCAGAAGCGGCGATCGCTGTTCGCCCTGGCCACCATCTCGGGCGGCGTGATTGCGCTCATCATCGCGGGTGGTTTCATCCAGTGGATCTTCGACAACATGCGCGAGTCCACCATCCACTCCCATCTCGGCCACGTGCAGGTGGTCCGCCCCGAGTTCTTCGAGAAGGGCATCGCCAACCCCTACGCCTATCTCCTGCCCAAGGACGACCCCCTGCAGGGCCAGCTTGCGGGCATGCCCGGGGTCACCACAGTCACGCCGCGCCTGGTGTTCTCCGGCCTCATCAGCCACGACGAGTCGAGCATCGGCTTCTCCGGCGAGGGCGTGGACCCGGCCCGCGAGACCGATCTCAGCCGCAACGTGCACATCGTGTCGGGGGAACCCCTGTCGCCGGCAGAACCGAACGGCATCATCGTCGGCGAGGGGCTTGCTGCCAACCTGGGCGTCAAGACCGGGGACACGGTGGTACTGCTCGCGGCCACCCGCCAGGGCAGCCTCAACGCGGTGGAGTGCCGGGTGCGCGGCCTCTTCATGACCGCCACCAAGGCCTACGACGACGCCTTCCTGCGCGCCCCCCTGCCCATCGCCCAGCAGCTGGCGCGCAGCGTCGGCGCCACCAGCTGGGTCGTGCTCCTCGACCGGACGGAGAACACCGACGCCTTCATCGCCAAGGCCAGGGAAGCCGGACGGACGGACATCCAGTTCGTCGCCTGGCACGAGCTTGCCGACTTCTACAAGAAGACCGTCACCCTCATGTCCAAGCAGATCGACAGCGTGAAGCTGATGATCGCGCTCATCATCGTCTTGTCGATCAGCAACACCCTCACCGCGGCGGTCATCGAGCGCACCGGCGAGATCGGCACCATCATGGCCATCGGCCTGCGGACCCGCGACGTGCTGCGCATGTTCATCATCGAGGGGCTGGTGCTGGGCGTGATCGGCGGGGTGATCGGGGTGATCGTCGGCTCGCTGATCGCCTCGGTGGTGTCCTACGTCGGCATCCCCATGCCGCCGCCGCCCGGCATGGCCCACGGCTTCACCGGCCACATCAACGTGAATCCGCTGATCGCCGCCGAGGCGTTTGCCCTGGCGGTGGTCACCACCCTGCTGGCGAGCATCCTGCCCGCCTGGAAGGCCTCGAAAATGGTCATCGTCGACGCCCTGCGTCACCAGCGCTGAGGGCTGCAAAGCATGTCGAACATCCAGCGCCTCTCCGATCTCTTCGCCCGCATCGGCCTTGGCGGCCTCACCTTCAAGCTGGCGTTCCGCAACGTGCTGCGCCAGAAGGTGCGCAGCGGCATGACCCTCGGCGCGGTCATCATCGGCGTCGTCAGCCTGATCCTCGCCGGCGGCTTTGTGCACGACACCTTCATCCAGCTGGGCGAGGTCATCATCCACTCCCAGACCGGCCACCTCCAGATCTTCAAGAAGGATTTCCTCGAGAAGGGCACCCGCTCACCCGAGCGCTACCTCATCGAGAACCCGGCAAAGCTCGCCGCGGCCACCGCAGCGCACCCAGGCGTCCAGGACGTGATGGGCCGCCTGTTCTTCACCGGCCTGCTCAACAACGGCAAGCGCGACCTGTCGATCGTCGGCGAAGGGGTGGAGCCGGACAAGGAAGCCCGACTGGGCAGCTTCATCCGCATCTCCGAAGGACGGCAGCTCACCGACAAGGATCGGGACGGCATCCTGGTGGGGGCAGGCGTCGCCCGAACCCTCGGGCTCAAGCCTGGCGACCGGGTCACCCTGCTGATGTCCGCAGCGGAAGGCGGCCTCAACACCCTGGACGTCGAGGTGGTGGGCGTCTTCCAGAGCTTCTCGAAGGATTTCGACGCCCGCGCCGTGCGCATCCACCTGGGCGCGGCGCAGGAGCAGATGTTCACCACCGGCGTCAATCTGCTGGTGGTGGCGCTGGACAAGACCGAGGACACCGACCGGGTGCGCGACGCCGTGGCCACGCAGATCGCCGGCGGCCCCTACGACGTGCGGCGCTGGAAGGATCTCTCGGATTTCTACGACAAGACCGTCCAGCTCTACGACCGGCAGTTTGGCGTACTCCAGTTCATCATCCTGCTGATGGTGCTGCTGTCGGTCACCAACAGCGTGAACATGAGCGTCTTTGAGCGTCAGGGGGAGTTCGGCACGATGCAGGCGCTGGGCAACCGCTCGCGGGACGTGGCGCTGCTGATCGTGGTGGAGAGCGCGATCCTGGGCTTTGCCGGTGCCGTGCTGGGGGTGGTGCTCGGCGTGGGCCTTGCCGAACTGATTTCCTTCATCGGCATCCCGATGCCCCCGCCCCCCAACGCGGACGTGGGCTACACCGCTTACATCCAGGTGGTGCCGGGCACCCTGGCCAGCGCGGCCCTGGTGGGCTTCCTTGGCACGGTGCTCGCTTCAATCGTGCCGTCGCTGAAGGTGACCCGGCTGCAGATCGTGGACGCCCTGCGCCAGAACGTCTGACGCGGGCGCCCGCCGTGCCGGCGCTCAGGAGCGGTAGTCGGCGTTGATCTTCACGTAGTCGTACGAGAAGTCGCAGCTCCACAGGGTGGCTGCCGCGTCGCCCCGGGCGAGGTCGACCCGCACCGTGATCTCCGCCGCCGCCATCACGCGGGCGCCGGCTTCCTCACGATAGCTCTCGGCGCGGCCGCCCTTCTCGGCCACCAGCACCTCCTCACCGTTGCTGCCCAGCCACACGCGCAGCTGCGACACGTCCAGATCGTCGATGCCGGCGTAGCCGATGGCGGCCAGGATGCGGCCCAGGTTGGGGTCGGACGCGAAGAAGGCGGTCTTCACCAGCGGCGAATGGCCGATGGCGTAGCCCACCTTGCGGCACTCCTCGCGGGTCTTGCCACCTTCGATCTGCAGGGTGATGAACTTGGTGGCGCCCTCGCCGTCGCGCACGATGGCCTGGGCCAGGAGGATCGACACCTCCAGCACCGCCTGGCGGAAAGCCACGTAGTCGGCCGACGCCGTATCGGCGATGGTCGCATTGCCGGCCTGGCCGGTGGCAATCAGGATGTAGCTGTCGTTGGTGGAGGTGTCGCCATCCACGGTGATGCTGTTGAAGCTCAGGTCGGCCACTTCCTTCAGCAGGGCGTCCAGCACCGGCTGGGCCACGTCGGCGTCGGTGGCGAGGAAGCCGAGCATGGTCGCCATGTTGGGCTTGATCATCCCGGCGCCCTTGGAGATGCCGGTCAGGGTGATGGTCTTGCCGCCGATCTGCACCTGGCGCGAAACCGCCTTGGGGATGGTGTCGGTGGTCATGATGCCGTGGGCGGCGTCGAACCAGCCGTCGGCCTTGAGGGCGACCTTGGCGGCGGGCAGGCCGGCGACGATGCGTTCTACCGGCAGCGGCTCGAGGATCACGCCCGTCGAGAACGGCAGCACCTGGCTCGCCGCGATGCCCAGCTGGCCGGCCACCGCCTCGCAGGTGGCGCGGGCAGCGGCCAGCCCTGGCTCGCCGGTGCCGGCGTTGGCGACGCCGGTGTTGATGACCAGCGCGCGGATCCCGCCGGCCGGCAGATGGGCCTTGCACACCTGCACCGGCGCGGCGCAGAAGCGGTTCTGGGTGAACACCCCGGCCACCCGGGCGCCCGGCGCCAGTTCGATCAGCGTGAGATCCTTGCGATTGACCTTGCGCACCCCCGCCTCGGTGACGCCAAGGCGGACACCGGGCACGGGAAACAGGGCAGCGGCTTCAGGGGGGGAAAGCAGGACAGGCATGAAAGACTCCAGGAACAGGCGCCGATTGGCAGAAGAACGCCATGATAATCCGGGAGACGTTACCGGGACACCTGCCCGTCAGCCCGAACCCCCATCGGCTGCGCACAGCGCCACCGCCAGGCTGGCCTGGAGGGCGAAATGCTGGACGGCCCGCCAGCTCTCGTCGTCCAGCAGCCGGCCGTTGCGGTCGGCGTAGAGCACGCCGATCCGCCGGGTCGCCGACCCGAAAGGCACCACGAAGCCCGACTCGCTGGCGGTGACCGCCAGCAGCCGCTCGGTGCCGCCACGCTCGACGCGGGCCGGATTGACCCAGCACGCCTTGCCGCTGTCGATGGCGTCGTCCACCACGTCGTCCGGGTCGCCATCCATCGAAAACGCAAAACGCGCACACAGCGCCTCGCCGCCTGCACCGAGGCCCATCTTGCCCTGCAGGTGAAGGCGGTCCGGCGTGAGCAGCGCCACCACCACCCGCTCGCAGCCCACGCCCCGCAGGACGCCCTCGGCAGCGAGCTGCAGGATGTCGGCGATGGCCACGCGCTCCAGGCTCATGGCGGCCAGATCCTGCAGGATGCGAAGCTGCAGCGCCGCATCGGGCGCCGCCGGAACGGCCGCCGCCTCCGGCTCCGGCGCCGCGGTGAAAGGCGCCCCCCTGGGAATGGCCCGACCGGCCTCGGGCGCGCCGAAGAAGGCGGCCACCCGGGCGGCCTCGTCGGCGTTGGCGACGACCTCGGCGCTCACCGCCGATGGCGGCAGCGCGAGATAATCGGCCGCCTCGCGGATCGCCCGCCGGGCCGCCGCGGAATCCCAGCCCTCCTCGGCTGCCCGGGCCAGGCGCTCGCCGATCACCACGGCCCGCTCTGGGCCGCGGCTGCGCACATCGCCTTCGATGGCCGCCGCCGCAAGAGAGCCCAGCCGCCACTCGCGCACCAGCCCGGCAGAAAGGTGGCGCAGCGAAAAGCCCAGCACCATCTGCTGGGCCTCCTCCTCGCGCACGCCGCCCTGGCTCATGCAGCGCTCCAGCGCCTGCGCCTGCTCGCCGCCAAAGCACCAGAAGGCCATTTCACCGACCCGCGACAGCAGGGCCGCGATGAAGACCTCCTCGCCCAGCGACTCGCCCCGCCGCTGGATCGCCCAGCGGGCCTGGACCGCCGCATGGAAGCTGCGCGCCATCTCCCGATGAACCCGGCAGCGCACGCCGCCGCCCAGGAGCGCGTCGATGAGCGCCACCGACAGGGCGAGCTGGGCCACCGGGTCGAAGCCCAGCACCACGATGGCCCGCGAGACGGTGTTGATGCCCTGGTGCGCGTGATTGAAGTAGGCGCTGTTGGCGAGCCGCAGCACCTTGGTGGTCATCGGCGCATCCTTGAGGATGACCTGCGACAAGGCGGAGGCCGACGCCCGCTCGTCCCCGACGATTCGTCGCAGGGCGTCGACGGTGCGGGCAAACACCGGCATGTCGCGGCCGCGGATGCGGTCGATCCAGGCCGCCAGATCGGAAGGCACTGCGCTCGTGGAATTCATGGGGTCACCTCTTCCGCGGATAACGGCAGGCGACGTTGCAGCTTGAGGCACCGTCAACGCACAAGGCCCGCTCGAAAGCGGGCCTTGTCAAAGAACGACTACCCCGTTGAAAAGGGGCGGGAAACCGTAGCGAACGGCCCGAGGCTGCGGGGAGGCGCGCAGCTGTACTGGAGTACAGCGAGCACCGCAGTCGCAGGATCGGGTCGCGCAGTAGGTTTATCGCTCCTTTTTCAGGAGAGCTTGCCGTGGCAGTGCTTGTACTTCTTGCCGGAGCCGCAGGGGCACGGGTCGTTGCGGCCGACCTTCGGCGCGAGGTTGGTTTCCGGCTGATTGACGTCGCGGTCCGGGTTGGCAGTGGCCAGCGCTTCGTCGTAGTCGGCGTGGTGATACTGGACGTTCTCCAGCGCCGGCGTCAATTCGGCTTCCTCGATCTGCGCCTCGGAGCGGATCTGGACGGTCATCAGCAGCTTGGTGACTTCAGTGCGCACGACCTGCAGGAGGTTCTTGAACAGCTCGAAGGCTTCGCGCTTGTATTCCTGCTTGGGGTTCTTCTGGGCGTAGCCGCGCAGGTGGATGCCCTGGCGCAGGTGATCCAGCGCGGAGAGGTGTTCGCGCCAGTGGGTGTCGAGGCTCTGCAGCATCACGTTGCGCTCGAAGCCGTGCCAGGCGGCCGGGTCGACCAGGGCGATCTTGTCGGCGTAGGCCTGGGCGGAGGCGTCCAGCAGGCGCTGCAGGATGTCGTCGTCGCTGATGGACGGATCGGCCTTGATCCATTCGCCCACCGGCAGCTTGAGCTGGTAGTCGGATTCGAGAGCCAGCTCGAGGCCCGGGATGTCCCACTGCTCCTCGACCGAGTTCTCGGGCACGTACACGCGGAACAGGTCGTGGAGCACGCCTTCGCGCATGCCGGCGATGGTCTCGGAGATGTCGGTGGTTTCGAGCAACTCGTTGCGCTGCTGGTAGATCACCTTGCGCTGGTCGTTGGAGACGTCGTCGTACTCGAGCAGCTGCTTGCGGATGTCGAAGTTGCGCTGCTCGACCTTGCGCTGGGCGGTTTCGAGGGAGCGGGTCACCATGCCGGCTTCGATGGCCTCGCCTTCGGGCATCTTGAGGCGGACCATGATGGCGTTGAGCCGCTCGCCGGCGAAGATCTTCATCAGCGGATCTTCGAGGGAGAGGTAGAAGCGGCTCTCGCCCGGGTCGCCCTGACGACCGGAACGGCCCCGCAGCTGATTGTCGATACGACGGGATTCGTGGCGCTCGGTGCCGATGATCTTGAGACCGCCGGCCTGCAGCACCTGTTCGTGGCGGACCTTCCACTCGTCGCGCAGCTGGGTGATCTGGGCTTCCTTCTCGGCGTCGGAGAGGCTTTCGTCCTCGCGGATGAGGGAGACAGGCTTCTCGACGTTGCCGCCCAGCACGATGTCGGTGCCGCGACCGGCCATGTTGGTGGCGATGGTGATGACGCCCGGCCGGCCGGCTTCGGCCACGATCTCGGCCTCGCGGGCGTGCTGCTTGGCGTTGAGCACGTTGTGGGGCAGCTTGGCCGCGGTGAGCATGGCGGACAGCAGCTCGGAGTTCTCGATGGAGGTGGTGCCCACCAGCACCGGCTGGCCGCGCTGCACGCAATCCTTGATGTCGGCGGTGATCGCGTCGTGCTTTTCCTTCATCGTGCGGTACACCTTGTCGTTCTGGTCCTTGCGGATCATCGGACGGGTGGTGGGCACGACAACGGTTTCGAGGCCGTAGATCTGGTGGAATTCGTAGGCTTCGGTGTCGGCGGTGCCGGTCATGCCGGCAAGCTTGCCGTACATCCGGAAGTAGTTCTGGAAGGTGATCGAGGCGAGGGTCTGGTTCTCAGCCTGGATCTTCACGCCTTCCTTGGCCTCGACGGCCTGGTGCAGGCCCTCGGACCAGCGACGGCCAGCCATGAGGCGGCCGGTGAATTCGTCGACGATGACGACTTCGCCGTTCTGCACCACGTAGTGCTGGTCCTTGTGATACAGCGCGTGGGCCCGCAGGGCGGCGTAGAGGTGGTGGATCAACAGGATGTTGCCCGGATCGTACAGGCTGGCCCCTTCGGGCAGCAGGCCCAGGTTGCCCAGAATCTCTTCGGCGTGCTCGTGGCCTTGTTCGGTGAGGAGCACCGAGTGGGCCTTGAGGTCGACGGTGTAGTCGCCCGGCGTGGTGATGTTCTCGCCCTCGCCTTCCTGACGGGTCAGCAGGGTGGGCACGGCGTTCATGCGCACGTAGAGTTCGGTGTGATCCTCGGCCTGGCCGGAGATGATCAGCGGCGTGCGGGCTTCGTCGATGAGGATCGAATCCACTTCGTCGACGATGGCATAGTTGAGGCCACGCTGCACCCGCTCGGCCACGTCGTAGACCATGTTGTCGCGCAGGTAGTCGAAGCCGAACTCGTTGTTGGTGCCGTAGGTGATGTCCGCCGC
This sequence comes from Zoogloea sp., assembly GCF_041904905.1. Taxonomy (GTDB): domain Bacteria; phylum Pseudomonadota; class Gammaproteobacteria; order Burkholderiales; family Rhodocyclaceae; genus Zoogloea. The sequence continues at coordinate 24,749 of NZ_JAYRMI010000035.1, read as the reverse complement.
GTAGGCGTCCTTCTTCTGGTCGTGGGGCATCTGCGACAGGTTGCAGCCCACGGTGAGGCCCAGGAAGCGGTAGATGCGCCCCATCCAGTCCGAGTCGCGGCTGGCGAGGTAGTCATTGACGGTGATGACATGCACGCCCTTGCCCGAGAGCGCGTTGAGGTACACCGGCAGCGTGGCGGTGAGGGTCTTGCCTTCGCCGGTGCGCATTTCGGCGATCTTGCCGGCGTGCAGCACCATCCCGCCCACCATCTGCATGTCGAAGTGGCGCATGCCGTGCACCCGCTTGCCGGCTTCGCGGACCACCGCGAAGGCTTCGGGCAGCAGGTCGTCGAGGCTCTCGCCCTTGGCGACGCGCTGGCGGAATTCATCCGTCTTGCCGCGCAGCTCCTCGTCGGTCAGGGCCTGGATCTTCGGCTCGAGGGCGTTGATGGTGCGCACCGTCTGGCTGTACTGGCGGATCAGGCGGTCGTTGCGGCTGCCGAAAATTTTCTTGAGAAGGCCTGCGATCATTTGATTTGGAAGGGAAAACGCGGCAAAGGGCGGATTCTATCATGTCGTCCGGACACGACCGTGACGCAGGACAAGACGCCGCTCACTCTTGTCCGCGGAAAGGCTTCCCCATAGGATGGGGGCGCTTCTCAGAATTCCAAGCCCCGATGGCCAAGACCAACCCGATCGACACCTATCTCGGCAGCGGCGACAGCCTTGCCCGCCTGCAGGCCCACGCGGCCCGACTGCTGCGCCTGCAGCGCCAGCTGGCCAGCCTGCTCCCCGACTACATGGCCGCCGCCTGCAAGGTGGCCAACCTGAAGGGCGAGGATCTGGTGATCCACGTGGAGAGCGCCGGGCTGGCCGTCAAGCTGCGCCAGGCGGTGCCCAGCCTGCTGGCCGACTTCGCCCGCGCCGGCGTGCTGCTGCGGGACATCAAGGTGAAGGTGTCGGTGCCCGAATACCGCCCGCCCGCCCCGCCACCGCCGGATCGCCATGTGAGCGAATCCACCCGCAGCGGGCTGGGCGACCTGGCCGCCAGCCTGCCGGCGGATTCGCCGCTGGCCAAGGCGCTCAGGCGGTTTGTGAAGAGTGCGGGCTAAACGAAGGGAACGAGCACCCGCTCGAGAATCAGCAGCGCAAAGAACACCAGCGCCATGACGAGCGCCCAGCGGAAGAGCTTCCACGCCAGCGCCAGATAGCGCGGTTCGCGGGTGAAGAAGTAGGCGAAGACCGAAGCGCCGATGCCGATCCCGACCAGCACGGCGAGCAGCCGGAGCAGGAGCATCGCGCCAGCCTCAGCCCAGGGCCAGGTCGAAGAGCTGGGCGACCGCCGGCGGGGTGCTGGCGTCTTCCTCGAAGGCGACGATGTCCCAGGCGGTCTTGTCTTCCAGCAGCACGCGGAGGATCTGGTTGTTGAGGGCGTGCCCGGCCTTGTAGGCGCTGTAGGACGCCAGCAGCGGATGGCCGGCGAGGTAGAGGTCGCCGATGGCGTCGAGCACCTTGTGCTTCACGAACTCGTCGGCGTAGCGCAGGCCGTCGGCGTTGAGCACCCGGTATTCATCCATCACGATGGCGTTGTCGAGGCTGCCGCCCAAGCCGAGGCCGTTGGCGCGCATGAACTCCACGTCCTGCATGAAGCCGAAGGTGCGCGCCCGGGAGACCTCGCGCACGTAGGAGTGATCGGCAAAATCGACGGTGACCGAGGTGCCGGTGCTGTCGATGGCCGGGTGGTTGAAGACGATGGAGAAGCTCAGCTTGAAGCCGTCGTGAGGCTCGAGGCGAACCCACTTGTCGCCCTCGACGTACTCGACGGGCTTCTTGACGCGCAGGAAACGCTTGGGGGCCTTCTGCTCCTCGATGCCGGCGGACTGGATCAGGAACACGAAGGGGCCGGCGCTGCCGTCGAGGATGGGGATCTCGGCCGCGTCCACGTCGATGTGGGCGTTGTCGACGCCCAGCCCGGCGAGGGCCGACATGAGGTGCTCGACGGTATTGACCTTGGCGCCCTCGCGCTGCAGGCCGGAGCACATGCGGGTATCGCAGACGGCGTAGGGGTCGGCGGGCAGATCGACCACCGGGTCGAGATCGACGCGATGGAACACGATGCCAGTATCCGGCGCGGCGGGGCGCAGGGTGAGCGTGACCTTGTTGCCGCTGTGCAGGCCGACGCCGGTGGCGGTAACGACGGTTTTGAGGGTGCGCTGCTTCAACATGGCCGGGATCCTGATTCAAGTCACTGAATTTTAACATACGCACCCTGCTGCACCGCAGCAGCGCGTGTCCCGTGTTGCCTGCAAACGACAAACGCGCAGCCGGACGGAGGCGACGTCCGGCTGCGCGTTTGAATGAGCCACCGAGGCGGCCCGGGTGCGGCTTAGTCTGCCTGCTTGCGCAGGAAGGCCGGAATGTCGAGGGTCGACATGCCGTTGGCGCTCATGGCTTCGACGGTGGTGCGGGAGGTGCGGCGGATCACGGCCGGCAGTTCCAGGTTGCCGTAGTCCACTTCCATGCCGATGTTGTCGGTACCGGTGCGGATCACTTCCATCTTGCGCGGCATGGCGGCGGCGCGGACGGCACCCAGGCCGGTGGCGACGACGGTGACGCGGATGCGGTCTTCCATGTTCTCGTCGAACACGGTGCCGTACTTGACGAAGGCTTCCTTGGCGGCGAAGGCCTGGACGGTGCGCACGGCATCGCGGACTTCGGCCATCTTGAGCGAACGGCTGGCGGTGATGTTCACCAGCACGCAGCGGGCGCCGGAGAGCTCGGTGCCTTCGAGCAGCGGCGACACGGCGGCCTGCTCGGCGGCGATGCGGGCGCGGTCGAGGCCGGAAGCCTGGGCGGAGCCCATCATCGCGCGGCCCATCTCGGCCATCGCGGTGCGCACGTCCTGGAAGTCGACGTTGACGAGGCCGGGCACGTTGATGATCTCGGCGATGCCACCGACGGCGCTGGTCAGCACGTTGTCGGCGGAGCGGAAGCAGTCTTCGAAGCCGGCGTCGTCGCCGTAGACTTCGAGCAGCTTGTCGTTGAGCACAACGATCAGCGAGTCGACCTGCTTGGAGAGTTCCTCGACGCCGCTCTCGGCGACGCGGATGCGGTTCTCGAAGTCGAAGGGCTTGGTGACCACGGCCACGGTGAGGATGCCCATTTCCTTGGCGATCTCGGCCACCACCGGGGCTGCGCCGGTGCCCGTGCCACCGCCCATGCCGGCGGTGATGAAGCACATGTGGGCGCCATCGAGGGCGGCCGCGATGGCATCGCGGGATTCCTGAGCCGCAGCACGACCGGCTTCGGGCTTGGACCCGGCACCCAGGCCGGTCTTGCCAAGCTGGACCTTCACCGGGGACAGGCAACGGGAGAGGGCCTGCGCGTCGGTGTTGGCGGTGATGAAGTCGACGCCCTGCACGCCTTCGCGGATCATGTGATCCACGGCGTTGCCGCCGGCGCCACCGACGCCGATCACCTTGATATTGGTGCCGCCGGATGCCTTTTCAACAATTTCAAACATTTAACTCGCCTCCAAGAGAAACTGCACTTGATATTGCCGACGTGCAACCGGACCGTATTTAGTATTAATCGCAAATTTTACAACTAAATAAGGGGGTATTGCACATCAAAGTTCGTTCGGATTCAGGCCGCCGGAGCGGCCGCATCCCCCATCAGAAATTGCGCTCGAACCACGAACGCATCCTCGAAAAAACCTGCCCGACGTTACGCGTCTGGCGTGCCTGGATGCCGCGCCGCTTCTGGGCTGCGCCTTCCATCACGAGCCCCATCGCATTGGCGTAGCGGGGCTCGCAGACCACCTCGGCGAGGGGGCCGTCGTACTTGGGATAACCGATGCGCACCGGCATGTGGAAGACCTCTTCGCCCAGCTCGACCATCCCCTGCATCACGGCGGCGCCACCGGAGAGCACGATGCCGGAGGACAGCAGCTCTTCGTAACCGCTGCGGCGCAGTTCGGCCTGGACCAGCTCGTAGAGTTCGCAGACGCGGGGTTCGATCACGTCGGCCAGGGCCTGACGCGACAGCTTGCGCGGCGGGCGGTCGCCCACGCCCGGCACTTCGATCATCTCGGAGGCATCGGCCAGGGTGTGCATGGCTACGCCGTGGCGGATCTTGATCTCCTCGGCATCGGCGGTCGGGGTGCGCAGGGCCACCGCGATGTCGTTGGTCACCTGGTCGCCGGCGATGGGGATCACCGCGGTGTGACGGATCGCGCCCTGGGTGAACACGGCGAGGTCGGTGGTGCCGCCGCCCACGTCCACCAGGCACACGCCCAACTCCTTCTCGTCCTCGGAGAGGGTGGCGTAGCTGGAGGCCAGCGGCTGGAGCACCAGATCGAGCACCTCGAGGCCGCAGCGGCGCACGCACTTGACGATGTTCTGGGCGGCGGACACCGCGCCGGTGACGATGTGCACCTTCACCTCGAGGCGCACGCCGCTCATCCCGATGGGCTCGCGCACGCCGTCCTGGCCGTCGATCACGAATTCCTGGGTCAGGATGTGCAGGATCTGCTGGTCGGCCGGCAGCGGCATGGCGCGGGCGGTTTCGATGACGCGCTCCACATCCAGCGGAGAGACCTCCTTGTCCTTGATCGCCACCATCCCGTTGGAGTTGAAGCTGCGGATGTGGCTGCCGGCGATGCCGGTGTACACGTCGCGGATCTTGCACTCGGCCATCAGCTCGACTTCCTGGATGACCTTGGAGATCGCGTCCACGGTGGCCTCGATGTTGACCACGACGCCCTTCTTCAGGCCCGACGACGGCTGCGAGCCCAGCCCGATCACCTCCATGCGGCCGTCCGACTTCAACTCGGCCACCACACAGGTGATCTTGGAGGTGCCGATGTCGAGGCCGACGATCAGTTCCTTGTATTCTTTGCTCATCACTTCCCTTTTTTGCTGTCTTGCTTGCCCGTCGGCTCGGCGGAGGCGATCGGCCGGAGGGCAAAACCACTGGGGTAGCGGAGATCCACCACCGCCACGTTCATGTTCAGTCGGCTCCTGGCCTTGGGGTAGTAGCCCACGAAACGGGCCAGCCGGTCGTCGATGGGGGCCTTGGCCTGATCGTGGCCAAGCTCGATGGTGAGGCCGTCTTCCATCTTGAGCTGCCAGGCCTCGCGGGCCGACAGCGAGACGCCCACCAGCTGCTTGCCCAGGGGGCCGAGCTTGCTCGAGAACTCGTCGAACTTGGCGAGGAGCACCCCGGACGAACCCTCGGGCCCGCTGAAGACCGGCATCTTGGCGTTGCTGGCGGCGGTGAAAACCTCGCCGTAGCGATTGACGAGGCGCATGTCGCCGGTCTCGCCCACCCGCCAGTAGGCCGACGCCACGTGCTCTTCGAGGCGCACCTCGATGCCGCCCGGCCACTTGCGGCGCACGTCGGCGCGACGCACCCAGGGCAGCTTCTCGAAGGCGCCGCGCACGTCGTCCAGATCGACGGTGAAGAAGTTGCCGCGCAGGGACGACCGGGCGGCGTATTCGAGCTGGGCGGTGGTCACCTGGGCCAGCGGCGTGGTGACGACGACTTCCTTCAGCGGGTAGATCGGCAGGCGCGACAGCGACGCCACGGCGGCGTAGCCAAGCCCGGCCGCGCCCATCACCAGCAGGACATCGGAGATCAGGTTGAGGAGCTGGGGACGATCCCACAGCCCGTTGCCACCGCCCTCCCGCTGCGGACGCGCGGCGGCGCGCGTGCGCTTGCCGGCCGACGGCTTGGCGCCAGGCTCGGGCGGGACGTTGGAGGTGCTGCGCTCGTCAGCCAAGGCGGGCTCCGGAGAGGATCTCGAGGCACAGGGCCTCGAAGGACAGCCCGGCCACCCGGGCCGACATGGGCACCAGCGAGTGGTTGGTCATGCCCGGCGCGGTGTTGATCTCGAGCAGGGTGAAGGAGCCGTCGTCCCGCAGGATCAGGTCGGCCCGGCCCCAGCCGCGGCAGCCCAGCACCTTGGCGCAGCGCACGATGGCGACCTGGATTTCCTTTTCCTGGGCTTCGGGCAGGCCGCTCGGGCAGAAATACTGGGTGTCGTCGGTGAAGTACTTGTTCTGATAATCGTAGTTGCCGCCGGGGGCGACGATGCGCACCAGCGGCAGCGCCCGGTCGCCCAGGAAGGGCGCGGTGAGTTCCTGGCCGGTGACGAACTCTTCGGCCAGCACCAGCGAGTCGAACCTGGCGGCAAGCTCCCACGCGGCCTTGAGCTGGCCGGCCTCGGTGACCTTGGTGGCGCCCATGCTGGAGCCTTCGTGCACGGGTTTGACGAAGATCGGCAGGCCCAGATCGGCCACCACGGCATCCCAATCGGTGTTGGCGTCGAGGATCGCGAAGCGCGGCGTGGGCAGGCCGGACGACAGCCACACCAGCTTGGTGCGCCACTTGTCCATGGCGATGGCGGAGGCCATCACGCCGCTGCCGGTGTAGGGAATGCCCATCAGCTCGAGGGCGCCCTGGACGGTTCCGTCCTCGCCGCCACGGCCGTGCAGCGCGATGAAGGCGCGGTCATAGCCCTGCTCCTTGAGGATGTGCAGGTCGGTCTCGGCCGGATCGAAGGCGTGGGCATCGACCCCTGCCGCCTGCAGCGCGGCCAGCACGGCGCCGCCCGACATCAGGGAAATCTCGCGCTCGGCGGAGGTTCCGCCCAGCAGCACCGCAACCTTGCCAAATCGATTCTTCACATCCGTCACCACGTCCGCACTCACCTTCTTAAATTTCGCCACTGACCAGCTTGCCCGGCACTGCGCCGATGCTGCCCGCACCCATCGTGATCACCACGTCGCCGTTGCGCGCGGCGGCAAGGATGGCCGCCGGCATCTCCTCGATGTGCTCCACGAAGACCGGCTCGATCTTGCCCGCCACGCGCAGCGCCCGGGCCAGAGAGCGGCCGTCCGCCGCCACGATGGGCGCCTCGCCGGCGGCGTACACCTCGCCCAGCAGCAGCGCGTCGACGGTGGACAGCACCTTCACGAAGTCTTCGAAGCAGTCCCGCGTGCGGGTGTAGCGGTGGGGCTGGAAGGCCAGCACCAGACGCTTGTCGGGGAAGGCGCCACGGGCGGCGGCGATGGTGGCTGCCATCTCCACCGGGTGGTGGCCATAGTCGTCGATGATCGTGGCGGTGCCGCCGTCGGGCAACGCCACCTCGCCGTAGCGCTGGAAGCGCCGGCCCACGCCCTTGAACTCGGCCAACGCCTTGACGATGGCTTCGTCGGAGACGCCGACCTCGGTGGCCACGGCAATCGCCGCAAGGGCGTTGAGCACGTTGTGGCGGCCGGGCAGGTTGAGCACGACCTTGAGCCGGCTGGTGGTGCCATTGACGCGCACCACATCGAAGACCATCCGGCCTTCTTCGGCGTGGATGTTCTCGGCGCGCACATTGGCCGATTCGGAGAAGCCGTAGCGGACGATCTGCTTGGACACCAGCGGCACGATCGAGCGCACGTGCTTGTCGTCGTCGCACAGCACGGCCACGCCGTAGAAGGGCAGGTGCTGCAGGAAATCGACGAAGGACTGCTTGAGCCGCGCGAAGTCGTGCCCGTAGGTTTCCATGTGGTCGGCGTCGATGTTGGTGACGACCGAGATCACGGGCGTGAGGAGCAGGAAGGAGGCGTCGGATTCGTCCGCCTCGGCCACCAGAAAGTCGCCCTTGCCCAGGCGCGCGTTGGCGCCGGCGGCGTTGAGCTTGCCGCCGATCACGAAGGTGGGGTCGAGCCCGCCCTCGGCCAGGATGCTGGCCACCAGCGAGGTGGTGGTGGTCTTGCCGTGGGTGCCGGCGATGGCGATGCCCTGCTTGAGGCGCATCAGCTCGGCCAGCATCTGGGCGCGGGGCACCACCGGGATCTGACGCGCGCGGGCGGCGATCACCTCGGGGTTGTCGCCCTTGACGGCGGTGGAGGTGACGACCGCATCGGCGTCGTCGACGTTTTCGGCCGCGTGGCCCTGGATCACCCGGGCGCCCAGCGACTTCAGGCGGCGGGTGGCGGCGTTGTCGCCCAGATCCGACCCGCTGACCTTGTAACCCAGATTGACCAGCACCTCGGCGATCCCGCTCATGCCGGCACCGCCGATGCCGACGAAGTGGATGCTCTTGACTTTGTGTTTCACATCGATTCCTTTAGGCAGCGAGCCCGGCGCACACATCGGCGACCCGGGCCGTAGCATCCGGCTTGGCACATCCGCGAGCCTTGACGGCCATGGCCAGCAGGCGTTCGCGATTCATCTGCTGCAGCAGCGCGGCGAGGCGCTGCGGCGTGAGTTCGGTTTGCGGCATCAGCACCGCCGCGCCGGCCTCGGCCAGGAAGCGGGCGTTGCCGGTCTGGTGGTCGTCCACCGCATGGGGATAGGGCACCAGCACGCTGGCCACGCCCGCGGCGGCCAGCTCGGCCACGGTGAGGGCGCCGGCCCGGCAGATCACCAGATCGGCGTCGGCGTAGCGGTCGGCCATGTCTTCGATGAAGGGCAGCAGCTCGCCCTCGACCCCGGCAGCCTGATAGCCGGCGCGCAGGGCGTCGATCTGCTTGGTGCCGGCCTGGTGGGTGACCTGCGGCCGGGCGGCCGGCTCGAGCAGCGCCAGCGCCTGGGGCACCGTCTCGTTGAGGGCCGTGGCACCGAGGCTGCCGCCCACCACCAGCACCCGCAGCGGGCCCGTGCGGCCGGCGAAGCGCTCGGCCGGCGGCGCGACGGCGGTGATGTCGGCGCGCACCGGGTTGCCCAGCCACTCCCCCTTCGTGAGCACATCGGGGAAGCCAGTGACGACCCGGTCGGCCACGCCCGCGAGCACCTTGTTGGCGAGGCCGGCAACGGAATTCTGCTCGTGCACCACCACCGGACGCCCCAGCAGGGACGCCATCATCCCGCCCGGAAAGGTGACGTAGCCGCCCATCCCGAGCACCACGTCGGGCTTCACCCGGCGGATCTGGGCGAAGGCCTGGGCGAAGCCCCGCAGCAGATTGAGGGGCAGCAGCAACTTGCGCAGGATGCCCTTGCCGCGCAGGGCGGCGAAGCGCACCCAGGCAACTTCATAGCCACTGGCCGGCACGATGCGGGCTTCCATCCCTTCCGGGTTGCCCATCCACACCACCTTCCAGCCGCGATCACGCAAGGCGTCCGCCACGGCGAGGCCAGGGTAGATGTGGCCGCCGGTGCCGCCGGCCATGACCATCAGCGTGGGCATCAGGCGCTGCCTCCGCATTTCACGAGATTTTGACTCCGCGCCGCCGCAAGCGAGCTTGCGACGCTCCGTCGAAACAGACGAATCATGCGCTGCCTCCGCGCATGATTTGTCTGTTTTCCCAGTCGATCCGCAGCAGGATGGCCAGCGCGACGCAGTTGGCCAGGATGCCGGAACCGCCAAAGCTCATCAGCGGCAGGGTGAGGCCCTTGGTGGGCAGCAGGCCCATGTTCACGCCCATGTTGATGAAGGACTGCACCCCCAGCCAGATGCCGATGCCCTGCGCCACCAGGGCGGCGTAGGTGCGCTCCAGGGTGACGGCCTGCTTGCCGATGGCGAAGGCGCGCTGGATCAGGATCGCGAACATCAGCACCACGAAGCACACGCCGGCAAAGCCCAGCTCTTCGGCGATCACCGCCAGCAGGAAGTCGGTGTGGGCCTCGGGCAGGTAGAACAGCTTCTCGATGCTGCCGCCCAGCCCGACCCCGAACCACTCGCCCCGCCCGAAGGCGATGAGCGCGTGGGAGAGCTGGTAGCCCTTGCCGTAGGCGTCCTGCCACGGATCCATGAAACCCAGGATGCGCTGGCGGCGGTATTCGGAGAAGGTGATGAGGAGCACGAAGCCGATGGCCGCAACGACCGCCAGCAGCACGAACAGCCGCACGTTGATGCCGCCCAGGAACAGCACGCCGAAGGCAATGGCGGTGATGACCACGAAGGCGCCGAAGTCGGGCTCCTTGAGGAGCAGGAAACCGACGAACAGGATCACCCCGGCCATGGGCATGAAGCCCTGCTTGAAGCTGCCCATCAGCGGCAGCTTGCGGGTGGTGTAGTCGGCGGCGTAAAGGGCGGCGAAGAGCTTCATCAGCTCGGAGGGCTGGAGGTTAACCACCCCCAGCGGCAGCCAGCGGCGGGCGCCGTTCACGTCGCGCCCGACGTGGGGGATCAGCACCACGAGGAGCAGCACCACCCCGGCGATGAACAGCCACGGCGCCATCTCCTGCCAGGCGCGCATGGGGATCTGGAAAGCCACCACCCCGGCGATCAGCCCGATGGCGAGGAACACCGCATGGCGCACCAGAAAGTAGGCCGGCTGGTGGCCGAACATGCGGCTGCCTTCGGCGGTGGCGATGGAGGCGGAGAAGACCATCACCAGACCGAGCAGCAGCAGCGCGGCGGCGGACCAGATCAGCCACGGGTCGAGTTCCCGGGGCTGGCCGAGGGGCTGCATCAGCCGCCCGACGGCGCGGCTCGTCACCGGCGCGGCGCTGTCCTCCGCGTGACGGGCGAGGAAACCGGAGATGCTGGCGGCGAGCTTCATACGGGGCGGACGTCGGGCAGGCGCCTGACCGCGTCGATGAAGACCTGGGCGCGGTGGGCGTAGTTGCGGAACATGTCGAGGCTGGCGCAGGCGGGCGAGAGCAGCACCACGTCGCCGGCCTGGGCGCGGGCGTTGGCGTCGAGCACCGCGGCGTCCATGTCGGCAGCGTGGATCAGCGGCACGCCGCAGCCGGCCACGGCGGCTTCGATGGCGCGGGCGTCGCGACCGATCAGCACCACGGCGCGGGCGTAGCGGGCGAAGGCGCCCTTGAGGGGGGAGAAATCCTGGCCCTTTCCGTCGCCGCCGGCGATCAGCACCACCTTGCGGCGCAGGCCTTCGAGGGCGGCCACGGTGGCGCCCACGTTGGTGCCCTTGGAATCGTCGTAGAAGATGACGCCGTCGGCCCGCTCGGCCACCGGCTCGACCCGATGGGGCAGGCCGCGGAAGGCCTTGAGGGCGGCGATCAGCGGCGCCCGCGGCAGGCCGGCGGCTTCGCACAGGGCCAGCGCAGCCAGGGCATTGGCCACGTTGTGGCTGCCGGCCAGCTGCATGTCGGCGCGACGCAGCAGTTCTTCGGCGCCGCGGACGAGCCATTCGCCGTCGTCGGCGTGCAGGGTGCCGAAATCGTCGGGGCCCGCCGGGGTGTCGATGCCAAAGGTGAACACCCGGCGGCCCGGCAGGGCCATGGCCTGGACGCGGGCGTCCTCGCGGTTGAGCACCTGCACGCCCGCCCCATGGAAGACGGCGGCCTTGGCGGCGGCGTAGCCATCCAGCCCGGCGTAGCGGTCGAGGTGGTCGTCGGTGACGTTGAGCACGGTAGCCGACGCAGCGGCCAGCGGCGGCCGGGTTTCGAGCTGGAAGCTGGAGAGTTCGAGCACCCACAGCTGCGGCAACGGCTGGCCGGCATCGAGCCGATCCATCAGCACGTCCAGCGCGGCCGGGCTGATGTTGCCGGCGACGACGCCATCCACGCCCGCCGCCTTGACCATCTCGCCGGCCAGGGTGGTGGTGGTGGTCTTGCCGTTGGTGCCGGTGATGGCGATGACGCGGGTCCGATCCCAGGCGCCAAGCGCTTGCAGGGCCTCGACGAACAGCGTCATCTCGCCGATGACCGGGATGCCGCGCCGGTGGGCGGCGTCGATAAGCGGCTGGCGGGGGTCGAGGCCGGGGCTGATGGCCACGCGGGCCACGCCCGCCAGCAGCGCGTCCGAGAACGGGCCGGTGACGATCTCGGCCGCGGGCGCGTCGGCACGCAGGCGATCGACGCCCGGCGGGGCCTCGCGGGAATCCGCCACCCGCAGGGCCACGCCCTGACGAGCCAGCCAGCGCGCCATGGCCAGACCGGATTCACCGAGGCCGAGGACGAGGGTGAGATCAGCGCTTACCATCGTCGCTTACCGCAGTTTGAGGGTGGACAGACCGAACAGCACCAGCATGATCGTGATGATCCAGAAACGGACCACGACCTGCGTCTCCTTCCAGCCGCCAAGCTCGTAGTGGTGGTGCAGCGGCGCCATTCGGAAGATGCGCTTGCCGCCGGTGTACTTGAAGTAGAGCACCTGCACCATCACCGACATGGCTTCGGCCACGAACAGGCCGCCCATGATGAAGAGCACGATCTCCTGGCGCACCACCACCGCGATGGTGCCCATCGCCGCGCCCAGCGCCAGCGCGCCCACGTCGCCCATGAAGACTTCGGCCGGGTAGGCGTTGAACCACAGGAAGCCCAGGCCCGCCCCGGCGATGGCGCCGCAGATCACCGCCAGCTCGCCCGCGCCGGGGATGTAGGGCACGCCCAGATACTTGGAGAAACCCATGTGACCGGCCACGTAGGCGAAGATCGCCAGCGCGGCGCTGACCATCACCGTTGGCATGATGGCGAGGCCGTCGAGGCCGTCGGTGAGGTTCACCGAGTGGCTGGTGCCGTTGATGACGAAGTAGGTGAGCACGATGAAGCCCACCACGCCCAGCGGGTAGGACACCGCCTTGAAGAAGGGCACGATCAGTTCGAGCTGCGCCGGGATGGTGGCGGTGAGCCCGAGGAAACTCGCGGCCGCCAGGGCGATGGCGGAAGTCCAGAAGTACTTCCAGCGGCTCGCCAGCCCCTTCGGGTCGCGGTAGACCACCTTGCGCCAGTCATCCACCCAGCCCACGGCGCCGAACCCGAGGGTGACGAGCAGCACCACCCACACGTACTTGTTGCGCAGGTCGCCCCACAGCAGGGTGGTGACGGCGATGGAGATGAGAATCAGGGCGCCGCCCATGGTGGGCGTGCCGGCCTTGGTGAGGTGGGACTTCGGGCCGTCGTCGCGCACCGCCTGGCCGATCTTTTTTGCGGCCAGCCAGCGGATCACCGGCGGGCCGAAGACCAGCGACAGCACCAGCGCGGTGCCGGCAGCCAGCACCGTGCGCAGCGTGATGTAGCCGAACACATTGAAGAAGCGCGCATCTTTGCCAAGCCACAGGGCCAGTTCAAGCAGCATGGTGCTCCCCCGGGTTCATTGCGGAAGAAACTGCAGCCAAGCCGGTACAACACAAACTCATCTCAAGCCTTCTCCGCGATGGCGTCCACGACCCGTTCCATCTTCATGAAACGCGAGCCCTTGACGAGCACCACGGTGTCTTCGTTCAGTTCCGCCTTCACCGCCGCGACGAGGTCGTCGAGCCTGGTGAAGTGGCGGCCACCTTCTCCGAAGTTGCGCGCCGCAACCTCGCTCATCTCACCCAGCCCGAACAGGAAGTCGACGCCCTCGCTCTTCGCGTAGCCGCCAATCTCGTCGTGGTACTGGAAACTCTGTTCGCCGATCTCCCCCATGTCGCCGATCACCAGGATCTTGCGGCCGGGGGTGGCGGCCAACACCGCGATGCCGGCGCGCATCGAGTCGGGGTTGGCGTTGTAGCTATCGTCGATCACCACCGCGCCGCCGAGGCCCTTGCGCAGGTGCAGGCGGCCCGGGGTGCCGGCGTAGCCGCCCAGGCCTTCGGCCACCGCGGCCAGCGAGGCGCCCGCGGCCAGACAGGCGGTGGCCGCCGCCAGGGCGTTGCGCACGTTGTGCCGACCCGGCACGTTGAGCCGGAAGTGGGCCTCGCCCTGGGGCGCGACGAGCACCATGTCGTTGGCGAAGCCATGGCTGGTGCAGCGGGCGGTCACGTCGGCATCGGCGGACAGCCCGAAGGTGAGGGTGCGACGCCCGGCGTTGAGGGCCTTCCAGTAGCCGGCGAAGGCGTCGTCGGCGTTGACCACCGCCACGCCGTCGGACGACAGGCCTTCGTAGATCGCCCCCTTCTCGCGGGCCACCTCGTTCACGCTGCCCATGCCCTGGAGGTGGGCGCGCTGGGCGTTGTTGACCAGCGCCACGGTGGGGCGGGCGAGGTGGGTGAGGTAGCCGATCTCGCCGGGGTGGTTCATCCCCATCTCGATGACCGCCGAGCGGTGGTTGCCGGACAGGCGCAGCAGCATCAGCGGCAGGCCGATGTCGTTGTTCAGGTTGCCCTTGGTGGCGAGCACCGCCAGCTCCGGGTCGAAGCCGTCGAGGCGGGCCTGGGCACGCAGGATGGCGGCGCACATTTCCTTCACCGAGGTCTTGCCGTTGCTGCCGGTGACGCCGATGAGCGGGAGATCGAAGCGGGCGCGCCACCCGGCGGCCAGCCGGCCAAGGCCGATGCGGGTGTCGTCCACCACCAGCAGCGGCAGCGGTACGGGGTTGGCGGCCGCCCAGGCGCGGTCGACCATGGCGGCCACGGCGCCCTGGGCCGCCACCGCGGCGAGGAACTCGTGGCCGTCGAAGCGCTCTCCGCGCAGGGCGACGAACAGCTGGCCCGGCTGGATCGCCCGCGAATCGGTACTCACCGAGACGAAGGCGACGTTGCCGCCGACCGCGGTGCCGTCGGTAGCCAGCGCGGCTTGCTGGAGATCCATCATGAGAGTTCTCCCTGGGCGTCGTTCCAGGCTTCGAGGGCGTCGCGGGTCTGGTCCACATCCGAGAACGGGTGACGCACGCCGTTGATCTCCTGATAGGGTTCGTGGCCCTTGCCGGCGATGACGATGACGTCGTCGGGGGCGGCGGCGAGGATCGCGCTGCGGATCGCATCGGCCCGGTCGGGGATGGTCTCGACGTCGGCGCCGGCGCCCGCCGCGATGTCGCGCAGGATGGCGCTCGGGTCTTCGCCGCGGGGGTTGTCGCTGGTGAGCACCACCTTGTCGGCCAGGCGGCTGGCCACCTCGCCCATCAGCGGGCGCTTGCCGGGGTCGCGGTCGCCGCCGCAGCCGAACACGCAGGTCAGGCGCCCGCCCCGGGCCTTGACGGTGCCGCGGATGGCGGTGAGCACCTGCTCCAGCGCATCGGGCGAGTGGGCGTAGTCGACCACCACCAGCGGATCGCCGATGCCGCCGAGGGTCTGCATCCGGCCCACCGGCGGGGTGAGGTCTTCGGCCACGGTGGCCGCTTCCTCGAGCGTGAAACCGGACGCCATCAGGGTACCGATGACGGCCAGCAGGTTGGAGACGTTGAACTGGCCCACCAGATTGGGGCACAGGTCGGCCGACTCGTTGCCGCTGCGGGCGGTGAAGCGCAGCCCGGCGGCGGTGGTGGTGAGCCGGTCGGCCAGGATCAGGCGATTGACCGGGGCGGCGTCGGCGTTGCTGGCCACCAGGGTGTAGCCGATCACCTGGATGCCGCTGCCGGCCAGACGCCGGGCCTGCTCCATGCCGAAGCGGTCGTCCAGGTTGAGCACCGCGGCCTTGAGGCCCGGCATGTCGAACAGACGGGCCTTGGCGGCGCCGTAGTTTTCCATGTTGCCGTGGTAGTCGAGGTGATCGCGGGTGAGGTTGGTGTGCACGGCCACGTCGAAGTGCAGGCCGTTGAGCCGACCCTGATCGAGGCCGATGGAGGACACCTCCATCGCCACCACATCGGCCTTGGCGGCGCGGAAGTCGGCCAGCGTGGCGTGCAGGGTGAGGCTGTCCGGGGTGGTGTTGAGGCTGGCCTTGAGGGCGCCGGGAAAGCCGATGCCGAGGGTGCCGATCACGCCGCACTTGCGCCCCAGCGCGGCAAACGCGCGGGACAGCCACTGGGTGACGGAGGTCTTGCCATTGGTGCCGGTCACGCCCACCAGCCAGAGGGCTTCGGACGGCCGCCCGCAGACCTCGTTGGCCAGATGGCCCGACAGGTTGGCGAGGCCGTCGACGGGGATGTTGGGCACCTCCAGGGTGTCGTCCCACCCGTGGCCGGCGCGCTCCCACAGCACGGCGGCGGCGCCGGCATGGACGGCATCGACGATGTAGCGACGACCGTCCACCCGATGCCCCGGACAGGCCAGGAACACGTCGCCGGCGCAGACGTTGCGCGAGTCGAGGCACAGCCGGGTGACTTCAACCCCGGCGGCGGCGAGCTGGGCGAGCAGCGCCTGGGCTTGCTGCTGGGCGGTTGCGCTCACATGGCCTCCCGGGTGGTGGCAACGCCCTGACGGGCGACCTGCAGGGGTTTGAGCGGTGCGTCCGGCGCCACGCCGAGGGTGCGCAGGGCGCCGCCGGTCACCTGGGCGAACACCGGCACGGCCACATCGCCGCCGTAGTGCTTGCCGTTGGTGGGCTCGTCGATCATCACGGCGACGATCAGGCGCGGATCGGAGATCGGGGCGATGCCCACGAAGGAGGCCACGTAGCGGTTGGCGTAGCGGCCGCCGACGAGCTTCATCGCGGTGCCGGTCTTGCCGCCGACCCGGTAGCCCGGCACGTTGGCCTGCTGGGCGGTGCCGCCCGGCTGGACGACCATCTCGAGCATCTGGCGGACTTCGCGGGCGGTCTGCGGCGAGAACACCCGGGTGCCGTGCACCGGCGGAGTATCCAGGCGCGACAGCGACAAGGGCACGATGTCGCCATCGCGGGCGAACACCTGATAGGCGTTGGCAATCTGCATCAGGCTGACCGACATGCCGTGGCCGTAGGACATGGTGGCCTGCTCGATGGGGCGCCAGCTCTTGGCGGGGCGCAGCCGGCCGCCCACCTCGCCGGGGAAACCCAGCTTGAGGGGCGAACCGAAGCCCAGATCGTCGAGCATCTTCCACATGGTTTCGGGCGGAAAGCTCAGAGCCATCTTGGCCGCGCCGATGTTGGACGACTTCTGGATGACCTGGGCCACGCTGAGGGCGCCGTGGGGGTGGGCGTCGGAGATCGTCGCGGAGCCGATGGTCATCCGGCCCGGCGCGCAGTTGATGATGGTGTTGGCGGTGACCTTACCCTTCTCCAGCGCCAGCGCGGCGGTGAAGGGCTTCATCGTGGAGCCGGGCTCGAAGGTATCGGTCAGGGCGCGGTTGCGCAGCTGGTCGCCGGTGAGCTTGACCCGGTTGTTCGGGTTGTAGGTGGGGGCGTTGGCCAGGGCGAGGATCTCGCCGGTCTTGGCGTCGATCACCACCACGCCGCCGGCCTTGGCCTTGTGATCGGTCATCGCCTGCTTGAGCGCGGCGTGGGCAAGGTACTGGATCTTGTTGTCGACGGACAGCGCCACCTCCTTGCCGTCCTGGGACGGGCGGATCGACTGGACGTCCTCGACCACGTTGCCGCGGCGGTCCTTGACCACCCGACGGGAACCCGGCTTGCCGGCCAGGGCCGGCTCGTAGGCCAGCTCGATGCCTTCCTGGCCCTTGTCCTCGACGCCGGTGAAGCCCAGCACATGGGCCATCACCTCGCCGCCGGGATAGAAGCGGCGGTACTCGCGCTGGTCGTGGATGCCCGGCAGCTTGAGGGCAGCGATGCGCTCCGCCAGCTCGGGCGACACCTGCCGCTTGAGATAGACGAAATCCTTCTCGACCCCCAGCTTCTGGTTGAGATCCTGCACCGGCATCTCCAGCAGGCTGGCCAGCTGGCGGGTCTGGGACGGGTTGAGGCGGGCATCCTCGGGGATCGCCCAGATCGACTTGACCGGCGACGACACGGCCAGCACGTCGCCCTGCCGGTCGGTGATCTTGCCGCGGGTGGCGGGCACCTCCAGCACACGGGCGTAGCGGGACTCGCCCTTGGCCTGCAGGAACTGGTCGTTCACGCCCTGCAGGTAGGCCGCGCGGCCCACCAGGGCCACAGAGCCGCCCAGCAGGCACAGCAGGACGAAACGCGGCCGCCACGCCGGAAGCTCCGAACGCAGCAGCGGATTGTGGTTGAAGGTGACGCCCTTCTTGGCCTTCTTCATGGCCGCTCCTCGATGGCGATGATCTGCCCGGGCAGAGGCGGGCGCATCGCGAGTTTCTCGCGAGCGAGTTTTTCGATGCGGGCGTGGGCCGCCCAGGTGCTTTGTTCCAGTTGCAGCTGGCCCCACTCGACCTCCAGCTGCTGGGAGCGCTGCTGCTCCCGCTCGACCGCGGCGTAGAGCTTGCGGGCATGGTGCTGGGACGCCACCACGCCGAGGCTGCTCGCCACCACCAGCATCACGAGAAATCCGGTCAGCCGCGCCATGTCAGTCTGCCTGCCTTTCGGCCACGCGCATCACCGCGCTGCGGGAGCGCGGGTTGGCCGCGATCTCGTCGTCGGACGGGCGCACCTGCTTGCCGACGAGCCCGAGCTTCGGCTTGGGCAGGTCGGCCGCACGCACCGGCAGCCGCGCCGGAAGCTGCGGCGGCCGCGACTCGTCGCGCATGAAGCGCTTGACGATGCGGTCCTCAAGGGAATGAAAGCTGATGACCACCAGACGGCCCCCGACCGCCAGCGCTGCCACAACCTGCGGCAGGACTAGCGACAGCTCCTCAAGCTCTTGATTGACGAAAATCCGTAGAGCCTGGAAGGTGCGCGTCGCAGGGTGCTGACCCGGCTCGCGCTTCCAGACCGTCGCTTCCACGAGCGCGGCAAGCTGTCCAGTGGTTGCAACATGCCCCCCTGTCCGAGCAGCAACAAGCGCCTTTGCAATCTCATAAGCAAACCGTTCTTCACCGTATTCCCTCAGCACCCGGGTTATGTCGGCGACCGGCGCTTCCGCCAGCCACGCTGCCGCGGTCATCCCGCGGGTTGTATCCATTCGCATGTCGAGCGGCGCATCGAAGCGAAAACTCATGCCCCGCTCCGCCTCGTCCAGTTGAGGGGACGAAACCCCCAAGTCCAGCAGAACCCCATCCACCTTCGTCACGCCGCGCGCCGCCAGCGCCTCGGCAAAGTCGGAGAACGGCGCATGGACCAGCTCGAAACGCGGATCGCCGATCGCCGCGCCCGCGGCGATGGCCTGCGGATCGCGATCGAAGGCGATGAGCCGGCCCTGCGGCCCCAGCTGCGCCAGGATCGCCCGACTGTGACCGCCGCGACCGAAGGTGCCGTCCACGTAAACGCCGTCCGGCTTGATCGCCAGCGCTTCCACCGCCTCTTTCAGCAGCACCGTGATGTGCGGTGCGGTACTCACAGCGGCAGGTTTTCCCAACCGGCGGGCATGAGATCCGTGCCCAGGGCGAAGATCGCCTCCTGCTGCTTCTGCCAACCGGCATCCGACCACAACTCGAAGTGATCGCCCTGCCCCACCAGATGCACCTGCTTTTCCAGCTGGGCGAAGCCGCGCAGCTCCGGCGCGATCAACACGCGGCCGGCCGAATCCATCTGCTCGTCACGGGCAAAACCCACGAGCAGACGCTTGAGCAGGGCAGAACGCTGATCGAGGCTCGAACCGGCCAGCACCTTGTCGCGGATCGGCCCCCAGGCGGGGGCGGGATAAATGAGGAGGCAGCGATGGGGGTGCGCGGTGAGGATCAACTCGTTTCCGGCCAGCTCGGCGAGCGCGTCCCGATGCCGCGCCGGAATCGCCAGGCGACCCTTCGCATCGAGACTGAGCGCCGCTGCGCCTTGAAACATTGAAGACCCCACTTTCCAACCCCGACGAACCGGAAAAACTCACTTTTTCCCACTTTCGTCCACTTCGTCCCACTTTAGAGCAAAAAAAATACCCGGTCAAGTTGGGTCCGGAGCAAATCTCTTTTCGCCACAAGCACTTAGGATTTGGACGACGCGTTGTAGGAAATCCGCTTACAAATCAACACCCGTAGCGGAGATTGCAAAAGTTGAGGATGAATTCACGGATCGCCCGCCCCGCCGAAAGGCAGCCGAGAGCCTTCAAGGCACGGGAGCGCAAAAGAATGTTTCGCGTCAGCGTTCAGCGCGAAATAAGTCTCGGACGTGGAAAAAAGTGGAGGACGACGACGAACCGTGGGGCGAAGTGGGGAAGTCCGCCGATAAGCCGGGTTCTGTCGAGCGGGCCGATCCGGAAACCGGCCCGCCGGGCAATCATTCCTCTGGTCGACGCGTTGCCGCGCCGCTCTAGCAGCCTACCCGGGGACTCAGCGAGCAGCCTCAACGTCCCCCTATTTGGCCTTGCCCCGGATGGGGTTTACCGTGCCGTCACTGTTGCCAGTGCCGCGGTGGGCTCTTACCCCACCGTTTCACCCTTGCCTGATCCGCCCGGAGGCGGCCATCGGCGGTCTGCTCTCTGTTGCACTTTCCGTCGCTTTGGCCCGAAGGCGTATGGCGCCCGGCCGTTAGCCGGCATCCTGCTCTGCGGGGCCCGGACTTTCCTCGATGCGCGAACGCACCGCGATTGCCTGGCGAACTTCCCGGCGCGGAGTATAGCCGCTCCCGCCGGTAAAAGCCCGCCGCGTCAATCCGGGTCGCGCAGTTCGGCGGCGCGGGACACCACCTCCTCGATCACGCAGTCGAGGCGGGCGTGGAAGGACGGGCTGTCCGCCTCGCCCCAGGCGGTGAGGGATTCGCCCACCGAGATGCCGACCCGCAGCTCGCCGCACCCGTCGGCGCCGGCCAGCCCGGGGATGCGCCCGGCCACCCGCCGCCCGAGGCGCCCGCCGCCGGCAAAGACCACCACCACGTCGTCGCTCCTGGGGTCGACCCCGAGACTGCGGATGCCCATCGCCCGCAGCGCCGGGCCGTGGGTCACCTCCACCCGGTCGGCGAGCGCCGGATCGTTGCGCCGCCGGTCGTCGGGCGGCTCATCCTGCAGATACAGCACGATGCCCACCGCGAGCAGGATCAGCGCCCCGAGGGCGATCACGAGTTTGCGTACGTCCATGAAAAAGCCCAGAAACCGTGTATCGTCATTTTCCCCGTTTCGGGTTTCGATGCACCCTGCCAACGGCAGCCCGACGACAAAAAACGCACCTGTAAGCAATTCTTGCCGCGGCCCCTTGCGTCACATCCCGTTACGACTTGTGCCGGCGATGGCTTACACCGAAACCCCGACGGTGCTGCAATGATGCCGGTAACCGACTGGAGCACTGCGCCATGAACAAACCCCTTGCCCGCCCCTGGCCGCTGACCCGGCGCGTCCTGATCGCCGCCCTGCTGACGGCCGGCACTTCGGTTGCACTCCCCGCCCACGCCGACCGGGGCGTCCGCGTGCATGGCGCCCCGGGCTGGGGGCGGGCTTACGCGCCGCCACCGCGGATGTGGGTCGGCCCGCGTTACCACAGCGGCTTCAACGGCTGGTGGATCGTCGGCGCCCCGTGGGTTTTCTACCCGCCCCCCTACTACAGCCCGCCGCCGGTCATCGTCGAGCCGGAGCCGCCCATCGTGCTGCCCGACCTGCCCCGCCGCCGCAGAGCTGGTATTTCTGCGACAGCGCCCGCGCCTACTACCCTTACGCCCAGACCTGCCCGGAAGGCTGGCGGAGCGTGCCCGCCGCGCCCACCGGCGACACCCAGCCGGCCCCCGCCAGCAGCCAGAACTGGTACTACTGCGAGAGCGCCAGAGCCTACTACCCCTACGTCCAGCGCTGCCCCGAGAAATGGCGCCCGGTCGCCGCCCAGCCCCCGACACCGCCCCAAGGCGCCGTCCCCCCCGCCCCGGAAGGAGCCCCCAAGCCATGAACACCTCCAAGCCCCCCTCCAGCCGGCTCCGCCGCGCCCGGCTGATGGCGCTGCCGCTCGTCCTCCTCGCCGGCTGTGCCAGCCTGCCCAGCGGCCCGCGGGTGGCGGTGATGCCGGCCCCCGGCAAGCCCCTCGACCTGTTCTCGATGGAAGATCGCCAGTGCCGCAACTACGCCGATCAGGCCATCGGGATCGCCCCGCGGGACAGCGCCGCCCAGAACATGATCGGCAGCGCGGCGGTCGGCACCGCCATCGGCGCCGCGGTGGGCGGGCTTGCCGGCGGCAACCGCGGCGCGGCCACCGGCGCGGCGGTGGGCATGGTGGCCGGCTCCGCCAGCGGCACCAACCAGGCCGCCTATGCCGGCGCCGACGCCCAGCGCCGCTACGACATCGCCTACCAGCAGTGCATGTACGCCAAGGGCAACCAGCTGCCGGGTTATGGCTACCGCACTCCGGCGCCCACCACCGGCGGCGGCACGCCTCACTACTACCCGCCCCCGCCGCCGCCCCGCTGAGCCCGATCTGCAGCTTCGGGTGACTTCCCCTGCGCCCTCCGGCACAATCCGGGCGCAGGAGATCAGCCATGAAATTCGATGTACTCATCGTGGGCGCCGGGCTTGCCGGCGCCGCCCTCGCCGCCGCGCTGCGCGGCAGCACCCTGAAGGTCGGCATCGTCGAAACCCGCCCCCCGGCCCGCCCGGATGGCTGGGACGCGCGCATCTACGCGATCAGCCCGACCAACGTGGACTTCCTCTCCGCCATCGGCATCTGGCAGCACCTCGACCCGGCCCGCATGGCGCCGGTGTACGACATGGAGATCCACGGCGACGCCGGCGGCCGGCTCGACTTCTCCGCCTACGACAGCGGCCTGCGCGAGCTGGCCTGGATCCTCGAATCCAGCCTGATGCAGCTCGAGCTGTGGGAAACCGTCAAGCGCCAGCACAACGTCACCCTGATCTGCCCCGCCGCACCCGCGGCGCTGGCCATCGACGCCGCCGCCGCGCGCCTCACCCTCGCCGACGGCCGGCGCATCGAGGCGAAGCTCGTGGTGGCCGCCGACGGCCGCGACTCGTGGGTGCGTCAGGCGGCCGGCATCGGCGCCCGCAACACGCCCTACGACGAGAAAGGCGTGGTCGCCAACTTTCGCTGCGAGAAGCCCCACCGCAACGCCGCCTTCCAGTGGTTCCGCCCCGACGGCGTGCTGGCCTATCTCCCGCTGCCCGACCGGCAGATGTCGATGGTGTGGTCTGCGCCGGATGCCCTCGCCGACGAACTCGTCGCCCTGCCCCCCGAAGCCCTCTGCGCCCGGGTGGCCGAAGCCGGCGGCTACCGGCTCGGCCAGCTCGAACCCCTCACCCCGGCGGCGGCCTTTCCGCTGCGCCTGATGCGCGTCGAGACCGCGGTGCGCCCGCGCCTCGCGCTCATCGGCGACGCGGCCCACGCGATCCATCCGCTGTCGGGCCACGGCATCAACCTGGGCTACCAGGACGCCCGCGTGCTGGCCGAGCAGATCAAGGATCTGCCCGCCTGGCGCGACCCGGGCGAGCTGCCGGTGCTGCGCGCCTACGCCCGCGCCCGCGCCGAAGAAACCGCCCTGCTCCAATACACCACCCACGGCCTCAACCGCCTGTTCAAGCCGGCCGACCCGATCCTCTCGGGGCTGCGCAACATCGGCCTGAACCTCACCAACAGCGTGCCTGTCCTACGCAATGCGCTGGTCCGCTACGCCATTGCCGGCCGCTTCTGAAACCCGACACGCCCGCCCCCTGGAGACACCCGGATGAAACTCCCCCTCGTACGCCCGCTGCTGGCCACCCTCCTCTTCGCCGCCGGCATCGCCCACGCCGCGGCCGACGAAGCCACGGTCAAGAAGAACTTCGAAAGCTTCGTGGGCGGCCCGGCCGTCGACAGCGTCAAGAAAACCCCCTACGGCGGGCTCTACGAGGTGGTGCTCAAGTCCGGCGAGCTGATCTACACCGACGCCGCGGTGAGCTTCATCGTCGACGGCAACGTGATCGACGCCAAGACCCGCAAGAACGTCACCCAGGCGCGGATGGCCCAGCTGCTCAAGATCGACTTCGCCACCCTGCCCCTCGACCAGGCCATCAAGCAGGTGCGCGGCAACGGCAAGCGCGTGATCGCCAGCTTCGAAGACCCCAACTGCGGCTACTGCAAGCGCCTCGCCAAAGACATGCAGGGCCTCAAGGACGCCACCATCTACACCTTCCTGTACCCCATCCTGAGCCCCGACTCCACCGAGAAGTCGAAGAACATCTGGTGCGCCAAGGATCGCGTCGGCGCCTGGAACGACTGGATGACCGCCGGCAAGGCGCCCGCCGCCGCCGCGGCCGGGTGCGACACCAGCGCCATCGACAAGAACGTGGCCCTCGGCCAGAAGATGAAGGTCACCGGCACCCCGACGATCTTCACCGCCGACGGCAACCGCCTGCCCGGCGCCGTGCCCCTGGCCCAGCTCGACCAGGCCATGAACCAGGCCGCCGCCGGCAAGTAAGCCTCCACGCCCCACGCGACAAGGGCTGCCCGCGGGCAGCCCTTTGTCGTTTCGGCGCTCGGGCCGGCGCTCCCGCCGGCGCTCAGGCCGCGGCGCGCGGCCGGCGCGGCCTGGGCACCGGCAGGCAGTGGGCCGCCGGCCGGCCCAGCAGATGGCCCTGCAGCCAATCCACCCCCGCCTCCCGGGCCACCTCCAGCTGCAGCGGGTTCTCGATGCACTGGCACACCGCGCCCATGCCCAGGCGACGGATCTCCCCGCTCATCTCGGTCATCACCCGCTTGGCAAGGCTCAGGTGGCCGGCGTGGCCGATCAGGCTGCGGTCGAGCTTCACCACGTCCGGCGCCAGCTGCGCCAGCCGCTCCAGATCGGCGGTGTGGCGCCCGAAGTTGTCGATGGCCACCCGGTAGCCCCGCTCCCGGTACTCGGCGATCGCCGCGGCCAGCGGCCCGGCCGGCTCGAAGCCGTCGTCGGTCAGCTCCAGCAGCACCCGGTCGGGGGTCAGCCCGCAGCGGGCCAGCACCGTCTCGAACACATGGCCGTGGTGGTCGCGCACCGCGCGGATGAGCTGGGGATGCACGTTGAGGGCCAGGAAGCCCCCGTGCTGCTCGCGCTCCAGCAGAAAGTTGAGGGCGTGCAGGGTGCGGGCCATGCGGTCCAGGTGCACCAGCTCGGCGTCGTCCCGGGCTTCGAGGAACACCGCCTGGGCCGGGGCCGCCGCGGCCCCCGCGCCCAGCACGTGCAGATGGGCCTCGTGCCCGGCCGGATGGCTGCCGGCCCGCCCGACGATGGGCTGGAAGCGGGTGCCGAACACCCGCCCGGGCAGTGTCCCGGGAAGTGGTGTAACAGCGTGAGTGGGTGAGGTGTTCGCCGTGGAGGCCCTGCAGGGCCTCCACGGCGGGCGCGAAATCGGTGGGTCA
>NZ_JAYRMI010000034.1:0-41340 GCF_041904905.1 Zoogloea sp. | reverse complement strand
GGGCTGCGCCGCGACGGCATCGGCAATCCGGCGCGGGCGCGGCAGGGGGCGTCTTCCGGCACGCCGGGAAACGCCCCCTGCCGCCTGCTAATCGTCGGGCCGCCTCCCTCTGGCCTTGACGGTGGCCCGCACGATCTTTCCGAAGGCGCGATCCTTCCTGCGCCTTTCGGGGTGGGACATGCCGAGAAACTCGGATTCCTTCTTGAGCTTCCGGTAGCTCTGCAGCTGGGCCGGGTCCAGCTCGCCCTGGGCGATGGCCCGCTGGATGGCGCAGCCCGGCTCGCCGGTGTGCGTGCAGTTGGCGAAGCGGCAGTTGATTGACGCGGCCTCGACATCGGCAAAGCTGGCGTCGAGGCCGTCGCCGACATCGAGCATGCCCAGTTCGCGCATGCCCGGCATGTCGATCAGCAGCCCGCCGTTTTCAAGCGCGATGAGCTGACGCCGGGTGGTCGTATGCCGGCCCTCGCCGGAGTGGCTCACCGCGCCGGTGGCCAGCTCCGATTGGCCAACCAGGCCATTGACGAGCGTCGTCTTGCCGACGCCGGAGGAGCCGAGCAGGCAGCAAGTCTGCCCGGGCTGGATCAGGTCGCGAACCGCCTCAAGGCCCTGCCCGCTCACGTTGCTGAGGGGGATGACGCGGGCGCCGATGCCTGCGCGGCGAATGGTCGCCAGCAAGTTGTCCAGCGTCGCCGGGGCGATCAGGTCGGTCTTGGTCAGCAGGATGACCGGCTCGATGTGCCCGTCGCGCGTCATGACGAGATAGCGTTCGAGTCGTCGCACGTTGAAATCGAAGTGGCAGGACTGGACGATGAAGGCCACATCGATGTTGGCGGCGATCATCTGGAACTCAGCGTTGCCGCCGGGGCGGCGCCGTCTCAGGAACGACGTGCGCGGCAGGATGCCGACGATGCTCGCGTGGGTGCCGGCGTCGTGATACGTCACGCTGACCCAGTCGCCGACGCAGGGCAGATCCAGCGGGGAGTCGGCGGCGTGGACGGCCCGGCCGGTGAGGCGTGCGGGCACTTCATGCGCCGCATGCCGGACGAGGTACTGGTCGCGATCGACCGCCGTCACCCGGGCGATGGCTTCGCCGGCGTGGGGCGTGTGAAATGAAGGGGCGGGCGCGTGGGAAGGGGCGGGTGCGTGGGCGCGCGCTCTGGGCCTGGAAGTGGTCATGTTGGAAAACCATGGGCAGTAATCTGAACGAACAGAAACGGCAGGCCACCAGCGGGCGGCACGCCAAACGTTTTTGATCGCGACAACCTGAATGCACCTGCCGGAGCAGGGATCGGGTTATCGGATTACTGCAAGCTCCAACATCCAGACCTCGATGAAAGACGCGCGCCGAATGTGGCTGCGCAAATCGATGTTAGCCACGGGGGCAGGGGAAATCAAGGAAGCTGAACGCCGCCCGAACGGGGCCGTTCAGGCGCTGGCGTCGGGCTGGCGGCGGCGGGCGAGGTAGGCGGGCCCGAGCTGTCGGGCGAGGGCTTCGGCGAGCAGCCAGATCTCGGGGTGGGGGCGGAAGCTGTCGCGCAGCTGCTTCCAGAGGGGCGAGGCCTTGTGGAGGAGTTCGTGGAGCAGGGTGTCGAGCAGATCCAGCGCGTCGTCGTCGGACAGGCGGGCGAGGTAGCGCGGGTTGAGGCGCAGGGTGTCGGAGTGCCAGCGGTACTGGCCGAGCACCCGGCCCGCCGGCGACAGGCGGCGGGTGCACTGGCGGCGCGGGATGCCCAGATCGGGCAGGTGTTCGCGCACCACGTCGAGGGCCAGATCGATGTCGCGCTGGGTCATGGCGGCGGGGTTCCGGCCCGGTCAGACGCCCCAGGTGACCGGCACCTTGTCTTTCAGGGAGCGTTCGAGCAGCTCGAGCAGCGGCACCGCGCGCTGGAAGAAGCTGACCGCGCCGCCCGGGGTCTTGGGCTCGTCGGCGCCGGCTTCGTCGTCGGGCTGTTCGGCCTTGCGGGCCTTGTCGGCGTCGATGGCGGCCTTGAGGGCGGCGATGGCGGCGGGCAGTTGTTCGACGGTGACGATGCCCTTGGGGTCGGCCGCGTCCTTGCCGAGCACGGTGAGCATTTCCTTGCCGTTCTTCTCGAACATGATGACGTCGCCGCTGGCGGGCGATTTGAAGACGATGAGCATGGCGGGCCGTCCTTGCAATGGAATGTTGCCATTGTAGCGCGTGGGAAAACCCGAACGGTCATCGCCGGTGGGCGGTGCTATCGTGCGGCTCCGAATCTTGTGGGCGCCCTCTCGTGGACAAAGGCAGAACCCTCGCCGGGATCGGCTTCGGCCTCGGTGCCTACGGCATCTGGGGTTTCTTTCCGCTGTTCTTCCGCCAGCTGGGCCACGTGAGCCCGGCCGACGTGCTGTGCAACCGCGCCCTGTGGGCGTGCGTGCTCGTGACCCTCGTCATCACCGCCAACCGGGGCTGGCGCCGGCTCGGCGCGGCGGCCCGCCACCCCGGCGCGGTGCCGCGGCTGGCGCTGGCGGCGCTGCTGGTGGGCGCCAACTGGCTGGGCTTTCTGTGGGCGGTGGACCAGCGCCTGGTGATCGCCGCGAGCCTGGGCTACTTCCTCACCCCGCTGGTCAATGTGATGCTGGGCCTGCTGGTGCTCAAGGAGCGCCTGAACGCCAAGGAGTGGCTGGCCGTGGGGCTGGCGGTGGCGGCGGTGGGCAACGAGTTTGCCGCGCTGGGCAGCCTGCCGTGGGTGTCGCTGTTCCTGGGCGGCACCTTCGGGCTGTACGGGCTGGTGCGAAAGCAGGTGCCGGTGGATGCGATCTCCGGCCTGTGGCTCGAGACCCTCACCATGCTGCCGCCGGTGGGCGCTTACGCCTTGTGGCAGGGCGCGCAGGGGCATGGGGTGTTCGCCGGCCACGACGGCACCACGCTGTTCCTGCTGGCCATGTCCGGGGTGCTGACGGCGCTGCCGCTGATGTTGTTTGCCGCCGCCACCCAGCGCCTCAATCTGGCCACCGTGGGCATGCTGATGTACATCAACCCGACGATGCAGCTGGTCACCGCGGTGTGGCTGTTCGGCGAGGATCTGCCGCCGGCCCGGCTCGCCACCTTCGCGCTGATCTGGATCGGGCTGGTGTGCTACAGCTGGAGCGGCTGGCAGAAATATCGGGCGGCTCCTAGGCTGAAAGTGCAGTGATGTGCGTGCGGACTGATAGAGTTTCGGGGTGATTAGGCCCGAGCAGCCTCTGACAATCGGGCAGGAGGGCGGTAAACAGAGCTAATGCCTGGGTTGTGTTGCCGAGCCGTGCTTTGCACTCTGCTACGTGGCGGCGAACTCCGAGAGTCTCTGGGTGATCCGGTCCAAGTATGCGTGTGCAGTCAAGAAGGAGTGATTCGAACAGTGAGAGTGTCTGATGCATCCCTACGGAGAAGTCATCTAAATGAAAAGCGTTCTCGGCTATGAGGCGGCGTCCCCAAAGGGGTGTCAAGCGGTCTAGCACCAGATTTTTCACTTGCTGAACGAACTGAGATCTGAGTTTGTGTAGATCAGTCGTCGTGCTTGGGGACCTTGTGTTCGTCGAGAGGGCTCTGGCGATCTGGCGGGCGCTTCGGGCGATGACGGCCGAGCGCAGGTATTCCTCTGTCGCTCTTGACAGCCACAGGATGTTGCCCATGTCGTCGATGTTGGCGGCCTGGATGGAGGCGGGGAAGGTCGGTTCATATGACGGGCCGAGAGGATCAACGAACACCGGGAAGATCCGCTTGCCCTGCTGCTTCGCCCGCTCGATCTCGGCCAGCGGATTCGGCCGGCCATCAGTGAGCTTGCCGGCCACGGCCACCAGCGCGTCGGCTTCGTCGAGCATCGCGGTGAGCTTCTCCTGCCAGGCGTCGCCGGCCATGAGGTCCATGTCCCAGGCCACGTCGATGCCTTCGGCGCGCAGCACCCGGGCGAGGGGGGCGGCGTACTGGCGGTATTCGTGGACGTAGGAGATGAACACCCGTGGCCGCGACTGGGGCGGGACGGGGTCTTGGGCGAGGGGCTCCGGTTCGGGCGTGGGCGGGCGACGCACGGGCGGGCGCAGGTTGGGGAGGGCGGCGTAGACCGGGCTGTCCACGGCCGGGTTGGCCATGGCTTCCTTGAGCCAGCGGGTGATTTCGGATTGCAGGCGCTGGGCTTCGGCGCTGTCCATTTCGTTGCCGCCATGCTTGTAGCGCAGGATGCGCAGCGGGGATAGCTCGGGCGGGGTGCGGTAGCCCGCTTCGGCGAGGAGCAGGGTGCTGCCGGGGCGCAGGCCATGGCGCAGGCCGAGCTGGATGAAGATGTCGGGCAGGCCGGCGGAGAGGTCGACGATGGCGAGGGGCGCGCGCAGGAGGAGGTCGAGGGCCTGTTCGGGCAGTTCGGCCGGGGCGTCGTCGAACCACACGCAATCGAGCCCGCTGGCCTTCACCGCGTGCTCGATCACCGCGAAGGATTTGTCCAGGTCGAGGCTGCGGCCGGTGAGGAAGTCGGTCTGGCGGGCGAAGCCCTGGATCACGTGGCAGGTGTTGGCGAGGTCGCCCGTGGGTGGGGGCGCTTCGGGCGCGTCGGCCGGTTGGAGCGTGGGCGGAGCGTCTAGACCGGAGGGGGCCCTGGTGAGCACGGTGAAGACCGGGTTGGCGGCGGAGTCGCCGGCCTGGAGCGGATCGACGACGAAGAGCTGGATCTTGGCGGCGAGCACTTCGCGGGCTTCGTAGCCGGGGTCGTCGGCCGTGCCGCGGGCCGGGTCGGGGTAGGTGAGCCTGACCGGGAGCCAGGCCGGCAGCGCCTGGCCGGGGAACTGCCGGTCGGCCACGACGAAGACGTTGCCGCGCCGCAGCGCGAGGCTGATGCCGGTGAGGTAGAGCGTCGCGGGGTCTTGCGCGCTGAGGTCGCAGATCACCAGATCGACGCTCAAGATGTCGCGGATAAGGCCTTGCCAGCTCTCGGGGAAGCCGCCCGGCAGGTCTGCCCGGAGGCAGTCGATGCCCGCCGCGGCGAGGGGCTCGCGGATGGCCTGGTAGGCGGCGTCCATGTCCAGTTCGCGCCCGGTGGCGCGGTCGATCCGGCGGCCCGCGGCCTGGATCGCGAGGCAGCGCCGGCGCGGGGGGGCGGCTGCGGGGTCGGGTTGCGGGGCGCCCGCCCGGTAATCTGCCAGCACTGCTTCCGGCGCCTTCAGCACGATGTCGCCCACCCGGATCTCGTCGTTGCCCAGGGCGCCCAGCAGGCGCTCGGCTTCGGCGTCGTTGCCGCTGGCGAGGGCGTCGAGGCCGCGGGCGTAGGCGAGGAGTTCGGGCTGGCCGGCGAGGGGCAGCTCGATGGCGGCGGCGAGGCCGCCCAGGCGCAGGGCCACGGTGCTGCCGTCGGCGTGGGTCTGGCGAAGGGCGTCGGCGAAGGCGTGGGCGGCGCTGGCGGGTTCGAGGAAGGCCAGGGCGACCCAGCGCTGGATGTCGAGGAATTCGGCCAGCTGCGGGTCGGCGGCGCGGCTGGCCTGGTGTTCGCGGGCTTCCACGTAGCGCCACAGCAGCTCGGCGATGCGCCGGATGCGCGGGCGCGGGTCGTGGCGGTAGAGGGAGCGCAGCATCACCAGGCAATGCCAGCGCACCTGGGCGTCGATGCGGTAGTAGCCGCCGCCCAGGGCGGTGGCGAGGGGCGAGAACAGCACGTCGGCCTCGAGGCTGGGGTCGGGCCCGTGGGTGGCGAGGAAGTTCACCCGGATGAGGTTGAGCAGATCCGGCCGCAGGGTTTCGGGCACCGCGGCGTGCATGAGCAGGAGCAGCGGGTCGCGGCCGTAGTCGGCGACGTACTGTTCCAGCGCGGCGTAGGCTTCGTGGGTTTCCAGCGGGCGTTGGCCGAGGGCGGCGGGATAGGGCATGGCGGTCTATTTGTTGCCGCGCAGGATGTCGATGGCGCGCAGCAGGTGGGGGGCGTCCACCGGCAGCATGGGCACCGGGCCGGCGGCGATGAGGCCGGCGGTGGTGCCGGCCCAGCGTTGCCGCGGCATGGGGTTGAGCCACACGGCGGTGGGGAACAGGCGCCGGGTTTCGTCGAGGAAGTCGGCGGTCTGGATGGCGCGGCGGCGGTTGAGGGCGCCCCGGGCGCTGCCGGCGTCGCTCACCACCAGCAGGGCGGCGCCGGCGTGGCGGCGCAGTACGTCGTCGCGGGGCTCGGGGTCGGTGAGGGCGGAGGTGGCGTAGAGGTGTCGGCGGGGCTGGTTGCTGAAGTAGCGCACTTCGGCCCGGGCCAGCCGGCCCAGGGGCAGGGAGCTGGCGAGGGTGGCGAGGAGGGGGCGCCACGGGTCCATGCTGGGGCTGGCGTCGGCGAGGATCAGCAGCCGGGCGCTGTTGCTGCGGCGGGGGCGGCACACCGGGCGGCACAGCAGGCCGCGGCGGCAGCGTTCGCGCAGGGTGGCGGCGAGGTCCATCTCGGTGCGCGGGCCGTGGCGGGTGCTGCGCCGGTAGCGGCGCCACAGCACGGCCATGTCCCGCGGGCTGACGAGGGCTTGGGGGGTGAGGACGTAGTCTTCGCCGATGGCGGGGGCGCTGGCGAGGCGCGGGATGAGCAGGCCGCTGCCTTCGCGGGCGGCGGCGAAGGCGACCCGGGCGCGCTCGGCCTGGGTGGCGCTGGCGTCGGCGGGAAGGCCCGGCGCGGGGGCGGGCGTGGTGCCGGCGCCGGGCAGGGCCGGGGGCCGGGTCGCCGGGGCGGTGGGCGTTCCGGCGGGTTCGGGGAGGGGGGTGTCGAGACGGTCGAGCTGGTCGTCGATGGCGGCGGCGAGGGCGTCGGGGGGCGCGGGCAGCACGTCGAACCAGCGGGCGATGAGGCGGCGTTCTTCGTCGCTGCGGCCCCACAGGGCGATGGCGAGTTCGCGCAGGGCGGCGCGGCTGCCCTGGCCGAAGCCCAGGCGCAGGGCTTCGAGGCCGTCCAGGTAGTCGCGCACGCCCACCGGCACGCCGGCCGCCTTGAGTTCGCGGAACAGCCCCAGCAGCAGGGGCGGCAGGGTGTCGCTCACCGGCGGGCCTCGTCGTCGGTGCGGGCGCGGTAGCGCTCGATGTCCTGGCGCACCTTGAAGAGGATGGCCTGATCGACGGCGTCGAGGGCGTCCACCGACACGGCTTCGGCCTTGCGGCCCTGCCAGTGGAGCACGCGCACCCAGTCCACCAGCTCGGAGGTGGCGGGGGGTTTCTGCATGCCCAGCTCGCGGCCGCGCTCGCGGATGCGGCACAGGCGCTCGACGGCGCCGGCGATGAGTTCGTCGCCGATGGCGTCGCCGTGGGCGGCGAGGTTCTTGCGGACGATCTCGGCGAGCATCGCGGGGTCGGTGGGGAAGTCGAGCTGGACGTACAGGCAGCGGCGCAGGAAGGGTTCGGGGAGCTGCTTTTCGCGGTTGCTGGTGATGAGCACGATGGGGCGCACGCCGTCTGCCGGGCCGGCCACGTGGCGGCCGTGGCCCCGCGCCGCGCGGCAGGCGTCGTCCTCGGTGCGGGGCAGGTCTTCGATGTCGAACTCGAAGCGGTCGAGCACGTCGAGCAGATCGTTGGGGAAGTCGATGTCGGCCTTGTCCACCTCGTCGATGAGCACCACCTGGGGCTTGCCTTCGCGGATGGCGTGGCCGAGGGGCTCCAGCTCGATGTAGGGGTGCACCTGGCGGGCGGCGGTGTTGGCGGGGTCCTGGGCGTCCTGGAGGCGGCGCAGGGCGTCGAAGCGGTAGAGCAGGTCGCGGGCCTGGCTGGTGCTCTTGACGGTCATCGCGGTGAGGCCGACGCCCAGCTCTTCGGCGATGGCGGCGGCGAGGCGGGTCTTGCCGCAGCCGGCTTCGCCTTCGACCAGCAGCGGGCGGCCCAGGCGGATGGCGAGGTTGACGATGGTGGCGGTGTGGGGCGCGGCCACGTAGTGGGCGGCGCGGGTGCCGGTGAATTCGGCGTAGGCGGGGGTGTGGGGCACGGTGGCGGTCCTCAGCGGGCGCGGCTCTTCCAGAAGCCGTGGCGGTTCAGTCGGTCAAAGACGTTAGGCGGGTTGCCGTCGGGGGTGGTGGCGTAGTCGGCGATGCTGCGGCGCTCGTCGTCTTCCACGAACACCTTGGCGCTCTTGCGGATCTCGCCGAGCCAGTCGCGTACCTGGCGGGCGGTGATGGGGGCGAGGGGCGGCAGGGCGACGATCTGGCGGTAGTCGAGGTTGCCGGCGCCGGGGTCGTCGGCAACGAAGCCGGGCTCGGGCGGGTCGGCGAGGGGGGCGTGGTCGGCGACGAAGCACAGCAGGCGGCCTCCTCCGACCGCCGCCGGGCGGCTCGCGAGGGCGTCGCGCAGGGGTTGCCAGAAGCGCCGGTGGAACAGCGCGAGGTGCCCGCCGGCGTGCCCGACGCTGCGCAGGATCAGCACCACCGAGCGCTTGGCCAGCCGGGCGGCGAGGAGGCCGGCGAGGGCGTCGACGGTGGGCTCGCCAAGCAGGGGTTCGCCCAGCTGGCTGCACACCCAGCACACCAGGGATTCGGCGCTGTCGGGTTCGTCGGCCTGGCCGCAGCAGACGTCCATGCCGTCCCACAGGTCGTCGCTGCCGCGCAGGTATTCGATGAATTCGGCCTGGCCGTGGTTTTCGGGGCCGTGGATGAGGAAGGCGGCGGCCCGTTCGGTCGGGCGGGCCTGGAAGGCGTCGATGGCGTCGAGGAGGGCGTCGATCTGGGCCTTGCGGCCGATCCGCCCAAGCTCGCCCCGGTCGATGTCGCCCGGGGCCTGGAAGCGGCCGCGGCGGGCCTTGCGCAGGACGTGGAGATCCCAGTTGGCGATGCAGAAGGCGGCGCGGGTCTCCAGTTGCCGCTGGTTGTCGTAGAAGACCTGGATGCGCCCGTTGGAGGCCCATTGGTCGACGCGGGCGAGAAAGGCGCGCTGGGCGGCCCGGTCGGCCTCGGCGTCGGCGGGGGGCTGCTGGTCGTGGAAGCGGGCGGCCTGCTCGCGCAGGTGCTGCTCGGCCTCGGTGCCGGGGCGGGGGCGCAGCACGAAGATCGGCGCTTCGCCCTCGCCCCAGCGGTTCACCGCCCAGCGGAACTCCAGCTCGGTGATGGAGCAGCGCTGCAGCGGAGGCGTCCAGCCGTAGCGGAAGCCGAAGAGCCCCAGGTAGGCGTGGCACTCGTCCACCTTGCGCTTGCACACCGGCTCGACAAAGTGGCCGCCCTCGGCCCAGTTCTCCTGGAGGAAGATCTTGGCGTGCTCGATGTTGTCTTCGATGAAGTCGCGCACGGCTTCCCGGTAGGTCTTGCAGTCCTGGGCGGTGGCGCTCAGGAAGATCTGCCGGATTTCCGGGAGGTCGGCTTCGTGGGGCATGGCGCGGCGGGCGGCGGGGGGAAGTTGTGCCTGCCCTGAAGAATATGCCAGCCTGCGCCGCTGTGCCACGGGGCCGGGGGACTTATCATCGGGCCATCACTTTTGGGAGAGGGTAGCACCATGCGGATCGGCATCGACCTGGGCGGCACCAAGATCGAGATCGTCGCCCTTGGCGACGGGGGCGAGGTGCTCGCCCGGCGCCGGGTGGCAACCCCCCAGGGCGACTATTCGGCCACCCTGGCGGCGGTGGTCGGGCTGGTGACGGCGGTGGAGGGCGAGCTGGGCCGGCGCGGCAGCGTGGGGGTGGGCATGCCGGGGGCGCTGTCGCGGCGCACCGGGCTGGTCAAGAACGCCAACTCCACCTGCCTGATCGGCCAGCCCCTGCAGGACGACCTGGCCCGGCTGCTGGGGCGGCCGGTGCGGCTGGCCAACGACGCCAACTGCTTTGCCCTGTCGGAGGCGGCCGATGGCGCCGCCGCCGGGGCCGACGTGGTGTTCGGGGTGATCCTGGGCACCGGGGTGGGCGGCGGGATCGTGGTGGGCGGGCGGGTGCTGGAAGGCCCCAACGCCATCGCCGGCGAGTGGGGCCACAACCCGCTGCCCCTGCCCGCGGGCGTCGATCTGCCGCTGCCGGCCTGTTACTGCGGGCGCGCGGGCTGCGTGGAGACTTATCTCTCCGGCCCCGGGCTGGCGGCGGATCACCGCCGGATGGGCGGCGCGGCGCTGTCGCCGGCGCAGATCGTCGCCGCGGCCACGGCGGGCGAACCGGCCGCCACGGCCACCCTGGCCCGCTACGCCGACCGGCTGGCGCGGGCCCTGGCGGGGGTTATCAACCTGCTCGACCCGGACGTGATCGTGCTGGGCGGCGGGCTCTCCAACATCGAAGCGCTTTATCGGGAAGTGCCCCGGCGCTGGGGGCCGCACGTGTTTTCGGATGCGGTGGCCACCCGGATCGTGCGGGCCGTTCATGGCGACTCGTCGGGCGTGCGGGGCGCGGCCTGGCTCTGGCCGGCTTGACAGGGGGACTGTCGGGCGCAAAATGGGCGACGTTTGATTTTGTGGCTTTATATTTCAGCTCGATGAATGCGTCGATAAACGCCGTTTATGTCGGAAGCCTCCGCCCCCTGCCGCCGGAAGGGCAGCAGACCGGCATCTTCAAGTTCCCGGTGAGCGGCCCGGTGGCGGTCGGCCCGCAGGGGCTGGCGGGGGACGCGCAGGGCGACCGGCGCGTGCACGGTGGCCCCGAGAAGGCGGTGCATTACTACCCGGCGGAGCACTACGCGGCGCTGGCCGCCCGGGTGCCGGCCCTGGCCGCGCAACTGGTGCCCGGCGTGCTGGGCGAGAACCTGTCGGGCGTGGGCCTGGTGGAGGCCACGGTGTGCATCGGCGACATCTACGCCGCGGGCACCTGTCGCCTGCAGGTGAGCCAGCCGCGCCAGCCCTGCTGGAAGATCAGCCACCGCCTGGGGCACGACCCCATGTCGCGGCTGATCGCCGACCTGGGCTGCACCGGCTGGTACTTCCGGGTGCTGGCGCCGGGCCTGGTGGGCGCGGGCGACAGCCTGACGCTGCTGGAGCGACCGGCCCCGGGGCTGACCCTTGCCCGCCTGTGGGCGGCTCACACCAGCCACCGTCCCGACGCCGCCGAGCTGGCCCGGCTGGGCGCTGCGCCGGGGCTCAACGCCGACTGGGCGCGCCGTTTGCGCGACCGTGCGGCATGGTTGCTTGACTCTACCGGCCGCTAGGCTAAAACAGGAACTCGGTCCGCCCGACCGTAACACGAGACCCCGAACATGTCGCCACGCCCCGCCCTGCCCGATTCCGCCACCCCGTGCCCGTTGCCCCTCGCCGAACTCCTCGGGCGGGTGACGCTGGCCCAGGTGGACGTGGCCCAGCGCCTGTTCTTCCTGTCGTCCCGGCTGACCCTCGGGCTGGTGGAGAGCTACTGGCGGAAGCACATCCAGCGGGGGGACGAAACCTTCTACGCGGCCGATCGGGCGGAGATCGACGACCGCGTGGCGCTGCTGATGGAGGCGGGCAGCGAGGGGATCGTGACGATCCTGCGGGCCTACATCGAGGATTTCACCCAGGCCCAGATCTGCTGCGTCGAGTCGAGCTTGCGGCCGGCGGGCGAGGGCGAGGCGGTGGCGGGGCTGCTGCCGTTTGTGCTGCCGTGCCCGCTGCCCGGCGTGGGTGCGGGCCGGGCAGCGCTGCGCGTCAGCGCAGGGGAATGACCAGCGACGGCAGGCCGATGGTGATCGCCGGCGCGGCCGGGTAGGCATAGACCGGCGCAGGCCGATAGACCACCGGGCGATCCACCACCACCGGCGGCGCGGCATAGACCGGCGCCGGGGCGTAGGTGTAGCCGTAGCCGCCCCACCGGGGGGCATGGCGATGGTGCCGGTGATGGCGCTCTTCCCAGCCCTCGTGGCCCCAGCCGCCTCCGCCGTGGGCGCTGGCGGGGGCGGACAGGCTGAGGGCCAGGCTGCCGAGCAGGGCGGCGGCGACGGTCCGGCGGATGTCTTTCATTTGGGTTCTCCTCGGTGGGCAGGCGCGCTGCCTGGATCGCGTCGAGGATAGCCGGCGCCGGCCGGCCCGTTGCCGTGGAGTTGTAAGCAAACCTGCGGGCACGCGCGGCGCCGGGCCCGGTGGGCCGGGCGGGGCGGCGAGGGGGGCTTACATTTTGTCGCCGTCGCGGTGCTGCTGAAGGTGGTGGATGGCCACCAGCCGCTGGCGCCAGCTTTCGATGGCGGCGGCCAGGGCGATCTGGCTGATGGGCTTGGGCAGGTAGTCGTCCATCCCGGCGGCGAGGGCGGCGTCCCGTTCCTCGCTCATGGCGTCGGCACTCACCCCGACGATGTAGGTGTCGATGCCCCGTTCGCGCAGGGCGCGGGTGGCGGCGAGGCCGTCCATCCGCGGCATGCGGGCGTCCATGAAGATCAGGTCGAAGCGGCCTTCGTCGCAGCGGGCGAGGGCGTCTTGGCCGTTGGCGGCGAAGACGATGTCGGTGGCGCCGAAGTGTTCGAGCATCCGGGCGATCACGGTGCAGTTGATGGGGTTGTCCTCGGCCACCAGGATGCGGGTGCCCTTGCGCAGGATCGGCCGCGGCGCGGTGCGGGCGGGGCTGTTCTCTTCGCCGGCGCCCACGTCGAGGCGCAGGGTGAACCAGAAACAGGAGCCGCGGCCTTCCTGGCTGTCCACCCCGATCTCGCCTTCCATCAGGTCGCACAGCATGCGGCAGATGGACAGGCCCAGGCCGGTGCCGCCGTAGCGGCGGGTGGTGGACATGTCGGCCTGCTCGAAGGGGGTGAAGATCATGCGGCACTTTTCGGGCGAGATGCCGATGCCGCTGTCGGTGACCCGGGCGTCGAGCCGGACCCGCCCGTCGTGGCGCTCGCCCACCGCCACCCGCACGTCGATGTGCCCGCGGGCGGTGAACTTGAAGGCGTTGCTGACGAGGTTGACCAGGATCTGCCGCACCCGCACCGGGTCGCCCACCAGCAGCTGGGGCACGTCGCTGGTCACCGCGGTGGAGAAGGCCAGGCCCTGTTCGACGGCTTTCTGGCGGAACAGCTTGTCCACGTCGGTGACGACCTGACGCAGGTCGAAGGGGATCCGTTCGAGGTTGAGCTTGCGGGCTTCGATCTTGGAGTAGTCGAGGATGTCGTTGATGATCGACAGCAGGGCCTCGCTGCTGGACAGGATGGTGGCGATGTAGTCCCGCTGCTCGTCGGTCTGGGGGGTCATGCGCAGGAGCTGGGCCATGCCGATGATGCCGTTCATCGGGGTGCGGATCTCGTGGGACATCATCGCCAGGAAATCGCTCTTGGCCTTGCTGGCGGAGGTGGCGGCGTCGCGGGCGGCGATCAGGGCCTGCTCGGCCCGGTGGCGTTCGGTGACGTCGGTGATGCAGAACACCCGGCCGATCACCTCGTCGTCGTGGCGGGCGGGGCGGGAGCTGGCCTCGAAGATGCGCCCGTCCCGCAGGGGCAGGGTGTCGAAGGTCTCGCTGGGGTCCTGGCTGTGGGTGGTGAGGAGCGCGCGCAGGGCGGCGGGGTCTTGCACCGCGTCGATCAGGTGCGCCAGGATGGCTTCGTCGTCGTGGCGGGCGAGCAGGCTTTCGGGGAGCTGCCACAGGCCGGCGAGGCGGCGGTTCATGTTCACGATGCGGCCGTGGCCGTCCAGCACCAGGATGCCGTCGGCGGTGGCTTCGAGGGTGGCCCGCAGGCGCGAGCCCATCGCGGCCAGGCCGCCTTCGGCGCGGCGCTGGGCGCCCACGTCCACCGCGCACACCAGCACGCCTTCGGGCAGGCGGCGCACGGTCTTGCGGGCTTCCAGCAGGGTGCCGTCGGCGCGCCGGTAGAGGCCCTCCATGGTCTGCTCGTCGGTGATGCCGCCGGCCCGAACCTCTTCCCAGAAGAAGATGTCGGACAGGGCGCACTCGATCTCGGTGATCGGCAGCCCGACCAGGGTCTCCGCCGGCCGGCCGAGGAGGCGGCCGCTGGCCGGGCTGGCGGCGAGGATGGCGAGGCTGGCCGGGTCTACCAGCAGCAGGATTTCCCCGGCGGCGTCGAGCAGGATGTCCTGGTAGCGGCCGTTCATGGTCTGCGCCCCGGCCGGGCGTCGGCGTCGAAGTAGTAGGTCACGCGCTTGCGGGGGCTGAGGTATTCATAGACGTCGGGCGGCAGGTGAACCGGGCGCAGGGCCTTGGCGATGTTGATGTCGGGCTCCTGTTCGAGGTCGAGCATGATGGCCTCGTCGCGGGGGATGTCGGGGTCGAAGACGGTGACCCACGGGCGCAGGGGGCGCGCCGGATTGACCGACGAGACGAGGGCCAGGGCGTCGTTGGACAGGCGCACCACCGAGCCCGGCGGATAGACGCCGAGGCTGCGGATCATCACCTGCAGGGCCTGCACGTCGAACTTGGCGCGGCGCTGGGCGAACATCAGCGAGAGGGCCTCGTGGGGGGTGAGGGCCTTGGCGAGGTCGCCCGGGTTGCACAGGTTGTCGTAGTAGTTGACCAGCGACACCAGCCGGGCGAGGGGGTCGATCTGCTCGCCCTTGAGGTGGCGCGGGTAGCCGCTGCCGTCGGCCAGCTCGTGGTGCTGGGCGATGATGCGCAGCACCGGATCGGGCAGGCCGATCTGCTTGCCCAGACGCACGCCGTATTCGCAGTGCAGCTCGCGCAGGTTGCGTTCGGGGGTGGTGAGTTCGTGCTTCGCCCGCGCCACCCGCTCGGGGATGTCGGCGAGGCCCACGTCGTGGAGCAGCGCGCCCACCCCCAGGAGCTGGCTCTGGCTGCGGGTGAAGCCCAGATCCTTGGCCAGCATCATCGCCAGGATGGAGACGTTGAGGCCGTGGAAGTAGGCGTCTTCGCCGGCGGCGTGTTCGCCCATCACGTGGAGGGCGGCTTCGGGACGGTCGAGGAAGGCGACCACCATCTGATTGACCAGCTCGTCCACCTCTTCGAGGCATTCCTTGGGGCGGGCGAAGAGGTTCTTGTTGATGCTGCGCATCACCCCGGCGGCCTTCACGAAGGCTTTCTCCACCTCGATGACCTGACGCTTGCGTTCGGCGAGGCGGGCGATGCGCTCGCGCTTGGCGGCCAGGGCTTCGCTGGCGCTGAGGTCGTCGTCGGCCGGCGGCGGCGCCGGCGGGGTGGGGGCGGGGGCCGGCGCAGTGCCGCGGGGCTGCACGTCGGAGCGCTCGGGGTCGTAGCGGAAGCGGGTGACGCCCAGCTCGCGCAGGGTCTTGAGCTGGTCGGCCGAGCGGATCTTGAAGCTGTTGAAGCTGAACGGGTGGCTGAACCAGGGCAGTTCGAGGTGGACGAACAGGCCGACGCACAACTGCTCGGGCGTGACGAGGTGGTCCTGGGAGGGCTCGGGCGGCATGGTTCGGGCAACGGGGGAAGATGCCCCTTTTTCGGCGGGGGCTCCGGGAAGTTTAGGGCGTCGCCGCGCCGGGGCGCCCGCCGGTTGCCGGCCCGACCGCGCTATCGACCGCTCAGCGCGGGTCTCCGGCCGCGGCAGGGCGCGAGGGGCGGGCGTTCCAGCCAGCGCAGCAGGGTGATGAAGAGCCGGTCGGGGTTGGCCGGTTTGGGGATGAAGTCGTCCATCCCGGCGTCGGCGCAGGCCCGGCGATCTTCGTCGAAGGTGTTGGCGGTCATCGCGACGATGGGGGCGTGGGCGCTGGGGCCGTTGCCGGCGCGGATGGCGCGGGTGGCGGTGAGGCCGTCCATCACCGGCATCTGGATGTCCATCAGGATCAGGTCGTAGGCGGTCTTGTTGCACAGCCGCACGGCCTCGGCGCCGTCGGGGGCGAGATCCACCTGCAGCCCGAGTTCTTCGCGCAGCAGCTCGAGGGTGACTTCCTGGTTCACCCAGTCGTCCTCCACCAGCAGCAGGCGGCGGTGGCGGTGCTCGCAGCGCAGCCGCCGCTCGGCTTCGGCGGCGGTGCTTGCCGCGTGGGGGGCGGGCGGGGTGGCTTCGGGCAGCACGCCGATCCGCAGGGTGATCCGGAAGGTGCTGCCGTGGCCCGCTTCGCCGGTCACGTCGATGTCGCCGCCCATGAGCCGGGCGAGCCGGCGGCAGATGGCGAGGCCCAGGCCGCTGCCGCCGAAGCGCCGGGTGGTGGAGCCGTCGGCCTGCTCGAAGGGGCTGAAGATGCGCTCGCGGTCGGCCGGCGGGATGCCGATCCCGCTGTCCTGCACCTCGATGGCGAGCAGGGCGCCGCTGGCCTGGACGTCGGCGAGGCGGGCGCGGACGACGATCATCCCGCTGCCGGTGAATTTGACCGCGTTGCCCACGATGTGGCCAAGCACCTGCTGCAGGCGCAGCGGGTCGCCGATCAGCGGGCGGGTGGCGAGGTCGGGGTCGATGTCCAGCTGCAGCCCGAGGCCCTTGCCCTCCAGGCTGGGGCCGACCAGCTCGAGCACCCGCCCGACGACCTCGCCGATGGCGAAGCGGTTCTGCTCGATGGGGATGCGCTCGGCGTCGACGCGGGCCAGCTCGAGCACGTCTTCGAGCTGCCGGAGCAGGTGGTTGGCGGCGTTGGCGATCTTGTCGAGGCGGTCCTGCTGGGCGGGGTCGTTGTTGTTGCGGCGCAGCAGATGGGTGAGGCCGATGATGGCATGCATCGGGGTGCGCAGCTCGTGGCTCATGTTGGCGAGGAAGCTGCTCTTGGCGCGGTTGGCGGCTTCGGCGGCCTCCTTGGCCACGGAGAGGTCGGCGGAGCGGGCGGCGACAAGCTCTTCCAGGTGCAGCCGGTGGCGGGTGAGTTCGGCGTCGGCGGCCCGGCGTTCGGTGATGTCGCGCACGCAGGCGTAGAGGTAGTCCTGCCCCTCGGTGCTGACCAGGCTGGCCGACACCGCCACCCCGATCTGGCGGCCGTCCCGCCCCCGGTGGGTGGATTCGAAGACCTCCGCGCCGGTGGCCCACACCTTGGCCCACAGGGCGTGCCAGCAGGCTTCGGTGATGTCGGGGTCGATGTCGGGCACGCGCAGGGCGAGCAGCTCGTCGGCGGAGTAGCCGAGCAGCCGGCAGGCCGCCGGGTTGACCCGGGCGATGCGGGCGTCCGGCAGCACCCAGAAGGCGGCGTCGGGGGATTTGTGGATGGAGACGGTGGCGAGCGCCAGCTCGCGGTTCTTGGCGGCGAGGTCGGCGGTGTGGCGGTCCACCTGGCGCTGGACGATCCAGTTGCGGCCGGTGAGGCCCAGGAGCAGCGCCTGCAGCAGGGTGGTGAACAGCAGCCCGGCGACGCCGACCGCCCAGGCGTTGAGGGAGCGTTGGGATTC
Organism: Zoogloea sp.; assembly: GCF_041904905.1. Taxonomy (GTDB): domain Bacteria; phylum Pseudomonadota; class Gammaproteobacteria; order Burkholderiales; family Rhodocyclaceae; genus Zoogloea. The sequence continues at coordinate 24,259 of NZ_JAYRMI010000034.1, read as the reverse complement.
GAGGTAGCGCTCGTCGGCGGTCACCTGGAGCAGCCATTCCCGGTCGCCGAAGTGGAGCTTGCGCTCCCAGCTGCGTTCGGGGTGGGCGGCGCTCGGGGCGGCGCCGCCGTTGTCCAGGCGGCGCACGCTGCCGATGGCGTAGGGGTCGACCAGGGCGACGCTGAGGCCGGGCGGCAGGGTGTCGCGCAGCATGCGGTCCACCAGCTGGCCGACCCGGATCACCGCCACCGCGAAGCCCTGCGGCGCCGGCTTGCCGGCCAGACGCACCGGGGCCAGGGCCAGCACCGCCGCCTGGTTCTCCTGGACCAGCAGCACCGGGGCGGTGACCGCGATGCCGGTGCGCTGGACGAGGGCCCGGTTGACCGCGTCCCAGCGGATCGCCTCGGAGGCGATGTCGAAGCCGACGGCGCGCTGGTTGGCGGGCAGCGGCGCGATGTAGGTGACGGGCACGAAGGCGTCGCGCCGGCTGGCGGCCTGCAGGCTGCCGTCGAGGTTGCGCTCGGTGATGCGGAACTCGGGGCGGCCGAGCTGGCGCCCCATCGCCGCCTCGAAGCCGGCCCGCTCGCCGCTGGGCACGTAGGCGTTGTAGCTGAGGGCGAAGATGTCCGGGCTGTTCTGCAGCGTGGCCCGGGTGAAGGCGTTGAAGCGGGCGTCGGTCAGCTCGGGGGTGACCTCGATGAAGCTGCGCAGCGACAGCAGCGCCTCGCGGTGGCTCAACAGGCGGTCGCCGATGCGCTGGTGGATGCGCGTGCCGTCGCTCTGCAGGCGTAGTTCCAGCTCGTTGCGTTCCCAGCGGGTGGCGGTGTGGAAGGCCCCCGCCGCCAGCGCCAGGGTGATCGAGATGGGCACCACCATGCGCCGCCGGCGGGCCTGCCAGAGCGGGTCGTCGGGGAGCAGGAAGCACAGGGTGAGCGGGGCGAAGGTGAGCACCCCGAAGGTGTCGCCGGCGAACCACGACCACCACGCGAAGGGGAGCGCCGCCCGGGGCAGCACGCCCGCCAGGAACAGGCTGAGGATGCCCACCGAGGCCGACACCAGACAGGCTACCGGGCCGCCCAGCAGCAGGAAGCGGAACACCGCCGGGGCGTTGTCGAGGGTGCGCCAGGCCTCGCCCTGCCAGCGCCGGATGAGGATCCGGCCGAGCCAGGCCTGGGCGGTGGCGCCGCTGGCGATGGTCATCGCCGCGACCAGATCGGCGGCTGTCAGCGCGGCGTTGTTGAGGGCCAGCAGCAGGTGCAGCGCCACCGAGCCGAGCCACACCCCCGGCAGCACCGCCGCCCCCAGGTGGAGCACCACCGCCAGCGCCAGGCCGGCCGCGGGGAACACCGGGCTGGCGTATCCGCCGGCCACCGCGAGCCCGGTGGACAGCCAGCCGAGGGCCACATAGGCGAGGCCGATGAGCAGGTTGTTCGCAGGGAGGGAGCGGGTGGGCAGGGACAGGGGCATGGTCCGGTCAAAACGGGTTCTTACCGTCGACGGCTCGACGACAGGGAGCCTTTATACGGGAACTGCAAAAACCCGCTGTGCGTTTTTTCCCATGACGTGGAATTTATGCCCGATGCGCGACGTCAGGCGCCGACGGGGTTCAGCGGCTGAGCCGGCTGCCGCGCTTGCGGGTGCCCACCCCGACCATCGCGGCCACCCCGCTGCTGCCGTGGGCATGACAGATGGCGCAGGCCAGCGCGTCGGCGGCGTCCGACGAGGGGCTGGCGTCGAGGGCCAGCAGGCGCTCGACCATGTGGCAGACCTGCGCCTTGGCGGCCTTGCCGTGGCCTACCACGGCCTGCTTGACCTGCAGCGCGGTGTATTCGGCCACCGGCAGGTCGTGGGATACCGCGCCGCAGATCGCCGCCCCCCGGGCCTGGCCCAGCAGCAGGGTGGATTGCGGATTGACGTTCACGAAGACGATCTCCACCGCCACCTGGTCGGGCCGGTAGGTGGCGATGACCTCGCGCACCCCGTCGAGGATCACCTTGAGGCGTTCGGGCAGGCTGCCCTCGCCGCTCTTGATGACGCCGCTGGCCACGTAGCGCAGCTGGCTGCCCAGGGTGTCGATGACGCCGAAGCCGGTGTGGCGCAGGCCCGGGTCGATGCCCAGGATGCGCGTGGCGACGGTGGCGGAGGCGGCCGGGGGCTTCATTGGCGGGCCAGCCACACGCCGAACACGGTGACCGCCATGCCGGCCAGCGCCGGCCCGGTGAGGGTCTCGCCGAAGGCCGCCCAGGCGATGAGGGCGGTGGTGGGCGGGGTGAGGTAGAACAGGCTCGCCACATTCACGGCGCTGCCGCTGCGGATCAGCAGGTTGAGCAGGCTGATGGCGCCCACCGACAGCACCAGCACCAGCCACAGCAGGGCGAAGACGAAGGGGCCCGTCCAGTCGACGTGCAGGGTTTCGGTGTTCGCCGCGAACAGGGCCGACACGGCGAGGCAGGGCACGAACTGGATCACCGCGCCGGTGCGCAGGTCGAAGCGGGGGCAGAAGCGCTTCTGGTAGAGCGTGCCGGCGGTGATGCCGGCCAGCGCCAGCAGGGCCGGGACGAGCATGTCGGCCAGCCCGCCGCCGTCGGCCACCGCCACCACCTTGCTCGACACCACCAGCCCCACGCCGCCGAAACCCAGCACCAGCCCGGCCCACTGGCGCGGCTGGACCCGCTCGCCCAGCAGCAGCCCGGCGCCCAGCGCGGTGAGCAGCGGCTGCAGCCCCACCACCAGCGCGGTGATGCCCGCCGGCAGCCCCCGGTGGATGGCCGAGAACACGCCGCCCAGGTAGAGGGCGTGGACCAGCAGCCCGGCGATGCCGATGTGCAGCCACTGGCGGGGTTCCGCCGGCCAGGGGGCGCGGGTGGCCAGGGCGACGAGGCCCATCAGCCCGATCACCAGCCCGTAGCGCACGCACAGGAAGGTGATCGGCTCGGCGTAGGGCAGGCCGAACTTGGCGCCGATGAAGCCGGTGCTCCACAGCAGGACGAACAGGAGGGGGTAGAAGCGGGTCACGACGGGTGTGGAGGCAGGCTCGGGGCGGGCGGTGCCGCCGGAAGGTCAGGTGCCCGGGTGCTTGGCCCGGTACATGCGGGTGGAGGCGGAGACGATGATCTGCACGTCTTCGGGCGGAATGTCGGGGAGCTGGTCGCGCACCACCCGGTAGGCCAGGTGCTCGAGGGTCTGGCCGTTCCAGGCGTTGAGCGGGTCGAAGAAGGGCTCGATGATCAGGTAGGCCTTGTCGACCAGCTCGCGCAGGGTGAGGTTCTTGCGGCGTTCGGGGGTGATGCTCATGGCGTGGCTCCGGTGCAGTCGGTGGGATGATAACCCGCCGCTCGGGCCGGGTCGGGCCTTCGCGCGGGCGGTTCATACCACTTATCGGGCGCGGCGCGCTTTTCTGTTGCCCGATTGCGGCCGGCCCGCGGCGCTTGTGTTCGGGGCCGATTTGGGCGACAACGTCGCAGCTGTGTCCCGAACCCCGACGAGGAGAGCCCGATGCGCTACTGGCTGATGAAATCCGAACCCGACGACGTCTCCATCGACGACCTCGCGCAGCGCCCCGGCCAGACCGTGCCGTGGTACGGCGTGCGCAACTACCAGGCGCGCAACTTCATGCGCGACGCCATGCGGGTGGGCGACGGGGTGCTGTTCTACCACTCCGGCTGCGCCGAGCCCGGCATTGCCGGCATCGCGAAGGTGGCGGGCGACGCCTACCCCGACGCCACCCAGTTCGACCCGGCCAGCAAATACTTCGACCCGAAATCCACGCCCGAAAGCCCCCGCTGGGTGCACGTGGACGTGGGCTTCGTGCGCCGCACCCGGCTGGTGGGTTTGCCCGAATTGCGCCGCCACCCGGAACTCGCGAACATGCGCGTCCTCGCCCGCGGCAACCGGCTGTCGATCACCCCGGTCGAGCCGGCCGAATGGCGCTTCATCGTCGGGCAGCTGCTTGGCGCAACGGATCTTCGGGATTGGACATGAACATCGGAATCGAATGGCTGGCCGCCTATCTTGCCCTCGGGGCCTTCGTCGGCTTCTTTGCCGGGCTGCTCGGCGTGGGGGGCGGCGCGATCATGGTGCCGATGCTCACCACGCTGTTCGCCGCCCAGGGCTTCCCGCGGGAGCACATGATACATCTGGCGCTGGGAACCTCGATGGCCGGTATCGTAATCACCTCCCTGTCCAGCCTGCGCGCCCACCACGCCCACGGCGCCGTGCGCTGGGACATCGTGAAGGGCATCGCCCCGGGCGTGCTGGCCGGCACCTTCGCCGGCACCTTCGTCGCCTCCCGCGCGCCCACTCAGCCGCTGGCGATCTTCTTCGCCTGCTTCACCACCTACGTGGCGGTGCAGATGATCCTCAACGTGAAACCCAAGCCCACCCGCGAGTTGCCGGGCACCGTCGGGCTGATCGGCGTTGGTGGCGTGATTGGCGCCATCTCGTCGCTGGTGGCGATCGGCGGCGGCTCCCTGTCGGTGCCCTTCATGACCTGGTGCAACGTGAAGGTGCACAACGCCATCGGCACCTCCGCCGCCATCGGCCTGCCCATCGCCCTGGCCGGCGCGCTGGGCTATCTCATCAACGGCTGGGGCGCCCAGGGCCTGCCCGAGTGGTCGGTGGGTTTCGTCTATCTGCCGGCGCTGGTGCTCCTCAGCCTGCTCTCCAGCCTCACCGCGCCCATCGGCGCCCGGCTGGCCCACACGCTGCCGGTGGCCACGCTGAAGAAGATCTTCGCCGGCGTGCTGGTGCTGCTGTCGGCCAAGATGCTCCACACCGTGCTGGGCGGCTGAACGCCTAAAGTGGGCGGATTTCTGTCCGTGAACCTTCCGATCTATACCGTTCGGGTGGTGCCATGTCCGCAGCCAATGTCCGTCTCCAGCTCCAGTTCGATCTCGAACTGGCCGTGCCCGATTCCATGGCCACCCTCGATCACGCGCGGCTTTGCCAGAAGCTGGCCGAACTGCTGGGCCCGACGGTGATCCAGGGCCTGCCGGCGATCGCCGGCAAGCAGCTGGCCAAGGCCGAGGTGCGGGTGGTGAAGCACCACCACCGGCTCGACGCCCAGGCTAAGGCGGTGGCCCGCATCGAGCCGGCGCGCATCGTCGAGGCCGCGCCCCACCTCACCGACGCCGAGGTGGCAACCCTCGCCGCCCGCGCCGCCGCCCGGCTGCCCGCCGTCGAGGCCGAACAGGCGGCCTACCTGCGCAGCCAGGCCCTGGCCCTGGTCAACGAATACCGGCTGGTGGGCTGCCGGGTGGATGCGCTGCTGTCGAGCGGCAAGCCTGCGCAGATCGAGGGCAAGCTCAACCTCACCAACGGCCACATCTTTCTGGATGCCTCCCATCGCCAGACCCGCCTGCAACAGGCCCAGGGCCCGCTGCGGGTGGCGGTGGGCGAGACGGACGTGGTGCTGGCCGCGGAATGCTCCGGCCACACCCTCACCGGCCCGGTGCTCGACGTGGCGGTGAAGCAGCTGGTGCCCCACCGGGCTGCGCTGCTGGCCCGCTGGCAGGCGGGCTGAGGGGCCGGGGCGATCAGCGCCCCTTGAACACCGGCGGGCGCTTGCCCAGGAAGGCGTCCAGGCCTTCCTTGTAGTCGTCGGTGGCCAGGAAGTCGAAGGCCGCGCGTTTTTCGTCGGCGCCGAGGGGGCCGCCCTTCATCAGGCGATGCACCCACTGTTTGTGCCAGCGGGCCACCAGCGGCGCGCCCTTCACGATGCGGCCGGCGGTGGCGAGGGCTTCCTTCTCCACCTCCTCGTCGTCCACCACCCGGGTGAGCAGGCCTTTGCCGAGGGCCTCGCGGGCGCCGAGGATGCGGCCTTCGAGGAGGATCTCCAGCAGCACGGCGGGGCCGACGAGTTCCAGCAGGCCGGCCATCTCGCCCGGGTACATCGAGAAGCCCAGCTTGTTGATCGGCGCGCCGAAGCGGCTCGATTCGCCGGCGATGCGGATGTCGCAGCAGCCGGCGATCTCCAGCCCGCCGCCGATGCAGGCGCCCTGGATCATCGCCACCGTGGGCACCGGGCAGGCGCGGATGGCGTCGAGGGCGGCGGCGACCAGCTCCTCGTGATAGTGCAGCGCGTCGTCCACGGTGGCGCGCACCACCAGGAACTCCTCGATGTCGCCGCCGGCCGCGAAGGCCTTGTCGCCGGCGCCGCGCAGCACCACGCAGCGCAGGTCGGGGTTGGCGTTGAGTTCGCTCATCCGGCGTTGCAGGCCGCGCCACATGCCGGCGTCCACGGCGTTGAGCTTGTCCGGGTTGGAGAGGGTCAGGGTGGCGATGCCAGCTTCCTGGCTGAAGTGGATTTCTCCGGGCATGGCGGGCGCTTCCGTCGGGAGGGTTGATAAAATTATTTTATGTGGTGCAAAAATATTTCCATACGGCGTGGTATGGGGTCTTCTGTATGTTATATCATCCGGTTGGGCGTTGTATTGGCGCGGCTTCGCCCTGCGAGAAGCACCCACAACAATAGTCGTTCAGATCCCCGACACGGGGGCCAACAGGCAGATCGCGCCGCATCCAAGTGAATTTCCATGGGAGGGAAATCATGTCGAGCACTTCGTCTCAGAGTGCGGTCTACGCACGCATCAGACGCAACCCGCGCTTTGCCGAGCTGGTGTCCAAGCGCCAGGGCTTTGCCACCATCCTGTCCGTGATCGTCCTGACGATCTTCTACGGCTTCTTCATGGTCGTCGCCTTTCAGCCGCAGCTGATCGGCCAGCGCCTGTCGGAGGGTTCCTACCTCACCGTCGGCATCGCCTTCGAGCTGTTCATGTTCATCTTCTTCTGGGTGCTCACCGCGGTTTACGTGAAGCGCGCCAACGGCGAGTTCGACGAGATCACCGCCGAGATCATCCGCGACGCATCCAAGGAGGTGAAGTAATGCTTGCCCGTCTGAATCTTGCGCTGCTGGCGCTCCTCGCGCCCGCCATGGCGTTTGCCGGCGACGCGATCTCCGCCACCGAGAAGCAGCCCCTCAACCTGCACGCCATCGGGATGTTCGTGCTGTTCGTCTCGATGACCCTGGGCATCACCTACTGGGCGGCTGGCCGCACCAAGTCGGCATCCGACTTCTACACCGCCGGCGGTGGCATCACCGGCTTCCAGAACGGCCTCGCGATTGCCGGTGACTACATGTCCGCCGCCACCCTGCTGGGCCTCACCGCGCTGGTCTACACCAAGGGCGTCGATGGCTACATCTACATGATCGCCTTCTTCGCCGGCTGGCCCATCATCCTGTTCCTGATGGCCGAGCGCCTGCGCAACCTGGGCAAGTTCACCTTCGCCGACATCACCTCCTACCGCCTCAACCAGAGCAAGGTGCGCACGATGGCGGCGGTCTCGTCGCTCACCGTGGTGTGCTTTTACCTGGTGGCGCAGATGGTCGGCGCCGGTCAGCTCATCAAGCTGCTGTTCGGTCTCGACTACACCATCGCCCTGTTCGTCGTGGGCGCGCTGATGATGGTGTACGTCACCTTCGGCGGCATGGTGGCCACCACCTGGGTGCAGATCATCAAGGCCTGCATGCTCCTCGCCGGCGGCACGCTGGTGATGGTGCTGGCCATGTCCCAGTTCGGCTACAGCTTCGAGAACCTGATGTCCAAGGCCGTCTCGCTGCACACCATGGGCGAGAAGATCCTGTTCCCGGGCTCGCTGCTGCCGGATCCGGTCACCGCGCTGTCGCTGGGCCTGGGCCTGATGTTCGGCACCGCCGGCCTGCCGCACATCCTGATGCGCTTCTTCACCGTGACCAACGCCAAGGAGGCCCGCAAGTCGGTGCTCTACGCATCCGGTTTCGTGGCCTACTTCTTCAACGTGATCCTGCTGATGGGCCTCGCCGCCATCATCATCGTCGGCCAGAACCCCGAGTTCTTCGAGGGCGGCAAGATCGGCGGCAAGATCGTCGGCGGTGGCAACATGGTTGCGATGCACCTGGCCAAGGCCGTGGGCGGCAATCTGCTGCTGGGCTTCCTGTCGGCCGTGGCCTTCGCCACCATCCTGGCGGTGGTGTCCGGTCTGGCCCTGGCCGGTGCGGCCGCCATCTCCCACGACATCTACGCCCGCGTGATCCGCAAGGGCAAGGCCACCGAGACCGAAGAGCTGCGCGTGTCCCGGTTCGCCTCGGTGGGCCTGGGCCTGGTGGCCATCGTCCTCGGCATCGCCTTCGAGAAGATGAACGTGGCGTTCATGGTGGCCCTGGCCTTCGGCATCGCCGCCTCCGCCAACTTCCCGGTGCTGATCCTCTCCATGTACTGGAAGGGCCTCACCACCCGTGGCGCCGTGCTCGGCGGCTACGTCGGTCTGGTGGCCGCGGTGCTGTTCGTGCTGCTGTCCAAGTCGGTGTGGGTCACCGTGCTGGGCAACGCCCAGGCGATCTTCCCGTACGACCAGCCGGCCCTGTTCTCCATGCCGCTGGCCTTCCTGGTGACCATCGTGGTGTCGCTGCTCGACAACAGCGCCGAAGCCCAGGCCGAACGCGCTGCCTTCGAGGACCAGTACGTGCGTGCCCAGACCGGTTTCGGTGCCGCTGAAGCCAGCAGCCACTGATCCCCGGCCGCGCCCTTCGGGGCGCAGGGCCCAGCAAAAACCCCCGTCCGGTTGCCCGGCGGGGGTTTTTGTTTTCAGGCGACCCGCGGTGTCAGGCGGTGCTTTCCTTGCGGCTCGCGATCTTGGCCAGGGCCCGGCGGCCGCTCGAGATGTGGTCGCGCATCGCCTGTTCGATGCCGGCGGCGTCGCGCCGGCCAAGGGCTTCGAGGATGACGCGGTGCTCGGCGAGCGACTGCTCCAGCCGGCCCGCGCTGAACAGCGAGTGGTGGCGGGACAGCTTGATGACCTTGCGCAGATCGGTGATCGTCTGGGTGAGCCAGCGGTTGTCGGCGATCAGCTGGACTTCCTGGTGGAAGGTCTGGTTGGCCTCGAAGAAGCCGTCGATGTCCCGGTCGGCGGCGGCGCGCTCCAGGTCGTCGTGGATGCTGCGCAGGCGGGCCAGATCGTCCGCGGTGGCCTTGTGGGCGGTGTCGGCGGCGCATTGGCCCTCGAGGAGCGCCAGCACGGTGAAGATCTCGTCCAGGTCGCGCTCGGAGATCTCGGTGACGTAGCAGCCGCGGCGGGGTTTGAGCGTCACCAGCCCCTCGGCGGCGAGCACCTTGAGGGCCTCGCGCAGCGGGGTGCGGGAGATGCCGTAATCGGCGGCGAGGGCTTGCTCGTCCACCCAGGTGCCCGGCGGGAGTTCGTGGGCAAAGATGCGCTGGCGCAGGCGTTCGGCGACTTCCTGATAGAGGGCGAGGGGAGCGATGCGGCCAGCGTTCATGGAGGATGTGGACTTGTGGTGAATGAGGTGGATTCGGCTATTGCATCCATAATTATGGATAAAGTATTATCCCACGGATAGCAAGTCAAGTTCCTGCGCTGGAAGTAAACCTTGTTGCAGCCCGGCGGCTTCGGCCGTCGGCGCTCGAAAAACAGAGGGAGGGAGAAAACTGCCCGCGCAGGGCACGGCAGCCGGCCGTGGTCAGGGACCACGGCCGGTACTGGCGTCCCGGTTTGTATGCGAGTCCGGCTTCAAGACCGGGCCGGTCGAGCCGGGCAACACGTATCCAGGACAGAAAAGAGGCCGCTCCCGCGGCCCGTACTCTTGAGGGTAGAACCATGGCGAACACCAACGAACCGACCTTCCCGCAACCCGATCTGGCCGCCTGGAACAAGGCCGCCGCCAAGTCGGCTCCTGAAGGCGATGTCGCCAAACTGAACTGGGTGACGCCGGAAGGCATCACCGTCAAGCCGCTGTACACTGCGGCCGATCTCGAAGGCCTCAAGTACGCCAACACCCTGCCGGGTTTCGAGCCCTTCCTGCGCGGCCCCCAGGCCACCATGTACGCCGCCCGCCCCTGGACCATCCGCCAGTACGCCGGCTTCTCCACCGCCGAGGAATCCAACGCCTTCTACCGCAAGGCGCTCGCCGCCGGCGGTCAGGGCGTGTCGGTGGCCTTCGACCTGGCTACCCACCGCGGCTACGACTCCGATAACCCCCGCGTGGTGGGTGACGTCGGCAAGGCCGGCGTGGCCATCGACTCCGTCGAGGACATGAAGATCCTCTTCAACGAGATCCCCCTCGACAAGATCTCCGTCTCCATGACCATGAACGGCGCCGTGCTGCCGATCCTCGCCGGCTACATCGTGGCCGCCGAAGAGCAGGGCGTCTCGCAGGACAAGCTGTCCGGGACCATCCAGAACGACATCCTCAAGGAGTTCATGGTCCGCAACACCTACATCTACCCGCCGACGCCGTCGATGAAGATCATCGCCGATATCTTCAATTACACGTCGACCCACATGCCCAAGTTCAACAGCATCTCGATCTCGGGCTACCACATCCAGGAAGCGGGCGCGAACCAGGCCATCGAGCTGGCCTTCACCCTCGCCGACGGCGTCGAATACGTGCGCACCGGCATCAAGTCCGGCATGGATGTGGACACCTTCGCCGGCCGTCTGTCCTTCTTCTGGGCGGTGGGCATGAACTTCTACCTCGAGATCGCCAAGATGCGCGCCGCGCGCATGCTGTGGTGGCGTCTCATGAAGCAGTTCGAGCCGAAGAGCCAGAAGTCCATGATGCTGCGCACCCATAGCCAGACCTCCGGCTGGTCGCTCACCGAGCAGGACCCGTACAACAACGTCGTGCGCACCACCATCGAGGCCATGGCCGCGGTGTTCGGCGGTACCCAGTCGCTGCACACCAACGCCCTCGACGAAGCCATCGCGCTGCCCACCGAGTTCTCGGCCCGCATCGCCCGCAACACCCAGATCATCATCCAGGAAGAGACCCACATCTGTAACGTGGTCGACCCGTGGGCCGGCTCCTACATGATGGAAAAGCTCACCCAGGACATGGCCGACAAGGCCTGGGCGCTGATCGAAGAGATCGAAGCCATGGGCGGCATGACCAAAGCCGTCGAATCCGGCTGGGCCAAGATGAAGGTCGAAGAGTGCGCCGCCGAAAAGCAGGCCCGCATCGACTCCGGCAAGGACGTCATCGTCGGCGTCAACAAGTACAAGCTCGCCAAGGAAGACCCGATCGACATCCTCGACATCGACAACCACGTCGTGCGCGAGGCCCAGATCGAGCGCCTGGCCCGCATCCGTGCCACCCGCGATCAGGCCGCCGTCGACGCCGCCCTGGCCGCCCTCACCGAATGCGCTAAGACCGGCGAAGGCAACCTGCTGGATCTGGCCGTCAAGGCCGTGCGCCTGCGCGCCACCGTCGGCGAGATCTCCGACGCCCTCGAAGTCGTCTTCGGCCGCTACCGCGCCAACCCGCAGGCCGTTTCCGGCATCTACAACTCGGTGGTCGAAGGCAACGAAGACTGGCAGGCCCTCAAGGCCGACATCGACGCCTTCGTGGCCGAAGAAGGCCGCCGTCCGCGCATCATGATCGCCAAGCTCGGCCAGGACGGTCACGACCGCGGCGCCAAGGTGGTGGCTTCGGCCTTCGCCGACCTGGGCTTCGACATCGACATCGGCCCGCTCTTCCAGACTCCGGAAGAAGCCGCCCGTCACGCCGTCGAGAACGACGTGCATGCGGTGGGCTGCTCCAGCCTCGCCGCCGGCCACAAGACGCTGGTGCCGGCCGTCATCAAGGCCCTCAAGGATCAGGGCGCCGACGACATCATCACCTTCGTCGGTGGCGTGATCCCGGCCCAGGACTACGACGCGCTGTACAAGGCCGGTGCGGCCGGCATCTTCGGGCCCGGCACGCCGATCCCGACCGCCGCCCGCGAAGTGCTGAAGCAGATCCGCGCCGCCCGCAAGGCCTGAGCCTACCCGTGAGGAACAGCGCGCCGGCGAAAGCCGGCGTGCGCGTCATTGATGTCTTCCATGAACATGCCTGCCGACATTCCGCAGCGTGACGCCATCGATCAGGCCCTGGTCGACGGCGTGCTCAAGCATCAGCTGCGTCCGCTCGCCAAGACGATCACCCTGATCGAATCCCAGCGCCCGGACCACAAGGCGCGGGCCCGCAGCGTGCTCGAAGGCCTGCTGCCCCACACCGGCAACTCGATGCGCATCGGCATCTCCGGGGTGCCGGGCGTCGGCAAATCCACCTTCATCGAGGCCCTCGGCCTGTACCTCATCGAGCAGGGCCACAAGGTGGCGGTGCTGGCGGTCGATCCGTCCTCCAGCGTCACCGGCGGCTCCATCCTGGGCGACAAGACCCGGATGGAACTCCTCTCGCAGAACACCGGCGCCTTCATCCGCCCCAGCCCGTCGGCCGGCAGCCTGGGCGGCGTGGCCGAAAAGACCCGTGAGGCGATGCTGGTGTGCGAGGCCGCCGGCTTCGACGTCATCATCATCGAGACCGTCGGCGTCGGCCAGTCCGAGACCGCCGTGGCCGGCATGGCCGACATCTTCTGCCTGCTCCAGCTCCCCAACGCCGGCGACGACCTGCAGGCGATCAAGAAGGGGATCATGGAGATCGCCGACCTGATCGTCATCAACAAGGCCGACATCAACCCCCAGGCCGCCAACGTGGCCCGCTCCCAGATCAAGAGCGCGCTGGGCATGCTCCGCCACGCCTCGCCCAACTGGACGCCGCCGGTGCTCATGCTTTCGGCGTTGCAAAAGCAGGGCATCGCCGAATTCTGGAATACCATTGAGGATTACCGCTCCACCATGAAACGGAGCGGCGAGTTCGACGCGCGCCGGCGCCAACAGGCCCGGGCGTGGATGTGGGAACTCATCGACCAGGGCCTGCGGGCCCGGTTCGCAAGCCATGCCGCGGTTCAACAGGATCTGCCCGGCTTGCAGGCGGCCGTCGAGGCCGGCCAGACGACGCCTTCCGCAGCCGCTGCCCGGCTGCTCGGCCATCTGGGCTGAAAGAACACACCCGAATCATTGACTGGAGGCTGTAAATGCACGACATCATCCACCAGCTGGAAAAGAAGCGCGAAGCTGCCCGCCTTGGTGGCGGCCAGAAGCGAATCGACAGCCAGCACAAGAAAGGCAAGCTGACTGCCCGCGAACGTATCGAACTGCTCCTCGACCCGGATTCCTTCGAGGAATGGGACATGTTCAAGGAGCACCGCTGCGTCGACTTCGGCATGGATCAAGCCGAAAAGACCCCGGGTGACGGTGTCGTCGTCGGTTACGGCACCATCAACGGCCGCCTGGTGTTCGTGTTCTCCCAGGACTTCACCGTGTTCGGTGGCTCCCTGTCCGAAACCCACGCCGAGAAGATCTGCAAGGTCATGGACCAGGCCATGAAGGTCGGCGCCCCGGTGATCGGCCTCAACGACTCGGGCGGCGCCCGCATCCAGGAAGGCGTCGCCTCCCTTGGCGGTTACGCCGACGTGTTCCAGCGCAACGTGATGGCCTCCGGCGTCGTGCCGCAGATCTCCATGATCATGGGCCCCTGTGCCGGTGGCGCGGTGTACTCGCCGTCGATGACCGACTTCATCTTCATGGTGAAGGACTCGTCCTACATGTTCGTGACCGGCCCCGAAGTCGTGAAGACCGTGACCCACGAAGACGTGACCGCAGAAGAACTCGGTGGCGCCGTCACCCACACCACCAAGTCCGGTGTGGCCGACCTGGCCTTCGAGAACGACGTCGAGGCCCTCTCGATGCTGCGTCGTTTCATGAACTTCCTGCCGGCCAACAACCGCGAGCAGCCGCCCGTCACGCCGACCAACGACCCGGCCGACCGCTTCGACTACTCCCTCGACACCCTGGTGCCGGACAACGCCAACAAGCCGTACGACATGAAGGAGCTGATCGTCAAGGTTGTCGACGACAGCGACTTCTTCGAACTGCAGCCCGACTACGCCAAGAACATCATCATCGGCTTTGGCCGCATCGACGGTTCGCCGGTCGGCATCGTCGCCAACCAGCCGCTGGTGCTTGCCGGCTGTCTGGACATCAAGTCGGCGATCAAGGCTGCCCGCTTCGTGCGCTTCTGCGACGCCTTCAACATTCCGGTCGTCACCTTCGTCGACGTGCCCGGCTTCATGCCCGGCACCGCCCAGGAATACGGCGGCATCATCAAGCACGGCGCCAAGCTGCTCTACGCCTACGCCGAGTGCACCGTGCCGAAGGTCACCGTCATCACCCGCAAGGCCTACGGCGGCGCCTATGACGTGATGTCCTCCAAGCACCTGCGCGGCGACGTGAACCTCGCCTGGCCGTCGGCCGAAATCGCGGTGATGGGCCCGAAGGGCGCGGTGGAGATCATCTTCCGCGAAGAGAAGAACGACGCCGCCAAGCTCGCCGAGCGCGAAGCCGAGTACAAGGCCAAGTTCGCCAACCCGTTCGTGGCCGGCGCCCGTGGCTTCATCGACGACGTCATCATGCCCCACGCCACCCGCAAGCGGATCGCCCGCTCGCTGGCCATGCTCAAGGACAAGCAGCTCGACAACCCGTGGCGCAAGCACGGCAACATTCCGCTGTGATCGCCGAGGACGCCAAGAACATGTTTACCAAGATCCTGATTGCAAACCGCGGCGAAATCGCCTGCCGCGTCATCAAGACCGCCCGCAAGATGGGCATCGCCACCGTCGCCGTGTACTCCGAGGCCGACAAGGACGCCCTGTTCGTCGAGCTGGCCGACGAGGCCGTCTGCATCGGCCCGGCCGCCTCGAAAGAGTCCTACCTGGTCGCCGACAAGATCATCGCCGCGTGCAAGCAGACCGGTGCCCAGGCCGTTCACCCCGGCTACGGCTTCCTGTCCGAGAACGCCGAGTTCTCCCGCCGTCTTGAAGAAGAAGGCATCAAGTTCATCGGCCCGAAGCACTACTCCATCGCCAAGATGGGCGACAAGATCGAGTCCAAGAAGCTCGCCATCGAGGCCAAGGTCAACACCATTCCGGGTTACAACGACGCCATCGCCGGCCCCGACGAAGCCGTCGAGATCGCCAAGAAGATCGGCTATCCGGTGATGATCAAGGCCTCCGCCGGCGGCGGCGGCAAGGGTCTGCGGGTTGCCTACAACGACGCCGAAGCCCACGAAGGCTTCTCCTCCTGCGTCAATGAGGCCCGCAACTCCTTCGGCGACGACCGCGTCTTCATCGAGAAGTACGTCCTCGAGCCGCGCCACATCGAAATCCAGGTGCTGGGCGACTCCCACGGCAACTACGTGTACCTCAACGAGCGCGACTGCTCCATCCAGCGCCGTCACCAGAAGGTCATCGAAGAAGCGCCGTCCCCCTTCGTCGACGCCGAGATGCGCAAGGCGATGGGCGAACAGGCTGTGGCCCTGGCCCGTGCGGTCAACTACGAATCCGCGGGTACCGTCGAATTCGTGGTGTCCGGCGCCACCAAGGAGTTCTACTTCCTCGAGATGAACACCCGTCTCCAGGTGGAACACCCGGTCACCGAACTCATCACCGGCCTCGACCTCGTCGAGCAGATGATCCGCGTCGCCTACGGCGAGAAGCTGCCCCTCACCCAGGCCGACGTGAAGATCAACGGCTGGTCGATGGAATGCCGGATCAACGCCGAAGACCCGTTCCGCGGCTTCCTGCCCTCCACCGGCCGCCTGGTGAAGTTCCTGCCGCCGACCGAAACCACCGACGACAAGGGCACCACCCGCGTCGACACCGGCGTGTACGACGGTGGCGAGATCTCCATGTTCTACGACTCGATGATCGCCAAGCTCATCGTGCACGCCCCCACTCGCGCCGAGGCCATCGCCCGCATGCGCGACGCCCTCAACGGCTTCGTGATCCGCGGCATCTCGTCGAACATCCCGTTCCAGGCCGCGCTCATGCAGCACCCGGTCTTCCACTCGGGCATCTTCGACACCGGCTTCATCCCCAAGCACTACCCGACCGGCTTCGACGCCTCGATGGTGCCCCACGACGATCCGGCGCTGCTGGTCTCGGTGGCCGCTTATGTCTACCGTGCCTACACCGACCGCTCCGCCTCCATCTCCGGCCAGCTCCAGGGCCACGAGCGCCTGGTGGGCGACGAGTGGATGGTCATCCGCCTGAACAAGGAAGGCAACGAGCACCACCCGGTGGTCGCCAAGCCCATCGACGGCGGCTACCACGTCGAGTACATGGGCAAGAGCTACGAGCTCAAGTCCAACTGGAAGCTCGGTGAGTCCCTCTTCAACGGCACCGTCAATGGCGAGCCCTTCACCCTCCAGGTGGAGCGCCACAAGACCAAGTACAGCCTGTTCCACTGGGGCACCCGCGCCGACTTCATGGTGATGAGCGCCCGCGCCGCCGAACTGCTGGCCCTGATGCCCGAGAAGCTGCCGCCCGACCTCTCCAAGTTCCTGCTGTCCCCGATGCCGGGCCTGCTGCGCGAAGTGTCCGTGCAGGTCGGTCAGGAAGTGAAGGCCGGCGAGAAGCTGGCGGTCATCGAAGCCATGAAGATGGAAAACATCCTCAAGGCCGAGCAGGACTGCAAGGTCAAGAAGATCGTTGCCGCAGGCGGCGCCAGCCTGGCGGTGGACGAAGTCATCATCGAGTTCGAGTAATCCATTCGCCGCGGCGCCGGGCCGCTCCAGCCCGGCGCCGCGAGAAAACGTTTTCGTTCGATGGGGAGGGAGACTCGTCTTTCGGGGCGGGTTCCTGTCGAGGGATCGGGGTCGTCCTAGGACGGCCCCTTTTTTTGCCTGCGCCCACCGCGCCCGAGTTGAAACTTTTTGCGGCAAGTGCCGATTTAACACCCGACGCCGTTCAACACTTAACGGTGCCCGCGCGTTGGATACCCGAGAATCGTCTCAACCACCCGGAGCCTGCCGCCTTGCCACCGCTGCTCATCGTCAAGCTGGGGGATTACGCCCCGGTCTTCGCCCACCGCGAGGGCGACTTCGAAAGCTGGATCTCGTCCGGGCTGGGCGACGTGCCGGTGCGGGTGGTGGACCCGCGCAAGGGCGAGGCCCTGCCGGCCGCGGGCGAAGTGGCGGCCGCGGTGCTCACCGGCTCCCCGGCGATGGTCACCGACCGCGAAGCCTGGAGCGAAGCCACCGCCCGCTGGCTGGCCGCGCGGGTGGCCGAGGGGCTGCCCGTGCTGGGCATCTGCTACGGCCACCAGCTGCTGGCCCACGCCCTGGGCGGCGAGGCCGACTGGCACCCGCAAGGCATGGAGATCGGCACCGTCCGGGTCCGCAAATCCGACGCCGCCCGCCACGACCCGCTGTTTGCCGACCTGCCCGAGAGCTTCCCCGCCCACGTGGTGCACAGCCAGACCGCCCGCCGCCTGCCGCCCGGCGCCCAGTGCCTGGCCTCCAGCGACTTCGAGCCCCACCACGCCTTCCGCGTGGGGGAGGCCGCCTGGGGCGTGCAGTTCCACCCCGAGTTCGACACCGTCGCGATGCGCTGCTACATCCACCAGCTTGCCGGGCCGCTGCGCAAAGGCGGCGCCAACCCGGACACCCTGGCCGCGGCGGTCACCGAAACCCACGCCGCCACCAGCCTGCTGCGGCGCTTCGCCTGCTTCGTGATGGCGCGCACCGACGCCCGGCCGCCTCAGCCTCAGCCGTAACGCCGGGCCGCCTCCAGGGCGAGGCCGGCGCCGATGCTCCCGAACAGATCGCCCTCCACGCTGCGCGCCGTCGGCAGCTCGGCGGCGATGCGTGCCCGCAGCTGCGGAACCCCGCTCGCCCCGCCGGTGAAATAAAGCGTATCCACCCGGTCCCGCGTCACCCCGGCCTGATCCAGCAAGGCCGTCACCGTCGCCGCCACCCTGTCCACCAGGGAGCGGGTGGCCACGGCAAACGCCTCGGTGGTGATGTCGTGGGCAAGGCCCGCCTCCAGCCGGTCCAGGTCCAGGCGGGTGGCGGGGGCCGTGGAGAGGTCGATCTTCGCCTGCTCCACCTGCAGCGCCAGCCAGTGGCCCTCCCGCTGGCCGATCAGCCGGGCCAGGCGGTCCAGCTCGCGGCGGGCCGCGGCGTCCCGGTAGATCTGCTGGAAATCGGCAAAGGCCTGGCGGGTGTAGGCAAAGTTGATGGTGTGCCAGGTGGCCAGCTGGAAGAACAGCCCGGACGGCACCTCGGCGCCGCTCTTCATCAGGCCCCGGTAGCCCAGCAGCGGCATCGCGCACTCCAGCGACAAGGCCCGGTCGAAATCCGTGCCGCCCACGTGCAGGCCGGCGTTGCCCAGCAGGTCGTCCTTGCGATCCCCATGGCGGGCCCGCTCGGGGGACAGGCGCACCAGCGAGAAATCTGCCGTGCCGCCGCCGATGTCGGCGATCAGCACCAGCTCCTCCCGGTCCAGCCCCGCCTCGTAATGCCGCGCCGCGCCGATGGGCTCGAACTGGAAGCTCACCTCTTTGAAGCCCACCTGCCGGGCGATGGCGGCCAGCGTGTCCTCGGCGCGCCGGTCGGCGGTCGCGTCGCCATCCACAAAGAACACCGGCCGGCCGAACACCGCCTGCTCGAACCCGCGGCCCGCCTGGGCCTCGGCCCGGCGCTTCAGCTCGCCGATGAAGCTCGCCAGCAGATCCTTGAAAGGCAGCGCGCGGCCGCCCACCTCAGTGCTGCCCTCCATCAGCTTGCTGCCCAGCAGGCTCTTGAGTGCCCGCATCAGCCGGCCCTCGTAGCCCTCCAGGTACTCGGCCAGCGCGTCGCGCCCGAAGTGGGTGGATTCCTCGTCGGCATTGAAGAACACCGCCGACGGCAGCGTGGGTTTGCCGTCCTCGAGGATCAGCAGCGTCTCCCCGCCCGGACGCAGCCAGCCGACGGTGGAGTTGGAGGTTCCGAAGTCGATTCCGCAGGCGCGGGCGGGAGCGGCACTCATGGGCGGGCGTGGGGAGAGCGGGGGGCGGATGTTACGCCGGTTGGGGGGCGCGAGGAAGAGGCGCGCCGCCCACCGCCGGCAGCCGGGGTGTCGCGCTCCCCGCGGCCCCCACACCGCCCCTCATCCATCCCGAAAACCCCCAGCCGCACGCCAGACCGCGCTAGAAAGATGGCCAGACCTTCCAGACCTGGGGGATGTCGCGCCAGCCAGGCCCCCGCGCGGGCTGGGCCGACTCCGCTGCGCTGCAGCTATTTCCTGAAAAGCCCCCACTTAAATCCACCGGCTGGATAATAAATGGCTCGGAGCAATTAAAAAATTGCTCTGCCGGGCCGGGGTTGCGAAAAAATCGGATTAATTAATACCCCGGAGCAATTAATTATTTCCCGATCCGACGAGACCCGCGAACGAATCGGTAAAAAGCTGGGCCGATTCGGGATTAATAAATTGCCCGTATGCCTTTTTTCGCTCCGAAATCCGGATTAACCTGGGCCGTCGAGCAGTTAAAAAATTGCTGTCCAGCAATTTTTCTGGAGGTGGCCGGGAATAACCCGAGGCCCCGAAGACCGCGCCCCGGGGTCGGACGGCTTTTCGGGCCATCCCGCCAGCTCAGCCTCCCTGTAGGTCGGACTTCAGCCCGACTCCCGACGCCGGTACCCCCGGCAGGAGAAGCACGCCCCACGCGACCAGCACGAGCACGACAAAGAACTTGTCATCGGGGTCGGCGGGCGATAGATTTGGGTGGCATTGGCTGCTGTGGTCGCCGCGGAGCGATCGGGGGGCGATCTGGTGGGTGGTCGGGGGGGCGAGGGCGGACGCCGGGCAGGATTTCCGCAGCTATCCATTACGAATCTACATCTTTGCTGTATCACTAGTTGCATACCGCCAAAGAACAAAGGGATGCGAAGTCGTGAGGGGCGGCGAAACGGCTGGAAATCGATGTCATACGGCTGGCTGCGGCAGCTCTGGGGAAAACGCGCGCGGCCGTTCTTAAGGATCGCCATATTATTGGGTCCGGGTCTATAGTTCTCCATCGCCTCGTTATGGAACCAATAACAGCCGTTCAGCGATTCGTTAGGCCAGCGGCTTGGGTGTACGCTAATGTTTGAGACAAATTCTTAGGGAGAATCCATGCAATCCAACGCAGCATCAATACTTCACAAGAAGCTTGCAGAACTGGCAGATAGAATTGAAGGTATGCCAAACGAAACAAAATTCTCAGACCACTGGGGCTGGCAAGCTCCTCCCCTTGGAAAAATTGATCTTAGTTACATGGCAAGCTCATTGGCAGACCGCATAAGGTCAGTGGATTGGAGTTTAGCCACAGAAACGGAGGAAATATTTAGCGATCTGTCGGCTAAGGTTGAATGGCTAACCCAAAACACAATCCCAAACCTATGGAGTGGACCGCAAGCAGCAGAAGCCGTTGTTTGTTTCCTTACATGCTTAGATGCTCAAATCTCCGCACTAATATCTCCCGAACAGATTCGAAGCAGTTTGTTCCTTCCTGCAGCACTAAAGAAATACGTAACTGCCGCAAATCTTCGCCTTGAGCACGCAACAAAGTCAATTGATGGGATTGAAGCAAAAGTTGCAGCGATTAACGCGGCATTTGATACAGCTGAAAGGCTCCCGTCTACCCATGCTGAACTAGCTATTGCATTGGCCGAGGTAGACAAAGCAGCAAAGGGGGCGGAAAAGTTAAACGCGAAATCAGCAGCGACGTCTGATACGCTAGATGCACTAAAAATTAGGCTCGAAACGACAGAAAGTGAAGCGCAGGCAACACTCTCGAAGGTGCGTGAGGCATACCGCGCAGCAACCTCACAAGGACTTGCTCAAGCGTTTTCGGACAAATCTAAGTCACTGAACAAATCAATGCTGGTTTGGGTATTGGTGCTACTGGGTGCTCTAGTCGTAGCAGGACTGTTGTCGCATGATCGATTTCCAGAGATTCTCAAAGCACTTGATGGAAGGCCTGATTGGGGGCTCGTTTTGCTGCGACTTGCACTTGGCGCGTTAACGATCGCTCCCGCCGTTTGGGTGGCATGGGTTGCTACAAAGCAGATCGGGCAACGATTCCGACTTGCGGAGGATTATGCCTACAAGGCTGCTCTTTCCACCGCATATGAGGGTTATAGGGCCGAAGCGAGTCGCCTAGACCCATTGTTCGAGGCTCAACTATTCGCTACAGCTCTGGGCCGGCTCGATGAGCTTCCGCTCCGACTGGTGGAGCGCGATGTCCATGGCAGCCCTTGGCACGAACTTGTATCTTCTGCAGAGTTTAAGAGTGCCGTCGAAAATTTCCCTGATCTAAAAGAGAAAATATCAAGCATATTTCGCAATAGAAAGCCAATATCACCCCCAGCGGCAGAAGGGGTAGCAAGAGACGCTATGAAGCCAGATGCCTAGTTTTTCTAAGGACTTTCCCGTCAGGCACCGCTTTCCAATATCCGGCCACCGTGCCGGTTTTTTCCTGCTCAACTGCGATTCCTTATCGACCTACATGCTTTCCCGCTTGCCGATTCGCCTTCCCCTCAATCCTTCTTCAACAACCCCGCCAGCCCCGCAAACGGTGAATGCGTCGCGGCCTTGCCCGGCTGTTTGGCCGTGACGTTGCCCTGGGTGGCTTCGAGTTGGCGCTGGTGTTCGTTGTCGTGGCAATACACGCACAAAAGCTCCCAGTTGCTGCCGTCGGGCGGGTTGTTGTCGTGGTTGTGGTCGCGGTGGTGGACGGTGAGTTCGCGCAGGTTGGTGTGGGTGAAGGTTCGGGCGCAGCGGCCGCAGACCCACGGGTAGATCTTGAGGGCTTTTTCGCGGTAGCCCTCGGCGCGCTTGTCGGCGGCGCGGCGGGCTTCGAGGACGAGTCGGTCGAGTTTTTCGCTCATGGCTTGGGCTCAGGCGGTGCGGCGGGCGAGGTCGCCGAGGGCGTCGCCGACCACTTCGGCGGCCTTCAGCAGGGTGGCTTCGTCCACGATCAGCGGCGGGGCGAAGCGCAGCACGCTGTCGTGGGTGTCCTTGGTCATCAGGCCGCGGGCGAGCAGCCATTCGGCGGCAGTGCGGGCGGTGACGCGGGTGGTGTCCAGCTCCATGCCGATCAGCAGGCCGCGGCCGCGTACTTCGCGGATCAGCGGGTTGTCGATGGCCTGCAGGCGGGCGAGGAAGATCTCGCCCAGGCGGGCGGCGCGTTCGGCGAGCTTCTCGTCGGCGAGCAGGGCCAGGGCTTCGCTGGCCACCGCGGCGGCGAGCGGGTTGCCGCCGAAGGTGGAGCCGTGGTCGCCGGGGCGGAAGACCTGCATCAGACGGTCGTCGGCCAGGAAGGCGGCCACCGGCAGCAGGCCGCCACCCAGGGCCTTGCCGAGGATGACGCCGTCCGGGCGCACGCCTTCGTGATCGACGGCCAGCAGCTTGCCGGTGCGGCCGAGGCCGGTCTGCACCTCGTCGGCGATCAGCAGCACGTTGCGGGTGCGGCAGATTTCGGCGCAGCGGGTGAGCCAGCCGGCGGGGGGGATGTTGATGCCGCCTTCGCCCTGGATGGGCTCGAACAGGAAGGCGGCGGTGTTGGGGCCGATGGCGGTTTCGAGGGCGTCGGCGTCGCCGAAGGGGATGGTTTTGAAGCCGGGTGCGAAGGGGCCGAAGCCGGCGCGGTACTGGGCGTCGGAGGAGAAGCCGACGACGGTGGTGGTGCGGCCGTGGAAGTTGTTGGCGCACACGATGATTTCGGCCTGGCCTTCGGGCACGCCCTTGACGGTGTGGGCCCACTTGCGGGCGGCCTTGATGGCGGTCTCGACGGCTTCGACGCCGGTGTTGACGGGCAGGGCCCGGTCGTAGCCCAAAAGCGCCGACAGGCGTTCGAGCAGCAGCGGCAGGCGGTCGTTGGAGTAGGCGCGGGAGGTGAGGGCGAGGCGGCCGGCCTGCTCGGTGAGGGCGCGCACCAGCCGCGGGTGGCTGTGGCCGAAGCTGACCGCCGAGTAGGCGCTCATCATGTCGAGGTAGCGGCGACCTTCCACGTCCCACAGCCAGGGGCCTTCGCCGCGGCTGAAGACCACCGGCAGCGGCGCGTAGTTGCGGGCGCCGAAGGTGTCTTCCCGGTGGCGGAGCTGGGCGGTGGTGGGGCCGAGGGCGGCGGCGGCGAGTTCGACCACCCAGCGGGCGCCGCTGCCGTCGCGGTCGCGCTCGGGCACGTACTCGACGATCTCGAGGCCGACCAGATCGGCGCAGCTGCGCAGGCCGTGGAGGGTGTCCACCAGCGCCTGAGGGTCTAGGCCGTTGGGCTCCAGGCAGGTGGTGGCGGGCAGTCTGGCGCAGTCCATCGCGTCGAGATCGACCGACACGCCGAAGCCGGCGGTGCCCTCGCGGGCGATGGTCATGGCGTCGCACATCACCGCGGCGAGGCCCCGGGCGCGTACTTCGGGCATGTAGAAGATCTTCACGCCGAGCTTTTCGAGGAGCTTGGGCTCTTCGGGCTCCCACGAGCGGGCGCCGACGATGACCACGTGGGCCGGGTCGAGGTGGGGGCCGGGCAGGCCGGTGAGGGTTTCGTCGCCGATGCCCAGCAGGGCCGCCAGGGGCATGCCGTGGATGTTGCCGGAGTGGGTGGTCTGGGGGGTGTGGGCGTCGAGGTGGGCGTCCACCCAGATCAGCCCGAGCTTGCCGCGGGGGGCGAGCTGGCGGGCCACGCCGCGCCAGGTGCCGGCGCCGATGGCGTGGTCGCCGCCGAGCACCAGCGGGATGGCGTCGTCGGCGCGGATGGAGGCGGTGATGTCGGCCAGATCGTGGAGCAGGTGGCTCACGGTGCCCAGGCGCTCGTTCATGGGCGGGTGGGGCGGCTTGGGGGCGGCGGGTTCGAGCAGGGTCTGCCAGCGGGCGCGGATGCCGCGCTGGCCGAGGTGGGCTTCGATGCCCAGATCGCGCAGGGCGCGGGGGCCGGCGGCGGGCCCGAAGATGGGCGCGCCAAGGCAGGAGCCGACGCCGACGATGCGGACCGGGCGGGGGGGCACGAACGGGGCTGGCATGGTGTTCCTTCAGTGCGGCGGTCGATGCCTGTTTGAGCGCGCCGACGGGCGTTTGTTCAGCGGAGGCCGGTGTGGCCGGGGGAGGGGCGGGCGATGGCGCTGCCGCGCCCGTCCGGATGGTAAACGCCCGAGTGTTGCGGTTTCGGGAAGCCGGCGGTCAGGCCAGCCAGCGCCAGGCTTCGAGGGCGGTCAGGGCGGCGAGGGCCACGCCAGCGCCGATCAGCCAGCGGCGCTGACGGGTGTTGGCCGCGGCGAGGCGGGCGATTTCGGCCCGGGCCGCGTCGTCGCGCTTCTCGGAGGCCAGCGCCTGATGCATCAGGCGCGGCAGCTGGGGCAGGGTGGCGGCCCAGGCGGGGGCTTCGTCCTTCATGTGGCGGACGAGGGCGCGCCAGCCGATCTGCTCGCTCATCCAGCGTTCGAGGAAGGGCTTGGCGGTCTTCCACAGGTCGAGTTCGGGGTCGAGCTGGCGACCGAGGCCTTCGATGTTGAGCAGGGTCTTCTGCAGCAGCACCAGCTGAGGCTGGACTTCCA
>NZ_JAYRMI010000033.1:0-42991 GCF_041904905.1 Zoogloea sp. | reverse complement strand
ACCGAGAGCTTAAAAGCCAGGCTGTAATCCCGCTGGGTCCGCTTGTGCTTTGATTCCATTGACGCTTCCTTGCTACGGCAAAAAAGTGTCAAGCTATTTCAGGACGGGTCACCGCCAACAAAAAGGGCGCCTTGCGGGGCGCCCTTTTTGTTTCGTTTGCCTCGACCGGCTGGTCTCAGGCCCGCCGCCAGACGGTACCCTGCGGCGTGTCCTCCAGCGCGATGCCATCGGCGAGCAGCTCGGCACGAATGCGGTCGGCCTCGGCAAAATCCTTCGCCTTCTTGGCGGCGATGCGTGCGGCGATCCGCGCCTCGATGGCCGCCGCCTCGTCGCTGCCACCGGCCTCGACGCCGCCCTGCAGGAAGGCCGACGGCGCCTGCTCCAGCAGCCCGAGCACGCCACCCAGAGCCTTGAGCTGGGCCGCGGCCTCTGCCGACTGGCTGCGGTTGACCTCGTTCGCCAGATCGAAGAGCACCGCGATGGCCTCGGCCGTGTTGAAGTCGTCGTCCATCGCCAGCTTGAAGCGGGCCGGCATCGGCGCAGACCAGTCGATCTCACCCCCCTCTGCAGCCGGCACATTGCGCAGCGCAGTGTAGAGCCGCGACAGGGCCTGACGCGCATCGACCAGGTGAGCGTCGGAATAGTTGAGGGGGCTGCGATAGTGGGCGCGCAGGATGAAGAAACGCACCACCTCCGGCGCGTACTCCTTCAGCACGTCGCGGATGGTGAAGAAGTTGCCGAGGCTCTTCGACATCTTCTCGTCGTCCACCCGCACGAAGCCGTTGTGCATCCAGTAATTGACGAAGCTGCACTGGTGCGCGCCCTCGCTCTGGGCGATCTCGTTCTCGTGGTGCGGGAACTGCAGGTCGGCCCCGCCACCGTGAATATCGAAGTGATGCCCCAGCAGCTCGGAACTCATCGCCGAGCACTCGATGTGCCAGCCCGGCCGGCCCGGCCCCCAGGGCGAGGCCCACTTCACCTCGTCGGGCTCCTCCGGACGGGCGTGTTTCCAGAGCACGAAGTCGAGCGGGTCGTGCTTGCCGCCGGCCACCTCGACGCGCTCGCCGGCCCGCAGCTCGTCCAGCGACTTGCCGGACAACTTGCCGTAGCCCTCGAACTTGCGCACCGCGTAACACATGTCTTCATTGGTCGCCTTGTAAGCGAGACCGTTGTCCACCAGATTACCGATCAGCTTCTGCATCGGCTCGACGAACTCGGTCGCCCTTGGCTCGTGATCGGGCCGCAGCACCCCCAGGGCGTCCGCGTCCTCGTGCATGGCGGCGATGAAGCGATCGGTAAGGACGCGGATGCTCTCGCCGTTCTCCTGGGCGCGCTTGATGATTTTGTCGTCGATGTCGGTGATGTTCCGGACGTACGTGACGTTATAGCTGCTGGCCCGGAGCCATCGCGCAACCATGTCGAAAACCACCATCACCCGGGCGTGTCCGAGGTGACAGTAGTCGTAGACCGTCATGCCGCAGACGTACATGCGCACCTTGCCGGGTTCGATGGGGGTGAACTGCTCCTTTTTGCGCGAAAGGGAGTTATGAATTTTCAACATGAGAAAGACCGCAATGAAACCGAGTGAAAGAAGGGAACGGGACAGGATGCAGCCGGAGACGCGCCCAGCCGGGCAGGCGTACTCATCCGGCGACAGGGAATCGGGGGGCGCGCATGGTCGGCGACTGCGCTTCTTGATAAAATGGCTGGCTTGTAGCAACCCGACCAACACGCCATTTCGCGCGCCCGCGTACGCCGGCGGATCATATCACATGTCAAAACGTGCTCTCGCCGCCTCCCTGCTCCTGGCCACCCTGTTTTGCGGGCCCGCCCGGGCGGATTCCCTGCAGGATCTGCAAACCCTCGTCAAACAGGGGCAGCTTACCCAGGCCCTCGAAAAAGCCGATCAGCTCCTCGCCGCCAAGCCGCGGGATGCGCAGGTGCGCTTCCTGAAGGGTGTCGTGCTGTCCGAACTCAACCGCGGCGGCGAAGCCATCGCGGTCTTCCAGAAGCTCACCGAGGACTACCCGGAGCTTCCCGAGCCCTACAACAACCTGGCCGTGCTCTATGCCCAGCAGCGCCAGTACGACAAGGCCCGCAACGCGCTGGAGATGGCGATCCGCACCCACCCCAGCTACGCCACCGCCCACGAGAACCTGGGCGACATCTACGCCCGTCTCGCCAGCCAGGCCTACGACAAGGCGCTGGCCCTCGACTCCTCCAACACGGTCGCCCAGAACAAACTGGCGATGATTCGCGAGATGATGAGCGTCACCGGCAAGACGACCCGCCCGCCCGCGCCGGTTGCCGCAGCGCCGGCGAGCAAGCCGGCTGCAGTGGCTGTCGCCGCGCCGACGCCCGCGCCCGTCGTGCCGGCCGCCAAGCCGGTTGCGCCACCGCCGGTTGCCGCCTTGGCTACGCCAGCGCCCGCCCCGGCCAAGCCCGCCGCCGCGCCGGTCGCACCGCCAGCGCCCGCTCCCGCACCGGCAGCCAAACCTGCAGCGCCGGCCCCGGTCGCCGTCGCGCAGGCACCTGTCGTCAAGGAAGAACCCAAGCCCGCCAAACGCCCGGAGCCCAAGGACGACACCCCCGCCCAGGCCGCGGCGATCGCCAAGTCGGTCCAGAGCTGGGCCGCTTCCTGGTCGCGCAAGGACGTCAAGGGCTACCTGGGTCACTACGCCCGGGATTTCGATCCGCCGAAGGGGCTCAACCGCAAGGCCTGGGAAGAGGAGCGCAACCAGCGCCTCACCAAACCGGGTGACATCGAGGTCAACCTCGAGAACGTGAAGGTCGTCAGCGTCTCGGGCGATCGTGCAACCGTGAAGCTGCGACAGCACTATCGCTCCGCCAACTTGTCCACCTCCTCGAACAAGACACTCAATCTTGTCCTTCAGGATGGCAAATGGGTGATTCAACAGGAGCGGGTTGGCGGTTGATGCAGCACTTGCAGTCTGCGTTGCGCAGAGGGCTCGCACTCCTCCTGACGTGCGGGCCGCTGCTGGCTCTGGCGGCCGGTGAGGCGCCCGCGCGCAGCAGCGATCCCGACGCGGCGCTGGGCGCGGTGTTCCAGGACATCGAGCGGAGCCGGCTCGACAGCGCCCTCGAGAAGATCGATGCGCTGATCAACGCCTATCCCAATTTCCGCCTGGCCCACCTGATCCGGGGCGATCTGCTGCTCGCCCGGGCCCGGCCCCTGGCCACATTTGGCAATCAACCCGACGCGCCGGCCGACAAGCTCGCCGACCTGCGCGAGGAGGCCGTCGCCCGCCTCAAGGCCTACCGCAACCGCCCGCCCAGCAACTACGTGCCGCGCTACCTGTTGCAGATGGAACCGGAGCAGAAGTACGCCATCGTGGTGGACACCCAGCGGGCCCGCCTCTACATCTACCAGAACGACAACGGGCGGCCCCGCTTCGTGGCCGACTACTACATCAGCCACGGCAAGCTCGGGTCCGAGAAGCTGCGCGAGGGCGACAAACGCACGCCGGTCGGCGTCTATCACGTCACCGCCAACCTACCCCGCCAGAAGCTCTCCGACTTCTACGGCAACGGCGCCTTCCCGATCAGCTACCCCAACGAGTGGGACCGCCAGCAGGGCCGCGACGGCCACGGCATCTGGCTGCACGGCACGCCCAGCGACACCTATTCCCGCCCGCCCCGCGCCTCCGACGGCTGCGTGGTGCTCACCAACCGCGATCTCGACGCCCTCGCCAGCTACCTCCAGATCGGCCTGACGCCCGTCATCATCAGCAACACCGTCGAGTGGCTGAGCGTGGACGATTGGGCTGCCGAACGCGCCGCCCTCAACCGCCAGATCGAAAGCTGGCGCAAGGATTGGGAGAGCCGCGACGTGGATCGCTACCTGGCCCACTACTCGAAGAGCTTCCGCAATAACGAAGGCGGCTACGACCGCTGGGCCGAACAGAAGAAGGCCGTCAATGCCAGCAAGAGCTGGATCAAGGTCCAGCTCGACAAGGTGAGCGTCTTCCGCAGCCCCGGCAAGCAGGATCTGGTCGTGGTCACCTTCGAGCAGGATTACCGCAGCAACAACCTCTCCAACGTCCTCAAGAAGCGCCAGTACTGGCTCAAGGAAGGCGGGCGCTGGAAGATCGTCTACGAAGGTTTCGCCTGATCCGCTGCCCCAGCCGGCAGCGCTATTCCCCTCCCCACAGGAAAGCCCCTCCATGAACAAGATTCTGCTCGCCGTTGCCCTCGCCAGCCAGGCGCTGATCGCTGCCGCTGCCAACCCCCTGGTCGAGATGAAGACCAGCGCCGGCACCATCGTGCTCGAACTCTACCCGGAAAGCGCCCCCAAGACGGTCGCCAACTTCCTCGAGTACGCCAAGAGTGGCTTCTACGACGGCCTCGTCTTCCACCGGGTCATCGACGGCTTCATGATCCAGGGCGGCGGCATGAACGCCAAGATGGAAGAGAAAGCCACCCGCGCCCCCATCGAGAACGAAGCCAAGAACGGCCTCAAGAACGACGCCGGCACCATCGCCATGGCCCGCACCCAGAACCCGCACTCCGCCTCCGCCCAGTTCTTCATCAACCTCGAGAACAACCGCGCCCTCAACTACCCGTCGCCCGACGGCTGGGGCTACGCGGTGTTCGGCAAGGTCACCGACGGCATGGACGTCGTACGCAAGATCGGCAAGGAGCCCACCACCACCCGCGGTTTCCACCGCGACGTGCCGGCCACCCCGGTCCTCATCCAGTCGGTCCGCCAGCTGCCCGAAAAGCCCGCCAAGTAACCCCACTTTCCCAACAGGAGCACCTCATGGCTGTCAAACTCACCACCAACCACGGCGACATCGTCATCGAACTCGACGCCGACAAGGCCCCGGAAACCGTCAAGAACTTCCTCGCCTACGTCGAAGCCGGCCACTACGACAACACCATCTTCCACCGCGTCATCAACGGTTTCATGATCCAGGGCGGCGGCTTCGAGCCCGGCATGAAGCAGAAGGCCACCCAGGCCCCGGTCAAGAACGAAGCCAACAACGGCCTCAAGAACGAAGCCGGCACCATCGCCATGGCGCGCACCCAGGATCCGCACTCCGCCACCGCCCAGTTCTTCATCAACGTGGCCGACAACGACTTCCTCAACTTCAAGGCCGAGAACGTCCAGGGCTGGGGCTACTGCGTGTTCGGCAAGGTCTCCGAAGGCATGGACGTGGTCGAGAAGATCAAGGGCGTGAAGACCGGCAACGCCGGCTTCCACCAGGACGTGCCGAAGGAAGACGTGGTCATCCAGCGCGCCGAAGTGGTCTAAGCAGCCAGGCGGGGCGAACGACGCATGCCAATCCATTTCATCTCCGATCTGCATCTGGGTGCCGACCGCCCTGCCCTCACCGCGCTCTTCGAGCGCTACCTCGCCGGCCCCGCCCGGGCCGCGAGCCGGCTTTACATCCTGGGCGACCTTTTCGAATACTGGGCCGGCGACGACGATCTCGACGACCCGCTGAACACCCGCGTCGCCGACCAGCTCGCCGCCCTCGCGGATGCCGGCACGCAGGTCTTCTTCATGCCAGGCAACCGGGATTTCCTGATCGGCGGCGACTTCGCCCGCCGCGCCCGGCTCACCCTGCTGCCCGACCCAAGCCCGCTCGACCTTGACGGCCAGCCGGCCCTCCTGTGTCACGGCGACAGCCTGTGCACCGACGACCTCGCCTACCAGGCCTTCCGCCAGCAGGTGCGCAACCCCGCCTGGCAGGCCCAGTTCCTCACCCAGCCCCTGGCCGTGCGCAAGCAGATCATCGCCGGCGTGCGCATGAAGAGCGAGGAAGCCAAGTCCGAGAAGGCCGCGGCGATCATGGACGTGAACGCCGACGCCGTCGCCGCCCTCCTCCGGGCGCACAGCTTCCCGCGCCTCATCCACGGCCACACCCACCGCCCGGCTGTGCACGCCATCGACGTGGACGGGCACGCCTGCGAGCGCTGGGTGCTCGCCGACTGGCAGGACGACCAGGGCGAAGTGCTGGTCTGGGCTGATGGGCAACTCACCCGCCACACCCTGAAATGAAAAACGGCGCCCAACGAGGCGCCGTTTCTCTTTGAGCGAACAGGCGAATCAGGCGCCGAGCTTGGCCAGCCCCCGGGCCAGATCGGCTTTCAGGTCTTCGACCGCCTCCAGGCCCACCGCAACCCGCAGCAGGCTCTCGCGGATACCGGCAGCCTCGCGGGCCTCCGGCGAGATCCGGCCATGGGTGGTGGACGCCGGGTGAGTGAGGGTGGTCTTGGTATCGCCCAGGTTGGCGGTGATCGACACGACACGGGTCGAATCCACCACCGTCCAGGCTTCCGCGCGGCCGCCCTTCACTTCAAAACTCACGATCGCCCCCCCGCTGCGCTGCTGGCGCTGGGCCAGCTCGTACTGGGCGTGGGAAGGCAGGCCCGGATAGAACACCCGCGCCACCTGCGGCTGGGCCTCCAGCCAGGTGGCCAGTTCGAGCGCGCTGGCGGATTGCGCCGCCATGCGGATCTTGAGGGTTTCCAGCCCCTTCAGGATCACCCAGGCGTTGAACGGCGAGATGCACGGGCCGGCAGTGCGCAGGAACTTCAGCACCTCGTCCACCAGCACCTTGCTGCCGCACACCGCGCCGCCCAGCACTCGGCCCTGGCCGTCGAGGTACTTGGTGGCGGAATGGATCACCAGATCGGCACCCAGCTTGAGCGGCTGCTGCAGCGCCGGCGAGCAGAAGCAGTTATCCACCGCCAAGAGGGCTTTGGCCTCGTGGGCGACGGCCGCCACCGCGGCGATATCCACCAGCTCGGTGAGCGGGTTGGACGGCGACTCGATGAAGAACAGTTTCGTCGACGGCGTGACCGCAGCGCGATAGGCGTCGAGGTCGGTAGCCGGCACGAAGGTCGACGCGATGCCGAAGCGCGACAGGATGTTGCCGAAGAGCTGCTGCGTGGCACCGAACACCCCGCGGGACACCACCACATGATCGCCCGCCGACAGCAGCGCCATCACTGTGGAGAGGATCGCCGCCATGCCGGACGCCGTCGCAATGCAGGCCTCGGCCCCCTCCAGCGCCGCGAGGCGCTGCTGCATCGCGGTGACCGTCGGGTTGGTGAAGCGGGCGTAGACGTTGCCCTCCTCCTCGCCGGAGAAGCGCGCAGCGGCCTCGGCCGCGCTGTTGAAGACGAAGCTCGAGGTGAGGTACAGCGCCTCGGCGTGCTCGTTGAACTGGCTGCGCTCGATGCCAGCGCGAATCGCCAGGGTATCCGGATCGAGGCCCTGCATCGGATCGTGACTCAAGTTTCGCTCCGGGAGACGAGGTTCAGGTCCATCTGACCGCCACCCTCTTCGGAAGCCGGCTTGCTGGCCGCGTCGTTGCGCTGGTTCTCGACGCCCGACAGGTACTCGTCGGTGACGTCGCCGGTCACGTAGCAGCCGTCGAAGCAGGAGGTCTCGAACATCGAGATGGAGGCGTTGATGGCCTGAACGGCCGCCTTGAGGTCGTCGAGATCCTGATAGATCAGCGCGTCGGCACCGATCTCGCGGCAGATTTCCTCTTCGGTACGGTTGCTGGCGATCAGCTCGTTCTTGGTAGGCATGTCGATGCCGTACACGTTGGCGTAGCGAACCGGGGGTGCCGCCGAGGCCATGTACACCTTGGTCGCACCGGCATCCCGCGCCATCTGGACGATCTCGCGGCTGGTGGTGCCGCGCACGATGGAGTCATCCACCAGCAGCACCGCCTTGCCCTTGAACTCCTGGTGGATCGTGTTGAGCTTCTGGCGCACGGATTTCTTGCGGATCGCCTGCCCCGGCATGATGAAGGTGCGGCCGATGTAGCGGTTCTTCACGAAGCCTTCCCGGTACGGCACGTTCAGGTGATGGGCCATTTCCATCGCCGACGGACGGCTGGAGTCGGGAATCGGGATCACCACGTCGATCTTGAGATGGGGCATCGTGGCGCGCAGCTTGCGGGCCAGGAACTCGCCCATCTTGATCCGCGCGTCGTACACCGAGATGCCATCGATCAGCGAATCGGGACGAGCCAGGTAAACGAACTCGAACATGCACGGCGCCAGCACGGTGTGACCGGCACACTGACGGCTGTGGAAGCGGCCTTCGGTGTCGATCAGGATCGCCTCGCCCGGCGCCACGTCCCGCACCAGCTTGAAACCCATCACGTCGAGGGCGACGCTCTCGGAGGCCACCAGCCACTCGGTGCCGTTGGGGGTGTCGTTGCGGCCGATCACCAGCGGACGGATGCCGTAGGGGTCGCGGAAAGCCAGCAGGCCGGTGCCCGAGATCATCGCCACGGTGGCATAGGCACCCCGGCAGCGACGATGCACGCCAGCCACGGCGGTGAACACGGTTTCCTCGTCCAGGCGGAAGCTCTTGGCAGCGGCCTGAAGCTCGTGGGCCAGCACGTTGAGGAGCACCTCGGAGTCGGAGTTGGTGTTGATGTGCCGCAGATCCGACAGGAACATCTCCCGCTTCAGCTCTTCCGAGTTGGTGAGGTTGCCGTTGTGGGCCAGCATCAGGCCGAACGGCGAGTTCACGTAGAAGGGCTGCGCCTCGGCAGCGGCCGACGCCGAACCGGCGGTCGGATAACGCACATGGGCGATGCCCCAGTTGCCGGGCAGATCGCGCATGTTGCGGGTACGGAACACATCCCGCACGAGGCCGGAGCCCTTGTGCATGTGGAAGCGCCCGTCCTGCGACGTCGCAATGCCGGCAGCGTCCTGCCCACGGTGCTGGAGCACCTGCAGGCCGTCATAAAGAAGCTGATTGACGGGTGTCGTTGCTACTACGCCCAGAATCCCACACATTTCAAACCACCTATCGGTATCGAAGTCTTTTTGCCAGCGGCTCAGGGAGCCAGGGTCGGGAAGCGCTCACGGCGGTCTCGAGGGGTGCCGACAGGCTGGCCTCCCGCCACCACGCTTCCTTCGCGAATCCGCCGAGTCCGACGAGCAACGCCATTGCAAACACGATCAGACCGCCTCTCGCCGCGCCGAAGCAGGCTCCGAGAAGACGGTCGGCCACCCCGAGCCCGGCTGCACGAATCAGTTCGCCCAGCATCCAGCGCAGGATCGCCACAAGAATGAGTACGACCACAAAAATGGTCAGAAATGCCACCGGCCCCTGCAGAAGCGGCTCGCGCACCCAGTTGGCCAGCAGCGGCTGCACTTCGGGCAGGAAGGCCCTGGCCGCCATGAAGGCAAGCACCCAGGCCCCGAGGGCGATGATTTCCGAAAGCAGCCCGCGCCAGAAACCAAGCAGGGCGGATAGCCCCACGAGGCCAAGCAGCACGTAATCCAGTCCGGTCAAGGTTCGTCACGTCCGGACTACTTGGCCGCCACGGAAGCCTGCACGCCCAGTATCTTCTGGATCCGGGCAGCCGCCTTGTCGGCCGCAGCCTTGTTGGGGAACGGGCCGGCGCGCACGCGCACCTTGTCGCCCACGGTTTCGGTGTAAGAGGGGTAACCTTCGGCCTTGAGCTTGGCCCGCAGGATGGCCACGTTGCCCGCTTCGCGGTAGGCCCCGAGGGACAGCACGTGGGGTTTGGCGACTTCGTCCTTGGGGCTGGCGCCGGCCAGCAGCGCCTTGGCGCGCTCGGCTTCGGCCTGAGCCTGGGCTTGGGCCTTCTCGCGCTCCCGCTCCTTCTGCTCCTTCTCCTTCTGCTTGGGATCGGGCTTGGGCGGCTCGGGCTTCTTCGGCTCGGGCTTGGCTTCGGGCTTCGGCTCAGGTTTCCTGGGCTCGGGCTTGACCAGCTCGGCCTTGGGCGGATCGAGCTTGCGCGGCGGGGGGATGAGTTCCTCACCCGGCTTGAACACGGGACTGCCCTGCTCCAGATCGGGCTTGCGACCGGACTGGGGCTTTTCGTCGACGACCGGCGCGGTACTTTCCTCGGCGATCACGCCGGCGACGGGCTGGCTCGGCGCAGGCGCCTTGCCGGCGATGACGCGGGAGGTGAAGTTGCTGCCCTCCTGGCTGGGAATGCGGATCTGCACATCCTGGGACGGCGGCCGGGGCTCGTGATCCATGACCATCGGCAGCACGATGGCCGCCGCCAGCGCCAGCGCGGCAGAGCCCACCAGGCGCCGACGGGCACGTTTTTTCAGGTCGATCTGGGAATCGTTGTCGGCCATTCTTGCAGCAACACCTATTGCGGCGACTTCCTGACGGCCATGGCGTCGGCCACGGTCAGGAAAGAGCCAAAGACAACAATTCTATCACTCTCGGCCGCACGGCCCGCTGCGACCTGGTACGCACTGGCCGGCGAAGGGTGTTCGGAGATGTCGCCATTGACACCCACCTCTCGCAGGATCTCGGCCAGCCGGGCCGCGGAGAGCCCCCGCGGGCCGGGCAGCGAGGCGAGCAGCCAGTGGTCGACCCGGTCGCGCAGCAGGCGCACCACGCCGGCCACATCCTTGTCGCCCAGCATGCCGAGCACCGCCCAGGTTTCGGGGAAGAAGCCCATGCTCGCGAGGTTTTCGTTGAGCACCCCGGCCGCCTGCGGGTTGTGGGCCACGTCGAAGACCACCGCCGGACGCCCCGGCATCACCTGGAAGCGCCCCGGCAGATCGACCAGCATGAAGCCCTGGCGGATCGCCTGCATGGGTACCGGGAGGATGTCACGCACCGCTTCGCAGGCGGCCATCACCGCCGCCGCATTGAGCAACTGGTTGGTGCCCCTCAGCGCGGGATAGGCCAGACCGCCCCGGCGGCTGCCGCCAGCCGTCCAGAAAGCCCACTGGTTCTGATCGCCGGCGAAGCCGAAATCGCGCCCGCTCACCTGCAGGTGGGCGCCGATGGCTTCGGCGTGGGCCAGCAGGGATTCGGGCGGAACCGGGTCGCCGCAGATCGCCGGCTTGCCGGGCCGGAAGATCCCCGCCTTCTCGAAACCGATGGCTTCGCGGGTGTCGCCCAGGTAATCCATGTGGTCCATGGCGACGCTGGTGACGATGGAGCAGTCGGGCTCGAACACATTGACCGCGTCGAGCCGACCGCCCAGGCCCACCTCGAGGATGATCGCGTCCAGCCCGGCACGGCTGAAGGCGACCCAGGCCGCGAGGGTGCCGTGCTCGAAATAGGTGAGCGGCGTATCGCCCCGAGCACGCTCGACCTCGGCAAAGGCGTCGACGAGCACCGCGTCGCTCGCCTCGCGGCCGTCGATGCGAACCCGTTCGTTGTAGCGCAGCAGGTGCGGCGAGGTGTACAGCCCCACCCGCTTGCCGGCCGCCAGCAGCACGGCTTCGAGGAGCGCGCAGGTCGAGCCCTTGCCGTTGGTGCCGCCGACGATGAAGAGCGGACAGGTTTGCGGAAGATCGAGCGCATCGCGCACGCAGCGCACGCGGTCGAGGCCAAGCTGGATCGACTGGCCGTGGCGGGCCTCCAGCAGGCCCAGCCAGCCATCGAGTGTTTCAGGCAGCTGCATGTCAGGCGGCGGAACGGACGGACGCTTGCCGCGTCAGCAGGGTGAGGAGTTCGGCGAGGCGGTCGCGCAGCTCGCGGCGATCGATGATGAGATCGATGGCGCCCTTTTCGAGGAGGAACTCGGAGCGCTGGAAGCCCTTGGGCAGGGTCTCGCGCACGGTCTGCTCGATCACGCGGGGGCCGGCAAAGCCGATCAGCGCGCCGGGTTCGCCGATCACCAGGTCGCCCATGAAGGCGAAGCTGGCCGACACACCGCCCATGGTCGGGTCGGTGAGCAGCGTGATGAAGGGTAGCTTGCGTTCGGACAGCAGGGTGATGCCGGCGGTGGTCTTGGCCATCTGCATCAGGGAGAACAGGCCTTCCTGCATCCGCGCGCCGCCGGAGGCGGTCACGCAGATGAACGGCAGGCGCTGCTCGACCGCGGCCTTCACGCCACGGATGAAGCGCTCGCCGACCACCGAGCCCATCGAACCACCGAGGAACTCGAACTCGAAGCAGGCGATCACCACCGGCACGGTCTTGATGGCGCCCTGCACCACCACGAGGGCGTCGGACTCTTCGGCATCGGCGTTGGCGGCCGCGAGACGATCCGGGTAGCGCTTGGAATCCTTGAACTTGAGCGGATCGACCGGTACGACCTCCGCGCCGATCTCGAACTGGCCTTCGGGATCGAGCAGCAGCTCGATGCGCTGGCGAGCCCGGATGCGCTGGTGGTGGCCGCACTTGGGGCAGACGTTGAGGTTGCTCTCGAGATCGGAGCGGTACAGCACCGCCTCACAGGCCGGGCACTTGCTCCACAGGCCTTCGGGGATCGCCTTGCGGCCCGACGGGGCGTCGCGCTTGATCTTCGGCGGCAGCAGTTTCTTCAACCAGCTCATCGGCGCTCTCCTGCGTTGTCCATGGCAGTGCGGATGCCGCGCAGGAAGGCGGTGACCTTCGCCGGGGCCTCTTCGCGGCTGCTCTGTTCGATTTCCTCGATGATCCGGCTGCCGATCACCACGGCGTCGGCGAGGCTGGCGATGCGCGCCGCGGTGGCCGCGTCGCGGATGCCGAAGCCCACCCCCACCGGCATGCCGACCTTCTCGCGGATCGCCGGGATGCGCCGGGCAACCTCGTCCAGATCGAGGGTGGCCGAGCCGGTGACGCCCTTGAGGGAGACGTAGTAGATGTAGCCGCTGCCCACCGCCGCCACGTCGGCGAAACGCTGTTCGGTGGAGGTGGGCGCCAGCAGAAAGACCGGATCAAGCCCGGCCGCGCGGCAGACCTCGGCAAAGGTGACGCACTCCTCGGGCGGATAATCGACCACCAGCACGCCGTCGACACCGGCTTCGGACGCCGCTTTGGCGAAGGCCTCCAGGCCCATCGCCTCGATGGGGTTGGCGTAGCCCATCAGCACGATGGGCGTCTTGTCGCCGGTGGCCCGGAAGGCGCGGACGATGTCGAGCACCTTGCGGGTGCTCATGCCGGCCGCCAGCGCCCGCTCGGAGGCGCGCTGGATGGTGGGGCCGTCGGCCATCGGATCGGAAAAGGGGACACCCAGCTCGATGATGTCGGCGCCGCCGGCCACCAGGGCCTGCATCAGCGGGAGCGTCATTTCGGGTGCGGGATCGCCAGCGGTGATGAACGGGATGAGCGCCTTGCGCCCTTCGTCGGCCAACCGCTTGAAGGTCTGTTGGATTGTGGACATGGGTGGTATGAATGGTCAGCGACCCCACCGGCACCGCCGGCGGGGTCGTGAAGATCAGAACTGGATGCCGGATTTCTCGGCGACGGTGTGCATATCCTTGTCGCCGCGGCCGGAGAGGTTGACCAGCAGGACCTTGTCCTTGGGCAGCGTGGGAGCCAGCTTGGCGGCGTAGGCCAGGGCGTGGGACGACTCCAGCGCCGGGATGATGCCCTCGAAGCGACACAGGTCGTGGAAGGCCTGCAGGGCTTCGGCGTCGGTGATCCCGACGTACTCGGCGCGGCTGCTATCCTTCAGCCAGGCATGCTCGGGGCCGACGCCGGGGTAGTCGAGGCCGGCGGAGATCGAGTGGGTCTCGATGATCTGGCCGTCTTCGTTCTGCAGCAGGTAGGTGCGGTTGCCGTGCAGCACGCCGGGGCGCCCCGCCGACAGGGAAGCGGCGTGCATGCCGGAATCGATGCCGCTGCCGGCCGCCTCGACGCCCACCAGCCGCACATCGGCGTGCTCGATGTAGGGATGGAAGATGCCCATCGCGTTGGAGCCACCGCCCACGCAGGCGATCACGTAATCCGGCTGACGCCCGGCGAGTTCGGGCATCTGCTCGATGCACTCCTTGCCGATCACGGTCTGGAAATCCCGCACCATCATGGGGTAAGGGTGCGGACCGGCGACGGTGCCGATGATGTAGAAGGTGTTGCCGATGTTGGTGACCCAGTCGCGCATGGCCTCGTTGAGGGCATCCTTGAGGGTCTTGGAGCCGCTCTCGACCGGCACCACGGTGGCGCCCAGGAGCTTCATCCGATAGACATTGGCGGCCTGGCGGCGCACGTCTTCGGAGCCCATGTACACCACGCACTCCATGCCATAGCGGGCCGCCACGGTGGCGGTGGCCACGCCATGCTGGCCGGCGCCGGTCTCGGCGATGACCCGCGGCTTGCCCATCCGCCGGGCGAGCATCGCCTGGCCGATACAATTGTTAACCTTGTGGGCGCCGGTGTGGTTGAGGTCTTCGCGCTTGAGATAGATCTGCGCGCCCCCGAGCAGGCCCGACCAGCGCTTGGCGTGGTAGATCGGGCTCGGGCGGCCCACGTAGTGCTTGAGCTCGTACTCGAACTCGGCGACGAAGGCGGGGTCGTTCTGAGCCGCTTCATAGGCCTGCCGAAGTTCGGTCAGCGCCGGGATCAGGGTCTCCGCGACGAACACGCCACCGTACGGACCGAAGTGGCCCCGGGCATCGGGTAGATCGTAGGGGGCATCAGCCATGTGCATTTTGGACTCCGGCAACAAATTCGGTGATACGGGCGGCATCCTTGATGCCCTTGGCTGCTTCCACGCCACTCGAGACATCCACCGCCCACGGGCGGACGCGCTGGACGGCTTCGGTCACGTTTCCGGCGTTGAGCCCGCCGGAGAGTATCAGGGGCAAGGGCAGCCCGGACGGGATGAGCGACCAGTCGAAGGTTTCGCCACCGCCGCCGTAGCCCTCCACGAAGGCATCCAGCAGCAAACCCTGGGCCTCCGGGAAGGAAGCCGCGTATTTTAACAGATCGAACCCCTGCCGCATCCGGGCTGCCTTGATGTAAGGCAGCCCGAAGCCGACGCAGTCGGCCTCCGACTCGTCGCCGTGAAACTGCAGCACCTGCAGCGGCACGGCCTTCAGGGCATTGTCGACGTACTCGCGACCGGCGTTGACGAAGAGCCCGACGACGGTCACGAAGGGCGGCACGAGCCGCGCCAGCGCAGCCGCCCGCTGAAAATCGACGTAACGCGGGCTGGGCGGATAAAAGACGAAACCGATCGCGTCGGCGCCGGCCTCGACGGCGGCGCGGACGTCCTCCTCGCGGGTGAGCCCGCAGATCTTGATTCGGGTACGCGGCACGTTCAGGGGAGCAGCAGTTGGGGAGGAGCGATGATACGCCCCCCGCCCGGCAGCGGCCACCGCTGCGGATACTCGACGCCACAAAGGTAGAGGCCGTCCGGCGCGAAGGTCGGCGCGGCGATCGTGCGATTGCGCGCCGCCAGGACCTCGGCCATCCAGCCCACCGGCCGACGCCCCAGACCCACGTACACCAGCGACCCCACCAGATTGCGGATCATGTGATGCAGGAAGGCGTTGGCGTGAAAATCGAAGACCACCACATCCCCCTGGCGCGCCACCTCGACCGCGTGCATCGAGCGGATCGGCGAGCGCGCCTGGCACTCTGCCGCGCGGAAGGACGTGAAGTCGTGCTCCCCGATCAGGCACCGGGCCGCCTCGTCCATGGCCACCACATCGAGGGCGCCGTGGGTCCAACCCACCCGCCCGCCCAGCAGCGCGGGTCGCACCCGGCGGCTGAGCAGCACGTATCGGTAACGGCGGGATTCCGCGCTGAAGCGGGCATGGAACGTCTCATCCACCTCCACCGCCCACTGCACGCCGACGCTCGCCGGAAGGTGGCTGTTCACGCCACGCACCCACGCCTCGAGCGGCCGCCGGGCCGTGGTATCGAAGTGCGCCACCTGGCTCGTGGCATGCACACCGGTATCCGTGCGCCCCGCGCAGACGAGCTGGACCGGCGCCTGGGCGATCTTCCTCAGCGCCGTCTCGAGCGCATCCTGCACCGTTCGGCCGTGGGGCTGGGTCTGCCACCCCTCGAAGGCGTTGCCCGCGTACTCGACCCCGATGGCGATCCTCACAAGCTTGCCCCCAGAAACATCGCCGCCACCAGGCCGGAGATGGCCAGCCAGTCGCGCCCGTGCAGGCGGGCCTGGGTGACCAGCAGCGGCTCGGCAGGCGCCGCGTCGCCCGGCTCGTCCAGCAGCGCCCGCCAGCCCCCCGCCGGCGGCATCTCGACATAACGGAACACCAGCAGGATGCGCACCGCCAGACGTTCGACCGACAGCCCGAGCGGCTTCAACGGCGCCGCCAGCACCATCAAGCCGGCCACCAGCGCCTGCTCGCCCGTCCGCGCGAGGAGGATCGCCACCAGCATCGCGACCACCGCCAGACGGGTAATGTGCTGAGCCGCCAGCGCCACCCCTTCAAGGGTCGGACCGGCTTGCCCGACGGAGGGAATCAAGGCCTCACCGGGGGTGAAGAAAGCAAACAGGATCACAAGGACGAGCATGAGGATACGCACCCGCTTCAGCAGGCGCCGCGCTCGCTCCGGTGCCAGCACCAGCGCAGCCGCCAGAACGAAAAGCCCGAATCCCCACAGAACGGGGCCTCGGGCAAGCTGAGAACAGACCACCAGCGCAACCCAGAAGACGATGCGCGTCGCCGGGTGAAAGGACATTGTCACCGGAAGAGAAAAGAAACAAGGGGGCCAGACCGGCCCCCTTCGGGATCAGGAAAGACGGGCCAGAATCTGTCGCGCCTCGTCCTGCTGACGCCCGGAACCCTCGCGAAGCACCTCTTCAACCAGCTCCCGTGCGCCATCCTTGTCCCCCATCTCTTCGTAGGCGCGCGCCAGTTCGAGCTTGGTGGCCACCTCCTGCTGGAGATCGAGGTCGAGGGGGGGTTCGGTGGGCGGGCCGGCATCGGGAAGATCGGCGCTGGGCAGCTTGAAGTCAAGATTGGTGGACTTCAGGTCCGCCACCAGAGGCTTGCCGACGCCCTTGGTCTCCGCCTTGTCGTCCAGCTCGAAGTCGAAATCGAGCAGGCTGCTGTCGAAGCTGGTGCGCTCAAGATCGACGGTTGCCGAATCCACCGGCTCGCGCAGCGCGTCTTCGGCCAGCGTTGCGGTGAGATCCACATCGACGGTGGAATCCCCGGCCTCGCCGTTCTCGCCGAACTCGGAACTCAATTCAAAATCCAGATCGCTCGGATCGGGCAGATTGAAGTCACCGGCAAGCCGCTGCGGCCGGGTGGAGGTCGATTCCAGATCCCGCACCGTGGCATTGCCGGCCACCAGCGTGGCGCCCATGGCGCCGACCGACTTGTCGAAGCCGAGATCGAAATCCAGGCCGTTGCTTGAGGACGACGTAGCGCTGTTGAGCGTCACCGTCTTGGCGCTGTTGCCGTCGTCGCCGGCGTTCAGGTCGAGATCGAAATCCAGCACCGCAGGCTCGACCCGCGCCGGCTCGGAAGCCTGGTGGGTGTCGCTGACAGCCCGGTCGATATCCTCCATGCTGGTGTACTGGTTGAGATCGCCCGGCAGCGCCCAGGTATCCTTCAGCTGCGACGGGGACTCCAGGGGGTCTTCATTGCTCAACGACTGGGGCAGCGGCTCGTTGGCGATGAAGGCCGGCGCCACCGCAGGCGTGCGCGCGGCTACAGGTTGAGCGAACCCGGCAGCCGCCGGCGCCACCCCGGCGACGGTGCTGGGCACCGGCGGCACCGGCGCGGCCGGTGCGCTGCCCGGCGCAGGAATCCGATAGAGCGGGCTGTCTGGATCGACCTTGCGCCCAAGGGCTGCGGCCTTCTCCCAATCCTGCCCGTTGCCACCGGTGAGCGAATAGAGTTCGGTGGCGGTGGTCTCGAACTGCTTGAGGTTCTTGCGCTGGGCGTAGATCTCAAGCAGCTTGAGGTGTACGCCGGTGCGCCCCGGATCGGTCTTGAGGGCGTCGAGGAGGATCTCCTCGGCCTGGGCATCGCGCCCGTAAGCCATGTAAACGTCGGCTTCCGCCACCGGATCGACGCCTTCGTCGGTATCGATGGAGGACAGGCCGGACTGGCTGAAATCGGTCTGGATCTGGCTGCTGCTGCCGGTATCGACGCTCTGCCCCCCCGCCCCGCCGAAGACGGAACTGGAGCCGTCGCCGAACTCGGAGAGTGCCGGGGTGGTGGTGGGCGCGCCTTGCCCGTTGCGACGCTGGTAGAGCTTGTATCCGCCCCAGCCCAGCAACAACGCCAACACGCCACCGACGCCCATGTACAGCGCGGAGTCGTCCTGGGTGGAGGTAGGCTGCGCTTCAGGCGGTTTGACGGGCGCGGGGGCCGGCGCAGGCGCGGGCTTGGGCGGCTCGGGCGGCGGCGCCACCGGCTTGACCTCGGCGGCGGGCTCCGGCTCCTTGGGGGGTGCGGGGCGCTCGGGTTCGGGTGCGGGCGCAGCGGCAACCGGCGGCGGCGCAACGGGTGCGGGGGCCGGCGGCGCGACCGCGGCCGCGGGGGAGGCCTCGGACTGGATCTGGGCCATGCCCTGACTCTTCAGTTCGACGAGGCGCTGGAGTTCCTTGATGCTCTTTTCGAGTTCGGCGAGGCGGGCGTTGGCTTCCCGCAAGGCTTTGTCGCGGGAGACCAGATCTTCTTCGAGGGCCTGCAGCCGGCCGGGAGACTTGTCACCGGCGGCGCCTGCACCTCGCAGGCCTTCCTCGCTCTTCGACACCTTCAGCTGATCGGCAGAGGCGCCCGCTGCGGGGGCGCGATCCTCGACCTTGGCGCCGATCTTGCCGCCGCTCCCGCGCTGGGCCGGCGCTTCCTTGGCCGGCGCGGCGGCAGCTTGCTCGGCAAGCTTCTGGCGATAACGACCGAAATCGGACGAATGGGCTACCACCTGCTGACGACCACCGTCGCCAGCGGCCTGACGGACGCCCTCGGCGTCGGGGATGCGCAGGATCTTGCCGGCCTGGAGGCGATTGATGTCGTCCCCCGCGAAGGCCGAACGGTTGCCCTGGAACAGAGCCATCAGCATCTGTTCCATCGAGACGCCGTCCGGACGGTTCTCGAGGGCGATGCGATTGAGGGTGTCGCCGGGCTGGACGAGATACGAGCGCCCGGCGCCCGGTGCGGCGACGGCAGGACGCGCGGCACGGACCGCTGCGCGACGCGGCACGGCGGGCTCGGCCCGGCCATACGCCAGACGACTCTCCGGCGTGGCAACCGCGACGGCGGCGCGGTTTGCGCCGGTGTCGGGCGGGTCGAGGAGGAAGGTGTATTCGCGGATCAGGCGCCCGGCGGACCAGTTGAGTTCAACCAGCATGTCGACGAAGGGCTCGTTGATCGGCCGATCGCTGCTCACCTTGACGACGGCACCGTTGCCCCGGCGCTCGACGCTCATGCGAAGGCCGCTGACGGACGGGGAGAAATCGATGCCGGCCTGCCGGAATGCTTCGGCAGATGCCAGCCGGGCAGTCATGTTCTGGAGTTCTTCGGGCGCCGCGGCGATTTCCACCTCCGCACGCAGAGGCTGCCCCAAGCCGCTGAGGACCGTGATGCGCCCCAGACCGGCAGCACTTGCACTAAGGGAGAGGGCACCGATGGAAGCGGCGAGAAGGGTGCGTTTGAGCCGGCTTTTCACAAGAATCTTAGGCACGAAGGCAGATCATCGAAATCGAGTTATCGATGAACATAACATCATGGGTTTGGTGAGGCAAGTTCAAGCGTCGATTGAACTGGCTAGTAAATTACACTCGACATAAAAAAGGCGGCTTGCGCCGCCTCTTTCACCTGTCTTTTCAAGCTTCGAGCAGGATGCGCAGCATACGGCGCAGCGGTTCGGCCGCGCCCCACAGAAGCTGGTCGCCCACCGTGAAGGCTGAGAGGTACTCGCCGCCCAT
This sequence comes from Zoogloea sp., assembly GCF_041904905.1. Taxonomy (GTDB): domain Bacteria; phylum Pseudomonadota; class Gammaproteobacteria; order Burkholderiales; family Rhodocyclaceae; genus Zoogloea. The sequence continues at coordinate 23,426 of NZ_JAYRMI010000033.1, read as the reverse complement.
CGACAACTTGCGCAGCCGGCCGACCGGAACGGTCAGGGTGCCGGTGACGGCGGTGGGGGTGAGATCCCGCATCGACGCTTCGCGCTGGTTGGGGACGACCTTCACCCAGTCGTTGGCGGAAGCCAGCATGGCTTCGATCTCGTCGACGGGGATGTCCTTCTTGAGCTTGAGGGTGAGCGCCTGGCTGTGGCAGCGCATGGCGCCGATGCGCACGCACAGGCCGTCGATGGGCACCGCCGGGGCGCTGAAGCCTTCGCCGCGACCGAGGATCTTGTTGGTCTCGACGCCGCCCTTCCATTCTTCCTTGGACTGACCGTTGCCCAGATCCTTGTCGATCCAGGGGATCAGCGAGCCAGCCAGCGGCACGCCGAAGTTGGAGGCCGGGAAGGCGTCGTCGCGCATGGTGCCGGCAACTTCGCGGTCGATGTCGAGGATGGCCGAGGCGGGATCGTCGAGCAGCTCCTTGACCGAGCGGTTGAGTTCGCCCATCTGGGAAAGCAGCTCGCGCATGTTCTGGGCGCCGGCGCCGGAGGCGGCCTGGTAGGTCATGGAGGTGGCCCACTCGACCAGATCGCGCTGGAACAGGCCGCCGAGGGCCATCAGCATCAGCGACACGGTGCAGTTGCCGCCGATCCAGTCACGGCCGCCCCTGGCGAGGGAATCCTTGATGACGTGCATGTTGACCGGATCGAGGATGATGACGGCCTTCGGGTCCATGCGCAGGGACGAGGCTGCGTCGATCCAGTGGCCGTTCCAGCCCGCCGCGCGCAGCTTGGGGTACACCTCGTTGGTGTAGTCGCCGCCCTGACAGGTGATGACGATGTCCATCGCCTTCAGTTCGTCGATGTCGCGCGCGTCCTTGAGCGCGGGCGCCTCCTTGCCGAAGTTGGGCGCCTTGCCCCCGGCGTTGGAGGTGGTGAAGAACACCGGCTCGATCAAGGCGAAGTCGTTTTCCTCGCGCATGCGCTGCATGAGCACGGAACCGACCATGCCGCGCCAACCAACCAGACCCACTCTTTTCATTTGTATCCCCGATCAGACTTGAATGTTGTTTTGGATTGCTTACAGCGCCGCGATGACCGCGTCGCCCATTTCCTTGGTGCCCACGCGGCGGGTGCCGGGCTCGTAGATGTCGCCGGTGCGATAGCCGGCGGCCAGCACTTTCTTGACGGCGGTTTCGATACGCGCAGCCTGGGTTTCGAGATTGAAACTGTATCGCAACATCATCGCAGCCGAGAGCATGGTGGCCAGCGGGTTGGCGACGTCCTTGCCGGCGATGTCCGGCGCGGAGCCGTGGCTGGGCTCGTACATGCCCTTGCCGGCGGCGTTGAGCGAGGCGGACGGCAGCATGCCGATGGAGCCGGTGAGCATCGAGGCTTCGTCGGAGAGGATGTCGCCGAACATGTTGCCGGTGACCATCACGTCGAACTGCTTGGGCGCGCGCACGAGCTGCATGGCGGCGTTATCCACCAGCATGTGGGAGAGCTCCACGTCCGGGTAGTCGGCGGAGAGTTCGATCATCACGTCGCGCCACAGCTGGGTGGTTTCGAGGACGTTCATCTTGTCCACCGAGCACAGCTTCTTGCCGCGCTTGCGGGCGGCCTCGAAGGCCACCTTGCCGATGCGGCGGATCTCGGATTCGGCGTAGATCATGGTGTTGAAGCCGACGCGCTCGCCGTTTTCTTCACGGATGCCGCGGGGCTGGCCGAAGTAGATGTCGCCGGTGAGTTCGCGGACGATCAGGATGTCGAGGCCGGAGACGATCTCGGGCTTGAGGGACGAGGCGTTGGCAAGCTCGGGGTAGAGGATGGCCGGGCGCAGGTTGGCGAACAGCTCGAGCTGCTTGCGGATGCCCAGCAGGCCGCGCTCGGGGCGCTGGTCGCGGGGGTAGTTGTCCCACTTGGGGCCACCGACGGCGCCCAGCAGCAGCGCGTCGGCTTCGTCGGCCAGCTTGACGGTGGCTTCGGGCAGCGGGGAACCGGTGGCATCCACCGCCGCGCCGCCGACGAGGGCGAATTCCGCTTCGAAGTTGACGCCATCGCCGCGCAGCGCTTCGAGCACGCGCAGGGTCTGGTCCATGATTTCAGGACCGATGCCGTCGCCCGGCAGAACACAGATTTTCATCGTAAGTTTCCGTTTTTGTATCGTAAGGAGTTCCGGTGGCCCGCAGGCCGCCGGGCGATCAGGCGAACAGCCAGGGCTGGTCGATGCGGCGACGGGCTTCGAAGTCGCGGATCTTGTCGGCGTGACGCAGGGTCAGGCCGATGTCGTCCCAGCCGTTGAGCAGGCATTCGCGGCGGAACGGGTCCACGTCGAAGGGGATCGCCTTGCCGTCGGGGCGGGTGATCGTCTTGGCGTCGAGATCGACGTTGAGCCGGTAGCCGGTGGTGGCGTGGCACTGGGCGAACAGCGCGTCCACTTCGTCGGCCGCCAGCTTGATCGGCAGGAGGCCGTTCTTGAAGCAGTTGTTGAAGAAGATGTCGGCGAAGCTCGGGCCGATCAGCACGCGGAAACCGAAGTCTTCCAGCGCCCACGGGGCGTGCTCGCGGGAGCTGCCGCAGCCGAAGTTGTCGCGGGTGAGCAGCACCTGCGCGCCCTGGTAGCGGGGCTGGTTGAGCACGAAGTCGGGGTTCTTGGGGCGGCCGGAGTTGTCCTGGCCGGGCTGGCCGACATCCATGTAACGCCACTCGTCGAACAGGTTGGGGCCGAAGCCGCTGCGCTTGATCGACTTGAGGAATTGCTTGGGGATGATCGCGTCGGTGTCCACGTTGGCGCGATCCATCGGCGCCACGAGCCCGTCGAGTTTGGTGAACGGCTTCATTTACTTGACTGCCTTCTGGATGGCCTCGCCACCCTTTTCGATGTCTTTGCCCAGGCCCTGCACGGTGTTGCAGCCGGCCACCAGCAGCATGGCCAGCGCGGCGATCAGTGCGGTGAGTTTGCGCATGGTCGAATCCTCCGGAGATCAGGCGAGTTGACGGACGTCGGCGAAGTGGCCGGCGATCGCCGCTGCGGCGGCCATTGCCGGGCTGACCAGATGGGTGCGGCCGCCGGCGCCCTGACGGCCCTCGAAGTTGCGGTTGGACGTGGAGGCGCAGCGCTCGCCCGGATCGAGGCGGTCGGCGTTCATGGCGAGGCACATGGAGCAGCCCGGCTCGCGCCACTCGAAACCGGCGGCGACGAAGATCTTGTCGAGGCCTTCGGCTTCGGCCTGACGCTTGACGAGGCCGGAACCCGGCACCACCAGCACCAGCTTGACGTTGTCGGCCTTGCGACGGCCCTTGGCCACCGCGGCGGCGGCGCGCAGGTCTTCGATGCGCGAGTTGGTGCAGGAGCCGATGAACACCTTGTCGATGGCGATGGCGTTGATCGGCGTGCGCGGGGTGAGGCCCATGTATTGCAGGGCGCGCTCCATGCCTTCGCGCTTGACCGGATCTTTCTCGAGGGCCGGATCGGGGACGATGCCATCGATGGCGGCGACCATCTCGGGCGAGGTGCCCCAGGTGACCTGCGGCTTGATCTGGGCCGCGTCGAGTTCGACCACGGCGTCGAAGACGGCACCGTCGTCGGAGTGGAGGGTGCGCCAGTATTCGACGGCCCGATCCCACTGCTCGCCGCGGGGCGAGAACGGGCGATCCTTGAGGTAGGCGACGGTCTGGTCATCCACGGCCACCAGACCGGCGCGGGCGCCCGCCTCGATGGCCATGTTGCAGATGGTCATGCGGCCTTCCATCGACAGGCTGCGGATCGCGCTGCCGCCGAACTCCATGGCGTAGCCGGTGCCGCCGGCGGTGCCGATCCTGCCGATGATGGCGAGCACGATGTCCTTGGCCGTGACGCCGGCGCCGAGCTTGCCCTCGACGCGGATCAGCATGGTCCTGGACTTCTTCTGGAGCAGACACTGGGTGGCCATCACGTGCTCCACCTCGGACGTGCCGATGCCATGGGCGAGGCAGGCGAAGGCGCCGTGGGTGGAGGTGTGGGAGTCGCCGCAGACGACGGTCATGCCCGGCAGGGTGGCGCCGTTCTCGGGCCCGATCACGTGGACGATGCCTTGCCGCTCATCCTTGAACGGGAAGTAGGCCAGCGCACCGACCTCGCGGATGTTGGCGTCGAGGGTTTCAACCTGCTGGCGGGAAACCGGATCCTGGATGCCCTGATCCCAGTGGTCGGTGGGGGTGTTGTGATCGGCCGTGGCGACGATGGAGTTCACGCGCCAGGGCTTGCGCCCGGCCAGCTTGAGGCCCTCGAAGGCCTGGGGGCTGGTGACTTCGTGGACCAGGTGGCGGTCGATGTAGATCAGCGCGGTGCCGTCGTCCTCGACGTGCACCACGTGGCTCGACCACAGTTTTTCGTAAAGCGTCTGCGCTTGCATGGGCGAATGTTCGGTCTGGGTTGAAACCGGAAAGGGCGGAAAAACTTTTATTATTTCACAGGCCTAGCGCCCTGAGTAGCTTGCTCGTAGAGCGGCATCACCCGTTCGGCGTAGACCCGCAGATCCTGCTGGCGCGTTTCGTTGGACGGATGGGTGGACAACCACTGGGGCGGCGCGCCGTTGGACGCCTTCGCCATCTTCTGCCACAGCACGATGGCGGCGCGGGGGTCGTAGCCCGCGCGGGCGGCCAGCTCGACCCCGATCCGGTCGGCCTCCGTCTCGTGCTCGCGGCTGTTGGGCAGCTCGAAGCTCACCTTGGCCACCGTACCGAGCAGATCGGAACCCGCCTGCCCCACGCCCAGCGCAGCCCCCACGATGGCGACCCCGACGTTTGTCACCATCGCCCGCGAGGCCCGCTCCCGAGCGTGCTCGCGCAGCGCGTGGGCGATCTCGTGGCCCATGATCGCGGCGATCTCGTCGTCGGTCAGGTTCAGGCGCTCGATGATCCCGGAGTAGAACGCGATCTTGCCCCCGGCCATGCACCAGGCGTTGAGTTCGTTGGAGGTGAGCACATTCACCTCCCAGCGCCAGCCCGGCGCGTCGGGACGGAAGGCTCCCGTTGCGGGGATCAGCCGGCGGGCCACGGCACGCACCCGCTCCACCTGCTCCTTGTTGCGGTTGAGGGCGTTCTTCTGGCCGGCCTGCTGGAGGATCTGGTGGTAAGACTGGCTGGCCGCCTGATCCATCTCCCTGGCCGACACCATCATCGACTGCCGGCGCTCGATGCCGACCGCACCGCCCTGGGTGGTCTGGACCGTCTGGCAGGCCGTCACCGCGCCAGCCGCCAGCACCGCCGGCAGCAGGCCCCGCAGCCACGTGAATCGCTCGCTCATGTCTCTCCTGTTCCTTCTTGTGTCCCCGTCAGGCAGCGGAAGAACGCACCCGCCACCCCGTCATCAGCACGACCAGCCCGGCCAGCGCAAACAGCGAACCGGCCGAGTACGTCCAGGCCGGGCCGATCCACTCCCAAGTGTAGCCGCTAATCAAACCGCCGATCATCCCGCCCGCGCCGAACGAGACGCTGCCGTACAAGGCCTGCCCGCGGGCCTGGTGGCGGGTGCCGAACCAGGCGTTCACCGCCGCCACCGCCGCCGCGTGATAGGCGCCGAAGGTGGCGCCGTGGAGGAGCTGGGCAAACAGCAGCACCGCCAGCGACTCCGCCCCCCAGCCGATCAGCGCGAACCGCAGGACGGCCGCCACGAAGCTGAACACCAGAATCCCCCGCAGCGAGTACACCTTGACGAGCCGCGGCATCCCCATGAAGACGAGGATCTCGGCCACCACGCCCAGGGTCCACATCCAGCCCACCACCGACTTGCTGTAGCCGTGCTCCACCAGATGCACCGAATAGAAGACGTACAGCGCGCCGTGGGCGGCCGACATGAAGAAGCACGCCGCCAGCAGCGCCCGCACCTCCGGCCGCTGCAGCACCTCCCGCAGTGGCACATGGGCCTCGTGGGGCGCCTGCGAGCAGGCCTCGGGAATGGTCAGCGCACACAGCAGGATTCCGCCCAGGGTCGCCATCGAGATCCACAGCAGCGCCCGGATCGGCAGGTCGTCGAGCAGATACCCCAACCCCAGCACCGCAACGATGAAGCCGACCGAGCCCCACACCCGGATGTTGCCGTAACGCCCGGCCTGCCCCGCCAGATGACTGAAGGTGAGGGTCTCCACCAGCGGCAGCGCGGCGCTCCAGAAGAACGCCAGCAAGGCCATGCTGACAAACTGCGCCCCGTAGGCGTCGCTCACCAGAAACCCGCTGAACCCCATCACCGAGAGCAGCGCCGACAGACGCACGATGGGCGTGCGCACCCCCACCCTGTCGGCGAGCCAGCCCCACAGGGTGGGCGCCAGCATCCGCATCACCGACATGAGGGACATCAGCACCGCGATCTGCCCGGCGTTGCGACCGATCGCCTGAAGGTAAAGGCTGAAGTACGGAGAGAAGGCGCCGATGAAGGCAAAGTAGAAGAAGTAGTAGCCCGACAGGCGCCAGTAAGGAATCATCGCTGCGATTGTACCGCCCAAGAAAAAAGAGCGCCCGAGAGCGCTCTTTCTGTAACGGCACGCTGCCGATCAGTTGACGGCGTGGGTCTTCAACATCTCGTGCAGTTCATCCTTCAACTTCAGACGACGCTTCTTGAGGTCTTCGAGTTCGAAGTCGGTGGCCAGTTCGGCATTGATCTCGACACGTACCACATGGCGGTTGATGTCGTGGTACTCATCGAACAGCCGGGCGAAGTGGCCGTTGGACACCTTGAGTGCATGAATCTGATCCCGATACTCGGGGAACTCGTGGTGAAGATCGTGTTGCTCCATGCGTTTGCCTCCCAATCAATGATCGTGTTTCTGTTGGTATCGTGGTTTGACTGTACGCCCCCGACGCCCACAAAAAGTTGACCGCGATCAATCCTTGCGGAGCGGCGAGGGGACCGCCTGCACGCCTTCAGGCGCCAGCCCGGCGATCTTCGGGGTGGCGCAGGCGACGTCAGCATTCTGGGCACGGTGGCGCAGGGCGTGATCCATCAGCACCAGCGCCAGCATGGCCTCGGCGATGGGCGTGGCGCGGATGCCGACGCACGGATCGTGACGGCCGTGGGTGTTCACCACCACCGGCTCGCCTGCGGTGTCGATGGAGCGACGGTCGAGCCGGGTGCTGGAAGTCGGCTTGATCGCCATGCTCACCAGGATGTCCTGGCCGGTGGAGATGCCGCCCAGCACGCCGCCGGCGTTGTTGGACAGGAAGCCTTCCGGCGTCATCTCGTCGGAGTGCTGGGTGCCAAGCTGGGCGACGCTGGCGAAACCGGCTCCGATCTCGACCCCCTTCACCGCATTGATGCCCATCATCGCGTAGGCGATCTCCGCGTCGAGGCGGTCGTAGACCGGCTCGCCCCAGCCCACCGGCACGCCGGTGGCCACCACGTTGATGCGCGCCCCCACCGAATCGCCGGACTTGCGCAGCGTGTCCATGTAGGCCTCGAGCTGCGGCACGATGGCCTGATTGGGCGCGAAGAAGGCGTTGCCGTCGATCTCGTCCCAGGACACGAAGGGGATCTCGACCGGGCCGAGCTGCGCCATGTAACCGCGGATCGCGATGCCGAAACGCTCCTGCAGCCACTTGCGGGCAATGGCGCCGGCCGCGACGCGCACGGCGGTCTCGCGCGCCGACGAGCGGCCGCCGCCGCGGTAGTCGCGGATGCCGTACTTCTGCCAGTAAGCGTAGTCGGCGTGCCCCGGGCGGAACTGCGCCGCGATGTTGCCGTAGTCCTTCGAGCGCTGATCCTGGTTGCGGATCAGCAGCGCGATGGGCGTGCCGGTGGTGACGCCCTCGAACACGCCCGAGAGGATCTCGACGGTGTCGGGCTCGCGCCGCTGGGTGACGTGCCGCGAGGTGCCAGGCTTGCGCCGGTCCAGTTCGATCTGGATGTCGGCCTCGCTGATCGCCAGCCCCGGCGGACAGCCATCCACCACGCAACCGATGCCCGGCCCGTGGGATTCGCCGAAGGAGGTGACGGTGAACAGCGTGCCGAAGGTATTACCGGACATGAAACACTCTCGCAGGGAACGAAAAACCGCCGGAGTCTAGCACGCCGCCGGCACCGGGCCAGCAGCGTGAAGACCGCTGACTTACTGGAAGAACTCGTCGAGGCGCCCGAAGACCGGGTGCTCGCCGTCATGCTTTTTGACGTACAGCACGTCTTCGAGTTTCTCGACCTGGCGGATCATCTTCTCGAGACGCTCGTCCTCGAAGATCAGCAGCCAGATGCGGCTCGTCTCGCCGCCGCCGACCGGCATGCACAGGATGCCCTCGACGTTGAACGCGCGGCGGGCAAACAGGCCGCAGATGTGGCTCATCACGCCGGGGTGGTTAGCCACGCCCAGCTCGAGCACGACCTTGTGAAAGCCGTTGTGCTCGGGAACATCGGGGATGTACTCGGAAAGGTTGGTGTTCTGTTCGGACATCGTGTTCTCTCCTCGGGCTCAGCCGATCATCTCGGAGTTGGCGGCACCCGGCGGCACCATCGGGTAGACGAATTCGTTCGGATCGATCGTCGCGTGGATCAGGCAGGGGCCCGGCGTGTGCAGGGCTTCGGCCAGGGTGGCGCGGGGGTTCGGCGAGGGATCGAGATTGACCGCACGCATGCCGAAGCCTTCGGCGATCTTCAGGAAGTCGGTCGGGCGCTCGTAGCGGGACGCCATGATGCGCTTGCCGTAGAAAAGGTTCTGCTGCTGATGCACCAGACCGAGGGACTGGTTGTTGAACAGCACGATCTTGACGTTGACGTTCTCCTGGGCGGCGGTGGCCATCTCCTGGATGTTCATCTTCAGGCTGCCATCACCGGAGAAGCACACCACGGTGCGATCCGGTTCGGCCAGCGCGGCGCCGATGGCCGCCGGGAAGCCGAAGCCCATGGTGCCCAGGCCGCCCGAATTGAGCCACTGGCGCGAACGACGGAACGGATAGGCCTGGGCCACCCACATCTGGTGCTGGCCCACGTCGCTGGTGATGATCGCGTTGTCGTCCAGGCAGTTGGCCACGGCGTGGATCAGGCCGTAGGGCGAGCGCGGGTTGTCGATGCCCGGCATGGCCAGCGGGAAGCGGCCCTTGAGGCTCTCCACGTGGGACAGCCAGCGCTTGCGCAGCTGCGGCTTGACCCGCGGCAGCAGCTCGGAGAGCACCTGCCCCACGTCGCCGGCGATGGCCACGTGGGCGTTCTTGACCTTGTGCAGCTCGGAGCGATCGATGTCGATGTGGATGATCTTGGCGTTGGGGCAGAACTCGGCGGTCTTGCCGATGGCGCGGTCGTCGAAACGGGCACCGACGCAGATCAGCAGGTCGGCCTCTTCGAGCACGTAGTTGGTGTAGCGCGCGCCATGCATGCCCAGCATGCCGATGGACAGCGGGTGGTCCATCGGCATTGCACCGAGGGCCATCAGGGTCATGGTGGTGGGCAGCGAAGCCTGCTCGGCCAGGGTCACCGCCATCTGGGCGGCGCCGGAGTGGATCACGCCGCCACCCAGGTAGAGCACCGGACGCTCGGCGGCCTCGATCATCTTCGCGGCCTCTTCGATGGCGGCGATGTCGAAGCTGGGCGCCGCATCGGGCACGACCACATCGGGGAACGCGTCGAAGCTGACCATCTGGTTCTGGACGTCCTTCGGCACGTCGATCAGCACCGGGCCGGGACGATCCGACATGGCGATGCGGAAGGCAGCCGGCACCACGTTGAGCAGATCCTTGGCCGAACGGACCAGGAAGTTGTGCTTGGTGATGGGGATGGTCAGCCCGTAGGTATCGACCTCCTGGAAGGCGTCGGTACCGATCATCGACAGAGGCACCTGGCCGGTCAGCGCGATCATCGGGATCGAGTCGAGCTTGGCGTCCGCGATGGCGGTGATCAGGTTGGTCGCACCCGGGCCGCTGGAGGCCAGGCAGACCTCCGGGCGGCCCGACACCCGGGCCATGCCCTGGGCGATGAAGCCGGCACCCTGCTCGTGACGACACAGGACGTGGTGAATCTGCTCGCTCTTGGAGAGCGCGTCGTACATCGGCAGCGCCGCGCCGCCGGGCACACCGGCAATGGTGCGGATTCCTTGCCGTTCGAGCAGCTTCACAATCAGGTCTGCTCCAGTCATTTGCATCATCGAGATTCTCCTAGTGGCTTGGGAGCCGAACCGCGCAATCCAGGCCGGGGCGCAACAAAAGACAAGACCCCCGCCGGTTGCGCGCCGGCGGGGGTCTGAAATTTCCTTGGACTGAGCTGGACCCTTACGACGCGCGAACACCTACGCTTACTACGCGTACTACGGCTACGACGTCGACAGGCAGGGAGGTAGCGAAAAGAGTCACGGCAAAGTCACGAAGTCATATACAAGACTGACTCTGGATTATTCTCACAACGGCTCGAAAACACAAGTGATTTTTTGCGACTCGGGCTCATCCGATGACGCATGTCACACCGCGGCCTACGAATCGCGCAACACCCGACGAAGAATCTTGCCGACATTGCTCTTGGGCAGCTCATCCCGGAACTCCACGAACTTGGGCACCTTGTAGCCCGTGAGCCCTGCCCGGCAGTGGGCGATCAAGCCTTCGGCGGTCAGACTGGCGTCCTTGCGGACGACGAAGATCTTCACGGCCTCGCCGGAATGCTCGTCGGGCACACCCAGCGCCGCCACCTCCATCACGCCAGGGTGCGACGCAACCACGTCTTCGACCTCGTTCGGGTACACGTTGAAACCCGACACCAGGATCATGTCCTTCTTGCGATCGACGATGCGGACAAAACCCTGCTTGTCGATGGTGGCCACATCGCCCGTGCGCAAATAGCCGTCGTGGGTGAAGGTTCGCGCGGTTTCCTCCGGGCGGTTGTAATAACCCTTCATCACCTGCGGCCCCTTCACGCACAGTTCGCCGGGCATACCCAGGGACACCTCGTAGCCGTCGTCGTCCCGCAGGCTCACATCGGTAGACGAAATCGGCAGCCCGATCGAATGGTTGAAGTCCGGCAGATCGAGCGGGTTGATGCACACCGCCGGCGAGGTCTCGGTCAGCCCGTAGGCCTCGGCCAGGGTCTTGCCGGTCACCTTCTTCCAGCGCTCGGCGACCGCCTGCTGAACCGCCATCCCCCCACCCAAGGCCACCTTCAAGGACGAGAAGTCGAGCTTCTCGAACTCCGGATGGTTCAGCAGCGCGTTGAACAGGGTATTCACGCCCGTAATCACCGTGAACGGGTACTTGCCAAGCTCGGCCACAAAGCCGGGAATATCCCGCGGATTGGTAATCAGGATGTTCGTCGCGCCGATCTTGAAGAAGGTCAGGCAGTTCGCGGTGAGCGAGAAGATGTGATACAGCGGCAAGGCCGTGACGATGATCTCCTCGCCCTCCTTCACGTAGGGGCCGATCCAGGCGTGCGCCTGCTGGAGATTGGCAACGATGTTGCCGTGGGTCAGCATCGCGCCTTTGGCAACGCCGGTCGTACCGCCGGTGTACTGAAGGTAAGCCAGATCGTCGTGCCCGATCTCGACGGGCTTGAGCGGATGTGCGGCCCCCTGCCCCAGCGCCTCACGGAAGCCCACCGACCCAGGCAACTGCCACGGGGGCACCATCTTCTTCACATGGCGAACCACGAAATTGACCAGCAGCGACTTCGGAAAACCCAGCATGTCGCCAAGGCCCGTCACCACCACATGACGCAACGCCTTCGCGTTGGCGATGACCTCCTGCAACGTGTGGGCGAAGTTCTCGACGATGACGATCGCCTCGCACCCCGCGTCGTTGAGCTGATGCTCCAACTCCCGCGCAGTGTACAGCGGATTGACATTCACCACGGTGAAACCGGCCCGCAACACACCGAACATCGCCACCGGATACTGCAGGCAGTTCGGCATCATCAGGGCGACGCGTGCGCCCTTGGCAAGCTTCAACTCGCCCTGCAGGTAGCCGGCGAACTGCCGGGACAGCAGATCAAGCTCGCCATAGCTGATGGACTTGCCCATGCAGACATAGGCGGTACTGTCGGCGAACTTGCGAACGCCTTGATCGAATAGATCGGCCAGCGACGAGAACTCGCCGAGATCGATTTCGGCGGGCACGCCAGGGGGGTAGCTTTGCAGCCAGATCTTGTCCATCTTGTCTCCTTTGTAGTTGGTGATCGAGCCCGGACAGGCCGTGCTCTGCGGCACGACGCCATCGGAACCCCGCCCTCCCCAGGCGGCCCCGGCACCCACGGGCGCCGGCCTCCAACATACCTTTCGACAGGCGTTTTGACGCCTTGTTTTATCGGCCGCTCACCCCCTGCGCGAACGGCCTTGAATCACATCGACCTGAGGTCAGGCCTGATCTTCTTCTGCCGGCCAGTTCCGGATGTAGTTCTTGAGCATCCGGTTCTCGAAACTCTGCTCCTCGAGCACAGCCTTCGCCACATCGTGGAACGACACAACGCCCATCAGCGTGGTCTCATCCATCACCGGAAGATAGCGCTGGTGATGCTCCACCATCTGGCGACGCAACTCGTCCATTTCCATGTTCACCGACGCCGCCACCGGATTCTTGAGCATCGCCTCTTCGACAGGCAGCGCCTGCCAGCTCGGCCCCGCCTTCTGGGTGGCAAGCAGCACCTCCCGGAAGGTCAGCAGACCGACCATCGAACCCTTGTCAAAGACGACGAGCGAGCCGACGTCCTGCTCCGTCATGATCGCAACGGCTTCGGAGAGAGGCCGGGCAGGCGAAACAGTAAAAAGAACCTTGCCCTTGATCGCCAGAATTTCGCTAACCAGCATATTGATTCCTCAGAACGGCGCGCTTACGCCTAAAACCATACTGTCCCGCATGGTATTCGATTGCACGAGCCGGGAGAAGCCTTGGGGGATCAGGGCTTACCCTGAGAGCGCGTTCGTCCATCACGGCCTCGTGCAGGTCCGCAACGTCGCGCGCCAGGAATCAGCGCTCCAGAAGGCGGAGCTTGTCTTTGACGCCCCGCCACTCATCGGCGTCCGCCGGCGGATCTTTCCGCTCGACGATCGGCGTCCAGGTCTTGGCCAGTTCGGCATTCAGCCCGATGAAAGCCTGCTGATCCGCCGGTACATCGTCTTCGGCGAAGATCGCTTCAGCGGGACACTCGGCCACACAAAGCGTGCAGTCGATGCACTCCTCGGGATCGATCACCAGAAAGTTTGGCCCTTCCCGGAAACAATCGACCGGGCACACATCAACACAGTCCGTGTATTTGCAGCGAATGCAGTTTTCAGTAACGACATAGGTCATGGAGTACTCCTGAGCACACATCGACGCTCAACACGCCCGTCGCCAAAACCGACGGCTCGCGCGATGCAAGGAGGTGAAATATACCCCATTACCAGTTTCTGCGAGCCAACGGCCGAAACATCGCCCCACCCAGCCCACAGACCGTTTAGAAATGAGACAAGCACGAGCCTGACAGACTGTCGCCCCCACCCCCGGATAACACAGATTCCTCCCGGCAGCGAGAAAAGCGCTTTTCTTGAGGGAGAATATTCGCTAGCATCCCGCTGTCCAAGTGTGCTACTTGAGCACACCGGTATCCTTGACCCGGCTCACTCTTGCCCGGCGGCATCACCAACACCCCAAAAGATATTCGAGAGGAATCATGAGCGAACATATTCACTACGTCACCGACGCAAACTTCGAGGCCGAAGTGCTGCAGTCCTCCACGCCGGTCCTGGTCGACTACTGGGCTGAATGGTGCGGTCCCTGCAAGATGATCGCCCCCATCCTGGACGACGTGGCACAGGAATATAACGGCAAACTCAAGGTTGCCAAGCTGAACATCGACGAAAACCAGGAAACGCCCGCCAAGTACGGCATCCGCGGCATTCCGACCCTCATGCTGTTCAAGGGTGGCAACATTGAAGCCACCAAAGTGGGTGCCCTGTCCAAGTCCCAGCTGGCTGCTTTCATTGACAGCCACCTCTAAGCAGGTTAGATTCATACCAGCATTCAGTTTTGACGGCACCGTCGGGGTTATCCACAAGTAACCCCGGTGCCTCGTACAGTCCGAGCACTTCTGCTGCTGTACGCATCGCGGCAATCTCGCCGCCACCTCCTTACACCCCTTTCCTCCTCTCCCCTCGCAGCCAGCCATGCAACTCTCGGAGCTCAAGTCTCTCCACGTCGGCCAATTGCTCGAAATGGCCATCGCCAACGAAATCGAAGGCGCCAATCGCCTGCGCAAACAGGAACTCGTCTTCGCGCTGCTCAAGAACCGCGCCAAGAAAGGCGAACCGATCTACGGCGACGGCGTCATGGAGATTCTACCGGATGGCTTCGGCTTCCTGCGCTCGCCCGACACGTCCTACCTCGCCGGCACCGACGACATCTACGTCTCGCCGAGCCAGATCCGCCGCTTCAACCTGCACACCGGGGACACAGTCGAAGGGGAAATCCGGACACCCAAGGAGGGCGAACGTTACTTCGCGCTGGTAAAGGTCGACAAGGTCAACTTCGAACCGCCCGAGGCGGCCAAGCACAAGATTCTGTTTGAGAATCTGACGCCGCTCCACCCCAACCAGTGCCTCAAACTCGAGCGGGACATCCGAGGGGAAGAGAACATCACCTCGCGAGTGATTGACATGATCTCCCCGATCGGCAAGGGTCAACGCGGTTTGCTGGTCGCACCGCCAAAGAGCGGCAAGACGGTGATGCTGCAGCACATCGCCCACTCCATCACCTCCAACCACCCGGACGTCGTGGTGATCGTCCTGCTGATCGACGAACGCCCGGAGGAAGTAACCGAAATGCAGCGCTCCGTAAAGGGCGAGGTGGTCGCCTCTACCTTCGACGAGCCTGCCATCCGGCACGTCCAGGTGGCCGAAATGGTCATCGAGAAGGCCAAGCGCCTGGTCGAACACAAGAAGGATGTGGTCATTCTTCTTGACTCCCTCACCCGACTGGCCCGGGCCTACAACACCGTTGTTCCCGCCTCCGGCAAGGTGCTCACCGGCGGCGTGGATGCAAACGCCCTTCAGAAGCCGAAGCGATTCTTTGGCGCTGCCCGCAACATCGAAGAAGGTGGCTCCCTGACCATCATCGCGACAGCCCTCATCGACACAGGCAGCCGCATGGACGATGTGATCTACGAAGAGTTCAAGGGCACGGGCAACATGGAAATCCACCTTGATCGCCGCATGGCCGAAAAGCGGGTTTATCCAGCCATCAATGTCAATCGCTCTGGCACACGTCGGGAAGAGTTGCTGCTCAAATCGGACGTACTCCAAAAGGTCTGGGTCCTGCGCAAGCTACTCTACGGCATGGATGACATCGATGCGATGGAGTTCCTGCTCGACAAGATCAAGGCCACCAAGAACAACGGGGAGTTTTTCGACGCCATGCGTCGAGGTTGAGCTTCAATCCTGTTCAATCGGTCGCCTGCACAGACAAAGGCCTCGCAAATGCGAGGCCTTTGTCTATTCTCGATACAGTCCTGAAACAATCAGCCGGATCGCCTGCCGCGCAAGCGTCCTCAAACAGCGAGCACAAACGCCCCTCAGCTATCGATCCTGTTGATCTGTTCCGATGTCTGCTGAAAGAAAAGCGTCGCCAGACTCGAGGCGGCACAAACGAGCCAAAATCCAAAAAAACCGAGGGAGTAGGTCGCAACCCCAGAAAAATGCACTGGCGCACCAAATAAATAAAGTGCCTGCGGATCAATGACCGTGAAGAAGACGATCTCTGCAATGCCCGCCACAAGAAAAGACGGCCACAAAACCTGGATCAATTTCAACATTCAATTTCTCCCTCTGCACAAACCAAGCTGCTTGATCGACCGGAGCCGCAAACCGCCGGCCTCAAGCTGCTACAAACCGCAGGTCAATCGACCGGCTTTACGTCCGCTGCATCCATTTTAAGCTCAGTGACAGTCGGTAGAAATGCCGTACCAGACAACCGCCAACTCTGCGCCTCGTCTTCCAGTAATACTTTCCAATGGGCACTCGCGATTGCAGCAGTGACGACACCCAGATAACGGCCATCATCTCTACGCTCAAGGAAAAATTGCTGATCCAAGCCCCCCTTGGTCGGGTGCGCGAGCGTGAACAACAGCCGCGTGGGCAATTCGATGCCCGGCTTTGCCCTCAACTCAACCACAATATTCTCTGCCGAGAACCGGACGACACCCACGAGACCATTTTCCCGAGCGGCGATAACCTTTGCCAGCGTCTGGTTGATGGCTAGCCCCTGCTTGTAGTAGTCATCTGCAACCAAGCCGTCAAAAGACTTGATCGCAAGCCATAGCGTGATGAAACCTGCAACGATGGCTGTTGCGGGCATCAACATCAACAGCCACGTCCAGGGTTCTTTGTACCAAGGCTTTGATTGCTGCGCTGCTTGCATATTAATCACATTCAAAGATGGAAAAGACTGAAGCCAAAACCACATAGACTCACTGCATTCAAGCAGTTATCCACTAGGCACCTAAGCAGCCAAACAACAAACACACAGAGACAGCCGCCAACATAAAGCGAAAGAGCTCCCCAAGGAAAACCTCGGGGAGCCCAATCCGATGTGCAACCTCAGCAGAACAATTACTTCGCGTCAGCAGGTGCAGCCTTGGAGAGGCTCAGCACATAGGCAGCCAGCAGATGAACCTTATCTTCACCCAAGAATTCCTTGAATGCAGGCATCTGATTGGTGCGACCGTTGGTGACGGTTTCGATGATCGTCGCTTCCGCCGAACCATACAGCCAAGTCTTGTCCGTCAGGTTGGGGGCACCAAGAGCCGGGGTACCTTTGCCTTCCGGACCGTGACATGCGGCGCAATTCTGGGCAAAGAGATCCTTGCCCTGCTGAGCACGCAGGGAATCGTGAGCCAGACCAGACAGGGAGCGGACGTAGTTTGCGACGTTCTTGACGCCATCGGCACCAAGCGCCGGACCAAACGGAGGCATCATGCCCTGACGACCACCAAGAATCGTGGTACGGATCGTCTCCGGTTCGCCACCATAAAGCCAGTCAGCGTCGGTCAGGTTCGGGAAGCCCTTGGCACCTTTCGCATCGGCACCGTGACACTGGGCGCAGTAGGTCAGGAACAGGCGCTGCCCCATCGCATTGGCTTCCTTATCACCCGCAACGGCATTCAGATCCATACTGCGGAACTTGGCGAAGATCGGACCATATTTTTCAGCTGCCGCCTTCTGCTCATCAGCCCACTGCTTGCCCGAAGACCAGCCCAGTTTGCCTTCGTTATTACCAAAACCCGGGTACATGGCCAGATACACGATCGCAAAGATGATCGTGATCCAGAACATGTACATCCACCAACGCGGCAGCGGGTTGTTGTACTCCTGGAGAGTCTCATCCCAAACGTGATCGTGCAGCTCAACAGGACCAGACGTACGCTTGGTGGTGTTGGTGACGAGCACGAACACGCAGAACCCGATACTCAGGAACACCAACACCATCACATAGGCGTTCCAGAAACCGCTAACAAAGTCAGCCATTTTTATTTCCTTCCTTGGTTTGCCGGCCCCCTTCGGGCACAGGCAAGTCGTCCTCGCTGAACGGCAGGAGTGCAGCCTCGTCAAATCCCTTGCGAGCACGACCGCTGAACGCCCACAGGGAAATTGCGATGAAACACAACAGCCCTAGAACAGTAACTACCGAACGTGCATCATTGATATCCAAGATCTGACTCCCGCGTTCTTAGAATGGTCACCAAACCGCCTAGCTACCCGGATTGATCTCGACACGACGAGCTTCGGCGTTATCGCCGGAACCCGTGATGCTGACCGGAGGCTTCATGTTGATCCGATCTTCGGCAACCCCGGCAGCCTTGAGCGCTTCGCGAACGGCCTTTGCCCGCTCCTTGGCGAGTTCAAGGTTCTTCTCGACATCACCCGTCTTGTCGGTGTAACCGGTCAGATCGATCTTCGCATCAGCCTTGGTCTTGAGGAACTCGGCAGCAGCAGTCACCGCTGCCGCAGCATCGGCAGGCAGCGCACTGGAGCCAACCTCGAAGAAGACCTTGCCAAGCGCCTCAGCCGCAGGGGCGGCAACGGGTGCGGGCTCCGCGGCGACAGCCGGAGCAGCAGCCTTACCGGCCGTGAGGGCCGTCCCCAGGCCCTGCAGGTAGGCAACAACGGCATCAAGCTCGGTCTTGCCCTCGAGCGCCTTACGAGCACCGGCGATCTCTTCATCCGAGTAAGGAACACCAACCTTGCGAAGGGCGTTCATCTTGGCCTCGATGTCGTCGATCTTCGCCGGGCGGTCCAGCCACGGGAAGGCAGGCATGTTGGACTCAGGTACCACATCGCGAGGATTCAGCAGGTGAATACGGTGCCACTGATCGGAATAGCGGCCACCCACGCGATGGAGATCCGGGCCGGTACGCTTCGAACCCCATTGGAAGGGGTGGTCGTAAACATACTCACCGGCCACGGAGTAATGGCCATAGCGCTCGGTTTCTGCGCGGAACGGACGGATCATCTGCGAGTGGCAGTTGTAGCAGCCTTCGCGGATGTAGATGTCGCGACCGACCAGGCGAACCGGGTCATACGGCTTAAGCCCTTCAACCGGCGTGGTTGTGGACTTCTGATGGAACAGGGGAACGATCTCCACCAAACCGCCGACGCTCACGGTTAAGAGCGTGAAGACGATCAGCCAGCCAACCTTGCGTTCAATAAAGTCGTGATTCGATTGAGCCATGATTATCTTTCCTCCCGATCAGGCGTGAGCGCCAGCAGGAGCCAGCACCGGTGCTTCGTAAGCCTTTTGACCGGCAATCGTCTTCACCATGTTGTAGAACATGATCAGCATGCCACCCAGGAACAGCAGACCGCCCAGAACACGAATAGCCCAGAACGGATAGCTGGCCTTGACGGACTCAACGAAGGAGTAGGTCAGCGTGCCGTCCAGGTTGGTGGCACGCCACATCAGGCCTTGCATCACACCGGAAATCCACATGGAAGCGATGTACAGCACGATGCCGATGGTCGCGATCCAGAAGTGGGTGGTGATGAGCTTGGTGGAATACATCTCGGTCTTGCCGTACATACGCGGAATCAGGTAGTACATGGCGCCGATGGACACCATCGCAACCCAGCCCAGCGCACCCGAGTGCACGTGACCAACGGTCCAGTCGGTGTAGTGGGAGAGCGCATTCACCGTCTTGATCGACATCATCGGACCTTCGAAGGTGGACATGCCGTAGAAGGACAGCGAGGTGATCAGGAACTTGAGGATCGGGTCGGTGCGCAGTTTGTGCCAAGCACCGGACAGGGTCATGATGCCGTTGATCATGCCACCCCAGGACGGAGCCAGCAGAATCAGCGAGAAGATCATGCCGACGGACTGGGTCCAGTCAGGCAGCGCGGTGTAGTGCAGGTGGTGCGGACCTGCCCACATGTAGGTAAAGATCAGCGCCCAGAAGTGGACCACCGAGAGACGGTAGGAGTAAACCGGACGACCGGCCTGCTTCGGCACGAAGTAATACATCATGCCCAGGAAGCCCGCGGTCAGGAAGAAGCCCACCGCGTTGTGACCATACCACCACTGGATCATTGCATCCTGAACACCAGCGTAGGCAGAGTACGACTTGGTCAGGGAAACCGGGATTTCAGCGCTATTGACGAGGTGCAGCAGCGCAACGGTGAGGATGAACGCACCGTAGAACCAGTTTGCAACATAGATGTGCGTGGTCTTGCGGGTACCAATGGTGCCGAAGAAGACGATGGCGTAGGAAACCCACACGATGGTAATCAGGATGTCGATCGGCCACTCAAGCTCCGCGTACTCCTTGCCGGACGTGAAACCCAGCGGAAGGGAGATTGCTGCGAGCAAGATAACCAACTGCCAACCCCAGAACGTGAAGGCAGCAAGACCGGGCGCGAAGAGCCGGGTATGGCAGGTACGCTGCACGCAGTAGTAGGAAGTCGCAAAGAGAGCACAGCCACCGAACGCAAAGATCACCGCGTTGGTGTGGAGCGGGCGAAGCCGTCCGAAGTGCAGCCATTCGGCAACGTTCAACTCAGGCCATACGAGCTGTGCTGCGGCGATGACGCCGACCAGCATGCCCACGATGCCCCAAACCACCGTCATGATGGCGAACTGCCGCACGACTTTATAGTTGTAAGTCTGCGATTGCATGTGAGTCACCTCAAGAAAAGAAAACAAAACCCCCCAACGCCTGCCGGAAAACGGATTACCGGCAAGCTTCGCGGAAGGATACCCCGCGATCAGGGCGACATTTTGACACAGATCAACTTCATTGCAGCGCAGTAAGGCCGAACTCTTTGTGCCGCGAGGGTTTCCAAGGGTTTCGCTGCTGAAAAACAGTGTTTCCGGGCACGCTCCGGAAACACTGTTTGGCGCCAGAAACAGGCGCGAAGCGACGCTGCGGGCCGTTCATTCAATTTTTCTCGAAACTAAAGTACCGACAATCTTGATTTTATTTATCGACGGAGCACGCTAAGCTTCGATGGAGTCCCCCATCCCCCAAACAGGAGATCACATGAAAATCCTCGCCCTCATGACCGCCACGCTCGCGCTCGGTCTCACCCTGGTATCAGGTGACGCCGATGCCGCCAAGCGCTTTGGTGGCGGCAAGTCGTCCGGAATGCAGCGCCAGGAGATGAGTCAGCCCCACACGAACAACGCCACGCCGGCCACACCGGCTCAAGCGCCCGGAGCCGCTGCGGCGCCGTCTCGCGCGCAGCAGGCGGGAGCGCCGGCAGCAGCCCAGGCTCAGCCCAAGCGATCCTGGATGGGCCCGCTGGCCGGTCTGGCGGCAGGTATCGGCCTGGCAGCGCTCGCCTCGCACTTCGGGTTCGGTGAAGAACTGGCGTCGATGATGACGATGGCGCTGCTTGCCTTCGCGGTTGTGGCCGTAATCGGTTTCTTCATGCGCAAGCGCGCTTCCGCCCAGCAGCCTGCACTGGCAGGTGCGGGGGCCGGCAATGGCGGAATGCAGTACGCCGGCCTTGGCAACGAGCAGCCGTCGGCACCCCAGACGTCGACGGGTGCGAGCCTCGCCCCTGCTGCCGCTCCGACGGGCACCCTCCCCGCCGACTTTGACGCCGATGGCTTTGCCCGCAATGCGAAGGTGAACTTCATCCGCCTGCAGGCCGCGAACGATGCGCGCAATCTGGAAGACGTCCGCGAGTACACCACGCCGGAACTGTTCGCCGAGATCAAGATGAACTGGATGGAAGAAGGCAGCGCGCCGCAGAAGACCGACGTCGTCTCCCTCAACGCCGAGGTGATCGACGTGACCGAAGAGGCAGGCCGCTACATCGTCAGCGTGCGCTTCACCGGCCTGCTCCGCGAAGCCGTAAATGCAGCACCTGAGCCCATCGACGAGATCTGGCATCTCACCAAGCCGCGCTCGGGCGACGCAGGCTGGGTGGTTGCCGGCATCCAGCAGACTCACTGAGCCTCACCCCGCGCGGCGCATTTGCCGTCGCGCGGGTTTTTCTGCACAGCAAGACCAGGCTCTTCCCACCGCGGCTGGCACAGGGTTACATATTAGTAAACGCACAGCGCGGGGGCTTCACGGCGAAGCCTCCGCGCTGCCGCCCTCCAGCGACTCGAAACCCGCCTTCGCCGCTTCGGAAATCGCCAGCACGCACGGATGGGTGAGCCGGCGTTCGACCGAGATCGCGTAGTACTCCACCCTCACCTCCTCCGCCCGACCGAGCAGCACCAGTTCGCCTCCCGCGAGCGTTTCGTGCTCAATGGCCGTCGGGACCGCAAAGACCCCGACCCCCGCCCGTCCAAACGCCGTCATCAGCGCCGTGTCGTCGAACTCGCCGACAATGCGGGGACGCAGACGCTTCCGATCCAGCCACTCCAGCAGCTTGCGCCGGATCGCAGAATCCTCGCCCGGCAGCAGCGCCGGCAGATCGGCCACGCAGTCCGGAAAGGGCGATACCCCATCGCCCAGCAGCGACCGCGCCGCAAGGAAACTCAGGCCGGAATCGCCCAATCGGTGGTTGTAGGCCCGCACATCGACCGACGACGGAATCGGCGAATCGGCGATCACCAAGTCGAGGCGATGGATGGCCAGCTCGGCCAGCAGGCGGTCGAGGCGCCACTCCCGGCAGATGATCCGCACCGGATCCGCCGGATTCACGGCCGGATGAAGCAGCCGGTAAGCCAGCGACTTGGGCACCGCGTCGGATACGCCAACCCGGAACTCCGCCGGCCGGCCCTTCGGATAGTGGCGCAACGCCTGCTCCAGCTCGGCGCCGAGGGTGAACATCTCGTCGGCGTACTCCATCGCCAGCCGGCCAGCCGGCGTGAGTTCGAGCGAGCGGCCATCGCGGGAAAAGAGCTGGGTATCCAGGCTCTCCTCCAGCAGCCGGATCTGCCCGCTGATCGTCTGCGGGGTGATGTGCAGCGCCTCGCCCGCCTTCACCACACCGCCGCTGCGCGCCGTCTTCCAGAAGTAATACAGGTGCTTCAGGTTCATGCCGAACTCCAGGGCTTGATCGACTATGCGATATTTTCGAAATAACGATCATTATATTGCGACTTTATTTTACACCCCGACGCTCCTAGAGTTAACCGAAGACATGACCCTCGGAGCCCTTCCATGGAGATCCAGATCAAAACCAGCGGCGTATCCGGCGCCAAGAAGTTTCGCGGCATTGCGGCCAAGCACATCGGCGCAGCCATTGGCCGGGTTGGTCACATCGTCCAGTCGGTCAGCGTGCGCCTGAGCGACATGCAGAAACCCCGGGGCGTGGCCGACAAGCTGTGCCGCGTGGTCATTCAGATGAAAGGGCGCTTCGTGGTGCTGGAAGAGCTTGGCCCGGACATGGCCCGCGTGATCGAACGGGCGGCCATCCGCGTCCAGACCACGATCGCCGGTCAGGGCGGCGCACGCCGCCCCATCGGAGCGACACAACCGGCCTGACGCCCGACGGCCGGCGTTTCCGGATAAAATCGCGGCCTGATCGCCATCTGCGGGACACGACGCCCGCCATGCCTCCATGCTCCGAATCTCCGAACTCCGGCTTCCCCTCGACCACCCCGATGACGCGCTGCCCGCCGCCATCGCCCAACGCCTGGGCGTCAAGACCATCGATCTCGTCAGCTTCACGGTGTTCAAGCGCAGCTACGACGCGCGCAAGAACCAGTCGCTGTCGTTCATCTACATCGTCGATGCCGACGTCCGGAACGAGGCGGCGCTGCTGAAGAAGTTCTCCGGCGACCTTCACATCAAACCGACGCCGGACATGGACTACAAGTTCGTCGGTCAGGCGCCCGCCGGCTTCCGTAACCGCCCGGTGGTGATCGGTTTTGGCCCCTGCGGCATCTTCGCCGCGCTGGTGCTGGCTCAGATGGGCTTTCGGCCCATCGTGCTGGAGCGCGGCAAGGCCGTCCGCGAGCGCACCCAGGACACCTGGGGCCTGTGGCGCAAGAACAATCTCAACCCCGAATCGAACGTGCAGTTCGGCGAAGGCGGCGCCGGCACCTTCTCCGACGGCAAGCTCTACAGCCAGATCAAGGATCCGC
>NZ_JAYRMI010000114.1:0-6868 GCF_041904905.1 Zoogloea sp. | reverse complement strand
CGGTTGGCGGCGAGTAGGGTGAGCAGGCCGGGCAGGTCGGGCGAATCCCACAGGCCGTCGAGGTAGGCTTCGGCCAGGCCGATGTCGCCCCGGGCGAGGATCTGCCCGAACACGGCCTTGTCGTGCACCTGCAGGGTGACGCCGCGCTCGCCGTGGCCGAAGAGCACGCAGGCGCCGTCGGGCAGGCGCACCTCCAGCGGGCCGCCTTCGAGCTTGTCGAGCAGGTCGAAGACGGTGCGGGTGTCGCGGGATTGGGCATCGCGGGCCACGCCGCGCAGGGTCAGGGAGTTGTTCATCTGGACGGTTCCTGAAGAGCGGGTTTGGCGGGGCGGGCGCCCAGGAAGGGCACGCCCTTCCACCACAGGCGCAGGGCCTGCCAGTGGATGCGGGCGATCACGCCCAGGGTGAGCAGCGGCATGCGGGCGAAGGCGCCGAGCAGCGCCCGGTTCGACCAGCCCCGGGGGCGGCCGCCGATGGCGGTGAGGAGGAGCGGGCCCGCCTCGTCGCGGTAGTCGATGTGCACCGTCTGCACGCCGCGCCCGAGGGCGAAGCGGAAGCGGTAGTCGCCCGCCACCCGGTTGAAGGGCGAGACGTGGAAGACCTTGTCGGCACCGAACTCGTCCGCATCGCGGATGGGCGCGCCGTCGGGGTGGTGGAGCAGGTAGGCGTGGCGGCCGCCGAAGGTGTTGTTCACTTCGGCCAGCACCGCCACCAGCTGGCCGGCGCGGTCGTGGCAGAACCAGAAGCTCACCGGGTTGAACACGTAGCCGAGCACGCGGGGAAAAGTCTGCAGCACGATCTCGCCGTCGGTCGGCAGGCCGCGGGCGCGCAGCAGGGCTTCGATCCAGGGCAGCAGCGGGCTGCCGTCGCGGGGGCCGTGGTCGACGCGGCGAAAGCCCAGGAGGCGCCAGCGCTCGATGCCGAAGCTGGCCCGCCGGGCGGCGTCCAGCCGGCGCAGGGGCAGCCGCACGAAGAACACCGGGTAGACGAAGGCGTGCTCCACCGGCCGCAGCCGGCGGTGCATCACGTGGCCGAGGAGGACGGTCGGTGCGCTGTCCATGAGCGGCTCAGCCCCGCTCCGCGTGGCGGGCCGGGGCGGCTTCGCCTTGCCAGGGGGCGACCACCCCGAGCCGGTTGGCCACCGCCAGCGCCGAGCGCAGGCCGTCCTCGTGGAAGCCGTAGCTGCCCCAGGCCCCCGCCAGCCACACCCCGCCGATGCCTTGCACCGCCGGCAGCCGCTGCTGGGCGGCGATGGCCGGGCCGTCGAAGATCGGGTGGGCGTAGTCGAAGCGGGCGATCACGCTGGCCGGGTCGGGCTCGCGGGCGGGGTTGAGGGTGACCACCACCGGCGTGCGGAAGGGCAGCGGCTGCAGGCGGTTGATGAGGTAGGAGACGCCCACCGGCTGGTGGCCGGGCTCGCCGTGGCCGGCAAAGTAGTTCCAGGCCGACCACAGCCGGCGATCGCGGGGCAGCAGCGCCGGGTCGGTGTGGAGCACGGCGCGGTTGGGCTGGTAGCGGATCGCCGACAGCACGTCGCGCTGGGCGGGGCTGGCGGCGTCGCCCAGGATGGCGAGGGCCTGGTCGCTGTGGCAGGCCATCACCACCTGGTCGAAGTGCTCGGTGCCGTGGCGGTGGGTGAGCGCCAGGCCGCTGCCGCTGCGGCGCACCGCCGTCACCGGGCAGGCCGTGCGCACGTCGTCGAGCTGGGCGGCGATCCGCCGCACGTATTCGCGCCCGCCGCCTTTCACGGTGCGCCACATGGGCCGGTCGAACACCTGCAGCAGGCCGTGGTTGTGGCAGAAGCGGATGAAGGTGGCCAGCGGCATGTCGAGCATCTGGCCGGTGGGGCAGGACCAGATGGCCGCCGCCATGGGCAGCAGATACCAGTCGGCGAAGGCGCGGGAGTAGCCGCCCTGGTCGAGGAAGTCCTTCAGCCGGCGGTCGTTGTCGGGGTTGGCGGCGAGCCATACGGTGCACTCGCGGTTGAAGCGCAGGATGTCCGACAGCATGGCCCAGAAGCGCCGACGCACCAGGTTGCGCTTTTGGCCGAAGATCGTCGCGAGGTTGCTGCCCGCCCATTCCAGGTTGGGCGATTCGAGGCTGACCGCGAAGGACATTTCGGTCTCGACGCTCTCCACCCCCAGCAGCGCAAACAGCGCGATGAGGTTGGGGTAGGTCTTGTCGTTGAACACCAGGAAGCCGGTGTCCACCGGATGGGTGCGGCCCTCCAGCGTCACGTCCACGGTGTTGGTGTGACCGCCCAGCGCGTCGCCGGCCTCGAAGAGGGTCACCGCGTGGCGGCTGCCCAGCAGCCAGGCGGCCGCCAGCCCCGAGATGCCGGCGCCCACCACGGCGATGCGTTGCTTCGTCTGCATGGCGCGCCTCAGGGGTTGCTGCCGTACAGCTCGGCGTAGGCGGAGTGGTTGTGGATGGACTCGAAGTTCTCGGAGGCCACCTTCCAGTGGGCGATGCGCGGCTCGGCGGCCATCCGCAGGGCGATGTCGCGCACCAGATCCTCGACGAACTTGGGGTTGTCGTAGGCGCGCTCGGTGACCCACTTCTCGTCGGGCCGCTTGAGCAGGCCGAAGACCTCGCAGGAGGCTTCGTCCTCGGCGATGCGCACCAGCGCCTCGATGTCCATCGGCGCGCGCAGGCAGGCCTCCAGGGTGATGTGGGAGCGCTGGTTGTGGGCGCCGTAGGCGGAGATCTTCTTGGAGCACGGGCACAGGCTGGTCACCGGCGCCACCACCCGCAGGGTGAGCCGCGGCGCCTCGCCGACGCTGCGCTCGGCGATCAGGGTGACGTCGTAGTCGAGCAGGCTCTCCACCCCCGACACCGGCGCCGCCTTGCGGATGAAGTAGGTGAAGGCCATCTCGATGCGCCCGCCGGAGGCGTCCAGCCGCAGCAGCATCTCGTCGGCCATGGCCAGGAGGCCGGCGTGGTCGAGGGGCGCGCGGCGGGCCTCCAGCACCTCCACGAAGCGCGACATGTGGGTGCCCTTCACCTCGGGCGGCAGGCCCACGCTCATCGCCACGCTGGCCACGGTGTGCACGATCTCGCCGCCGGGCGAGCGCCACGCCAGCGGGTAGCGCAGGCCCTTGACGCCCACCTGGTGGATCGCCAGCCGGCGATGGTCGGGCGACGACTGCACGTCGGGGAGGAAACGGGTTTCGGGGGCATTCATCGGGGCAGGCTCCTGGCGGGGGATTTACTTGAGGAATTGGTCAATCTTGTTGACCAATTCCCGGTCGTCCGGCTTGGTGAAACTGGTGAAGGCGACCACCTGGGTCGCGTCGCGGTTGATGAGGTACTTGTGGAAGTTCCACTTGGGCTTGCTGCCGGTGATCTCGGCGAGCTTCAGGTAGAAGGGGTTGGCGCCCCTGCCGCTGACCGTCGTCTTGCCAGCCATCGGGAACTTCACCCCGTAGGTGAGCCGGCAGAAGTCGGCGATCTCCTTGTCGCTGCCGGGCTCCTGCTCGCCGAAGTCGTTGGACGGAAAGCCCACCACCACCAGCCCCTTGTCCTTGAGCCGGGCGTAGAGCTTCTCGAGACCGTCGTACTGGCCGGTGAAGCCGCAGTAGCTGGCGGTGTTCACCACCAGCAGCACCTTGCCGGCGTACTGGCAGAGGGGCATCGGCTTGCCATCCTGCAGGGTGGTGAAGCTGTGCTGCAGGAGCGGCGGGCAGGCGGCCGTCGCCCCGGCCGCCCCGGCGAACGCCAGGGCCAGCAGGCCGGCCAGATGGGGGAAACGGATTTTCATGTTCAACCTCGCCTTTTGTTTGTCCTGGACAAATTGCAGCTTTGTTCGTAAGATAGGAGCCGAATAGCGATTTGTCAACGGTTTGTCTCGCTTTTGTTCAGGACAACTATGAACACCCTCAGTTTCAACATCGCCGCCGTCGAGCGGGATACCGGGCTCTCCAAGGATGTCCTGCGGATGTGGGAGCGGCGCTACGGGTTTCCGGTGCCGGAGCGCGACGCCCACGGCGAGCGGGTCTACCCGGCCGACCAGGTGGAGCGCCTGCGCCTCATCAAACGCCTGATGGATCAAGGACATCGGCCAGGCAAGCTGATCGCCGTGCCGATGACCGAGCTGCTCGGGCTGGCGCCGCGTCACCCCCGCCCGGCCGCGCCCGCCCCGTCGGCCGACGCCGACGAGCTGGCCGAACTGCTCGCGCTCATCAAGCACCACGACGGCCCGGGCTACCAGCAGGCCATGCAGCAGCGCCTCGCCCGGCAGGGTTTGCAGCGCTTTGTCCAGGACACCGTCGCCCCACTCACCGAAAAGGTGGGCGAAGCCTGGGAGAACGGCAGCTTCGAGGTGTTCGAGGAGCACCTGTTCACCGAACTCACCAAACGCCTGCTGCGGCAGGCCATCGCCACCCTGCCCTCGGCCGGCCGCGGCCCGCGGGTCCTGCTGACCAGCGTGCCGGAGGAGCCCCACGTGCTGGGCCTGCTGATGGTGGAGGCGCTGCTGGCCCTGGAGGGCGCCGACTGCGTGCCCCTCGGCACCCAGATGCCGCTGCTGGAGATCTGCCGGGCCGCCGACGCGCATCGGGCCGACATCGTGGCGCTGTCGTTCTCGGTGGCCTTTCCCCAGCGTCAGATCCCCGGCCTGCTCCAGCAGCTGCGCCAGATGCTGCCGGCCGGCGTGGCCCTGTGGGCCGGCGGCCGCGGCGTGACCCGCACGCCCCGCCTGGAGGGGGTTCAGCTGCTGGTGAGCCTCGACGCGGCGACCGCCGCCATCGCCGCCTGGCGCGCCGCCCGGGCCCCCGCGACATGAGGCGCGCCCTGCTCGTCGCGGCTGCGGCCCTGCTGGGCTGCACCGCCGCCGTGGCCGACGAGGCCCCACCGCCCCTGACCGCCATCGAATCCCTCGACGTGGCCCGCTACATGGGCCGCTGGTACGAGATCGCCCGCTACCCCAACCGCTTCCAGCGCCAGTGCGTGGGCGAGGCCTCCGCCGATTACCGGCAGCAGCCCGACGACAGCCTGGAGGTCATCAACCGCTGCCGGCTCGCCGACGGCAGACTGGACGAGGCGGTGGGCGAGGCCCGCCAGCTCGGCGGCCCCGCGTCGCCGCGGCTGAGGGTGCGCTTCGCCCCGGCCTGGCTGTCGTTCCTGCCGCTGGTGTGGGGCGACTACTGGGTGGTGGCGCTCGACGCCGACTATCGCTGGGCGGCGGTCGGTGAGCCGTCGCGGCGCTTCCTGTGGGTGCTGGCGCGCACCCCGACGCTGGACGCGCCGACCCTCGCCGAAGTACACCGGCAGCTGCGCGCCAAGGGCTTCGACCCCGCCCGGCTGGTCACCGACCGCCAGCCGGCCGACCGCTGAGGCCCGCCGCCGGGCGCTCGGCATCCGAGAGCGGATAGGCATCCGCCACGTAGGCCGGGCCCTTCATGACCATCACGATGAAGGCACCGATCCCCACCGTGAACACCACCGTCCAGTGCAGCACGATCAGGCTCAGGCTGTAGATGTCCACCATCGTCAGGGTGCCGGCGCCGGAGAGCAGCCGCGCCGCCAGCGCCGGCAGCGCGAGCAGCACCGTGCCCACGACGAGCACCCGGGGGAGACGGCGCAGCACCCTGCGCTCCAGGCCGGCCGGGGTGCGAACGTGGCCGGGAAGCCGATTGAAAAGTCCGGACATGCTGGCCTCCTGTCGGGTGCTTGGGCGCGGGGCGAAGAAATCGGTTTTGTCCTCGACGCACAGGGTGGGCGGCGTCGAAACGGGGGCTGTTTCCTCTGAGGATAGGGAGCAAGCAGGGTTTTGTCCATGACAATTCTCATCACCCCCGGCCCAGCTCGCGCTTTCCGGGCCGGCCTGGGTTCGGCGGCCTCCAGGCACCGCCGGGCGCCCGTCGCCTTTTCGGCGGCGATTGTGGGGCCTGCGGAATGCAATGCCGGCCGGGAGGCGGAGTACACTGGCGCTCCAGTCAGCCTTGGGCAGGGAGATGTCATGAATAGACGGGTGGGTTGGGCGCTGCTGGCCCTCGCGCTCGGCAGCGCAACATGTGGGGCATGGGCCCGGGGCCCGTGGCGTGCCGACCAGGGCAATACGCCCGGCTGGTTCTTCATGACGCCGGCCGAACGCGTCGAACACCAGGCCCGCATCCGCGGCTTCCGCAGCTACGACGAGTGCCAGCGCTACCGGGACGAACATCACCGCCTGATCCTGGAGCGGGCCCGCGAGGCCGGGCGCGAAGCCGGCGGCGGCCGGGATTTCTGCGCCCACCTGCGCCCCCCCGACGACGAACGCCGAACGCAACAATGAACTTCCTGCAAAGGCTCTCCCTGCCCCTGCTCAGCGGGCTACTGATCGGCCTGCCGCTCTACTGGGCCTTCCCCGACAGCCTGCCCCCGGCGCGGATGGCGGCGATCGTGTCCGGCTGGCTGGGCGCGGGCCTGCTCCTCGCCAGCCTGCTGACGATGATCCGCGAGACATGGCTGGCCGAAGGCTTCGGCGGCCTGGAGCGGATGTACCGCTGGCACCACGCGCTGGGCGTGCTCGCCTATCTGGCGCTGCTGGCTCACCCCCTGGCCCTGGCCGCCGACGCCTGGCAGGAGGGCCCCCAGCAGGCGTGGTCGGCCCTCGACCCGCTTCAGCAGAGCTGGCCCGGCTGGCTGGGCTGGGCCGCCCTGCTGGGCCTGATGATCGGCCTGGCCCTGGCCCTGACCCGACGCCTGCCCTACGGCATCTGGCGCATGGGGCACTGGCTGCTGGCGCTGGCCGTGGTGGGCTGCATCGCCCACCTGGTCAGCCTGGGCCTGACCGACGTGCTGCTGGGCATGCCGCTGCTGGCCCTCGTCTTCATGGCCTGGCGCGTCGTCCGGTCCGACGGCGGGCTGGCCGCCAGCCCGTATCTGG
>NZ_JAYRMI010000032.1:0-44383 GCF_041904905.1 Zoogloea sp. | reverse complement strand
ACTGGCGGCGCGGTCAACCAGGTCAACAAGCAGGCCAAGCTGATCGACGAGAACCAGATCGACCTGACCGTGGGCAGCCACAACTACCACCGCGCGGTGGCCGACATCAACGTCAAGACCGGCGACGACGCCGCCCTGCGCATCAACGCCATGCGCACCAAGGCCGACAACAACGGCGCCGGCACCAGCCTCGACAAGCAGGGCGTGGCTGCCGACTACCGCTGGGGCATCGGCGGGCGCGACGAGTTCGAGGTGGGCTTCTTCCGCCTCGAGAACAACAACGGGATCAACTACGGCCTGCCGTGGATTCGCAAGTACGCCGGCGCCCCGGTGTCCGAGACCACCATGCTGCCGGTGGACCCGAAGAACTACTACGGCATGGCCAGCGACCGCAACTACGGCACCGCCACCTACGGCACGCTGATGCACACCCACCGCTTCTCCCAGGACACCGAGCTGGTCACCAAGGTGCGCAAGGGCGACTTCACCCGCGACCAGCGCGCCAGCACCGTGCGCCTGGGCGCCGCCAGCCTGCAGCCGGGCGGCGTGGCGGCCACGCTCGACAGCTTCAGCGACGCCACCGTGCTCACCCGCGGCTTCCAGCCCAAGATGCAGAGCTACGAAAACCTGCTGGCCCAGAGCGATCTATCCAGCAAGTTCGAAGCCTGGGGCATGCAGCACAACCTGCAGACCGGCGTCGACTTCGCCTGGGAGAAGAAGCGCGTCTATGGCGCCCGCACCGCGGCCCAGGGCGGCATCAACCTCACCAAGCCCACCACCACGGTCGGCACCCCGGACGACGGCGTGGGCGTGCCCGAGAGCCTGCGCGTGCCGGGCAAGACCTCCGAGTTCGAGAGCTTCGCCGGCGGCATCTACGCCCAGGATCTGATCGAATTCATCCCCCACTGGAAGTTCCTCGCCGGCCTGCGCTACGACGCCATGTCGGGCCAGTTCGACCAGTTCAACCTCACCACCGGCGCCGTCACCCACTACCAGCAGGCCATCTACAAGCCCAGCCAGCGCCTGGGCCTGCTCTACCAGCCGAGCGAGCGCGAGTCTTACCACCTCTCCTACGCCACCTCCTTCAACACCTCGGGCGACACCTATTCGTACAGCGCCGCCACGGTGGACGTGCCGCCCGAGAAGGCCATCAACGTCGAACTGGGCGGCCGCATCGAGAACGCCAGCCGCAGCATGAGCACCCGCATGGCCCTGTTCCGCGGCGTCAAGCTCAACGAGCGCAACACCGACCCCCTGGTGCCCAGCATCGTCACCCTGTCGGGCAAGCGCCACGCCACCGGCTTCGACATGGACGTGGCCGGCAAGATCACCCCGCGCTGGGAGATCTTCGGCTCCTACACCTGGATCTGGGACGCCGAGATCGACGTCAAGAGCCCCACCAACAACGACGAGCAGCAAGGCCAGCGCCCCGCCCTGATCCCCAAGCACCAGGGCACCCTGTGGAACAGCTACCAGTTCACCGAGAAGCTGCGCGCCGGCCTGGGCATCAACGCCCGCACCAAGCTCACCCCCAACCGCAACCCCGGCTTCTACTCCGAGGGCTACGTCACCTACGACGCCATGGCCGAATACGAGGCCATCGCCGACAAGCTGATGCTCAAGGCCAACCTCAACAACATCACCAACAAGCTGTACGCCGACGCCTTCTACACCGGCCACTACGTGCCCGGCTTCGGGCGCACGCTCTACCTCACCGCCACCCTCAAGTTCTGACGGCGCCGGCAGGGGCCGCAGGCCCCTGCCCCCACACTCCCCACTCCCCCCTCCCACCGCCGATGCTGCTCCAGATCCCCGACCTCCTCACCCCCGACCAGGTCCGCGAAGCCCGCCGCCTGCTCGCCGACGCCCCGTGGGCCGACGGCCGCGACAGCGCCGGCCCCCAGGCCCGCACGGTCAAGCTCAACCAGCAGCTCCCCCACGACTGCGACGCCGCCCGGGCGATCCGCAGCATGGTGCTGGCCGGCGTCGAGCGGCACCCGCTCATCCTCAGCGCCGCCCTGCCCAAGAAGATCTTCACCCCGCGGGTCAACCGCTACGGCGGCGACACCCCCTTCTACGGCGAGCACGTGGATAACGCCATCCGCTTCACCGCCGACGGCACGCGGGTGCGCACCGACGTCTCGTGCACCGTCTTCCTGGCCGACCCCGACGAATACGACGGCGGCGAGCTGACGGTGCAGGACACCTACGGCAACCGTGGCGTCAAGCTCCCCGCCGGCCACGCCGTGCTCTACCCCGGCACCAGCATCCACCAGGTCACCCCGGTCACCCGCGGCTGGCGGCTGGCCTGCTTCTTCTGGATCGAGAGCATGGTGCGCAGCGACGAGCAACGCCGCCTGCTGTTCGACCTCGACATGAGCCTGATGCGCCTGCGCGACCGCCATGGCGAAACCGACGAAGCGGTCAGCCTCACCGGCACCTATCACAACCTCCTGCGCATGTGGGCCGACACCTGACGCAGGCGGCCCCGCACCTCGGTTTAATTGCCCGAAGGGTATTTTTTAATCCTGCCAAGGCTTTAAAAAAAAGCTGCCGTCGATTTAAAAAATCCGAAGATCGGATCATTTAATCGGCGAAGGGCATTTAAGAAATGCCGAAAAGCCATAAAGAAATCGCTTTTTCGCTAAAAGAAAAACCGGGGTGGCCATTAAAAAAAACCGCGCCTCGATTAAAAAAAGCGCGCACCGCAATCTCATATTCCCGAACCGGCAATTATCGATTCCTCCGTCGGATTAAAAATAACCGCGACACCCCAAAGAGCCCCCCCATGCCCGCCCCGATCTCCCTCGACGACCACGAAGCCCACGCCCGCAACGTGCTGGACGACAAGGCCTGGGCCTACTTCGCCGGCGGCGCCGCCGACGAGCGCTGCCTCGCCGCCAACCGCCACGCCTGGAACGCCCCGCACCTGCAGCCGCGGGTGCTGCGCCCGCTGGCCGGCGGCCACACCCGGGTCGAGCTGCTGGGGCGCACCCTCGCCCACCCCATCCTCCTCGCCCCGGTGGCCTACCAGCGCATGGCCCACCCCGACGGCGAGCTGGCCAGCGCCATCGCCGCCTCGGCCCAGGAGGCCGGCTTCGTCCTCAGCACCCAGGCCAGCCTGCCCCTCGAAACCGTCGCCCAGGCCGTGCGCCACGACGCCGGCCGCGGCCCCCTGTGGATGCAGCTCTACCTGCAGCACGACGCCGGCTTCAACCGCGAGCTTGTCCAGCGCGCCGAAGCCGCCGGCTACGAAGCCCTCGTCCTCACCGTCGACGCCCCCTGCCACGGCGCCCGCGACCGCGAACGCCGCGCCGGCTTCCGCCTGCCGCCGGGCATCTCGGCGGTCAACCTGGCCAGCCTGCCCCCGCGCCCGGAGCGCGCCCTGCGGCCCGGCCAGAGCGCCCTCTTCGACGACCTGCTCGCCGCCACCCCCACCTGGGACGACATCGCCCGGCTGCAGGCCGACACCCGCCTGCCCCTGATCCTGAAGGGCATCCTCCACCCGGACGACGCCCGTCAGGCCGCGCGCCTGCAGGTGGGCGGCCTCATCGTCTCCAACCACGGCGGGCGCACCCTCGACGCCGCCCCGCCCACCGCCGACTGCCTGCCCCGCATCGCCGACACCCTCCAGGGCAGCCTGCCGCTACTGGTGGATGGCGGCATCCGCCGGGGCACCGACGTGCTCAAGGCACTGGCCCTGGGCGCCAGCGCGGTGCTGGTGGGCCGCCCCTACATCTTTGGCCTTGCCAACGCCGGCGCCCAGGGCGTCGCCCACGTGATCCGCCTGCTGCGGGACGAGCTGGAGATCGCCATGGCCCTGTGCGGCGTCGCCACGCTCACCGACCTGCCGGACGACCTGTTGATCTGACCCTCGCGCCCCCATGCCGAAACGCCTCGCCCTGCTGCTCTGGGCTGCGCTGCCGATCGCCGCCGCCCAGCCCGTCGCCCCACCCGCCGAAAGCGCCGGCTACCCCTGGCCCGAGACCGTGGTGGGCATCGAAGCCCTGCCTGTACACACCCCGCTGGTGATCCAGGTGCGCCACCTGCGCCCGCGGGGCGACGTGCGCCGGGCCGCCATCCTGCGCCTGCACGTGGGCGCCGACGGCCAGGTCCGCCACAGCGCGCTGCTCGAAAGCTGCGGCAGCCCGGCCCACGACGAAGCCGCCCTGCACGCCGTCCGCGACGCCCGCTTCCTGCCCGCACCGGGCAGCGAGGCCCGCGACGTGACCCTCGTCCTGCCGCTACACCTGCCCATCAGCCAGCGCAAACGCGGCTTCGGCGCCCCCCTCTGAGGCCGCCACCGGCCGGCTGCGCGAGGATGCGCCCCGCCTGCGCGGCGATGCCGGGGCTCACCGCCCCGGGGCTCGGGGCGCGCCCCCGGGTGCCGGCCGCCGCGGGCGCGCCGGTCAGGTGAACACCGCCGCCAGATCCACCGTGCCCCGCCGGCCCACGTCGCCGCGCCGGGTGCGCACCCACTCGGCGGCGCGGGCGCGGCCCAGGTCGCGCAGCTCGTGCAGAAAGGCCCGGGCGGCGTTGAGCTTGCTGCCCCGGCCGGCCTCCAGCAGCTCCTTGGCCTCGATGAGGTGGAAGCGCAGGTTCATCAGCCGGCGCTCGAAGCGCCCCAGCGGCATCCAGCTGCGCCCCTCGTCCACGTAGCCGCGGGCGTAGGCGATCATCCGCATCTCGCGCAGGAAGGTGGTGGAGAAACCCAGCTCCATGGTGCGGGCCGAGATGTCGTCCACCGTGCGCGGCGGCTCCGGCCGTTCGAGGGGGTTGAGGATCACCAGCAGAATGTCCGGCGTGGTGCATTCGTAGATCAGCGGGTAGATCGCCGGGTTGGCGGTGAAGCCGCCGTCCCAGTAAGCCTCGCCGTCGATCTCCACGGCGTGGTGGAGGGTGGGCAGGCAGGCCGAGGCGAGCAGCGCGTCCTCGGTGAGTTCGGCGGTGCGGAACAGGCGCACCTTGCCGCTGCGCACCCGCGTGGCCGCGATGAACAGCTTGAGCCGGCAATCCCGCCGGATGCGCTCGAAGTCGAAGCGGGCGCGCACCACGTCGCGCAGGGGGTTGAGCTCCAGCGGGTTGAAGTCGTAGGGCGAGAAGTAGCGGGTGAAGCCCAGCATCGCGCTCATCGGCCCCGGCAGCGCGCCCTTGCCGCCCGGGTTGAGGCTGTGGAGCAGGTCAAGCTCCAGCGGCGCGCTGTCGGCCACCGCCTCCCAGAAGCCGGACAGGCTCTCCCGCGCGCCGTCGGCGCCGCCGGTGGTCCAGCCCTGAGCCAGCGCCACCGCGTTCATCGCCCCGGCGCTGGTGCCGCTGATCCCGTCGAGCTGCCAGCCGTCCTCCAGCAGGCGGTCGAGCACGCCCCAGGTGTAAGCCCCATGGGCCCCGCCACCCTGCAGGGCCAGACTCAGCGCCGGGTCGTCCGGCGTACTGCGTTGCCACCATCGCTTGCGCGCCATCGTTCCACTCCTCCGTCGGCGGCGGGCACATCGGATTGTGCACCGCACAATATCTACAGTATGGAGGGGGAAAGATTGCGGAAGTTCAAGCCGCGCCGGTGGCGGCGACAAATGTCACGGTGGCCCCGCCGGGCGCACTCCGCCCCCCGCGTTCTTCGCCAGCTGCACCGCGGCCACCAGGCGGCGGGCGGCGAGGTCGTTGGCGGTGCGGCGGGCGGCGAGGTGGGTGGCCTGGGCGGTGACCACGTTGAGGTAGCTCACCGTGCCGGCGCGGTACTGGTTTTCGGCGATGGTCTCGGCTTCGGCGGCGGCGGCGACGGCGGCGGCCTGCTCGGCGGCAGCGGCCTCCAGATAGCGGGCGGCGGCGAGGTTGTCCTCCACTTCCTGGAAGGCGACCAGCACCGTCTGGCGGTAGGTGGCGACGGCCTGCTCCCAGCTGGCCTGGGCCTGGCCGACGGCGGCCTTCTTGGCGCCGGCGTCGAAGATCGTCGCCGCCAGCGTGGGGCCGAGGGACCAGTAGCGGCTGGGGGCGGTGATGAGGTCGGCGATGTCGGAGCGGCGGAAGCCCGCCGACGCGGTGAGCCCCAGCACGGGAAAGCGCGCGGCCTGGGCGGCGCCGATGGCGGCGTTGGCGGCTGCCACCCGGCGTTCGGCGGCGGCGATGTCGGGGCGGCGCTCCAGCAGCGTGGAGGGCAGCGTGACCGGCACGCTGGCCGTGGGCAGCGGGCCCTCCACCGGCGCGATGGCGAACGCTGCCGGGGCCTTGCCCACCAGCACCGCGATGGCGTGCTCGAACTGGCTGCGCGAGAGCGCCGCGTCCAGCACCGACGCGCGGGTGCTGCGGAGCTGGCTTTCGGCCTGGGCCACGTCGGCCTTGCCCGCCACGCCGGCGGCGTAGCGGTTGCGGGTGAGCTGGAGGGCGCGCTCGTAGGCGGCCGCCGCGGCGTCGAGGAGCTGCTTCTGGCGATCCGCCGCGCGCAGCTGGAAGTAGCTCTGGGCGAGGCTGGCGTGGGCCGACAGGCGCGCGGCGGCGAGGTCGGCGTCGCTGGCGCTGGCGCGCAGGTCGGCGGCCTCCACGTTGCGGGCGATGCGGCCCCACACGTCGGCCTCCCAGCTGGCGGTAGCGCCCAGGTTGAAGCTGTTGCGGGGCGGCGCGCTGCCGGCGGCGTCGGTGGCCGCGGAGGTGGCCGAGCGGGTGGCGCCGGCGGTGGCGTTGAGGGTCGGGAAGCCGCTCGCCCGGGCCGAATCGGCCAGGGCCTGAGCCTGGCGGAACTGGGCTTCTGCGGCGCGCAGGTTGTGGTTGGAGATGTCCACCTGGGCCTGCAGCGCGTCGAGCACCGGGTCGCCGAAGGCGGTCCACCAGGTGTCGCCGGCGGCCGGGCTCTGGGGCGCGGCGGGCTTCCAGTCGCCGGCTTCCTTGAACACGGCGGGGGTGTCGACGGCGGGGCGGACGTAGGCGGGGCCGACGCTACAGCCGGTGAGCAGCACGGCCACGGTGGAGGCGCTGGCCGTGGCCCGGAGAATCCTGCGTTTCATGTTCAGCGTGCTCCATCCAGCGCGGGCTGTGCCACGGCGCCGGTTTCGTATTTTCTTGTTCCCCGGGCAAACCGGGCCAGCGCCACGAACACCACCGGGGTGGTGTAGAGGGTGAGGATCTGGCTGAGGATGAGCCCGCCGACGATGGCGATGCCCAGGGGCTGGCGCAGCTCGGCGCCGTCGCCCGCGCCGATGGCCAGCGGGATCGCCCCGAACAGCGCGGCCAGGGTGGTCATCAGGATCGGCCGGAAGCGCAGCACGCAGGCCCGGTGGATGGCGTCGCGGGCGCTGGCGCCTTCGCGGCGCATCAGCTCGATGGCCACGTCGATCATCATGATGGCGTTCTTCTTGACGATGCCGATGAGCAGGATCACCCCGATCATGGCGATGAGGCTGAACTCCATGTCCACCGCCATCAGCGCCAGGAGCGCCCCCACGCCGGCCGAGGGCAGGGTGGACAGGATGGTGATGGGATGGATCAGGCTCTCGTACAGGATGCCCAGCACGATGTAGATGGTGACGAGCGCGGCGAGGATCAGCAGCGGCTGGGTGCTCATGGATTTCTGGAAGGCGCCGGCCGAGCCCTCGAAGCTGGTGCGGATGCCCACCGGCACGCCGATCCTGGCCAGCGCGTCGTGGATCGCCACGGTGGCGGTGCCGATGGCGCCGCCCTCGGGCAGCGAGAAGCTGATCGTCGAGGCCGCCGAGCCGCCCTGGTGGTTGACGGAAAGCGGCGCCAGGGTGGTCTCGAAGCGGGCGATGGCCGACAGGGGCACCAGCCCGCCGGTGGGCGTGACGAGCGTGAGCTGGGCGAGGGAATCCGGCCCCTGCAGGTAGCTGGGCATGGCCTCCATCACCACCCGGTACTGGTTGAGGGGGTTGTAGATGGTGGACACCTGACGCTGGCCGTAGGCGTCGTTGAGCGCGGTGGTGACGGCCCGCATGGTCAGCCCGTGGCGGGCGACGGCGTCCCGGTCGATGGTCACGGTGGTCTGGGGGCCGGCGTCCTGCTGGTCGGAGGACACATCCACGATCTCGTCGAGCCGGCTCATGGCGTTGCGGATGCGCGGCGCCCACAGGCGCAGCTCGTCCAGGCTGTCGGACTGCAGGGTGAATTGGTAGGCCGCGTTGCCGGAGCGCCCGCCGATCCGGATGTCCTGCACCGGGCTGAGGTACAGATTGGCGCCGGGCACCTTGGCGAGCTTCTTGCGCAGCCGGCCCACCACCGCGTCGGCCGACTCCTTGCGCTCGCCGATGGGCTTGAGGGTGATGAACATCGAGCCGTAGTTGCGCTGGCTGCCGCCGGTGAAGCCGGTGACGGTGTCCACCGCCGGGTCGGCGCCGACGATGGCGAGGAAGCTGTCCATCTTGGCCTTCATGGCCTGGAAGGAGATGGCCTGATCGGCCTCGACGAAGCCCCGCAGGCGGCCGGTGTCCTGCTGGGGAAAGAAGCCCTTGGGAATCGTGTTGTACAGATGCACGTTGAAGCCGACGGTGGCCGCCAGCACCAGCAGCACCAGCCAGCGGTGATCCAGCGCCCAGCCCAGGCTGCGCCGGTAGCCCGCCACCAGCGAGTCGAGCACGCCGCCGACCACGCGGTCAAAGCGGCTGCGCGGCGCGTCGTCGGCCGGGCGCGGGCGCAGCAGCCGGGCGCACATCATCGGCGTGGCGGTGAGCGATACCACCATCGACACCAGGATCGCCGCCGACAGCGTGACCGCGAACTCCCGGAACAGCCGCCCCACCAGCCCGCCCATGGCAAGGATGGGGATGAAGGCGGCGATCAGCGACAGGCTCATGGACACCACCGTGAAGCCGATCTCCCGCGCACCCTTGAGCGCCGCCCGCAGCGGCGACAGGCCCTCGTCCACGTGGCGGGCGATGTTCTCCAGCACCACGATGGCGTCGTCCACCACGAAGCCGGTGGCGATGGTGAGGGCCATCAGCGACAGGTTGTCGAGGCTGTAGCCGGCCAGGTACATCACCGCGAAGGTGCCCACCAGCGACACCGGCACCACCACGCTGGGGATGGCGGTGGCGCGGGCGCTCCTCAGGAACAGGAAGACCACCATCACCACCAGCGCCACCGAGATCGTCAGGGTGCGCTCGACCTCCTTCAGCGCGCCGCGGATGGTGGGCGTGCGGTCCATCACCACGGTCAGGTCGATGGCCGGGGAGATGCTGGCCGACAGGCGCGGCAGCAGCGCGGTGACCCGATCCACCGTCTCGATGATGTTGGCGCCGGGCTGGCGGTTAATCATCAGCAGCACCGCCGGGCGGCCGTTGGCGTAGCCGTAGTTGCGGTCGTTCTCGACCCCGTCGCGCACCCGCGCCACGTCGCCGAGGCGCACCGCGGCGCCGTTCTTCCACGACACGATGAGGGGGCGATAGTCGTCGGCGCTGCGGGCCTGATCGTTGGCGCCCACCTGCCAGGCGCGGGCTTCGTCCTCCAGCACGCCCTTGGGCCGGTTGGCGTTGGCGCCGACGATGGCGGTGCGCACGTCGTCCAGGTTGAGGCCGTTGGCGGCGAGGCGGTCCGGGTCCAGCTCGACGCGCACCGCGGGCAGCGAGCTGCCGCCGATGCTCACCTGCCCCACCCCGTCCACCTGCGCCAGGCGCTGGGCGAGCACGGTGGACGCCGCGTCGTAGAGCTGGCCTTGCGACAGGGTGGCCGAGGTGAGCGCCAGGATGACGATCGGCGTATCGGCCGGGTTCACCTTGCGATAGGTGGGGTTGCTGGGCAGGCTGGTGGGCAGCTGGCTGCGCGCCGCGTTGATGGCGGCCTGCACCTCGCGGGCGGCGCCGTCGATGCTGCGGGAGAGGTCGAACTGCAGCGTCACCCGGGTGGCGCCGAGGGTGCTGGTGGAGGTCATCTCGGTGACCCCGGCGATCTGCCCGAGAATGCGCTCCAGCGGCCCGGCCACGGTGGCCGCCATCACCTCCGGGCTGGCCCCGGGCAGGCTGGCGGAGACCGAGATGGTGGGGTATTCCACCTGGGGCAGCGGCGCCACCGGCAGCAGCCGGAAGGCAATCGCCCCCGCCAGGGCGATGGCCAGGGTGAGCAGCGTGGTGGCGACGGGGCGGAAGATGAAGAGGCGGGAGAGGTTCATGGGGTTGCGCCCCCTCTTTTCCCCCAGGTGAGGAATGGACTGCGCCCTCCGCTGACCGACTCACGCATCGGCCGCCCCTTTCGGGGCGACTTCAGTCGCCCAACGTGGGCTCGACGGGTGACTCGGCTAAATTCGTTTCGTGCGTTCGATGAGCAGGGATTGGCCGGGGAATTCGTTCCACGGTCGGGTTTGCACACCCGGCCGGCTCCGGCGGCGCGGAGCGATGCTCCGCGAAACCCCGCCTCCGCCCCCGGCAGGCGACTTACTTTTTTGCTTCGCCAAAGAAGTAAGCAAGAAAGGCGACCCGGCTTCACCGGTCGTCCGCGTTGCGGACGACTCCCCTGCGCTGCTCGCACCGGGCGGCCGGCGCAGAACTCGCCCTGCGGGCTCAAACAGCTGCGCCGGAAGGCCCCGCCCGTTGCTGCGCTGCTCGGCGGTTCAGACGGGCTTTTGCCGGGCACCGTGCCTTTACGGAGGCGACTATTGCGGTCGAACGCGCTGGGAAGATGTGCTTTTCTCCGCCCGTTCAATCCCGACGACACCCCCAGCCGAGGCTCGGTGATTCCGGAAAGCCCGTCTGAGCCGCCGAGCTGCGGAGAAGTCGCCGTAGGTCGGGTTAGCCCACAGGGCGTAACCCGACGAGTCGCCGTAGGTCGGGTTAGCCCGCAGGGCGTAACCCGACGAGATGCCGTGGTGGAGCGGGGAGGACATGCAGGGGCGAAGGTGTTCGCCCTCGCCCACCCCTTGACCGCTCGCGGCTGGCGATGGCTGCGGTGATTTTTTGGGCAGGGATTGGCCGGGGAGTTCGCGCCACGGCCGGGTTGGCACACCCGGCCGGCTCCGGCGGCGCGGGGCGATGCTCCCCGAAGCCCCGCCTGCGCCGCCGCCCCCGGCGGGCGACTCACCGCTTTGCGTCGCCACAGAACCCAGCAAGCATCCCGCGGCTTTTCGCCTTGTGCGCAAGGCAAAAAGCCTTGCGGGCAAGGCTCGGCGCCTGGGCATCCAAGGCTTTTTGCCTTGCCGGCAAGGCTTTGGGCGTTGCCCGCAAGGCTTTGCGAGCGGGGGGCGAGGCAGGCGGCCTTGGGCACAAGGCTTTGGGCCGGCGGGGCAAGGCTTTTTGCCTTGCGCACAAGGCGGAGAGCCCTGGCTGCAAGGCAAAAAGCCTTGCGGGCGGCGCCTTCGGCCTTGCGGCCACGGCTCCCGGCCCTGCGGGCGCGGGCCGATGGGTTGCGGGCGAGGCCCGGCGCCCCGCTCACGCTGCGCCCTCCCCCTTCACCCGCCGCGCGAGGCGGTCGAAGGCCAGGTAGATCACCGGCGTGGTGAACAGGGTGAGCACCTGACTCACCAGCAGCCCGCCCACCAGGGTGATGCCCAGGGGCTGGCGCAGTTCGGAGCCGACGCCACTGCCCAGCATCAGCGGCAGCGCGCCCAGGAGCGCCGCGAGGGTGGTCATCAGGATCGGGCGGAAGCGCAGCAGGCAGGCCTGGAAGATCGCCTCGCGGGGGCCCAGGCCGGTGCTGCGCTGCGCGTCCAGGGCGAAGTCGATCATCATGATGGCGTTCTTCTTGACGATGCCGATCAGCAGCACGATGCCGATGATGCCCACGATGCCCAGCTCGGTGCGGGCCACCAGCAGGGCCAGCAAGGCGCCCACGCCGGCGGAGGGCAGCGTGGAGAGGATGGTCACCGGGTGGATGTAGCTCTCGTAGAGCACGCCCAGCACGATGTACATGGTGACCACCGCGGCGAGGATCAGCAGCAGGGTGCTGGTGAGGGACGACTGGAAGGCCAGCGCAGCGCCCAGGAAGCGGGTCTCGATGCTCGCCGGCATGCCCAGCTCGGCCTCGGCGGCGCGGATCGCGTCCACCGCGTCGCCCAGCGCGGCGCCGGGGGCGAGGTTGAAGGACAGGGTGGCCGCCGGGAACTGCCCCAGGTGATTCACCGCCAGGGTGGCCGGGCGCTCCGTCACCTTGACCACCGACGACAGGGGCACCTGCACGCCGCCGGTGCCGGCCACGTAGAGCTTGGCGATGGCGTCGGGCGTGGCGCGGAACGCGGGCTGCACCTCCAGCACCACCCGGTACTGGGTGGTCTGGGTGAAGATGGTGGACACCAGCCGCTGGCCGTAGGCGTTGTAGAGGGCGGCGTCGATGGCGGCGGTGCTCACCCCCAGCCGGGCGGCGCTGGCCCGGTCGATCTCGATCCACGCCTGGAGGCCCCGGTCTTGCAGATCGGAAGCCACGTCGGCCAGCTGGGGCAGGCTGCGCATCCGCTCCAGCAGGCGCGGCACCCAGTCGGAGAGCAGCGCGGCGTCGGGCGCCATCAGCGAGAACTGGTACTGGGTGCGGCTCACCCGGTCCTCAATCGAAAGATCCTGCACCGGCTGCATGTAGAGGGTGATGCCGGCCACCTGCTGCAGCGCGGGCTGCAGGCGGCGGATGACCTCGGTGGCGCTGGCGTCGCGCTCGGCCCGGGGCTTGAGGCTGATGAGCAGGCGCCCGCTGTTGAGCGTGGCGTTGGTGCCATCCACGCCGATGAAGGACGACAGGCCGGCCACCGCCGGGTCGTTCAGCACCACCTCGGCCACCGCCTGCTGGCGCTCGGCCATGGCGGCGAAGGAGATCGACTGGTCGGCCTCGGTGATGCCCTGGATCGCTCCGGTGTCCTGCACCGGGAAGAAGCCCTTGGGCACCGCCACGTAGAGCAGCACGGTGAGCGCCAGGGTGCCCACCGCCACCAGCAGGGTGAGGCCCTGCCGCGCCAGCACCCATTCGAGCATCGCCCCGTAGCGGGCGATCACCCGGTCGAAGAAGCGGCCCATCGTTTTGTAGAACCCGCCCTGCTGGCCCTCGGGCACGTGCTTGAGGAGCCGCGCGCACATCATCGGCGTGAGGGTGAGGGACACCACCGCCGAGATGAGGATG
This sequence comes from Zoogloea sp., assembly GCF_041904905.1. Taxonomy (GTDB): domain Bacteria; phylum Pseudomonadota; class Gammaproteobacteria; order Burkholderiales; family Rhodocyclaceae; genus Zoogloea. The sequence goes on along the minus strand of NZ_JAYRMI010000032.1, from coordinate 31,354 downwards.
GCGATGGCCATGGTGATGGCGAACTCCCGGAACAGCCGCCCCACCACATCGGCCATGAAGAGCAGCGGGATGAGCACCGCGATCAGCGAGAAGGTGAGGGAGATGATCGTGAAGCCGATCTGGCGGGCGCCCTTGAGGGCCGCCTCCATCGGCGATTCGCCCTCCTCCACGTAGCGGGCGATGTTCTCGATCATCACGATGGCGTCGTCCACCACGAAGCCGGTGGAGATGGTGAGCGCCATCAGGGTGAGGTTGTTGAGGCTGAAGCCGGCGAGGTACATCACCCCGAAGGTGCCGACGATGGACAGGGGCACCGCCACGCTGGGGATGACGGTGGCCGGCACGCTGCGCAGGAACAGGAAGATCACCATCACCACCAGCGCCACCGCCAGCACCAGCTCGATCTGCACGTCGCGCACCGAGGCGCGGATGGTGGTGGTGCGGTCGTTGATGACCCGCACGTCCAGCGACGCGGGCAGGCTGGCGGTCATCTGCGGGAGCAGCGCCGTCACCTTGTCGGCCACCTCGATCACGTTGGCGCCGGGCTGGCGCTGCACGTTGACGATCACCGCGTCCTGGCGGTCGGCCCAGGCGGCGAGGCGCAGGTTCTCGGCGCCATCGACGAGCGAGGCCACGTCGGCGAGGCGGATCGGGTTGCCGTTTTTGTAGGCGACGATGAGCCGGGCGTATTCGTCCGCCGAACGCAGCTGGTCGTTGGCGTCGATGGTCGAGGCGCGCTGGGGGCCGTCGAAGCTGCCCTTGGCCTGGGTGACGTTGGCGTTGGCGATGGCCGTGCGGAGGTCCTCCAGCCCCAGCCCGTAGGCCGCGGCAGCGGTGGGGTTGACCTGCACCCGCACCGCCGGGCGACGCCCGCCGGCGATGCTCACCAGCCCCACGCCGGGCACCTGGGCGATCTTCTGGGCGAGGCGGCTCTCCACCAGATCGTGGATGCGGGTGATCGGCAGGCTGGGCGAACTCACCGCCAGGGTGAGGATGGGCGCGTCGGCCGGGTTCACCTTGCTGTAGGTGGGCGGCGCCGGCAGGTCGGTGGGCAGCAGGTTGGACGCGGCGTTGATGGCCGCCTGCACCTGCTGCTCGGCCACGTCCAGCCCCATCGACAGGGTGAAGCGCAGGGTGATGACCGAGGCCCCACCCGAGCTGGTGGACGACATCTCGTCCAGCCCCGGCATCTGGCCGAACTGGCGCTCCAGCGGCGCGGTGATGGCGGAGGTCATCACATCGGGGCTGGCGCCGGGGTAGAGCGTCTTGACCTGGATGGTGGGGTAATCCACCTCCGGCAGCGCCGAGATCGGCAGCAGCCGGTAGGCCACCAGGCCCGCCAGCAGGATCGCCACCATCAGCAGCGACGTGGCCACCGGGCGCAGGATGAAGAGACGGGAGGGGTTCATCGCCCGCGCCTCCGGGCGGTGCGGCGGGCAGACGGGCCCGCGCCGGCAGATCGGCCGCGCATCCGCTCAGTGCCCCGGCCGGCCGCCGCCATTGCCGCGCTTCTTGTCGCGGCCCGGCGCATCGGCCGCCTTCGGGTCGATGGCTTCCACCATCGCGCCGTCCTTCAGCTTGTCGAGGCCATCCACCACCACCTTGTCGCCGGCGGCGAGGCCCTCCTCGACCACCGCCACGCCGGCATCGGTGGCACCCAGCTTCACCGGCACCGCGGCCACCTTGCCGCCTTCGCCCAGGCGATACACGAAGCGCCCCTTGGCGCCCTGCTGGACCGCGGCCGTCGGCACCGCCACCACGCCCTTCAGGGTGTCGAGCAGCAGGCGCACATTGACGAACTGGTTGGGGAACAGGCTGCCGTCCTTGTTGGCGAACTCGGCCTTCAGCCTGACGGTGCCGGTGGCGGTGTCGATGAGGCTATCCACCGCCAGCAGCCGGCCTTCGGCGAGGCGCGTCTTCATGTCCCGGTCCCAGGCCTCCACCGCCAGCCCGGCACCGGATTTCACCCGCGCCATGATGGCCGGCAGGCGATCCTCCGGCACCGCGAAGACGGCGGTGATCGGCGTGACCTGGGCGATGGTGACGAGGCCGGCGGTGTCGGACGCCTTGACGATGTTGCCCGGGTCGACGCTGCGCAGGCCGGCGCGGCCGGCAATCGGCGCCTTGACGGTGGTGTAGGAGAGCTGCAGCTCGGCGCTCTTCACCGCCGCCTCGTCGGCCTGCACCGTGCCCTGGTACTGGCGCACCAGCGCCTCCTGGGTATCCACCTGCTGCCTGGCGATGGAATCCTGGGCCAGCAGGCCGCGGTAGCGCTCGAGGTCGAGCTTCGCGTTCTTCAGCAGCGCGGTGTCCCGGGCGAGGGTGCCGCGGGCCTGCTCCAGCGCCGCCTTGAAGGGCTCCGGGTCGATCAGGGCGAGCACCTCGCCGGCCTTCACCGGCTGGCCTTCGGTAAATCTCACCGCCAGCAGCGGGCCATCCACCCGGGTGCGCACCACCGCCTGGTTGCGCGGCACCACGCTGCCCAGGGCCGGCACCACCACGCGCACGTCGCGGGTGGCGACGGCCTCCAGCGTCACCGGGATCGGCCGGTCGCCGCGCGGGCCGCCGGGGCCACCGCGGCGCGACTCGGCGGGTCGGGCACCGCCCTCGCCCTCCGGCGCCGGTCGGTGGGTGGCGTACCACCCGCCCGCCCCCAGCACCGCCAGCCCCACGAGGTAGGGCCACACGCGACGGCGTTTGCGGCGGGCGGAATCGGCGGAAGGCGAGGCGGGCAGGGACGAAGCGCTGGCAGGACTGGACATGGGGCTTTTCCGGAACACGCCCAGGCATGGCACAGCCGGGCGGCAAGCCGGCACGGGGCCGGATACGGGTAGCAGCCAATGCTACACGAAGCGACCGTTAAGCAACGTCAAGGGCGGTCGGCGAACGGCTGCGCATCGGGAAGGCTGGGGTAGTGGGAGACCGTCCTGGAGGGGTGGGGTTCCGGGGCGGCGCTTGAAAGCTGGCGCCGGCGCGCTACCATTGGGCTGGATGGCCCGTGCCGGCGCATCGTCTTGCCCGGCGGGCCCTCGATCGGGAGACCACCATGAACACCCTCAAGCACAGCCTCCTGCTGGCGGCCGCCAGCCTGTTGACCGGCAGCCTCGCCTGGGCCCAGCCCGGGCCCGGGATGGGCGGCGGGATGGGCAGCGGGATGGGGCCGGGCGCCGGTCCGGCCAATCGCCCCTGCATGGCCGCGGGGCAGGCCCGGCCCACGCCCCAACCCATGCCCCAGTGCAACTGGCGGGCCAACCGCCGCAACACGCCGGGGCTGGCGCTGATGACGCCGGAGGAACGCAGCGCCCACCGGGACCGGATGCGCGGCATGCAATCCCGCGAGGAGTGCCTGGCCTACCTCACCGAGCACCACGCCCAGATGGCCGAACGCGCCAAGGCCAAGGGCCAGACCCTGCCCGAGCCGCGCGCCCGGATGTGCGAGCGCCTGCCCTCGGCCACCCAGCCCCGCTGACGCAGCCTGCGCCCTTGAGCGATCACCCCCTCGACCTCGCCCGGGCGGCCTTCCTGGCCGCCGGGCACACCCTGCGCAACGAACGCCGGGATTTTCCCGAATGGCACCTGGGCCGCCCCCACTACGCCCTGTGGGCGGTGGACGTGGACCTGCCGGAGGTGCGCCTCGCCGTGGCGGGCGCCGACGCCCATCTGGCCGGGCTGCTCCTCGACGGCTACCGCCGCCAGCCGCACATCACCCTGGCTTTGGGCGGCTTTCCCACCGCCACCCCGCAGCACCCCGACGACTACGGCCCGGATCGCTTCGCGGCCCAGGTGGCGGCCCTGGCCGCGCACGCCCCCGCGCCCTTCCCGCTCAACGTCGGGGCGCTGGCCAGCTTCAGCTCGGCGCCCTACCTTGCCGTCACCGATCCGGCTGGCGGCATTCACCGTCTGCGCCAGGCGCTCGCCGGAACGCAAGACGAACCCGGCGGCCCGTACACGCCCCACGTCACGGTGGGCCTGTACGCCGGCGTGTGGCCCACCGCCCACATCCAGCCGCGGCTCGACCGCTTCCCCACCCCCCCCCAGCCCTGCCACGTCGCGCGCATCAGCCTGATGCACTACGCCGCGCCCGAGATCGGCGGCGCGCTCACCACCCTGGCCCACTTCGACCTCGCCCACCGCCGGCTCGACTGGCTGCGGCGCCCTGCCGGCTGGCCAGACGCCGGCTGAAACCCCGCCCTTTCCGGCCGGCCGGGTCGCGCCCAGCGCCGGGGCTGGCCTACAATGGCCGATTCCCCACCCGTTTCAGCAGGACTTCGCGATGACCCGAATCGCCCGCCGCATGGCCGACATCCAGCCCTTCCACGTGATGGAGATCCTCAAGCGCGCCCACGCCCTGGCCGCCGAAGGCCGCGACATCATCCACCTGGAGGTGGGCGAGCCGGATTTCCCCAGCCCCGCCCCCATCGTCGAGGCCGGCCGCCGCTTCCTCACCAGCGGCCATGTGCACTACACGCCGGCCCTGGGCCTCACCGCGCTCCGCGAGGCCATCGCCCGCTTCTACCGCGACCGCTTCGGGGCCGACGTGGCGCCCGAGCGCATCGTCGTCACCCCCGGCGCGTCCGGCGCGCTGATGCTGGCCCTGGGCGTGCTCACCGATCCGGGCGACGAATGGCTGCTGCCCGATCCGGGCTACCCCTCCAACCGCCATCTGGTGCGCAGCTTCGAGGGCAAGCCGGTGGCCCTGCCGGTGGATGCCACCACCCGCTTCCAGCCCACGCCGGATCATGTCGCCGCCGCCTGGACGCCCAGCACCCGCGGGCTGATGGTCGCGTCCCCGGCCAACCCCACCGGCACCCTGCTGGATCTGGACGAGATCGTCGCCCTGCGCGACACGGTGGCCGCGCGGGGTGGCGTGCTGATCGTGGACGAGATCTATCAGGGCCTGAACTACGGCGTCGAGGCGAGCACCGCCCTCGGCCGGGCCGATGACGTGTTCGTGGTAAACAGCTTTTCGAAGTATTTCGGGATGACCGGCTGGCGGCTGGGCTGGATGGTGGTGCCCGAAGGCTACGTGCGGGAGATCGAGAAACTCGCCCAGCACTTCTTCATCTCGCCGTCGACCCCGGCCCAGCACGCTGCGCTGGCGGCCTTCGAGCCGGGCACGCTGGAGATCCTGGAGGCCCGTCGCCACGCCTTCGCCGACCGTCGCAATGCGCTGTTGCCTGCGCTGCGCGACATCGGCTTCCGCTTTGCCACGGAGCCCCAGGGGGCCTTCTATCTCTACGCCGACATCTCCGACATCGCCGCCAGCAGCGAGGAACTCGCCCAGCGGCTGATCGAGGAAGCCGGCGTGGCCACCACCCCGGGCATCGACTTCGGGGACAACGCGCCAGAGCGTCACCTGCGCATTGCCTACACCACCGACGAAGCCCGGCTGGTAGAAGCCGCCGAACGCATCCGCCGCGTGCTGTAGGCAGCGGCGGCGCGCATCGCCCTCCGACGCCTGTTGCGGGGGCGCGGAGGGGTTCGGCAGAAGAAGGAAAGCACGCGCCTGCCAGCCGGCAGGCACGCGGAGCGCCCGATCAGGCCCCGAAGTACTTGCCGCCGCGGGCGGCCTGGCTCAGCTGGGCCTTCACCGCCATCACCTTGTTGGCGTAGGGCGCGGTGGGGTCGCTGGAACCGTTGTACTGCTGAAGGGCACGCTCGACCGAGCCGGTGCTCTGGATGTACTCCTTGAGCACCAGGGCGCCGACACGGATGTTGGTGTCCGGGTCGAACATCGCGCCCTTGTCGGTCTTCACGTCCACCTTGTCCGGATGCCACTTGGGGATGACCTGCATCAGGCCCTGGGCGCCCATCGGGCTCTCGGCAAAGGGGTTGAAGCGCGACTCGATGGCCATCACCGCCACCAGCAGCAGCGGGTCGACACCGACGCTGCGGCCGGTCTGCTGGGCCGAAGCCAGCAGCGGTTCGACGGCAACCGCGGACACCTGGTAGCGCTTGGCGATATACGCCTTGACGCGCTGCAGGTCGGGACTGAGCTTGGAGGACGGGGTGTCGGCGACTTCCACGACTTCCGGCTCGATCTCCTCGACGGCGGCCACGGTGGCAGATGCACCGGTGAGACTGCCGAGGGAGAGACCCTGAACGCCATGATTGGCGATCCGCGAAGCGACAAAAAGAGTAACGATAAGGCCAGCGACGAGCAGACCGCCGTGGGCGAAGTGAAGCATGAATGAAGCCGCGTGACGTGCGTACTTCGTGATACGAGTTGCGAACATGGGCTCTCCTTTCTGTGGCCACAGCCCAGCAAGCGCGCACGAAGTGCCGCCCCGATGAAAACCGGGAGCAGGCGTTCCGCTTGTATCGCCCGACAGCCCTCGAAAAGCAGGGCCGGGTTCAACTCGTCAGCCACAAAAACCGGCCGACGGCACTCGAAAGACTAGGTCGCCAGGGGTTGATCCAAACACGCTGGTGCAACCAGGCAGCGTGCAAAAAATGACGCGGAAACCAGACCAGGGTTCTGGCCAGTGACCGGCTTGGGATGCCCGGTCATGCGGCGGTTTCTGCGCCGGCGTTTAACAAGAAACGATCCAAAAAAATGTGTGCTGCATTGCACACAGAGCGCATTGTATTGATTCGACTGGATTTTGTCAATCCCGGGGGCGCTCCGGCGGCTGCCGGGCGATGCCCGCAGCATTGTCGGGGCGGCAGCGCTGGCGCGCCTCCGGGCCCGGCGACCGGGGCAAAACCAGCCCCGGAGCGGCTTTCGCCCGCCCCCCGGCAGCGTTCAGCCAGGGCGCGCCGCGACTGGAAAAGGCCAGCGCATCCGATCCCCGTCGTCGCCATCGACGGCACCTTCGGGCTCGATGCGCGCGGCGAGTTCGCCCTGCCCGATGCGCGCCAGTTCGCGGCGCAGGCGCCCCCACGAGAAGTACGGCCCGGGGTCGGTCTTGCGGCCCGGTGCGACGTCGGCGTGGCCGGTCACCCCCTCCACCGGGAAACGCGCGCAGAGATCGGCCAGCAGGCGGGCCAGCGCCTCATACTGGGCCGGCTCGAAGGGCAGCGTGTCGCAGCCTTCCAGCTCGATGCCCACCGAGAAGTCGTTGCAGCGCTCGCGCCCCCGCCAGCTGGAGACGCCGGCGTGCCAGGCGCGCCGCTCGGGGGGCACGAACTCGATCGGCTCGCCGGTGCGGCGAATGAAGTAGTGGGCCGACACCCGCAGGTGATGGATCGTTGCGTAATAGGGATGGGCCGCCGGATCGAGGCAGTTGGTGAACAACTGCGCCACCCCCTCGCCGCCGAAGCGGTCGGGCGGCAGGCTGATGGCGTGGATGACGATGAGCGAGACGGCCTCGCCGGGGGCGCGGTCGTCGCAGTTGGGGGATACGATCCTGCGTGGATTCATGGGGCAAGGCTCCCGTCCCGGGCAAAGCCGGTGAGCTTGCCACCGTCCAGCACGTAGCGCACCTCCCGCTCGACGAGCGGAGCGGCGAGGGAGTCGGGCAGCACGACGCCGGGCACCCTCACCCCGGCCAGATCGAGCAGCGTGGCGCCCACCATCTCCTGGCCGATGTAACGCCCCCGGTTGGCGGCGAGCGTCTGCCACGACTGCGGCCGGTAAAGGCGCTCGGCCCAGAAGAGGGTGGCCGGCCGGGTGTCGAAGTGGGTGACGCTGCCGCAGTGCTGGTAGCGCTGCCGCGCGTCGTCGTAGAGGTTCTCGCCGTGATCGGAGGCGTAGGCCAGCACCACCTCGCCCTCGGCGCCGTGCAGGGCCTCGATGACGCGGGAGAGGATCCAGTCGGTATAGCGCAGGCTGTTGTCGTAGCGGGCCGAACGGTCGCGCTCCGGCGTGCCGTCGCCGTGGAAGACGTCGAAGTCGGCCGGGTAGCGCTGCTCGTACTCGAAGTGGCTGCCGATGAGCTGCAGCACGATGAACTTGCGGGGCTGCGGCACCAGCAGCAGGCGGCGCAGCTCGGGCAGCAGGGCGTCGTCCCGCACCGGCGAGCCCGGGTTGAGGTAGCGCAGGTTGCGGGCGTGGTCGGCGCGGATGCCGATGGCCTCGGCGAGCGCCGGCTCGTGCATCGACACGAAGGCGGTGAAGAAGCCGGCCGCGGCGAAATAGTCGAACAGGGTGGGCGCCCCTTCGTCCGGCGGGCGGCGGGCGATGCCGGCGGCGTCGCTCATGGTGAGCATGGCCGGGACGGCGGTGTGGGTGCAGTCGGACACCGAGCGCACATCGGGAAAGCTCACCACGCCGGGCAGGGCACCCAGAATGGGCGTCGTATCCCGGCCGTAGCCGTTGAGGCCGAGCCGGTCGGCGCGGGCCGATTCGCCGATCACCAGCACGTAGGTCTGGGGCCGATGGCGGGCCGCTGGGTCCACCTTCACCCGCACCGGCGCAATCGCCGCCACCACCGGTCGCGGCGTGGCCAGCAGCACCAGCGGCTGGACCAGGGAAACCGGATAGGTGCGCAGCACCAGCTCGGGGCTGGCCCACGGATGCAGCGGCAGCCGCGTGCGCAGAAAGCTGTCGTGGAGGAAACCCGTGGCCAGATAGGCCAGCCCGCAGAGCAGCCCGACCTGCCGCCACCGCGACGCCGCCGGCCAGGGGCGACGAAGCTTCAGCGCCAGGGCCACCAGCACCTCGAGGATCAACACCGCCCAGGTGGACCACTGCCGCGCTGCATCGGCGAGAAATTCGACGGCGCTGCGACCGTCGCTCATGCGCAGGGCGAGCATCAGCTCGTCGCCGGGCATCACCCCGAAGCGCCACGCGTACCACGCCACCGGTGGCGCCAGCAGCAGGCAGGGCAGCGCCAGCAGACGCACCGGCCGCGGCCACGGCAGGCTGGCCGCAACCAGCACCAGCGCCAGCACCGCCCCCACGCCGGCCGCCCGGTCGCCCCAGCGCTGGGGCAAGGCCAGTACCGGCAGCAGCAGCACGGCCAGCAGCAGGCTGTCGGGCCAGCGGCTAAAGCGGTGCGGATCGGAGGGTTGCGAGTGCCCGGTCACGGGAGGCGCTCCAGGGTGGGGAGGTTCAGCTTGCAAAAACAAAGCCCGGAAGGCTTGCGCCATTCCGGGCTTGTTGCGTCAGGCCACCGCCGGGGTGGCCTGGAGGCCCTGCGACAATCAGCAGATCGGGGGCGAAGCGGTACGGCAGGTGCCGCTGGTGGCCCACGTGATGGAGGCGGTGCCCGGAACCGGAGTGAGCACGTAGGTTTCGCCGTCCAAACCACCAGTCTTCTTGGCAGCTGCGGTAATCACACCGTCCTTGGCGGACAGGGAGTCGAGGTTGCCCTTGCCTGCACCAGCAGCGATTGCATCGGGGATCGACCACGTGCCGCCATCATTATCCTTAGCACCAGTATCACAACCGGTAAGCTTGCCGTTGTTGTTCTGGATGCACAGCTCAACGGCGGACTTGTAGGCGGCGGTCTGGGACACGACGTCGGAGAACTTGGCCTTGCGCTGGAACTGCTGGTACTGGGGAACGGCGATGGCGGCCAGGATACCGATGATGGCCACGACGATCATCAGTTCGATCAGGGTGAAACCGCCTTGCTTCTTCATGTCTTTCATGTGCGTATCTCCAAGAGATTATGGGTATTCCAGAACGGGCTCGAGACCCGGCTGACAACGCTAATGCAACCGCCGTGCCAGAATCCGACCGACGGGTCGAAACGTCTATGAATCAGACACTTTCAACAAAGCGACGCCCCCACGCCAGCGCCGCGGCAAGCGCAGCAGCGGGCTTCAGGTGACGATTTTCGTCACCCCCTTGCCGAAATGCGTCAGTCATTCGCGCCGCCGCTGCCGGAACGAAGCGACGCGGGATGCGGTCTGTCCCTTCGGGCAGCCCGCCGATATCGTCGAGAGCACACCGCATGGACACCGCCGTCAACGTCAACACCCGCAGCACCGTGGCCCGCATTCTCTGGATGCACCGTTGGAGCCCGCGTCTGCTGTCCTTCCGCCTGAGCCGCGAGCCGGGCTTCCGCTTCGTGCCCGGGCAGTTTGCGCGGCTGGGGCTGCTGAAAGAGAACGGGGCGCCGGTGTGGCGGGCCTACTCGATGACCTCGGCCACCTGGGACGAGCACCTGGAGTTCTACTCCATCGTGGTGCCCGACGGTGCCTTCACCTCGCGCCTCGCCCAGTTGGCGGTGGGTGACGAGGTGATGATCGAGCGCAGCGCGAACGGCTTCTTCACCACCGACCGCTTCGCCGATGGCCGCGACCTGTGGATGCTCGGCACCGGCACCGGCCTCGCCCCCTACCTGTCCATCCTCCAGGACGAATCCACCTGGCAGCGCTTCGACCGGCTGATCCTAGTCCACTGCGCCCGCCTCGCCGAAGACCTGGCGTATCGGGACGAGATCGCCGCGCTGCGGCAGCACCCGTTGTGGGCGGCCCAGGGCCACAAGCTGATCTACCAGCCGGTGGTCACCCGCGAGACCGCCCCCGGCGCGCTCCACGCCCACATCCCCGAGCTGATCCGCCAGGGTGGGCTCGAAACCGCCGTCGGGCTGCCCTTTTCCGATGCCGACTCCCGTTTCATGATCTGCGGCAGCCCCGACATGGTGCGCGACACCCACAAGGCGCTGATGGAACGGGGTTTCCGCCTGAGCCGACTGGCGGCGCCGGGCCACATCGCGGTCGAGAACGCCTGGTAAGCGCCCCATCTCGGGGAGCCGCGCACCGCAACTGCGCCTGTTTTTGGTGCAGTCAAAATGGCGATGCACGAATAAAGTGCGACAAATCGATGCAAGCTTGGCATCAAGTTGATGAATTAATTAGACTTTCCCGAAAAGCTAAACTGGCACGGCACCTGCTTGGTGCTTCGCTTCGATTTTGGAGCCCAAAATGGAGCAATCAAGCAACGCCAGTAACGTCCTCTTCGTGCTGCTCGGCGCCATCATGGTGCTGGCGATGCACGCAGGCTTCGCCTTCCTAGAGGTCGGCACCGTCCGCAAGAAGAACCAGGTCAACGCGCTGGTCAAGATCCTGACCGACTTCTGCGTGTCGGCCATCGCCTACTTCTTCATCGGCTACACCGTGGCCTACGGGGTCAACTTCTTCTCCGGTGCCGACGTGCTGGCCCAGAAGAGCGGCTACGAGATGGTGAAGTTCTTCTTCCTGCTCACCTTCGCGGCGGCCATCCCGGCGATCATCTCCGGCGGCATCGCCGAGCGGGCCAAGTTCCACCCCCAGAGCATCGCCACCTTCCTGCTGGTCGGCTTCGTGTATCCCTTCTTCGAGGGCATCGCCTGGAACGACAACTTCGGCATCCAGCCGTGGCTGGAGGCCGTCACCGGCGCCAAGTTCCACGACTTCGCCGGCTCGGTGGTGGTGCACGCCGTGGGTGGCTGGATCGCCCTACCCGCCGTGCTCCTGCTGGGCGCCCGCCGCGGCCGCTACACCAAGGACGGCAACGTGGCCGCCCACCCGCCATCCAACATTCCCTTCCTGGCCCTGGGCGCGTGGATCCTCACCGTAGGCTGGTTCGGCTTCAACGTGATGTCGGCCCAGACCCTCGACAAGGTGAGCGGCCTGGTGGCCCTCAACTCGCTGATGGCGATGGTCGGCGGCACCCTGGCGGCGATGGTGCTGGGCAAGAACGACCCGGGCTTCATCCACAACGGCCCCCTGGCCGGGCTGGTGGCCGTGTGTGCCGGCTCCGACCTGATGCACCCGATCGGCGCGCTGGCCACCGGCACCGTCGCCGGCGTGCTCTTCGTGCAGCTCTTCACCGTCACCCAGAACCGCTGGAAGATCGACGACGTGCTCGGCGTGTGGCCGCTGCACGGCCTGTGCGGCGCCTGGGGCGGCATCGCCGCGGGCATCTTCGGCACCACCGCGCTGGGCGGCATCGGCGGGGTGAGCCTGGTGGCCCAGCTGGCTGGCACCTTGGCCGGCATCGCGATCGCACTGGCGGGCGGCGCCATCGTGTATGGCACGCTCAAGCAGCTCGTCGGCATCCGCCTCGACCCTGAAGAGGAATTCGAGGGCGCCGACCTGACGATCCACAAGATCACCGCCACGCCGGACCGGGAGACCCACTGGTAAGCCCGCTCCGCAAGCTCCACCCCCCGCAAGGCCCGGTTTCGACCGGGCCTTGTGCATTTCGGGGCCGGCCTTCCGGGCGCGGCTCACGGCGACGCAAAGGCCACTGCGCCCGAGGATGCCCGGCCGTCAGGATGGGCGCAGCGCCCAGGCAGAATGAGTATGAGAATCCTCCTCAGACGCATTCCTGGCAGGGCGCCAAAGGGCGGTCATCCGTCACACCCCGATGCATCCGGAACCCAGGCTGGCTCAAGATTCCGGCCGGATTGCCGTATCAGCATTGCCTATTACTTTAGTTATAAATCGAGGACGCCCGTCGAGGGCGTGGGGGAAAGCGATGAAATCGATCAACCGGATGTCCCTCAGCCACCAGTTCGTTGGCGCATCCATCCTGCTCGGGGGAATGGTGATCCTCGGGCTGGCCTTGTTCGTGTCGTCCTACACCTACCGGCTGGGGCTGGAGCACGCCGACCGGGAGGTGAAAGGCCACATCCACGGCCTGCGCCAGCTGGTGGACACCACCCACGAGATCAGCGTGGGCCTCACCGACAAGGTGTCGTCGATCTTCCTGTCCCGCTTCCCCGAGCCCTTCGTGCTCCACCCCGACCGCCCCATCCGGGTCGGCACGGCGGACACCCCCACCCTCGACTACCAAGGCCGGCCGATCAACCTCGACTTCACCACCGTGGACGACTTCGCCCGCACCTCCGGCGGCGTGGCCACCGTGTTCGTGCGCAAGGGCGACGACTTCGTGCGGGTGAGTACCTCCCTCAAGACCGAGGCCGGCGAGCGGGCCGTGGGCACCGCGCTGGCCGCCGACCACCCCGCCAAGGCCCGGCTGATCGCCGGCGAGACCTACCTGGGCGTGGCCAAACTATTCGGCCGCCAGTACATGACCAAGTACACCCCCGCCCGGGACAAGGACGGGAAGGTGGTGGGCGCGCTGTTCGTGGGCTTCGACCTCACCGGCGCCTTCGGCAGCCTCAAGACTGCCCTGGAGAGCATCCGGTTCGGCACCACGGGCTACGCCTTCATGGTCCGCGCCAAGGGCAGCGAGAAGGGGCTGGTGATCTTTCACCCGGTGCTGGCGGGCAAGAACGCCGCCGAGATCCGCGACGCGGACGGCGGCCAGCCCCTGGACAAGATGCTCGCCGGCAGCGCCGGCAGCGTGACCTACCCGTGGCGGGAGGCCGACGGCAGCATCCAGACCAAGATCGCCTACTACGAGCAGACCGACAGCCTGGGTGGCCTGGTGGTGGCGGGCGGCGGCTACATGAAGGATTTCACCGCCGAGAGCATCGCCCTGCGCAACATCATCCTGGTGGCGGCGTCGGTGGCGGCACTGGTGCTGTCGCTGCTGCTCTACGCCTTCATCACCCACCAGATGCGGCCGGTGAAGGCCATCGTCGAGGTGCTCGGGCGGATCGGCGCGGGCGATCTGCAGGCGCGCATCCGCCACGAGCCCCACGAGGAAGGCACCCGCAACGAGCTGCACATCATCGCCAACAACATCGACGCCACCGCCCGCAACGTGGGCGCGCTGATCGCCGAGCTGCGCCAGCAGGCCACCGAGATCGAGGACACCGCGGCCACCCTCTCGCGCACCTCCGAGGCCCTGGCCGGCGCCGCCGCAACCCAGAACGACGCCTCCCACGCCATGGCCAACGGCGTGGGCGAGATGGCGGCGAGCATCCAGCAGGTGAGCGACAACGCCCGCAGCGCCGACGCCCACACCCGGGAGACCCGCCAGCAGGCGGCCCGCGGCCAGGAGGCCACCCGCCACGTGATCGCCCAGATGGGCAGCATCGAGCAGGCCGTCTCCGCCGCCGCCGCACGCATCCAGCAGCTTGGCGAAGCCTCCGGGCACATCTCGACGGTGGTGTCGGTGATCCGCGAAGTGGCCGACCAGACCAACCTGCTGGCCCTCAACGCCGCCATCGAGGCCGCCCGCGCCGGCGAGCAGGGCCGCGGCTTTGCGGTGGTGGCCGACGAGGTGCGCAAGCTGGCCGAACGCACCGCGGCCTCCACCCAGGAGATCGCCCGAGTCGTCGAATCCATCCAGACCGGCACCCGCGACGCGATCCAGGGCATGGCCTCGGCGCGGGAGCAGGTGGCCACAGGGGTGGAGAAGGTGGAAGCCTCCGGCCGCACGATGAGCGAGATCGAGGCCGGGGCCGAAGAGGTGGCGACGATTGCCGCCGAGATGTCGGCCAGCCTGCGTCAGCAGGCCGCGGCCAGCAGCGGTATCGGCGACGAGGTGGCGCGCATCAGCCACATCTCGGGCCAGAACGACGCCTCCGCCCGGGAGGCGCTGGCGGCGGCGAGCACCCTCGCCCGCCTGTCCCGCCGCATGTCGGAGGCGGTGGACCGCTTCCGGGTCGAACACTGAGGCAGCACAAACAAAAACGGCCCGGGTTCAACCGGGCCGTTTTCATTGGGACGGGCGTCAGCGCTCGTCGAAGCTCACCAGCAGGCGCCGGCAGGTGGGCCGGGCCTGACAACTGAGCACGAAGCCCTGGGCCATCTCGGCCGCCTCCAGCGTGAAGTTCTTGTCCATCTCCACGCTGCCCTCGATCACCTTGGCGCGGCAGGTGCAGCACACCCCGGCCTTGCACGAGAAGGGCAGATCGAGCCCGGCGTTGAGGGCCACGTCGAGCACGTGCTCGTGGGGCGCCATCGCCATCTCGTGCTCCTTGCCGTCGAGGATGACGGTGAGGGCCACCGACCGGGCCGCCTCGCCGGCTGCATCGCGCGGGCCGGTGGGCACCTTGCCGGCGGGCAGCGGGGTGTTGGCGGTGAAGCGCTCGGTGTAGATGCGGTCGGGCCGCACGCCCACTTCGAGCAGCGCCTGCTGGGTGGCGTCGATCATCGCCTCGGGGCCACAGATGAAGACTTCGTCCATGCTCGCCGCCGGCAGCAGCGCCGAAACGATGGCCTTGACCTTGTCGGTGTCGATGCGCCCCTGGAGCAGATCCACCTCCTGCGCCTGGCGGGACAGCACGTGGATCAGGGTGAGGCGGTCGCGGTAGCGGTCCTTCAGATCCTGCAGCGCCTCGTTGAACATCACCGACGACATGCGACGGTTGCCGTACACCAGGGTGAACTTGGAGCCGGGCTGCTCCTCCAGCGTGGTGGCGGCGATGGACAGGATCGGCGTGATACCGGATCCGGCCGCAAAGCCGACCCGATGTATCGCGCGCTGCTTCTTCACCGTGAAGCGGCCGTCTGGCGGCATCGCCTGGATGGTGTCGCCAGCCTTGACCGACTGGGCCGCCCAGTTGGAGAACAGACCGCCATCGACGGGGCGGATGCCCACCTCCAGCTCGCCGGCCTTGGCGAGGCGGCTGCGCGGGCAGCTGATGGAGTAGCTGCGCCGCACGTCCTGGCCGTCGATGGTGGCGCGCAGGGTGAGGAACTGGCCCGGCTCGAAGGCGAAACGCTCGCGGGCGTCGTCGGGGATGGCAAAGGTGATCGCCACCGCACCAGCCGCTTCGGGGCTGACGCGCTTGACGGTGAGGTCGTGGAAACGGGGGGCTGACATGGGGGGCTCCTTCGGAGCGGGGAGGAGATGAGAGTGAGGCGTGAGGAGGCCTTGACCGATCCTGTTGCGCTGACGATCGCCAGCGCACGATGTTTCAGCCCGGTCTCCTCACGCCTCCCTCCTCACGCCTCCCTGCCTCATCAATACGGTTTGAAATAGTCGAACGGCTCGCGGCAGTCGAGGCAGCGGTACAGCGCCTTGCAGGCGGTGGAGCCAAACTGGGACGTGAGCGTGGTGTGGGTGGAGCCGCACTGGGGGCAGGCCACGGTTTCGGCCACGGGCTTGCGCATGAAGCGCACCACCCCCACCTCCGGCGTCGGCAGGCGGTGGGGTGGCGCGATGCCATAGGCGCGCAGCTTTTCCTTGGCGGCCTCGCTCATCCAGTCGGTGGTCCAGGCCGGCGACAGGCGGGTGACCACCCGCGCGGCGATGCCGATGCCGGCGAGGGTGGCGCGCACGTCGTCCTCGATCTGCCCCATCGCCGGGCAACCGCTGTAGGTGGGCGTGATGACCACCTCCAGCCCGTCGTCGGTCATCCGCACATCGCGCAGGATGCCCAGCTCGCGCAGGGTGACAACCGGAATCTCCGGGTCGGTGAGGCCGTCGAGGGCGGTGAGCACCCGGTCGAGGAGCGCGTCCGGGGCCGGCGCTGGCATCGGCGTCGCACTCATGACGTCACCACGTGGCGCCGGGGTGCGCCCGGGCGAGGCTCTGCATCTCGGTGAGCAGGAAGCCCAGGTGCTCGGAATGCACGCCCACCTTGCCTTCGGTGATGTAGCCGCGGAAGGCCGGGCGGGTCACCGTGGCTTCGGCGAAGGCGTCATTGACCAGCGCGTCCCAGCCGGCCCGAAGCAGGCGCACGTCCACGCCCACGCCGGTCGCCACCGCGGCGCTTTCGGCCGGGCTGGGCGTCCAGAACTCCTCGGTATAGGGCATCAGGTGATCGACCGCGGCCTGCACCCGGGCGTGGGATTCGTCGGTGCCGTCGCCCAGCCGCACCAGCCAGTCGCGGGCGTGGTGCAGGTGGTAGCTGGCTTCCTTCAGCGACTTGGCGGCGATGGCGGCCAGCTCGCTGTCGGACGACCGGGTGAGCCCGTCCCACAGCTGGACCATCAGCGCGGAGTACAGAAAATTGCGCACGATGGTGGTGGCGTAGTCGCGGTCGGACGCCGCGTAGCCCACCAGCGGGCCGTGGTGCGGCAGCTCCAGCAGCGTGTAGTTGCAGAACTCGGCCGCGTCGCGGAAGTAGGCGAGGCTGTCTTCGGTGGCATCGCCCCCGATCAGCGCGGCAGCACGCTGGTAGAGCAGCCGGGCCTGGCCGATCAAGTCGAGGCTGACGTTGGCGAGGGCCAGATCTTCCTCGAGGATCGGGCCATGGCCGCACCATTCGGCGTTGCGCTGGCCCAGCACCACGGCGTTGTCGGCCAGATGGACAATGTAGTCGGCGATCGTGCTCATCACATGTGCCCCACTTCTTCCGGGATCTCGTAGAAGGTCGGGTGGCGATAGATCTTGTCGGCCGCCGGGTCGAACAGCTCGCCCTTGTCGTCGGGGTTGCTGGCGGTGATGGCGGACGACGGCACCACCCAGATGCTCACGCCTTCCTGGCGGCGGGTGTAAACATCGCGCGCCATGTGCAACGCCTGGGCCGCGTCGGCGGCGTGCAGGCTGCCGCAGTGCTTGTGCTCGAGGCCCTGCTTGCTGCGGACGAAGACTTCCCAGAGGGGCCATTCCTTGAGTGCGGGGGTGTTGGGGGTGCTCATGCTGCCTCCTTGTTGGCGCGTTCTTGTTGTTTGCGGGCGTAGGCCAGGGCCGCGTCGCGAACCCACTGGCCGTCGTTGTGGGCCTTGACCCGGGTGGACAGGCGTTCCTTGTTGCAGGGGCCGTTGCCTTCGACGGTGTCCCAGAACTCCTGCCAGTCGATCTGGCCGTAGTCGTGGTGCTGGCGTTCCTCGTTCCACTTGAGGTCGGGGTCGGGCAGCGTGACACCGAGCACCTGGGCCTGGGGCACCGTGGCGTCGATGAACTTCTGGCGCAGATCGTCGTTGCTGATGCGCTTGATGCCCCAGCGCATGCCCTGGGCGCTGTTGGGGCTGTCGGCATCCGGCGGCCCGAACATGGCGAGGCACTTCCACCACCAGCGGTTCACCGCGTCCTGCACCATCGCCTTCTGCGCGTCGGTGCCCTTCATCATCACCAGCAGGGCTTCGTAGCCCTGGCGCTGGTGGAAGGATTCCTCCTTGCACACGCGCACCATGGCGCGGGCGTAGGGGCCGTAGGAGCAGCGGCACAGGGGGATCTGGTTCATGATCGCGGCGCCATCCACCAGCCAGCCGATCACGCCCACGTCGGCCCAGTTGAGGGTGGGGTAGTTGAAGATCGAGCTGTACTTGGCGCGGCCGCTGTGCAGGGCGTCGAGCATCTCGCCGCGGCTGGTGCCCAGCGTTTCGGCGGCGGAGTAGAGGTAGAGGCCGTGGCCGCCCTCGTCCTGCACCTTGGCGATGAGGATGGCCTTGCGCTTGAGGCTGGGCGCGCGGGAGATCCAGTTGCCTTCGGGCAGCATGCCGACGATCTCGCTGTGGGCGTGCTGGCTGATCTGGCGGACCAGGGTGCGGCGGTAGGCCTCGGGCATCCAGTCTTGCGGTTCGATGCGGCCGTCGGCGTCGATGCGGGCATCGAAGCGGGCCATCAGTTCCGGGTCTTCGGTGGACGGGGTCCTGGCCGCCGTCTTCTGGCCGGCGTTGTCCGGCACGCTGAAGCTTTGGGTGTACATGAGTGTTCTCCTGCTGGGTTGTTCGGGGGCTGGCGCGTTTCAGCGCAGCCAGGTCGGGGGGCGCTTCTCGAGGAAGGCGGCGATGCCGTCCCGGGCCTCGTCGGTGGCGCGCCGGCGGGCGATGCGCTGGGCGGTCTCCTCGCTCACCGCGTCGTCGATGGGGCGGGCGTTGATCGCGGCGATCAGGTCCTTGGCGGCCTTCTGGGCCTGGGGGGCGCAACCGACCAGGGTGTCGGCCAGCTTCGCCACTGCCGCGTCGAGTTCATCCGGCGCCACCACCTCGCCCACCAGCCCGATGGCCAGCGCCCGCTGGGCGTCGATCTTCTCGGCGCTCTGGAACAGGCGCAGCGCGTGGCGCGGCCCGACCGCGCGCAGCACGTAGGGGCTGATGACCGCGGGGATGATTCCGAACTTCACTTCCGACGTGGAGAAGCTGGCGTCGGACGCCGCAATCGCCATGTCGCAGGCCGCCGCGAGGCCGGTGCCGCCGCCCAGGGCCGCGCCCTGCACCCGCGCCACGGTGGGCTTGGACATCTCCGACAGGCCGCGCAGCATGGCGCTGAAGCGGCGGGCGTCGTCGAGGTTCTCGGCTTCGGTGTAGCCGGCGGCGCGGCGCATCCAGTTGAGGTCGGCCCCGGCGGAGAAATGCCGCCCGCGCCCGCCCAGCACCACCACGCGCACGCTGGCGTCGGCGTCCAGCTCGAGGCAGGCCTCGCGCAGGTCGGCGATCAGCGCCTCGTCGAAGGCGTTGAACACCGCCGGACGGTTCATCCAGATCGTCGCCACGCGGCCGGCGCGTTCGATTTCCAGGGTTTGGTAAGTAGCCATGATCATCGAAAGGAGTGATGAGTCAGGAGGAAGGCATGAGGGCGCCAGCGGCATCCGGCTTGAAGAAGGCGATGCCGGCGCCTGACTCCCCACCCCTTACTCCTCACTCCTGACCTTATTTGGAAATGGTCCAGTCGCCGCCCTTCACTTCGAGCATGCGGAAGGCCGACAGGTCGAGGCCCATGTGGTCGGTGGGCGACATGTTGAAGGTGCCGCTGGTGCCCACGAAGCCCTTGGTGGCTTCGATGGCGTCGCGAACCTTGGCCTTGTCGGTGGAGCCGGCGCGCTTGATGGCATCGACGGCGATCATCAGGCCGTCGTAGGCGTAGCCGCCGAAGGTGGACACGTCCTGCTTGTAGCGCTCCTTGTAGGCCTTGTCGTAGGCGGTCACGACGGGCTTCTGGGGGTCGCCCGCGGGCAGCTTCTCGGGGATCAGCTGGGCCGGGGACGGCAGGCGCACGCCTTCGGCGGCGGGGCCGGCGAGCTTCAGGAACTCGTCCGACGCCACGCCGTGGGATTGGTACAGGGGCAGCGCGATGCCCAGCTGGCGGTAATTCTTGGTGACGATGGCCGGGCCCTGGCCCAGGCCGAACACGAACACGGCCTGCACGCCGGCGGTGTTCTTGATCTTGGTGAGCTGCGGGCTCATGTCGGTATCCTTGGGCCCGTAGGTCTCGTTGGCCACCAGGGTCACGCCGTACTTGGCGGCAACAGCCTCGGTCTCCTTCTTGCCGGACTGGCCGAAGCCGCTGGTCTCGGAGAGCAGCGCCACCTTGCTGATGCCGCGCTTCTTCATGTCCTCGAACACCTTCTCGGCGGCCATGCGGTCGGTGTGGGGCGTCTTGAAGACCCACTTCTTCACCGGCTCGACGATGACGACGGCGCCTGCCAGGGAGATGAAGGGCACGCCCGCCCGCTCGACCAGCGGCACGCTGGACATGGTGGAGCCGGTGGTGGTGCCGCCCACGATCAGGTCCACCTTGTCGTCGTCGATCAGGCGCTTGGCAAAGCCGTTGGCCTTGTTGGCGTCGCTGCCGTCGTCGTAGTGCACCAGCTGGATCTGGCGGCCGAGCACGCCGCCCTTCTTGTTGATGTCCTCCACGTAGAGCTGGAGGGTCTTCAGCTCCGGGTCGCCCAGGAAGGCGGCCGGGCCGGTGACGGACAGGATCGAGCCGATCTTGATCGGCTCGTTGGCGACCGCGGCAAAGCTACCCAGGGCAAGCACGGTGCCGACGAACAGGGTCTTCAGGGTGGTTCTTTTATTCATGGTTTTGTCTCCTCTTTGGTGTTACGGCTCAGACGCGTTCGATGACCATGGCGATGCCCTGCCCCACGCCGATGCACATGGTGCACAGCGCGTAGCGGCCGCCGCGGCGGTGGAGTTCGTACATGGCGGCGGTGACCAGCCGGGCGCCGCTGGCACCCAGCGGGTGGCCCATGGCGATGGCGCCGCCGTTGGGATTGACCCGCGCTTCGTCGTCGGCGAGGCCCAGGTCGCGCAGCACCGCCAAAGCTTGGGCGGCAAAGGCTTCGTTCAGCTCGATCACGTCCATCTGGTCGAGCGTGAGGCCGGTCTGGGCCAGCACCTTGCGTACGGCCGGCGCCGGGCCGAAACCCATGATCCGCGGCAGCAGGCCGGCGGTGGCCATGCCCACCACGCGGGCTTTGGGGGTGAGGCCGTACTTGCCGGCAGCCGCCTCGGAGGCGAGCAGCAGCGCGCAGGCGCCGTCATTCACGCCGGAGGCGTTGCCGGCGGTCACCGTCATGTCCGGGCCATTGACGCCCTTCAGCTTGGCGAGCATCTCCAGCGTGGTCTCGGGGCGCGGGTGCTCGTCGGTGTCGAAGACGATCGGGTCGCCCTTCTTGCGGGGGATCTCCACCGGCACCAGCTCGTCGGCAAAGCGGCCGGCAGCGTGGGCGGCGGCCCAGCGTTGCTGGGAGCGCAGCGCGAAGGCGTCCTGGTCGGCGCGGTTGATGGAGAACGCTTCGGCCACGTTGTCCGCGGTCTGCGGCATCGAGTGGGTCTCGTAGAGCTTCTTCATCGCCGGGTTGATGAAGCGCCAGCCGATGGTGGTATCAAAAATCGCGGCGTTACGCGAGAACGCCGACTCCGCCTTGCCCATCACGAAGGGCGCGCGGGACATGCTCTCGACGCCGCCGGCGATCATCAGCCCGGTCTCGCCGGACTTGATGGCCCGGGCGGCGATGCCCACCGCGTCCATGCCGGAGCCGCACAGGCGGTTGACCGTGGTGCCCGGCACCTCCACCGGCAGCCCGGCCAGCAGGCCGGACATGCGGGCGACGTTGCGGTTGTCCTCGCCGGCCTGGTTGGCACAGCCGTAGATGATGTCCTCGACGGCCGCCCAGTCCACCTGAGGGTTGCGGGCCATCAGGGCCTTGAGCGGGATGGCGCCCAGGTCGTCGGCGCGCACGCTGGCGAGGGTGCCGCCGTAGCGCCCGATGGGCGTGCGGATGGCGTCGCAGATGAAAGCGTTGTTCATCGACCGGTTCTCCTTACAGTTGTTTGGGGCGTTCGTCGATCACGCGACGGGCCTTGCCGGTCTGGGTGCGCGGGATGGAGTCGAAGTCCATCACGCGGATCTTGGTGGAGATGCCGATGATGGTCTTGATGTGGTGCTGCAGGCCGCGGCTGATCTCCTCGACCGCCGCGCGGCTGAGCTTGCCCGATAGCTCGCGCTGGACTTCGCAGCGCACCTCCACGTCGTCCATGTGGCCTTCGCGGGTCAGCACGATCTGGTAGTTGCCCGACAGGCGCGGGTCGCGCAGGATCTGCTCCTCGATCTGGGTCGGGAAGACATTCACGCCGCGGATGATGAGCATGTCGTCGGAGCGGCCGGTGATGCGGTCCATCCGGCGGAAGGCGCGCGAGGTGGGCGGCAGCAGGCGGGTGAGGTCGCGGGTGCGGTAGCGGATCACCGGGAAGGCTTCCTTGGTGAGGGAGGTGAACACCAGCTCGCCCTCCTCGCCGTCGGCCACCACTTCGCCGGTGTCGGGGTTGATGATCTCGGGGTAGAAGTGGTCCTCCCAGATCACCGGGCCGTCCTTGCTCTCGATGCACTCGCAGGCCACGCCCGGGCCCATCACTTCGGTCAGGCCGTAGATGTCGATGGCGTCGATGCCCAGCTTGCGCTCGATCTCGGCGCGCATGCCCTGCCCCCACGGCTCGGCGCCGAAGATGCCGACCTTGAGCGAGATCTCGTCGGGCTTGATGCCCAGGCGCTCGAACTCTTCGGCGATCACCAGCGAGTAGGACGGGGTGACCATGATGACGTCGGGCCGGAAGTCCATGATCTGCTGGACCTGCTTCTCGGTCTGGCCGCCGGACATGGGCACCACGGTACAGCCCAGGCGCTCGGCGCCGGCATGGGCGCCCAGGCCGCCGGTGAACATCCCGTAGCCGTAGGCCACGTGCACCATGTCGCCCGGCAGGCCGCCGGCGGCGCGGATGGAGCGCGCCACCACGTTGGCCCAGTTGTCCAGGTCGTTTTTGGTGTAGCCCACCACCACCGACTTGCCGGTGGTGCCGCTGGAGGCGTGCAGGCGGGCCACCTTGTTGCGCGGCACGGCGAAGAGGCCGAAGGGGTAGTTGTCGCGCAGATCGGTCTTGGTCATGAACGGGAACCTGGCCAGATCGGCCAGCTGCTTCAGGTCGTCCGGATGGACGCCCCTCTCCTGGCAGCGCTTGCGGTAGGGCGTCACGTTGTCGTAGCAGTGGCGGACCGACCACTTGAGGCGTTCGAGCTGCAGGGCCGAGATCTCGTCGCGGCTGGCCTTCTCGATCGGGTCCAGATCGGCGGTCTGGGGGCGCTTGGTGGGCATGCTTGTCTCCTCTCTTTGTATGTTTTGACGGGTTGGCGCGGCGCTCAGGCCGCCGGCTCGCCCGCCAGCCCGGCGATCACCTCGCCGGCGATCCGGTAGCTCTTGCCCCGGAACAGGGCGACGGTCTTGCCGCTCTGGCGGCTCGTCACGGTCACGTCGTACACCCCGGTTCGGCCCGACTGGGAGCGCTCGACCGCCGCGGCGTCGAGGGTGTCGTTCTCCATGCCCGGCGCCAGAAAGTCGATGTGACAGGCGGACGCCACGGTGTTGCGGTTGTCGCTGTTGCAGGCGTAGGCGAAGGCGGTGTCGGCCAGCGCGAAGATCAGCCCGCCGTGGCAGATGTGGTGGCCATTGACCATGTCGCCGCGCACCGGCATCGACAGGTGCGACACGCCGGGCCCGACGCGCTCGATCTTGATCCCCAGCGCGTTGGCGGCGCGGTCGCGGGCGAACATGGCCGCGGCGACGGCTTCGGCCAGCGCCTGGGCTTCGGCGGGGGTGGTGTGCTTAGTCATGGATGCCCTTTCCGGCAAAGACCGACTGCTGGATGAGCGGCGAGACGCGGTAGCGCGGGTCGCCGTAAAACTGGCCCAGGTTGCGGAGCACCTGGCAGATGGTGGCGAGGCCCACGGCGTCGGCCCAGGCCAGCGGCCCCTTGGGGTAATTGACGCCCAGGCGCATGGCCGAATCGGCGCCCTTGGCGTCGCACACGCCCTGGTTCACCGCGTCGGCGGCCTCGTTGGCGAGCATGGCCACGGTGCGCATCACCGCCAGGCCCGGCACGTCGCCGAAGCGCGACACCGCAAAACCGGCGGCCTGCAGCAGGCCGGTGGCGGCGGCCGCAGCGGGCGCCCAGCAGCTGTGGGCCACGCTCACCGCCAGCCGGGTGGCCTTGGCGTAGTCCAGGGCCAGATCGACGAGCACCGTGTTGGCGATGCCGGTCTCGGCCGCGCGCTGGGTGGCGGTGCGCCCGTCGGTGACGAAGAGCACCGCGTCGCCCACCTCGGCGATGCGGCCGTCGTCGGCCTCGCCCCAGGTGTAGGCCACACCCCGCTCGTAGAGCCGATCGGCGATGGCCTCGGCGGCGGCGGAGCGGCCGTGGAGCACGATGCCGGCCGGCGCGGGCTGGGCGACGCAGGTCTTGGGTGCGGGGCGCTCGGCGCCTTCCCGGTAGTCGTAAAAGCCCCGGCCCGACTTGCGGCCGAAGAAGCCGGCATCCACCAGTTCCTGCTGGATCAGCGAGGGCTGGAAGCGCGGGTCGTTGTAATAGGCGTTCCACACCGAGCAGCTCACCGCGAAGTTCACGTCGTGGCCGATCATGTCGGTCAGCTCGAAGGGGCCCATCTTGAAGCCGCCGGCCTCGCGCATCACCGCGTCGAGGGTGGCCACGTCGGCGCCGCCTTCGGTGGCGATGCGCATGGCTTCGCCGTAGTACGGCCGGGCCACGCGGTTGACGATGAAACCCGGGGTCGAACGGGTGTGCACCGGCGTTTTGCCCCAGGCCGCCGCGGTGGCGAACAGGGTGTCGGCCACCGCCTTGTGGGTGGCGAGGCCGGAGACGATCTCCACCAGCGCCATCAGCGGCGCGGGGTTGAAGAAGTGCAGGCCGGCCAGCCGCTCGGGCCGGGCAAGGGCTGCGCCGATGGCGGTGACGGAGATCGACGAGGTGTTGGTGCCGAAGATGCAGTCGGCGCCGACGATGGCTTCGAGGTCGCGGTAGAGCGTTTGCTTGGCGTCGAGGCGCTCGACGATGGCCTCCACCACCAGCGCGGCGTCGGCCAGATCCGCCAGCCGCTCGACCGGGCACAGCCGCGCCCCGGCCGCCTCGGCGGCGTCGGCGGCCATGCGGCCCTTCTCGACCAGCTTGCCAAACTGCGCGCGGATGCCGGCCGCCGCCTTGGCCGCGGCCTCGGGGCGGGTGTCGAGCAGCTTGACCGTGTGGCCCGCCGCCGCCGCCACCTGGGCGATGCCGGCGCCCATCGCGCCGGTGCCCACCACCGCGACGATGGCGGAGGTGTCGAGGGCGTGCTTGGAAAGTTCGGCCACGCTCATTCCCCCGTGAACCTGGGCGCGCGCTTTTCCATGAAGGCGGCGACGCCTTCGGCGTAGTCCGGGCTCCAGCCCAGCTCGCGCATGAAGCTGCCTTCAAAGGAGAGCTGCAGCTCCAGCGTGTGGCCCGGCGCGGCGTGCATGGCCTGGCGGGTGCGCACCAGCGCCTTGGTGGGCATGGCGGCCAGCTGGGTGGCCAGCGCGTCGACGCGGGCGGCGAAGGCGTCGTCGGCCACGGCTTCCCAGATCAGGCCCCACTCGGCGGCCTTCTCGGCGGGCAGCTTGTCGGCCAGCAGGGCGAGGCCCATCGCCCGCGCCATGCCCACCCGCTGGGGCAGTAACCAGGTGCCGCCGGTATCCGGCACCAGGCCGATCTTGCTGAAGGCCTGGAGGAAGGACGCCGACTTGCTGGCCACCACCAGATCGCAGGCCAGCGCCACGCTGGCGCCGGCGCCGGCCGCAATGCCGTTCACCGCGGCGATGGTGGGCACGCGCAGGTTCTGCAGACGCAGCACCAGCGGCTTGTAGTTGGCTTCGACGACGTTGCCGATGTCCGGCATCCGGCCGTCCACCTGCTGCATGTCCGGGTCGGCCAGATCCTGGCCGGCGCAAAAGGCCCGGCCGGCACCGGTGAGCACCAGCACGCGCACGGATTTGTCCGCCTGGATCGAGTCGAGCGCCACGCGCAGCTCGGCGTGCATCTCGCCGGTGAAGCTGTTGAGCTTGTCCGGGCGGTTGAGGGTGAGGCGCGCCACGCCGGCCTCGACCGTGAAGCGGATGTTGTTGAATTCCATGTCTGTCTCCTGAACTCGTGCAGAAATCGTAGCGAGCCCGTTCAGGCCGGTTCGAGAAGCGCAGCCGTACAGGGGTACGGCGAGCATCGCAGGGCCGGGATGGGCGGGCGCAGCAGATTTATGCGCGGGTTCAAACGTGATAACGGCGCTGGACCACCCTGAACCGGTTGGCGACGAAGGCCGAATCCGCGTAGGACGCATTGGCCGCCGGGTTGCCGCCGGTGCCGTGGTAGTCGGAGTACGCCGCCGACTGATTGACGAACACGCCGCCGGTGAGGTTGATCGACAGGGCGACCTTGCTGCGCCAGGTGGCTTCGGTCATCGCGTCGATGACGTCCTGCCGGGTGGAGTAGATGCCGGCGGTGAGGGCGCCGTGGGTGCTCACCACGCGCTCGGAGAGGGCGATGGCGGCGGCGGTGTCGGCCACCTTGACGATGAAGGCGATCGGGCCGAAGCGCTCTTCCATGTACAGCCGCTCGTCGGCGGCGTCGCAGGCGATGAGCACCGGGGTGCGCACTTCGGCGCCGGGGAAATCCGGGTTGTCGAGCTTGCTGGAGGCCAGCACCACCTTGCCCAGCTCGCCGCTGCTGGCGAGCTTGATGCGCTCGAGGGTGTCGGCGGACTGGATCGCGCCCAGCACGGCGTGGGCCACTTCGGGCTTGCCAAGGAAACGCTCGACGGCTCTGGCCAGATCGGCGCACACCTCGTCGTAAGTCTTGGGGCCGTCTTCGGTCTGGATGCCGGCGGCCGGCACGAAGAGGGCCTGGGAGGTGGTGCACATCTGGCCGGAGTACAGCGACAGGGTGAAGGCGAGGTTGCCCAGCATCGCCTTGTAGGCGTCGGTGGAGTCGATGACGATGTTGTTCACGCCGGCCAGCTCGGCGTACACCTGGGCCTGACGGCAGTTGTCGATCAGCCACTGGCCGAACACGTTGCCGCCGGTGAAGTCGATGGACTTGACCGCCGGGTGGGTGGCCAGGCCCTTGGTGGTGGCGCGCTTGTCGGTGACGCACAGGCTCACCAGATTGGGGTCGATGCCGTTTTCGGCCAGCACGGCGCGGATGGTGCGCACGGTGATCGCCGCCGGCAGGATGGCGTTGCTGTGAGGCTTGACGATCACCGGGTTGCCGGTGGCGAGCGCCGCGAACAGGCCCGGATAGGTGTTCCAGGTGGGGAAGGTGCCGCAGCCGATCACCAGCCCCACGCCGCGGCCGACCACCTCGAAGTGCTTCTTCATGACCAGCGCCGGGTTCTTGCCCTGGGGCTTCTCCCACACGGCCTCGGCGGGCACGAAGCGCTGCTCGCGCCAGGCGTAGGCCACGGCCTCCAGGCCGCGGTCCTGGGCGTGGGGGGCGCCGGCCTGGAAGGCCATCATCCAGCCCTGGCCGGTGGTCATCATCACCGCGTGGGCAAGCTCGAAGCTCTGCTTGTTGAGGCGGTCGAGGATCTCCAGGCACAGCCCGGTGCGGCCGTCGGCGCCCAGGGCCTGCCAGCCCTTCATGGCGGCGAGGCCGGCGGCGATCAGCGCCTCCGGGTCGCACACCGGGTATTGCACATCCAGCGCGACGCCGTAGGGCGATTTTTCGCCCGCCAGCCAGCCGGCCTGACCGGGCTGGCCCAGCTCGAAGGCCTTGCCCAGGTGGGCCTCGAAGGCCCGCTTGCCCTCTTCCGCCGCGTTCTCGCCGTAGGCCTTGGGGCTCGGCATCTCGGGGTAGGCCGACCAGTAGCCGCGGGACGCGATGGCGGCAACGGCGCCTTCCAGCGTGGCCCGGTGCTTTTCGAAGAGGGGGTGAGTCATGGGGCTGTCTCCTGTCTTGGTTTTGGGGTGCTTGAGCAAACAGTACAAATCAGCCTGATGAATGTCAATGTTTCGTATCGTATTTTTGGGGTAGCAAAAGACGAGATTCCGGAGTTCAAAACCACTTCTACCAATAAAAATTTGTTTTTCGTCAGTGCTTTAAGCTGTATTTTCTGCCAAAAAACGCCGCCTTTGCGCCGCTTTCGAAACATGGCCGGATTTCACCGCCGCCCCTTATTGATACAATTTTGTTGACGTTTATTTTGTTTTTGTATCATTATTAACCCCACCAGCCCAAGGGACATGGGCGCGGTGAAAAACGGTTCATCACACACCTACGAGGAGGCACCATGGCCAGCAACAAGGAACGCTTTGCAGACAAGATGGAATTCCCGCCGGAGATCCAGCAGCCCAACGTCTATCCCCTGTCGTGGAACAGCAAGACCAAGAAGCTGCAGGAAGTCTGGCAGGCGGCCTTGCGCGAAAACTGGGACCCGGAGAAGCTGCCCTGGGACACCCTGGACGTGGACAGCTACACCTGGGAGGAGCGCGAATCCATCGCCTACTGGTGGAGCCTGCTGTCGGTGTTCGACGCCTCGGCGCCCCCGGTGTTTGCCGAAGCGCTCATCAAGACCTACGAGGTGCACGAGGAAGACCCGGTGCGAAAGTGCTTCTTCTCGGTGACCCGCGACGAGCAGAACCA
This sequence comes from Zoogloea sp., assembly GCF_041904905.1. Lineage (GTDB taxonomy): Bacteria > Pseudomonadota > Gammaproteobacteria > Burkholderiales > Rhodocyclaceae > Zoogloea. The sequence continues at coordinate 3,010 of NZ_JAYRMI010000032.1, read as the reverse complement.
CGAGATCATGTGCGGCCTGGCCATCACCAAGCTGCTCGGCCACCCGGACCCGATCACCTACCAGCCCAAGACCGAGCTGGGCCGTCGCCTGCAGAAGAACGTGCAGTGGCTGTACTTCAATGGCTCGCGCTACTGGACCGGCTACAAGCAGGCCGTGCCCAAGTACGACCTGGCGGTGCTGTTCAGCTCCTTCCTGATGGGCGAGATCGCCGCCGCCACCATCTTCAAGCAGATGTTCGACAACTCCCGCGAGCCGGTCTTCAAGGAAGGCTTCAAGCACATCGGCCGTGACGAAGGCCGCCACATGGCCATCTGCATGGCGGTGATGGAGCGCGACTACCCGGGCCTGAAGGACGAGACCAAGTCCATCGTCACCAAGCAGATCCGCGCCGGCTACCTGTTCCTGTCGGCCGTGCTGTTCGAGCCGCCGATGGAGTTCTGGGATCTGCCCGCCGACTTCATCGCCAACCAGCGCGAGGCCGAAGAGGTGGCCCGCGGCGCCGGCTTCGGCATCCCCACCTACGAGATGAAGCTGCAGAACTGGAAGAACGCGATGATCAACCTGAAGGGCGTGCTCGACCGCTACAACATCCCCTTCCCGGCAATCCCCGAAGTGGGCATCACCGGCCAGGAGATCAGCGACATCGAGATGGAAGACATCATTCCCGTCTTCTGATTGAAGCGTGAGGAGTGAGGAGTAAGGCGTGAGGAGAAAAAGCGCCGCCCCTCTTCGCTCCTCACTCCTTACCCCTCACTGAGAAAAAACCATGTCCCGCATCGTCATGCAACCCTCGGGCAAGTCGGTGGAATGCGCCTATGGCGACACCGTGCTGATGGCCCTCGAAAAGGCAGGCTACGCGCTGCCCAACAACTGTCGCGCCGGCGCCTGCGGCGAGTGCAAGGTGAAGGTCACCGCCGGTCAGTTCGACCAGGGCATGGTGCTCGACATGGCGCTGTCGCAGGAAGAGCGCCGTCAGGGCTATGGCCTGATGTGCATGGCCAAGCCGATCTCCGACGAGCTGACCATCGAATGGGGCACCGAAGACGCCAGACCCAAGCTCTTCCCGCCCCGCGAGGACGCCCTCTTCGTGGTCACCGACAAGCGCCCGCTGGCCGACCGGGTGGTGGAGCTGCGCCTGCGTCCGGTGGGCCAGCCGATCCGCTACTGGCCCGGCCAGTACGTCACCCTCGGCAACCCCCGCGCCGACATCCCGCCCCGCGCCTACTCCATCTCCAACGCCCCGCGCCCCGACGGCGAGCTGGTGCTGCAGGTGGCCCGCGCCGACGGCGGCGTGACCAGCAACTGGGTGCACGACGCGCTGCGCGTCGGCGAGAGCGTCAAGCTCTCCGGCGCCTACGGCACCTTCATCGGCGACCCGGGCGTCGATACCCCGGTGCTGTGCCTGGCCGCCGGCACCGGCCTCGCGCCCATCCTGGCCCTCACCGAGGCGGCCCTGCGCCGCGGCTTCAGGAAGCCCGTCACCCTGCTCTTCTCGGCCCGCAGCGAGGCCGACGTGTACAGCCAGGGCCTGCTGGCCTGGTGGCGCACCAAGCACCGGGCCTTCGACTACAAGATCGCCCTCACCCGCGAGACGCGCGACGGCTATCTGACCGGGCGGGTCGACGCGGTGCTGCCGGGGCTGTTCTCCGACCTGTCGAAGCACACCGTCTTCGCCGCCGGCAGCCCGGGTTTCGTCGACAGCTGCGTGGCTGCGGCGAAGGCCCTCGGCGCACAACCCGGGCACATCCACACCGAAGGCTTCTTCGCCCGGCAGCAGCCCGAGATCCCCGATGCGGCCCACCTGCTCAACCTGTAGCCCGCGGGTGAGCAAGTCGCCTGTTCAGCGCCGGGGGGAGCCGCTAAAATAGCAATCTTTATGCCTGCCACTTGGCAACCGACGGCCCGATCGTGCTCTCCCCAGCCCAGCAACGTCTCGACGACTTCCGCCAGCAAGACCGTGTTCAGGCCGGCTCGCTCATCATCTCGATCTTCGGCGATGCCGTGCTGCCGCGCGGCAGCCGCATCTGGCTGGGCAGCCTGATCGAACTGCTCGAACCCCTCGGGCTCAACGAGCGCCTGGTGCGCACCGCGGTGTTCCGGCTGGTGAAGGAGGAGTGGCTGCGCACCGAGCCCTCCGGCCGCCGCGCCGACTACATGCTCACCCCGTCGGGCCAGCGCCGCTTCGAGGACGCCTCGCGCCACATCTACGCCTCCAGCGCCCCCCTGTGGGATCGCCGCTGGCGGCTCATCGTCACCGTCGGCGAACTCTCCCCGAAGGAACGCGACGGCCTGCGCCGGGCGCTGTTCTGGCAGGGTTTCGGGGTGCTCGGCGGCGACTGCTTCGTGCATCCCGGCGCCGACCTCACCACCGCCTTCGACGCCCTCCACGCCGAAGGGCTGTCGGGCATCCTCGGCAAGCTCAAGCCGCTGCTGGCCGCCGACGCCCAGTTCGGCACCGCCGCCAACGACGTGGACATGGTCAATGGCGCCTGGAATCTCGAGCGCCTGGCGGGCGTCTACGACGACTTCGTCGAGCGCTACCAGCCGGTGCTGGACGAAGTGCGCGCCGACGCCGCCGGCGACATCGACGACAAGACCTGCTTCCACCTGCGCACCCTGCTCATCCACGACTACCGCCGCCTGCTGCTGCGCGACCCGGAACTCCCCGACGTGCTGCTGCCCGCCGACTGGCCCGGCCAGAAGGCGCGCCTGCTGTGCAAGGAACTCTACCGGCGCCTGCTGTCGCCCTCCGAGCGCCACCTGGACGCCCACTTCCAGCTCGCCAGCGGCCAGACCCCGCCGGCCTCCCAGCTCATCTACGAGCGCTTCCGCGAGGACGACCCGCTGGCCTGAGCCCCCGCCTCAGCCCTTTTTCTTCAGGGCCACCAGCGGCACCACGTCCGGCATCTCGAAGCGCTTGCGGCCGGGCTCCGGCTCGGTGAGCGGGGCCGTCTCCACCATCGTCGCCAGGCAGCGCCGGGTCAGATCCTGATAGGTGCGGGTGCCGTC
>NZ_JAYRMI010000031.1:0-45120 GCF_041904905.1 Zoogloea sp. | reverse complement strand
GTCGTCGAGGCGCGCGTTTCGCCGGTGGAGGTCGCCGAGGGCTTTCAGGGTGTTGGCCTCGCCGAGTCGAGCGTCGACGGCGCGGTAGAGTTCGAGGGCCTTTTGATAGGCTTGGCGGGCGTCGTCGAGGCGATCGTTTCGCCGGTGGAGGTCGCCGAGGGCTTTCAGGGTGTTGGCCTCGCCGAGTCGATCCTCGACGGCGCGGAAGAGTTCGAGGGCCTTTTGATAGGCTTGGCGGGCGTCGTCGAGGCGCGCGTTTCGCAGGTGGAGGTCGCCGAGGGCTCTGAGGGTGTTGGCCTCGCCGAGTCGATCCTCGACGGCGCGGTAGAGATCGAGGGCCTTTTGATAGGCTTGGCGGGCGTCGTCGAGGCGATCGTTTCGCCGGTGGAGGTCGCCGAGGGCTTGAAGGGTGTTGGCCTCGCCGTGGGCATCGTGGTGGGCGCGGGCATCGTCCAGCCCGGCTTCGGTGAGTTGCTGCCAGACTCCAAGACGTTGCGACATCATCATCAGGTTGCGGGCCGTGCCAGCGATTCGGGCGAGGGCAGACGGGCCGGTGGCAGGGGTTTCAACAGGGGCGGGTGGGCGGGCGAGGCTGAGCAAAGTGCGCTCTTCCTTGAGCCAGTCGGCCACCCAGGTGGGCGACTGGTCGCCAACCAGACCGGCGTTGAGGGTGTCCACGTAGTCGGCGTAGGCGACAAGGGCGGCCTGCCGGGCGGCAGGGCTCAGGCGGGTTGCACCCCGGGCCTTGTGCTCGGCGTACCACTGCAGGGGCATGGGATAGTGGGTGCGGCTGCCTTGCCATTCCAGCAGGTGGTAGCGGTAGAGCTGGTCCAGGCTGTCGGTGGCGAGGGCTTCCCGTTGCCAGGGCGTGGCGTCGATGTTGGCGGCGAGGGTGGCGATGGCCACGGATTCGGGCACGCCGCCGGGAAACGCCGCCAGCTGCAAGAATGCGGCGGCGGCCTGGGGATGGCGTTCGGCCACCACGTCGAAAGAGAAATCGATGCTGGCCACGAGGCTGCGCATGCGTTGGGCGTCGGCGTCGCTCAGAATGGCATGGGCGTCTTTTCGGCCGATGAGGGCCGGGTCGACCACCGCATCGGCGCGGGCTTTCTCGAGGCGTTCCACCACTTTGCTCAGGCTGGCCCGCGGGCCGTCGAAGTGGCGCGACACCAGCCACACCGAACGGGGGTGACCGTCGAGAAAATCCAGCAGTCGCTGCCAGGCTGGGTCTGCGGCCCAGGCGGCGCGGATTTCGGCCGTCTGCACTGCGCCCAGGGCAAGCTCGGCCGTGAGCAGCGTATCGGTTTCGGCGCGGCTCATGGGCGGAATGTCGATGGGCAGCTCGCGAACCGCTTGTGTCTCGCCCACCGCCCAGCGGGTTGTGAGGAGCAGTTGCAAAGCCGAGGCATTGGAGAGCCATTGGTCGATCTGGCGGGCGAAGGCGGTCTGGGCCTCGCTGCTTGCCATCATGTCTTCGGCGTTGTCGATCACCAGCAGGGTGGGCTGCGCATCGAGCAGGCGGCCGAGGCCGGCGTCGCTTTCCGGCACGCTGGCGTGCCCCAGGCTGGTGGCAATCAAGCCGCGCAGGGCACCGGGGGCGAGGCCACGGTTGATGGTTTGATAGACGATTCGCCGCTCTGGGTGAGCAGCCCCATAGTCGCGAGCGCATTCCTTGCCGAGTTCGGTCTTGCCGATACCGGGCAGGCCCACGAGGGAAACCAGGCGATGCGCGGCGAGGCCCGCACGAATCTGCGCCATGATCTCGGGGCGCGGTTGAAAGCTGTCGCGTGTGGGCGGCAGCGTATTGCGGGCAGCGTGGTCGCGGGCCCGTGCCGCGGCATCTTGCGGCAGCAGCCAGGGGCGGGCGAGGCAGATGGGAATGCTCCAGGCGTCCCGTAGCGGGGTACCTTCGTAGGCCCGCGCGCGAGCGCTGGCGAGGGCTTGGCCGGGGCTGATACCGGCTTTGGCGATGAGTTGGTGATAAAAGCCCGCGGCGAGCTCTGCGCTGCGGGCCACCGGCAGGTTGGCCTGGGTGGCAATCACCACGTTCAGGTTGCCCCCGGCGGGCGACAACAATTGCTGGGCCACGCCGGAGAGGCTGACCTCGCCGGTAATGCCGCTCTGACACGAGCACAAAAAGGCGAGCTGCACGCCCAGCCCGCGGATCGCTTGCCCCAGCTGCCCGGCTTCTACCCAGTCGGCTTGGCCATCAGGGCCGTTGAGGGCAATGAGGCCAGACAAACCGTCATGCCCGCCGTGGGCGAGCAGATGGAGCAGCGCAAAGGGTTGGTGTTGGTCGGCAGCAGCCTGCAAGGCCGCTTTGAGGCTGCCGAGGCTGGCATCGTGTAGCACGGTGAGGCGGTCGCCGAACCCATCCCGTAACAGGTCTTCATGGGGGCTGGGGTCGAAACAGTAGCCAGCGCCCTCGGGCCGTGCCCACGCGAAGAGGATGCGGGCGGGAGCTGAGAGGCAGAAGTCGGCCGCGGGTTCGTACTCGAAACAGCGGGTGAGCGCGGCGCGGGGCCGGGCGAACAGAAACTGGCCTTGGTCGTGGAGGAGTTCAAGGGGGAGTTGGGCGAAGGCTTCGGTCTGCGATCCGAAGCTGACGATGAGGCTCAGCGGACGCCCGGCAGCCCTGGCGAGAATGGCCGCCCAAGCTTGACCGAGGGTCGCATCGGCTTTCAACAGGGCCCCCAGCAGCGCTTGACCGAAGGCCAGCTGATCGCCCGTGCCGCTACGGTTAGTCCGGTAGTCGTCCAGAAAACCTGCCCAACTGATCGTGTGGCCCGGCAGCGTTTGTTCGGCGTGGATATCGAGATCGAGCACGCCGGATCCGTGGGCGCCGGCCGCATCGCGAAGGATAAGGTGAATCTTGCGGCGGTTCTCGCTGGCCGAGAGGGTTGCGGACAAATAGACCGGGTAGGCCTCGGCGGTTTCGAAGGGTTGCATGGAGGCTCCCGGCTCAGGGGGTGTCGTGGTCGGCGAACAGGCGATCGACCCGCAGTTGCAGGTCGGCATCACTCACGCCGGGCTTGCGCTTGACGCGGCGCATTTCGTCCAGCACCCGCGCCTTGAGATCGTCTACCCGGCGGGCGCCGTAGCGGCTGCGGAGATTCTTGAGCACGTCGTAAGCCATGTTGCCGACAATGCCGGAGGCGAGAATCTCGGCCAGCCATCGGGCGATCTCGGCAAGATTGGCCAGATCGAGGCTGGGCTGGTTGGCAAGGCCGTCAGGCGTCGGGTTGGTGATCGAATCAGTCATGGTGGCTTGCCTCCGTCATTGATTGACAAATTTTATGGCGAGGTGGGGGGCTACACAAGCGTACAGGCAGGGGCGGGTTCAAGCGTCGCCTTGGCGAGCTGGGTTTGTCTTCGGTGCGGCGGCTTGGCATGCGCCGGTTGGCGCGTCGATAACGTCCGGCCTTCGATGGAAAACTGCCCGCAAAAAAACGGCCGGGGCATTGCCCGGCCGATCGATGAAGCGCGAGTGCGTTCAGCTGCTTGGGTCAGCAACACCGCCCCGGCCGCCCGTCGGCGCCCCCGTACCGCGCCTCCTGACGTTCCCGGAAGAAGGCTTCGTAGGTCATCACTGGCTGGTCGGGGTGGGTGAGGCGCATGTGCTGGACGTAGGTGTCGTAGTCGGGCACGCCCACCATCAGGCGGGCGGCCTGGCCGAGGTATTTGCCCATGCGGGCGAGGTCGCCAAACATCTGCCGGCTTCCTTCAGCTGCTGGCCGGCATCGGCTCGAAGGGGGTTTCCACCGCCGTCGGCTTGCTGTTGCCCAGGGCGCGGAAGCAGGCCGGAATCGCGTAGGCGAGGATGCTCACCACCAGCAGCATGAAGAGGCCCGCCAGCGCCGCGTCCACGTAGTTGTTGGTGACGATCTGGTGCATCTGCTCCAGCGACTTGGCCGGGGCCAGCACTTCGCCGCGGGCGATGCCGCCTTCGTACTTGTGGGCGTTGGCCAGGAAGCCGATCTTCGGGTTGTCGTGGAAGACCTTCTGCCAGCCGGCGGTGAGGGTGCACACCAGCAGCCACGCGGTGGGCGCGGCGGTGACCCACGCAAAGCGCTGGCGCTTCATCTTGAACAGCACCACGGTGGCGAGGGTGAGCGCCACGCCGGCGAGCATCTGGTTGGCGATGCCGAACAGCGGCCACAGGGTGTTGATGCCGCCCAGCGGGTCGACCACGCCCTGGTACAGGAAGTAGCCCCACGCGGCCACGCACAGGGCGGTGGCGACGAGGCTGGCGAAGATGGAATCCATCTTGCGCATCGACGGCACGAAGGTGCCCAGCAGATCCTGCAGCATGAAGCGCCCGGCGCGGGTGCCGGCGTCCACGGCGGTGAGGATGAACAGCGCCTCGAAGAGGATCGCGAAGTGATACCAGAAGGCCATCATGGCCTTGCCACCGAGGGCGTTGGAGAGGATGTGGGCCATGCCGACGGCCAGCGTCGGGGCACCGCCGGCGCGGGAGATGATGGTCTTCTCGCCCACGTCCTGGGCGGTCTGGAGCAGCATTTCGGGGGTGACCGTGAAGCCCCACTGGCCGATGGCCTGGGCTGCGCTTTCGGCGGTCTTGCCGATCACGGCGGCCGGGCTGTTCATCGCAAAGTACACGCCCGGTTCGATCACCGATGCCGCCACCAGCGCCATGATCGCCACGAAGGACTCCATGAGCATGCCGCCGTAGCCGATGAAGCGGGCGTTCTTTTCGTTATCCAGCAGCTTGGGCGTGGTGCCCGACGAGATCAGCGCGTGGAAGCCGGACACCGCGCCGCAGGCGATGGTGATGAACAGGAAGGGGAACAGGCTGCCGGACCACACCGGGCCGGTGCCGTCGATGAACTTGGTGAGCGCCGGCATCTGCAGGGTGGGGGCGACGATGGCGATGCCGATGGCGAGGCCGACGATGGTGCCGATCTTGAGGAAGGTGGAGAGGTAATCCCGCGGCGCCAGCAGCAGCCACACCGGCAGCACCGAGGCGACGAAGCCGTAGCCGATCAGGAGCCAGGTGAGCTGCTTGCCGTCGAAGGTGAACAGCGGGCCCCAGGTGGGGCTGGCGGCAATGTCGCCGCCGTAGACGATGGAGGCCATCAGCAGCACGAAGCCGATCACCGACATCTCGCCGATGCGGCCCGGGCGGAGGTAGCGGCTATACACGCCCATCAGGAGCGCGATGGGGATGGTGGCGGCCACGGTGAACATGCCCCACGGCGATTCGGCCAGGGCCTTCACCACGATCAGCGCCAGCACCGCGAGGATGATGACCATGATCATGAAGGTGCCGAACAGGGCGATCACGCCGGGCACGGCGCCCAGCTCGGACTTGACCAGATCGCCCAGCGAACGGCCGTCGCGGCGGGTGGAGATGAACAGCACCATGAAATCCTGCACCGCGCCGGCAAACACCACGCCGGCGAGGATCCACAGCATGCCCGGCAGGTAGCCCATCTGGGCGGCGAGCACCGGGCCCACCAGCGGGCCGGCGCCGGCGATGGCGGCAAAGTGGTGGCCGAACAGCACGTATTTGTTGGTGGGGACGTAGTCCAGCCCGTCGTTGTGACGCAGGGCGGGGGTCATGCGGGTGGGGTCGAGTTCCATCACCTTCTCGGCGATGAACAGGCTGTAGTAGCGGTAGGCGATGAGATAGCAGCACACCGCGGCGATGACCAGCCACAGGGCGTTGATGGATTCTCCGTGATTGAGCGCGACGATGGCGGTGGCGACCGCGCCCAGGATGGCGACGGCGCCCCATCCCAGGTGACGCTGGATGGCGTTCATGGCTTTCCTCTTTTCTTGTTGGCGAAAGCGGAAAGGCCCGGCCTGCAGGAAAGATGAAGCAACAGTTCGGGGCGACGCGGCGCGGGGAGCTGCACTGGATCTAACGCGGGGTCGGGGCTCTACCCGCTGGAGCCTGAGGCCGCGGCCCGACCGCGAACTCAGCCCGCGGGCATTTTTCCATACGGAGCCGTATGGTCAATCAGGGTTTTACACATCATTGACCTGGGGTTGACCCAGATCAGCGAATCGCCCGGAGCCGGCGGCGCCGGTGCGGGGTGGCGCGCCGTCACGCCCCCTTAACCGCGGGCGGCTAGGCTAAGGCGCGTCTCCCTTCTTTCTGCACGCTCCCTGCTCCCTCCACCCCAACCCCACGGAAGCCCCACGATGAAGATCAAAGCCCTGATTCCGCTGCTGTCCCTCGCCTTTCTTCAGGCCTGCGGCGGCAGCGACGACGACAGCCAGCCGGCGTTCAAGACCCTCTCCGGTGCCGCGCCGCTGGTGATCGGCCACCGGGGAGCCTCGGGCACCTTCCCCGAGCACACCCTCGAATCCTACAAGGCGGCCATCGACCAGGGCGCCGACTTCATCGAGCCCGATCTGGTGCTGACCAAGGACGGCGCGATGATCGCCCGCCACGAGCCCATGCTCGATGGCACCACCGACGTGGCGACCAAGTTTCCGGCGTCGCGCATGAGCACCCGCAACGTGGACGGCGTGCCCACCACGGCCTACTTTGCCAGCGACTTCACCCTGGCCGAGATCCGCACCCTGCGGGCGGTGCAGGCCCGCGCGGGCCGGTCGCAGGTGTACAACGGGCTGTTCGGCATCCCCACCCTGGACGAGGTGATCGCCCTGGCCAAGTCGGAAGGCGCCCGCCTGGGGCGCACGGTGGGCATCTACCCGGAGATCAAGCACTCCACCTTCCACGCCGACGAGGTGCGCTTTGGCGCCAACGTGTTCGAGGACAAGCTGCTGGCCACCCTGCACGCCGCCTATGGCAACGTGGCCAGCGCGCCGGTGTTCATCCAGTCCTTCGAGGTGAGCAACCTGCAATACCTCAACACGAAAACCGACATCAGGCTGGTGCAGCTGATCGACGCCGACGACGTGAACAACGACGGCAGCCTGTCGCTGGTGGCGCCCTACCACAAGCCCTACGATTTCGTGGTGAAGAACGACGCCCGCAGCTTTGCCGATCTGCTCACCGCCACCGGGCTGGACTTCGTGAAGACCTACGCCGACGCGGTGGGGCCGTGGAAGCCCTATCTGGTGAAGACGGTGAACGACGGCGTGGAGCGCACCGGCGACGGCACGCTCACCATCAACGACCGCCGGGTGGACGGGAGCACCGGGGTGATCGAGCTGGCCCACCGCAAGGGCCTGCTGGTGCACACCTGGACCTTCCGGGATGACGCCAGCGGCTACGGCTTCGCCGACCCCAAGGCCGAGATGCAGTACTACATGCGTCTGGGCATCGACGGAGTGTTCACCGACTTCCCGGCCACCGGCGTGGCGGCGGTCAGCGGCATCCGCTGAACGCCAGGCAGGCTTGAGCCCACCGATGGGTTGCGGCAAGCCATCGATGGGCAAATTCCGCTCATCGATGGGTGACGGACACTCACCCCTGAGCAACCGCCACTCACCCGTGACCGCCCGCGACCCACGCATGAGCAACAGCTGCCCATGCGTGGGTCGCGGCCATTCATCGATGAGCGGATTTCACCCATCGGTGAGTCTCGCGAACTCATGCATGAGCAAAAATCACTCATCGATGAGTGCCGGAGACCCACGCATGGGCGGCGGCGGGGCATCAAACGTCGGCTTCGACCGAATCGCCTTTCTCTTCCATCCAGGCGCGGCGGCCGGAGGCTTCGCCCTTGCCCATCAGCAGGGTGAACATGCGCTGGGTTTCCTCGAAGGCGCCGCCGCGCACGTGCACCGGCAGCACCCGGCGGGTGGCCGGGTCCATGGTGGTCTCGCGGAGCTGTTCGGGGTTCATCTCGCCCAGGCCCTTGAATCGGCCCACCTCGATGTGTTCGGGCTTGACGCCTTCGTGGCCCAGGCGATCGCGGAGCGAGGCCAGCTCCTGGTCGTCCAGGGCGTAGAGGCGGCGCGGCGGGCGCTTCTTGCCGGAGGCGGGCACGTCGAGGCGGTACAGCGGCGGCTGGGCCACGTAGATGTGGCCGCGCTCGATGAGCTTGGGGAAGTGGCGGAAGAACAGGGTGAGGAGCAGGGTCTGGATGTGGGAGCCATCCACGTCGGCGTCGGACATGATGATGACCTTGCCGTAGCGCAGCTCGGAGAGATCGGGCTCGGAATCCTGGGTGTGGGCGTCGACGCCCAGGGCCACCGCGATGTCGTGGATTTCGGCGTTGGCGAAGAGGCGCTCCCGGTCCACCTCCCAGGCGTTCTGCACCTTGCCGCGCAGCGGGAGGATGGCCTGGGTGTCCTTGTCGCGGGCCATCTTGGCGCTGCCGCCGGCGGAGTCGCCCTCCACCAGGAAGAGTTCGTTGCGCTCGATGTCCTCGGATTCGCAATCCGAGAGCTTGCCCGGCAGCACGGCCACGCCGGACGACTTGCGCTTTTCCACCTTCTGCGCGGCGCGGGCGCGGGCCTGGGCGGCCTTGATGGCCAGCTCGGCGAGCTTCTTGCCGTAATCCACGTGCTCGTTGAGCCACAGCTCGAAGGGGTCGCGCACCATGCGCGACACCAGCTGCACCGCGTCGCGGCTGTTGAGGCGCTCCTTGGTCTGGCCCTGGAAGCTCGGGTCGAGCACCCGGGCGGAGAGCAGGAAGGAGGCACGGCCGAAGGCGTCGTCGGCGGTGAGCTTGACGCCCTTGGGCAGCAGGGCGTGGTGATCGATGAAGTTCTTGATGGCGGTGAAGATGCCGTCCCGCAGGCCAGCCTCGTGGGTGCCGCCGGCGGGGGTGGGGATGAGGTTCACGTAGGATTCGCGCACCGGGGCGCCTTCCAGCGTCCACGCCACGGCCCACGCGGCGCCTTCGCCGGCGGCAAACGTTTCGTCGCCCTTGGGGGCGAACTTCTCGCCGGAGAACAGGGGGATCAGCGGCTCGTCGGAAAGGGCTTCGCCCAGGTAGCCGCGCATGCCTTCCTCGAACAGCCAGGTGCGGGTGTCGCCGCCTTCGATGGCGAGGCTCACTTCCAGGCCCGGCATCAGCACGGCCTTGGAGCGCAGCAGGCGCTCGAGTTCGGCGCGGGGCAGGTCGGGGGCGTCGAAGTACTTGGCGTCGGGCCAGGCGCGCACGGTGGTGCCGCTCTGCTTCTTGGGCGCGTCGCCCAGGCGGGCCAGGGGTTCGATCACGTCGCCGCCCGAGAACACCAGCCGGTGCCGCCCGCCGTCGCGCACCACGTCCACCTCCAGCCGGTGCGACAGGGCGTTGGTGACCGACACGCCCACCCCGTGCAGACCGCCGGAGAAGCGGTAGGCCGAGTCGTCGTCGGTCTTGTTGAACTTGCCGCCGGCGTGAAGGCGGGTGAACACCACCTCGACCGTCGACACGCCCTCGACCGGGTGGATCTCGACCGGAATGCCGCGGCCGTCGTCGGAAACGCTCACCGAGCCGTCGAGGTGCAGGGTCACGCCGATCTTGCGGCAGAAGCCGGCCATGGCCTCGTCGGCGGCGTTGTCGATGACTTCCTGGATCACGTGCAGGGGGTTCTCGGTGCGGGTGTACATCCCCGGCCGCTGCTTGACGGGTTCGAGGCCCTTGAGGACGGTGATCGATTCGGCGGTGTAGGTTTTCTGGGTCATGCTTGAGGCGTGAATCCGGTGGGGTTTTCGAAGCGGTGCGGACTATACCGCGCGCTGGGCGTTCGGGCGAGGCGTCGTGGCGCCGGCCGGGCGCTCAGTGGTCGATGCCGGCGCGTCCGGCGTTGTCGGCGGTCTGGCGGGCGATGCGGGCCAGCAGGGCGTTGGCGGCCCGGGCGCCGGGGCTGTCGCCCAGCGCGCCGCGCCAGGCCAGGTACACCGTGGCGGGCTCGCCGGGCAGGGTGAAGATCGCCATCGACAGGGGGCACTGGGCCACGTTGAGGGGGTTCTCCTTCGCCATCTGCCAGGCGATGCGGGCGCTGCAGAAGTGGAGCACCTCGGCCTGGGCATAGACGGGCTTGTCTTCGCCCAGGGCCGGGCCGGTGCGGGCCAGCATGTCGCCGAAGACGCTGGGCGGGGAGGGCATCAGCCCTTCGGCCTCGATGGCATCCACCAGCGCCTCGCGGGCGTCGGCGTAGCGGCTGGGGGCGATGCGCTGCTCGCGGATGTCGTCGGCCGTGGCGGCCGGGCTGGTGACCAGAAAGGCGAGGGCGGCGAGGGCGGTGAGCAGGGGGCGCGGCATGGACGGCTCCGGGGCAGGGGCGAAGACCGGACGATACAAAAAAAGATGGCGCCACGGGGGCGCCAGAAGGAGGGAGAACACAGCAAGAGACGGTTTCGATGGCGGGCCTTGTGGCGGCCCGTCCATCCGATCGGGTTGTTTAGAAGAACAGGATCGCGCCGGCGGACAGGGTGCGGTTCTTGGTTTCGCTGTCGTCCACGGTGCTGGTGATCTTTTCCTGGTTCAGTTCGCCCACCAGGGTCACGAACTTGTTCAGGCTGTGATAGACGCCCAGGGTGTAGGCCTTGTTCTTGCGCTCGTTGCCGGCGCCCAGGATGCCGTCGTTGTCCTTGTTCTGGCCGAAGTTGATGCCGAACTTGGTCTTGTTGTACTGGTAGGTGCCCTGCAGGAAGTAGCCCTTGGAGTCGGTCTTGTTGCCAAGGCCGTCGGAGCCGCCGAAGAACTGGGCGCCCACGGTGGACAGGCCCAGGCCCTTGCCGGTGAAGGCGTAGGCCACGGCGCCGAAGTTGTTCATGCTGGCCTTGGCACCGACTTCGTAGCCGGAGGCGGTGAAGGACTTGTCCGGGTTGGTGCCGGTGCCGTCGCACACGGAGCCCTTGGAGCAGCTGGTGCTCTGGGTGATCAGGCCGCCCCAGACCTTGCCCGGCGCCATGCCCTTCCAGTCGTAGTCCACCTTGGCCTGGAAGCCCGGGGTCTTGGTCTGGTCGCCGGCGAAGGAGCTGGGCTGGAAGATGCCGGCCGAAGCCTGCAGGCCGTCGAAGTTGGGGGTGGTGTAGGTGATCTGGGCCTGGAAGCCGGTGTACATGTAACCGTGGCCGATCATGCCGAAGGTGGTGTTGAACGGGATGCCGGCGTTGGAGGTGCCGCCCACACCCAGCAGGGTCATGTCGGACAGGATGATGTTCTGACCGAACAGGCCGATGTCGCGGCCGAACTTCAGGGTGCCCCAGTCGTTGTTGCCGAACTGGAAGTACACGTTACGCACGTCGATCTGGCTGTACGGGCTGGAGGCGCCCGGCACGGCGCCGGCACCGGTGCCGACGGTAGAGGGCAGGCCAACCACGGAGGAGGAGTCGTTGATACCCGGGGCAAAGCTGAAGTGCGCCTTGATGTCCTGGTCGGCGGCCTTGGTGGTCACCACGAAGTTGATCCAGCCCGGCAGCAGGCCGTTGGTGAGGGCGCTGTTCTGGGTCTTGGTCTCGGGACCGCCGGCGACGGTGGTCTTGGATTCGCGGTTGACGTAGAAACCGTTGATGGTGCCGTTGATGTCGAGGGTCACATCGTTCTGGGTGAAGCTCACGGCGTGAGCGCCACCGGCGGCAGCGGCAAGGCAGGCAAGGGCGACGGACTGAGCCAGCAGGGACTTCTTCATGATCTTTTGTCTCCGGAATTTTCTGTTTGATTTCACCCGCGCAACGGCAACGGCCCTGCGCTTGTGCTCCGCTCCTCCCGTTGTCGCATTCCAGCGTCGATCGCGCCTTGAAACACGCCGTTACGGAGCGCGCTAAACATTGCGAGTGCTGTGCCAGCCCGAAGGCCAGACACCGAAGAAATAGATCAAGCTTATGATCGGAAAAGGAAAATTTACATTGCCGGGAAAAATGCCCGGGTAAAGCCGGGCAATCCGGTGTTCATTTCCTGAACAATTGCCCCGCAGCCGCTGAAACGGGGTGGAGCATGCTGTAGCGCAACATGTGCCGTTTTGCACAGCGGGCGGCGGGGTGCCAAGGGCTGGTAAAATCGGCGCCGACCTTCAACTGCCCGGCCGTGCGCGGCCCGTCTCCCCATGGATTTCCGTTCCAAGCTGGCTGCCGCCTGGCAGCGTCACGACTCCCTGCTGTGCGTCGGGCTCGACCCGGACATTGCCCGCTTTCCGGCCCACCTGAAGGATCGCCCGGACGCGGTGCTGGCCTTCTGCAAGGGCATCGTCGATGCCACCGCCGACCTGGCCTGCGCCTTCAAGCCGCAGATCGCCTACTTCGCCGCCGCCCGCGCCGAAGACCAGTTGCAGGATCTGATCGCCCACATCCACGCCACGCACCCGCAGGTGCCGGTGGTGCTCGACGCCAAGCGCGGCGACATCGGCGCCACCGCCCAGCAGTACGCCCGCGAGGCCTTCGAGCGCTTCCAGGCCGACGCGCTCACCGTCAACCCCTACATGGGCTTCGACTCGGTCGAGCCCTACCTCGAATTTGCCGACAAGGGCCTGATCGTGCTGTGCCGCACCTCCAACCCGGGCGGCTCCGATCTGCAGAACCTCGAGATCGCCGGCGGCCGCAAGCTCTACCAGCACGTGGCCGAGCTGGTGGCCGGCAAGTGGAACACCCACGGCCAGAACGCGCTGGTGGTGGGCGCCACCTTCCCCCAGGAGCTTGCCGACGTGCGCGCCATCGTGGGCGATCTGCCGCTGCTGGTGCCGGGCATCGGCGCCCAGGGCGGCGACGTGGAGGCCACCGTCAAGGCCGGCCGCAGCGCCGCCGGCACGGGGCTGATGATCTCCTCGTCGCGGGCCATCCTGTACGCCGGCAAGGGCGAGGATTTTGCCGCGGCGGCCCGTCAGGTGGCCCTGGCCACCCGCGACGAGGTGAATCTGTACCGTCGCTGAGGCGTCGGCGCCCGGCCGACGACCACCGCGCCGGGCAGAAAACCTGTCATGTTGCAGCGCCGCAGAGTAGGATGAAGGGCCTTGCGCCGGTGCCGACCTTCCGTCGGCGCCGGCGTCGGCTTTTTTTGCTGCTGAGACAGGCGCAATCCCGCGCCGAAGCAGGCCCCTTTGGAACGCCCATGGTCAGGCTGAAGTTTTCGGTGGAGTTGAAGTACGCGGTGGCCGCGCCGGGCTGCGACTTCATCTTCAACATCCACGCCGCCCACACCCGCCGCCAGCGGGTGGTGACGGAGATGATGGAGATCGGCCAGTTCCTGCTGCCCCAGGTGCACACCGACGCCGCCACCGGCAACCGCTACATGCGCCTGAAGGCCGAACCCGGCCCGCTGCGTCTGCGCTACAGCGCCACGGTCGAGGTTCAGCATCACCTCGGCGTGCCGGCGCTGATCGGCGAGCAGCCGGTGTCGCGCCTGCCGCCCGAGGTGCTCACCTATCTCTACCCCAGCCGCTACTGCCAGTCCGACCGCCTCTTCGACCTGGCCCTGCGGGAGTTCGGCCATCTGCCCACCGGCTACGGGCGGGTGCGGGCGATCTGCGACTGGGTGGCGAACCACGTGCGCTTCAAGTCCGCCACCACCAACGCCAGCACGTCGGCGCTCGACACGCTCCACGACCGGGTTGGCGTGTGCCGCGATTTTGCCCACCTGATGATCGCCCTGTGCCGGGCGCTCAACATGCCGGCCCGCTTCGCCACCGGGATCGACTACGGTGCCGACCCGGCCCTGGGGCCGAGCGATTTTCACGCCTACGTGGAAGTCTACCTGGAGGACCGCTGGTATCTGTTCGACCCCTCCGGCACCGCGATCCCGATGGGGCTGATGCGCTTCGGGGTCGGGCGCGACGCGGCCGACGTGTCCTACGCGACGATCTTCGGCGGGGTGCAGGCCGAGCCGCCCCACATCGCCATCGTCGCCATCGAGGACAGCTTTGCCGGCGCCGAACTGCCGCGCCACCGGCCCGACGCCTTGTCCACCGACGACGGCCCGCCGGTTGCCTGAACGCCCGCAGCCACCCCACCCGATTCAAACCTTCCGAGAGGAGCAAGCCATGACCACCATCGACGACATCGCCGCCCGCCACGGTTTCAGCGGGGACGCCGGCCGCGCCGCCTACGCCGCCCTGCAGGCCGGCGGCTTCAGCCAGGCCCAGTTCTGCCACCCCGAACTGGGCGGCATGGGCCAGTGGATGAGCGGCGGCATGATGATGATCGGCGACATGTTCAACGAAGGGCTCAAGTGGCGCGTGGGCGCGCTGCTGGCCGAGCTGTCCCAGCACCGCGAGCCGGTGCAGCAGGCCGCGCCGGCCTTCGGCGGCGGCTTTGCGGCCAACCCCAACTGGTGGCCGGCCGAGCTGGGCTACCCGTCCACCTCGGGCAGCCAGAACGACATGGCCTACGCCTGGTTCCCCAACGCCGCCAAGCTACTGGTGAAGGTGGGCAGCGACGTGTTCGCCTTCGACACCGGCGCGCTCACCATCTACGGCGTGCAGCAACAGCAGGGCGGCGGCATCGGTTCGGTGGTGCTCAACACCTCCAACGGCCCGATGGGGCTGCTCGGGCTCAACCGGGCCTGATCCCTCAGGGGCCGCGCCGCCACACCGCGCAGCGGTTGTTGGCGGGCATCGCGCGGTCCTCCAACAGCGTAAAGCCCCGCGCCCGGGCGAGCGCGTCCACGGCCTCGAAATCGCGGATGCCGCGCTTCGGGTCGTCGGCCCGCAGCGCGGCATCGAAGGCGGCGTTGCTGTCGCTGGAGAACTTTCCCCCGTAATTGAACGGCCCATAGATCGCCAGCCGCGCGTCGGCGGCGAGGGCGGTGTCGAGCCCGGCGAAGAGGGCTTCCACCTCCGGCCAGCCCAGGATGTGCAGGGTGTTGGCCGAGAAGGCCGCATCGAAGCCCGTCGCCGGCCACGGCCGGGTCACGTCCAGCGCCAGCGGCGGCGGGGTGTTGGGCAGGCCCGCCTCGTCCAGCCACAGCCGGATGCCGGCCAGGTGGGTCGGCCGGTCGCTGGTCTGCCAGACGAGGTGGGGCAGGGCGGCGGCAAAGTGCACCGCGTGTTGGCCGGTGCCGGCGCCCAGCTCCAGCACCCGGCGGCGGTCGGCAAAGTGGCTGCGCAGCACCGTCAGGATCGGCGCCCGGTTGCGTTCGCAGGCGGCCGACCAGGGTTTCTCGGGCTGGATCTCCATCATTGCAGCGACGCACCAGGCTGGCCGAGCTTCGCCGTCAACCTGGCGGCGAAGGCTTCCCGCGCCGGCTGCCGGCTGCGGGCCTTGTGCCAGATCATCACGGTGGTCACCCAGGCCATGTCCTCGGGCAGGGGGTGCACCTTCAACACGCCGGCGGCTCCGGTGAGCGGTTTGCCGACGATGGCCCGCGGCACCAGGCTCACCCCCATCCCCGCCGCCACGCAGCCCACGATGGCCTCGAAGGTGCCAAAGCTGCTGGTGCTGGCGATGGGCACCCCGTCGCGCCACAGCCAGTCGAGCAGGCGCTGGCGATAGCTGCAGCCTTCGCGGAAGGTAATCAGCTCCACCGGCCCGCGGGCCACCAGATCGGCGCTGGAGGCGATCGGCGCCCAGTCGGCGGCGCTGATGAGCACCAACTCCTCGCGGATCGCCGGCAGTTGCGCCAGCTCGGGGTGGTTGATCGGCCCGGCGACGAGGGCGGCGTCGAGGCGATGGGCCAGCACGTCCTGCACCAGCCCGGCGGTGTGGGCGGTGGCGAGGCGCAGCTCGACCTGGGGGTGGTGGCGCCGGAAATCCGCGATCACCGCCGGCAGGCGGGTGGCGGCGGTGGTCTCCATCGAGCCCAGGCGCAGCAGCCCCTGGGGCGCGGCGGCGCTGCGCACCGCGTCGCGGGCCTCGTCGGCCAGCTTGAGCAGGCGGTCGGCGTAGCGCTCCAGCAGGCTGCCGGCGGGGGTGATGACCAGCCGCCGGTTGATGCGGTCGAACAGCGGCGTGCCCAGGCTCTCCTCCAGCAGACGCAGGCGGGTGGTGACGTTGGACTGCACCGTGTGCAGGCGCTGGGCGGCGCGGGTGATGCTGCCTTCCTCGGCCACGGCGCGGAAGAGGCGAAGATCGGCGAGATCCATGAGGTCATCTCTTTTTGTGATGAAGTCGATCCTATTAAATCATTTTTGTTGCTGATCTGTCCCGGTTAGGCTGCGCCCATTCCTTCCCCGAAAGCCCGCCATGGATCGCCGCACCGTCGCCCCCCGGCCCTCCGTCCTGTCCAGCCCGCCCGCCATCGCCGCCGCCGGCCTGCTGGCGCTGCTACTGGCGATGGGCATCGGGCGCTTTGCCTTCACCGCGCTGCTGCCGCGGATGCGGGACGAGGGCCTGCTGGACATCGACGGCGCCGGGCTGATGGCGGCGATGAACTACCTGGGCTATCTGGCCGGCGCCCTGTGGGCGGCCTTCAGCCGCAAGGCCGATCCGGCCCGCAGGCTGGCCGGGGGGCTCGCGGCCAGCGTGCTCACCACCCTGGCGATGGGCGTGGACCTGGGCTTTGGCGGGTGGTGTGCGCTGCGTTTCGTGTCGGGCGTGGCGAGCGCGGCGGTGTACGTCTACGCCACCGGGATCGTGCTGCGCAGCCTGGCCGACGCCGGCGCGGCGGGCTGGAGCGCCTTCCACTACATGGGCGTGGGGGCCGGCATCGCGGTGTCGGCGACGGTGGCCCAGCGGCTGGGCGACGGCGCCCTGGCCGGGTGGCGTGCGCTGGGCCTGCTGGCCGGGCTGGCCGCCCTGGCGGTGGGCGCGGTGCTGGTGCCCCGGGGGCACAAAGCGAGTGGGGCGGGCGGGGCCGGCGCGGCGCCGGTGGCGCCCGCCGCGGCGCCCGGATTGGGCTGGCTGGCAGCGGCCTACGGGCTGGCCGGGTTTGGCTACATCGTGAATGCCACCTTTCTGCCGACGATCCTGCGCAGTCAGGCGGGCACCGCCGACGCGGCGCTCACCGGCTGGCTGACGGTGGGGCTGGCGGCGCTGCCGGCCACGGCCCTGTGGGTGCGGCTGTCGTTCCGCTGCGGGGTGTATCCGGTGCTGATCGCCGCCACCTTGATCCAGGCCGTCGGCGTGGCGCTGCCGGTGCTGGCGACCGGCGTGCCGGCGGCCTTGGCCGGGGCCGCGCTGCTGGGGGGCACCTTCATGGGGATCGCCGGGCTGGCCCAGTGGCTGGCGCGGGTGCCGGACCCCCACCTCACCGCCCGCCGGATCGGGCTCATCACCGCCTGCTACGGCGTCGGCCAGATCGCCGGGCCGCTGCTGGTGGCGCTGCGTGGGCGCGACGCCGGCTTTGCGCTGCCCGTGCTGCTGGCCGCCGCCGCGCTGGTGCTGAGCGCGCTGCTGCTCGAAGTGTCCCGCCGCCGGGAGCGGCTGGGCTGATCGCTCTTCACCTCACACCCATAGGAGGACTCGCCATGCCTTACCTGAAACTCGCCTACGCCTCGCCCGCTGCGGTGGCCGCCGCCGATCTGGCCGCCACGCTCACCCGCATCACCGTCGACCTGCTCGGCAAGCAGCGCGAGCTGACGGTGGTCGCCCTGGAGCCGCTGCCGCCTGCCGGCTGGTTCGTGGGCGGCGCGGCGCTGGGCGAAGGCCAATCCGGCGCGGTGCTGGAGATCCGCATCACCGAGGGCACCAACACCAAGGCCCAGAAGGCGGCCTTCGTGCGCGCCGCCTTCGATGCGCTGGCGACGGCGCTGCCCGGCCTGCATCCGGCCAGCTACGTCACCCTCCACGAGCCGCCCGCCGACGCCTGGGGCTACGCCGGCCAGACCCAGGAATTCCGCTTCATCCGCAGCCAGCTGCTGTGATCCCACCCACCCGACCCGGAGAGCACGCATGCCCTACGTCAACATCCGCATCACCCGCGAAGGCGTCACCGCCGCCCAGAAGGCCGAACTCATCGAGGGCGCCACCCGGCTCCTGGAGACGGTGCTGGGCAAGCACCGTGCGACCACCTTCGTCATCGTCGACGAGGTGGAAACCGACAACTGGGGCGTCGGCGGCGAACCGGTGACGACGCTGCGGGCTGCTGCAAAGGCGGCTCGGGGCGAAATCTGAGTTTGAGAATCAGTCGCATTTACATTTTCGAGAAGGCTGGTTAGACTCGGGGCATCCACTTTCCGTCATGCCTTTTCCGGAGTCTCACCGATGAACTGCAAGACCACCGTGCTCGCCGCCGCTCTGGCCGGCATCGCCTTCGGCGCCCAGGCCGACGACAAGGAACTTAACCTTTACTCGGCCCGGCATTACCAGACGGATGAAGCGCTCTACAGCGACTTCACCAGGCAGACCGGCATCCGCATCAACCGCATCGAGGGCAAGGAAGACGAGCTGCTCGAACGCATCCGCAACGAGGGCGCCAACAGCCCGGCGGACATCCTGCTCACCGTGGATGCCGCGCGGCTGGCCAAGGCCCACGAGCTGGGGCTGTTCGTGCCGGTGAAGTCGAAGGTGCTGGAGTCGCGCATTCCGGCCCACCTGCGCGCCGACGACTGGTTCTCGTTCTCGACTCGCGCCCGGGTCATCATCTACAACAAGCTGGGCGTGAAGGCCGACGAGGTGCGCAACTACGACGACCTGGCCAAGCCGGCGCTCAAGGGCAAGCTGTGCTCGCGCTCGGGCTCGCACCCCTACAACCTGTCCCTCGGCGCCTCGGTGATCGCCCACCAGGGCGAGGCCAAGGCCGAAGAGTGGGCCCGCGGCATGGTGGCCAACTTTGCCCGCGCGCCCAAGGGCGGCGACACCGACCAGATCAAGGCCGTGGCGGCCGGCGAGTGCCAGGTGGCGCTCTCCAACACCTACTACATCGCCCGCATGATGCGTTCGACCAAGCCGGAAGACGTCAAGACCATGGAGCGGGTGGGCGTGGTGTGGCCCAACCAGGCCGGCACCGGCACCCACATCAACGTATCCGGCGCCGGCGTGCTGAAGCACGCGCCCCACAAGGAGGCGGCGGTGAAGTTCCTCGAATACCTCGCCTCCGACGACGCCCAGCGCTACTTCGCCGACGGCAATAACGAGTGGCCGGTGGTCGATTCGGTCAAGGTGAGCAACAAGGCGCTGGACGCTCTGGGCAAGTTCAAGGCCGACACCCTGCCGGTGAAGCAACTGGAGATGTATCAGGTGAAGGCCCAGATGATCTACGACCGGGCCGGCTACAAGTAATCGCGGCGCCTTCGCGCCAGGCAAGAACGCCCCGCAATGTCGGGGCGTTCTGCATTTCGACGGCCGGCGCGGCTACTTGCGATCGCGCACGATCTGGCGCGACAGGGCGATCAGCGGCAGCAGGCCCACCGCCACGATCGCCAGCGCGGCGGTGGAGGCTTCGGCCAGCCGCTCGTCGGAGGCCAGCGTGTAGGCCTGGGTAGCCAGGGTGTCGAAGTTGAAGGGGCGCATCACCAGGGTGGCGGGCAGCTCCTTCATCACGTCCACGAAAACCAGCAGCCCGGCGGTGAACAGGCTGCCCCGCAGGATGGGCACGTGCACCCGGCGCAGGGTGTCGCCCTGACCCAGGCCCAGGCTGCGGGCGGCGTCGTCCATGCTGGCGGTGATCTTGGCGAGGCTGGCGTCAACGGTCTGCAGCGCCACCGACAGGAAGCGCGCCAGGTAGGCGTAGATCAGCGCCGCGATGCCGCCGGTGAGGAGCAGGCCCGGGTTGCTGCCGAACCACGCCGCCCACTGGCCCGCCAGCCAGTTGTCGAGCCGGGTGACGGGAATCAGCACGCCCACCGCGATCACCGTACCCGGCACCGCGTAGCCCAGGCCCACCAGCCGGTTGAGGGCGGTGGCGAGCAGGGTCTTCGACAGCCGCGCGCTGTAGGCCAGGAGCACCGCCAGCAGCACGGCGAGGAGCGCGGTGAGCCCGGCCAGGGTGAAGCTGTTGCGGGCCAGCAGCACGAAGCGTTCGCCGAACTGGGCGTCGCCTTCGCCCAGGGCCATGCGCAGCAGCAACCCCGCCGGCAGCAGAAAGCCGAGTACCAGCGGCGTAAGGCAGGCGAGGCTGGCCGCCAGCCCGGCCAGACCCGACAGCCGCGGCGGCGGCGGCCGGTGGCGGTTGGAGGTGTTGTGGTAGCGGGCCCGGCCGCGGGTGATCCGCTCGATGGCCACCAGCAGCAGCACGAAGCCCAGCAGGATGGCGGCCAGCTGGGCCGAGGCGATCCGGTCGCCCAACGAGAACCACGCCCGGTAGATGCCGGTGGTGAAGGTGTTCACCGCGAAGTAGGCCACGGTGCCGTAGTCGGCCAGGGTCTCCATCAGCGCCAGGGCCACGCCGGCGGCGATGGCCGGCCGGGCCAGCGGCAGCGACACGGTGAAGAAGGCCCGCCACGGCCCGATGCCCAGGGTGCGCGCCGCCTCCAGCACGCCGCCGGCCCGCTCCAGAAAGGCCGTGCGGGCGAGCAGATAGACGTAGGGGTAGAGCACGAAGACGAACATCAGCATCGCGCCGGGCAGGGTGCGGATGTCGGGGAAGTAGTAGTCGCCGAACGCCCAGCCGAAGGCTTCGCGCAGGGCCGTCTGCACCGGGCCGACGAACTGCAGGAAGTCGGTGTAGACGTAGGCCATCACGTAGGCCGGCATGGCCAGGGGCAGCACCAGCGCCCAGTCGAACACGCGCCGGCCCGGGAAGTCGTGCATGGCGGTGAGCCACGCGGTGGCCACCCCCACGACCGCCACCCCGACGCCCACCCCCAGGCACAGGGCCAGGGAGTTCTGGATGTACTCGGGCAGCACGGTGGCGGCGAGGTGGCTCCAGGTGGCGCTGGTGCCGCCGGCAAGCAGGTTGAAGCCGACGCTGGCAACGGGCAGCCCGGCCAGCAGCGCAACCGCTAGCGCCGCGATGACCAGCGGCGAGAGATGTCGGGAAACCGCGCCAAGCGGCGAAGAAGGAAGTCGTGAGTTCATGGCATTCTTTTTGGCCTGGATGAGAATTATAATTGATTGCATGTCCAAGCTAGAACTCAAGGCGGTCGCCCAGCGCTACGGCCAGCACACCGTCGTCAATGGCGTCGATTTTCGCCTGGAGCAGGGCAGCATCGCCTGCCTGCTGGGGCCGTCGGGCTGCGGCAAGACCACCTTGCTGCGCTGCATCGCGGGCTTCGAGGAGATCTCCGGCGGCGAGATCCTGATCCACGACGAATCCATGAGCCGCGCCGGCTTCCGGGTGCCGCCCGAGCGTCGGCGGGTGGGCATGGTGTTCCAGGATTACGCCCTGTTCCCCCACCTCAGCGTGAAGGACAACGTGGGCTTCGGCCTGCGGGCGGTGCCGGCGGCGGAGCGTGGCCAGCGGGTGGAAGCCCTGCTCGCCACGGTGGGGCTGGCGGGGCAGGGCGACAAGTTTCCCCATGAGCTTTCCGGCGGCCAGCAGCAGCGGGTGGCGCTGGCCCGGGCGCTGGCGCCGCGGCCCGAGCTGGTGCTGCTGGACGAACCGTTTTCAAACCTCGACGTGGATCTGCGCGAGCGGCTGTCGGTCGAGGTGCGGGAGATCCTCAAGAGCGAGGGCATGACCGCCGTGCTGGTCACCCACGACCAGCACGAGGCCTTCGCGATGGCCGACGAGATCGGCGTGATGTACGAGGGGCGCATCCAGCAGTGGGATACGCCCTACAACCTCTACCACCGGCCAGCCAACCGTTTTGTGGCCGATTTTGTGGGAAAAGGGGTTTTTGTGCCCGGCACGGTGCTCGACGCGAACCGGGTGCGGATCGAGCTGGGCCAGCTCAACTCCGGCGTGCCGGTGGAGTGCGGCGCCGGCTGCGCCGCCTGCGGCAAGGGCTGCGGGGTGGATGTGCTGCTGCGCCCCGACGACGTGATCCACGACGACGCCAGCCCGACCCGGGCCGAGGTGCGCCACAAGGCCTTCCGCGGGGCCGACATCCTGTACACCCTGCGCCTGCCCAGCGGCACCGAGGTGCTGTCGCTGGTGCCGTCCCACCACAACCACGCCATCGGCGAGGCGATCGGGGTGCGCCTGGAGGCCGACCACGTGATCGCCTTCCGCCACGTGGGCTGAGGCGGTTTCAGAACGCGGGCGGGCTCGAAAGCCGGAGCAGCGCCCCGGTCCGGGGGTGGGGCAGGGCCAGCGCCGTGGCGTGGAGCAGCAGGCGCGGCGCCGCACCCCGGCTCGCCGCGTCGCCGTAGAGGTCGTCGCCGAGGATGGGGTGGCCGATCGCCAGCAGGTGCACCCGCAGCTGGTGGGAGCGCCCGGTGTGGGGGTAGAGCGCCACCCGGCTGGCGTTGCGCGCGGTGTCGCGAGCAAGCACCTCGAAGCCGGTGAGGGACGGTTTGCCCAGCTCGAAATCCACCTTCTGACGCGGCCGGTTGGGCCAGTCGGCGATGAGCGGCAGGTCGATCTCGCCGCTGTCTGCGACGATCTGGCCGGCCACCACCGCCACGTAGCGCTTCTCTACCTGCCGCTGCTGGAAGGCGATGCTGAGTGCCCGCTCCATCGCCGCGCCCCGGGCCATCGCGATGAGGCCGGAGGTGGCCATGTCGAGCCGGTGCACGATGCGCGCGTCGGGGAACATCGCCTGCACCCGGCTGGCAAGGCTGTCGGCGTGGGCCGGGCCGCGGCCGGGCACTGAGAGCAGCCCGGCGGGCTTGTCGAGGACGATGAGGGCTTCATCCTGAAAGACGATCCTGGGCGGCCCGGGGGGCGGCGCATAGACCGGTGGCGGCAGTGCGGACATGGCGAAGCGGGGTGAGGGCGGGGGCCGCATTCTGGCACAGGCGAGCCCCCCACCGGCTGTGGATAAGTGTGTGGATTGGCGGGGGAGAAGCGGTGGGCGAATTGTGGATGGCTGCCGTGCGTCGGCCTGCGCCCCGCAGCGTGTACGCCGGGCACGCGCTGCGGGGCCCGCTTTGACCAATCAGATACGCTGCTCCGGTGTGGCTTCGCGGCTGCGCGGCCGGTGACGCATCAGCACGTCGCGCAGCGCGGCCTGGCTGTAGGGCTTGGCCAGAAAGTCGTCCATCCCGCAGTCGAGGGCCAGGGTGCGCTCGGCCACTTCGCCGGTCACCGCAACGATGGCGATGCGCTGGGGCAGGCGCCCCTGACGCTCCAGGTCGCGGATGCGGCGGGTGGTCTCGTAGCCGTCCAGCCCCGGCATCTGGCCGTCCATCAGGATCAGGTCGAAGGCGCAGCGGTCGAGCAGCGCCAGCACTTCGGTGCCGTTGGCGGCGGTGGTGACTTCGCAGTGGAGCTGCTCCAGCTGGGCGGTGGCGAGCACCTGGCTGAGGCGGTCGTCGTCGGCCACCAGCACCCGCAGGCCGGCCAGCTGGGCGGCGCTGCCGCGGGTGTCGAGGGGGTGGAGGAGGGCGCTGGGTTCGCTCGCCGCGCTCTGCACCGGCGCGCTGAGGGTGAACCAGAAATCCGATCCCTTGCCCGGCGTGCTCTCCACGCCGATCTCGCCGCCCATCAGGTCCACCAGCTGCTGGCAGATCGCCAGCCCCAGCCCGGTGCCGCCGAAGCGCCGGGCGTAGGAGCTGTCGGCCTGGGTGAAGGGGGTGAACAGCCGGGGCAGCACGGCGGGGTCGATGCCGATGCCGCTGTCGCGCACGCTGAAGTGGAACAGCGACAGCTCGGCGTCGTCGTTGCCCTCCAGGGGCCGGTGGTCCACCCGCAGCACGACCTCGCCGCCGCTGGTGAACTTGAGGGCGTTGGCGATGAGGTTGCCGAGGATCTGGCGCAGGCGGATCGGGTCCATCTTGGCGGAGGCGGGCAGGTCGGCGGCGATGTGGCAGCGGATCACCAGCCCCTTGTCGGCGGCCTGAAACTGGAAGAAGGCGGCGGTGTCCTCGACGATGTTGCGGGGCGAGCACCACACCGCCTCCACGTCCATCCGGGCCGCCTCGAGCTTGGAGAAATCCAGGATGTCGTTGATGACCCGCATCAGCCCGTCGGCGGACATGCGGATGTGGCGGAGGATCTGCTGCTGGGCGTCGTCGAGGCGGGTGAAGGCGAGCAGGTCGGCCATGCCGATCACCCCGTGCATGGGGTTGCGGATCTCGTGGCTCATGGTGGCCAGGAACAGCGACTTGGCGCGGGAGGCTTCCTCGGCGGCGTCGCGGGCGGCCTGGAGTTCGCTGTGGCCGGCCTGGATCTGGTCGAGCATGGTGTTGAAGCCGTGCATCAGGGTGCCGATCTCGTTGCGCCCCACCGGCGTCGCGCGGACGCTGTAGTCGCCGGTGTGGGTGACCTTGCGGATGTGGCTGGCGAAATCCTCGACCGGCGCCGCGATCAGCCGCTGGAGCCGCGCCGCCAGCAGCCAGGCCAGCAGCGCGGCGGCCAGCAGCACCGCCACGGCGGCGATCACCCGGCCGCGGATCAGGCGGTTGAGGGGCGTCAGGTCGAAATAGGTCTCGATGGTGCCGATCCGCTCGCGGCCGGCGTGGATGGGCCGGGCGATCTCGAGGAAGGGGGCATCGGCCAGCGTCAGCAGCGGCAGCGCGCCGGCGTCCAGGGGCACGTCGGGCCCGATCCGGTTGGCGTGCCGGGCGTCGATGGCGGCCAGCAGGTCGGCGTGCCCCGGCAGCGGGCTGCGGTAGCGGGCAAACACCTGGCCCGCGGCGTCGTGGACGGTGACGGCGATCACGTCCCGGTCGGTGCCCAGGGCCGCCAGCATCTCGGCCGCCATCGCCGGGGTGCCGCGGGTGAGGGCGTCGGCGCTGTGCAGGCCGACCAGCCGGGTGAGGCGCTCGGCGCTCTCGTGACGCGCGGCGGCCGCGGCGTCGAGTTCCCCGGCCACCAGGCACACCAGGGACACCACCAGCGCCAGGGCGGTCGTGGCGAAGGCGATCAGGACCACCTGATGCTTGATCGGCAGGTCGCGGATGCGGCGTCGCAGTCGGTGGAAATTCAGGGTTGCAGCAGACGGCAAGATGAACGGGCAGGACTTTGGAGGGCGAGTTTCGGAGCACGACACAAACCGGGCCAATCCCAGTCTGCAAGCGGGATTGTACCGGGTGAATCTATAACTAAAGCAATAGATTTTCTCACGCCCTTACGATACAGATTCCGGGCCGCCCGGCTCGCGGGTGTGTCATATGCCCCGACCCACCCTCCGCCCCGCCCGAAAGTGCACGCACCGAGATGTGGCGGCCCGATTCCCCACGCCGGTGCGACAGCACCAACTTAGTGCAGGCAAAATGCAAATCGGGCGAAAGATTTTGGTTTTATCTCGATTTTCCTCTTGGCACGCTTCTAGCTACGCCAAAAGTGGTATTTCCGCCTCACAACATGACAGGGCACAGAGATGGCCATCACAAAATTCTTCAATGAAATGACTGCGGACGATGGGAGCGTTCGTGAGCATTACGCGGCTTACGCCAAGTGGCTCAGCGATACTCCGGCTGACCGAATTGCGCGCAAGCGTGCCGAGGCCGACTCCCTGTTCCATCGCTACGGCATCACCTTTGCGGTGTACGGCGAAGAATCCGGAACCGAGCGTCTGATTCCCTTCGACATCATCCCGCGCATCATCCCCGCCAAGGAATGGAAGGGCCTGGAGGCCGGCATGCGCCAGCGGGTGAAGGCGCTCAACGCCTTCATCCACGACATCTACCACGACCAGGACATCCTCAAGGCCGGGCGCATCCCGAAAGAGCAGGTGCTCAACAACGCCCAGTACCGTCCCGAGATGCAGGGGGTGGACGTGCCGTGTAACGTCTATGCCCACATCGCCGGGGTGGACGTGGTGCGCGCCGGCGCCGGCGAGTTCTACGTGCTGGAGGACAACCTGCGGGTGCCGTCGGGTGTCTCCTACATGCTCGAAGACCGCCGGATGATGATGCGGCTGTTCCCCGAGCTGTTCGCCCGCCACCGCATTGCGCCGGTCGAGCACTACCCGGACATGCTGCTGCACACCCTGCGCAGCGTCGCGCCCCAGGGGGTGGACGACCCGACGGTGGTGGTGATGACCCCCGGCGCCTACAACAGCGCCTACTTCGAGCATGCCTTCCTCGCCCAGCAGATGGGCGTCGAGCTGGTCGAGGGGCAGGATCTGTTCGTGCGCGACGATCAGGTGTTCATGCGCACCACCCAGGGCCCGCGCCGGGTGGACGTGATCTACCGCCGGGTGGACGACGACTTCCTCGACCCCACCGCCTTCCGCAAGGATTCCATGATCGGCGTGCCGGGCCTGCTCAATGCCTACCGGGCCGGGCGGGTGACCCTCTCCAACGCCATCGGCACCGGCGTGGCCGACGACAAGTCGATCTACCCCTACGTGCCGGACATGATCCGCTTCTACCTGGGCGAGGAGCCGATCCTCAACAACGTGCCCACCTACATGTGCCGCAAGCCGGAAGACCTGGCCTACACCCTGGCCCACCTGCCCGAGCTGGTGGTGAAGGAAGTCCACGGCGCCGGCGGCTACGGCATGCTGGTCGGCCCGGCCTCCACCAAGGAGCAGATCGAGACCTTCCGCAAGTACCTGGAGGCCAACCCCGAGAAGTACATCGCCCAGCCCACGCTGGCCCTTTCGAACTGTCCGACCTTCGTCGACAGCGGCGTCGCGCCCCGTCACCTGGATCTGCGTCCCTTCGTGCTCTCGGGCAGCGAGATGCGCCTGGTGCCGGGCGGGCTGACCCGCGTCGCGCTGCGCGAAGGATCGCTGGTGGTGAACTCCTCGCAGGGCGGGGGCACCAAAGACACCTGGGTACTGGAGGCCTGACATGCTGAGCCGCACCGCCGACCATCTTTTCTGGATGGCACGCTACATGGAGCGCGCCGAGAACACCGCGCGCATCCTCGACGTCACCTATCGCCTGAGCCTTCTGCCCCAGAATGGGCAGGAAGTGGAAGCCATGTGGGCCGGGATGCTCAAGATCATGGAGCTGCAGGACGCCTTCCACGCCAAGCATCCCCACTTCACCACCGAAGCGGTGCTGGAGTTCATGATCTTCGACCGGGACAACCCGGGCAGCATCCTGCGCTGCCTGCGGGCCACCCGCGAGAACGCCCACGCCGTGCGCGGCACGCTCACCTCCGAGCTGTGGGAGACCTCCAACGCCACCTGGCTCAAGATGCGCGACTTCTCCATGGCCAAGATGATGGAGACCGGCCCGGGCGCCTTCTTCGAGTGGGTGAAGTACCGCTCGCACCTGTCCCGCGGCGTCACCATCGGCACCATGCTGCAGGACGAGGCCCTGCGCTTCATCCGGCTGGGCACCTTCCTGGAGCGCGCCGACAACACCGCACGCATCCTCGAGGTGAAATACCTCAACCTGCTGCCGGGTTCCGAGAGCGACGCGGAGAGCGCCGACTACTACCAGTGGAGCGCGCTGCTGCGCTCGGTATCGGCCTTCGAGGTGTATCGCAAGGTGTACCGCGACCACATCACCCCGCTGCGGGTGGCGGAGCTGCTGATCCTGCGCGCCGACATGCCGCGCTCGCTGGCGCGCTGCATGAAAGAGGTGTATTCCAACCTCGGTCGTGTCGCCAACTCCCGGTCGGCCGAAACCGAGCGGATGGCCGGCGAGCTGGAGGCCCACCTGCGCTTCGGCCGCATCGAGCGAATCTTCCAGGGCGGGCTGCCCAACTACCTCGGGGCGTTCCGGGACAGCATCTTCGATCTGGGCTGCCGGATCTCCGATGACTTCCTGATCCCTACCAGCGCCTGAGGAGGCGCCGGTAAAAGGCAGAAGGCCCGATCCTGGCGGTCGGGCCTTCTGCTTTGCGGCGCACGCCGGCGGGCGGCGGTGATCTCAGCGGCGCTTCTTGGCGGGCGCAGCCGGAGCCGACGGCTTGGCCGCCGCAGCCTTCGGCGCCTCGGCCTTGCGGGCGCCAGCGGCCTTGGCCGGGGCCGGCGGCGCCTTCTCGGGCCGGGCCCCTTTCTGGCGGCCGGCGGCCGGCGCCGGGTCGGCCGGCACGGCGATCTTGCGTTCGATCACCACCGGGCGGCCGTTCTTGCCCCGCACGGTGGTCCGCTGGACCAGGGTGCGCGGCGGCGGTGGCGGCTCGACGGCGCCGGCCTGGGGCCGGTTGGGCATCAGGCTGGCCAGGCTGATCCGGTCGCCCTCGCTCTCCGACGGCACGATGAGGGTGTAGCCGGTGCCGATGCGCGCCCGCGGCGACAGGCCATTCACCTGCCGCAGGCGGCTGGCGGACACCCCCAGGCGATCGGCGACGCCCTCCAGGCCCTCGCCCTCCCGCAGCGCGTAGGTCTTCCAGCTTGCGCTGGCCGGGTCGTGGCGCTGCAGATTGATGAGGAAAGCCTCCAGCTTCTCGGCCGGCACGACCAGCGACTGCGGGCCCGCGGTGGGCAGCACCGGCCGCTTGTAGCCGGGGTTGAGCGCCAGGATCTCCTCCACCGGCGTCTCGGCAAGGCGGGCCGCGGTGGCCAGATCCAGCGGCACCCGGCTCTCCACGGTGACGAAGTAGGGCCGGTTGGCGATGGGCGGCAGGGTGATGCCGAACAGCTCGGGCTGGGCGACGATGTTCTTGAGTGCCTGCAGCTTGGGCACGTAGTAGCGGGTTTCCCCCGGCATGTTGAGGAACTGGTATTCGGTGGGCAGGCCCGCCGCCCGGTTCTTGGCCACCGCGCGGCCCACGGCGCCTTCGCCCCAGTTGTACGACGCCAGGGCCAGATGCCAGTCGCCGTGCATCTCG
Source organism: Zoogloea sp. (assembly GCF_041904905.1). Lineage (GTDB taxonomy): Bacteria > Pseudomonadota > Gammaproteobacteria > Burkholderiales > Rhodocyclaceae > Zoogloea. Next base: position 16,714 of record NZ_JAYRMI010000031.1, on the reverse strand, counting down.
TAGATGGTCTGGAGGTAATCGAGGGCGGCGTTGGTGGAGGCGATCACGTCGCGGCGCTCGTCCACCCACCAGTTCTGTTCCAGGCGGTAGCTTTTGCCGGTGGACGGGATGAACTGCCACAGCCCCGACGCCTGGGCCGACGACAGGGCCATCGGATTGAACGCGCTCTCCACCATCGGGAGCAGCGCCAGCTCGGTGGGCATGCCGCGCCGCTCGAGTTCTTCGACGATGTGGTAGAGGTAGCGCTGGCCGCGGGTGAAGATCTGGCGCAGCGCACCCGGGCGGTTGATGTAGTAGATCTGCCGGTCGGTGACCAGATCGGTGTTCAGATCGGGCATCGAGAAGCCCCGGCGGATGCGCTCCCACAGGTCGTCGGTCTCGACGGTGAGATCGATGGTGGGCACCCGGACGTGCTGATCCCGGATCTCGAACACCTTTGGCGGTTGGGCGCTGTCGTCCTCGAAGAGCGGGATCGAGCTGACAAAACGTGGCGCAAATCCGTCGGCCTCCTGGGCCAGCAAGGGTGTGGCGCCCAGGAGCGTCAGGAACAGCGCGATAACTCTCGGAAACATCAGACTTTGTCGCGCGAGAACCAAAGGGCGGATTCTAGCCGCGGGCGATGGGGAGGGTCAAACCGGCATAACGGCGCCGGGCGGGCAGGCGGCGGCGCAAACGGGCTTCGATGGACGCCTGGAATCCGTTAAAGTACGCGTCTGGCCGTCAGGCGGCCGGACATCCACCCATTTCCATGGTTTTACGAACTGGTTTGCCGGGACTTCCGTGAAAGCGCTATTGATCGAGGACACGCTGACAAGTGCCACGCTGGTTTCTCATCAATTGCGCAAGATGGGGATCGACCCGATCCTCGCGCGGGATGGCGAGCGGGGCATCGAACTGTTCAAATCCGAGCGGCCCGATCTGATCCTGCTCGACATCATCATGCCGGGGATGGACGGTTTCGAGGTGGCGCGGCGCATCCGCCAGCTCGAGCAGGCCGGCGAATGGACGCCGATCATCTTCCTCACCGCCCGCACCAGCGACGCCGACCTCGAAAAGGGCATCGGCGTCGGGGGCGACGACTACCTCATCAAGCCGGTCTCCGAAACCGTGCTCGCGGCCAAGGTGAAGGCCATGCAGCGCATCGCCCAGATGCGCTACTCGCTGCTGGTGCTCACCCGCAAGCTCGACGACGCCAACCAGGAACTCACCCGCCTGTCGTCCCTCGACGGCCTGACGGGCATCTCCAACCGCCGCCAGTTCGACGAGATCCTGCTGCGCGAGTGGCGCCGTTCGAGCCGGCAGGCCAAACCGCTGTCGATCCTGCTGTGCGACGTGGACCACTTCAAGCAGTTCAACGACGGCTACGGCCATCAGGTGGGGGACGAATGTCTGAAGGCGGTGGCGCGCACGCTGCAATCTTCCCTGCGGCGCCCGGCCGATCTTGTGGCCCGTTACGGCGGCGAGGAGTTCGCCGCGATCCTGCCGGATACCGACCTGCCCGGTGCGCTGCGCGTGGCCGAGGCGATGCGCGGCGCCGTGGAGGGCCTGCGCATCACCCATCGATTCACGCCGAAGGGGGTGGTGACGGTGAGTGTCGGCGTGGCGTCGATGATCCCGCCCCGCGGCGACCAGGAATCCGCCGGCCTCGTCAAGCGGGCGGACGATGCGCTCTACTGCGCCAAGCAGGCCGGGCGCAACCGGATCTCGGCCGCGCCCGTGGCGGTGGCGGGCTGACTCAAGCCCTCAGAAGCGGTTCTTCCATTCGCGGACGGCGGCGAACACCTCGACCGGCGACACCAGCGCGTGCCCGGCCTGGGCTTCGGCCTGCCGGATGACGGCCGGCTCGCTGCTGCGCAGGAAGGGGTTGGTCTTCAGCTCGCCGGACAGGGGGAAGGGCACGGTGGGCCGATTGGCCGCCCGCTCGGCCGTGCAGGCGGCGATCCGCGCGGCGATGTCCGGGTTGGCGGGCTCGACGGCGGCGGCGAACTTCAGGTTGCCTAGGGTGTACTCGTGGGTGCAATACACCTGGGTGTCGCCGGGCAGCGCCGCGAGCGCCGCCAGCGATTCGTACATCTGCGCCGGAGTGCCCTCGAACAGGCGGCCACAGCCGGCGGCAAAGAGCGTGTCGCCGCAGAACACGCAGCCTTCGCCGTAGTAGCCCACATGACCGGCGGTGTGGCCGGGCAGATCCAGCACCCGGAACTCGACGCCCAGCTCGGGCAGGAGCACCTCGTCGTCCTGACTCACCGGGTGGGTGAGGCCGAGGATGTCTTCCATCGCCGGGCCGAACACCGGCACCGGATGCGCCGCCGTCAGGGCTTCGATGCCCGCGACGTGATCGGGGTGGTGATGGGTGACGAGGATCGCCGTCAGGGCGAGGCCGTGTTCGGCCAAGTAGCGGAGAACCGGCGCGGCGTCGCCCGGGTCAACCACGGCGGCATGGCTGCCCGCGCGAAGCAGCCAGATATAGTTATCGTTGAACGCGGGAAGAGGGATAATCTGCATTCCGCAATTGTACCGCCTCGCCACGTCTCCCTCCCGTCATCGCTACCCAATGAGAGAATCCGAATCCTTCCCCGGGCTCCACGCGTGGCTCGACACCCCGCTGGGGCGCTACGTGATGGCGTGGGAGGCGAGCTGTCTCGACGGGCTGGTGGCCGACATCTTCGGGTACAACGCGGCCCAGCTCGGGGTGCCGGAATTCGACTTCCTGCGCGCCAACCGGATGCCGCTCCGCTTCCGCGCGGGGGCCGGCGACGTGGCGGTGGAAGCCGATCATGCCGCGCTGCCTTTCGCGGCGGCGAGCCTCGATCTGGTGGTGCTGCCCCATGTGCTGGAGTTCGCCGCCAACCCCCATCAGGTACTGCGCGAGGTGGAGCGGGTGCTGGTGCCCGGCGGGCATGTGGTGATCGCCGGCTTCAACCCGGCCAGCCTGTTCGGCCTCAAGCGCCTGCTGGCAGGCCGCGACGGTAGCTACCCGTGGCGCGGCCAGTACTTGTCGCTGCGACGGATCAAGGACTGGCTGGCCCTCCTGAGCTTCGAGACCGGCAGCCAGGCGTCGGGCTGCTACGTGCCGGCGGTGGAGCAGCAGCAGTGGATCGAGCGCCTGCGCGGGCTCGATTGGGCGGGCGGCCGCTGGTGGCCCATCGGCGGCGGGGTGTACGTCATCCACGCCATCAAGCGGGTGCAGGGCCTGCGGCTCATCACCCCGAAATGGGATCGCAAGGCCGGCGCGCGGGCGCTGGCGCCGCTGGTCCAGAAAACCGGCGGATCGGCGCGGCGGCCCTCCGGGCTGCACCGGGGCATCACCCGCGACGACGAGCCCGCCGCCTGAGGCACCGCCTCAACAACACGCAACACGAGAGATTCAGTGGACGAAATCGACATTTATACCGACGGTGCCTGCTCGGGCAATCCGGGCCCCGGCGGCTGGGGGGCCTTGCTGCGGGCCGGCCCCCACGAGAAGGAGCTATGGGGCGGCGAGCCGGCCACCACCAACAACCGGATGGAGCTGCTGGCGGTGATCCGCGCCCTGGCGGCGCTCAAGCGGCCCGTCACGGCCCGGGTGCACACCGATTCCCAGTACGTGCAGAAGGGCATCTCCGAGTGGATTCACGGCTGGAAGGCCCGCGGCTGGAAGACGGCCTCGAAGGCACCGGTGAAGAACGAAGACCTGTGGCGTGCCCTCGACGAGGCAGCGTCCCGCCACCGGATTCAATGGCTGTGGGTGAAGGGCCACGCCGGCCACGTCGAGAACGAGCGCGCCGACGCGCTGGCCCGGCAGGGCGTGGAGGCCGTGCGCAAAGCCGGCCGGATCGTGGATTCGGAGGACATCAAGGCATGAGACAGATCGTACTGGACACGGAAACCACCGGCCTCGACTGGAAGAGCGGCGACCGGGTGATCGAGATCGGCTGCGTCGAGTTGCTCGACCGCAAGCTCACCGGGCGGCACTACCACGTCTACATCAACCCCCAGCGGGAGATCGACGCCGGCGCCATCGCGGTGCACGGCATCACCAACGAGTTCCTCACCGACAAACCGGTGTTCAAGGACATCGTGGCCGAGTTCGAGGCCTTCGTGGATGGGGCCGAGCTGGTGATCCACAACGCCACCTTCGACGTGGGCTTCCTCAATTACGAGCTGGGCCTGCTGGGCCGCCCGCTGCTCACGGCCATCTGCCCGAGCGTGATCGACACCCTCAAGCTCGCCAAGGAGCAGAACCCGGGCAAGAAGGCCTCGCTCAACGCGCTCTGTTCGCTCTACGAGATCGACAACACCCACCGCACCCTGCACGGCGCGCTGCTGGATGCCGAGCTGCTGGCCGATGTTTACCTGGCGATGACCCGCGGCCAGGAGAGCCTCATCATGATGCTCGACGAGCCGGCGCCCCTGCACGACGACACGGACGCCGGCGGCGTGCCCATCGAGCGGGTGCCGCTGCGGGTGCTGCGGGCCACCGAGGACGAACTGGCCGGCCACGACAAGGTGCTGGCCGAGATCGCCAAGGCCAACAAGGGCCACTGCCTGTGGATTCCGCCGGCGCCCCCCGAGCCTGCCCCGGCTGCCTGAGCGGCCGGCCAAGCAAAAGGGCGACCCGTGGGTCGCCCTTTTTTGGGTGCGGCGGAAGCGCGCTTACTGGCCGAGCGGCTCTGCGTTGCCCAGGGCGGTGGTGTTGAAGCCACCGTCCACGTACATGATCTCGCCGGTCATGCCGCTGGCGAGGTCGGAGCACAGGAAGGCGGCGGCGTTGCCGACTTCCTCGATGGTGACGTTGCGACGCAGCGGGGCGTTGTGCTCGTTGAAGGAGAGCAGCTTGCCGAAACTGCCGATGCCCGACGCCGCGAGGGTCTTGATCGGACCGGCGGAGATGGCATTGACGCGGGTGCCTTCGGGGCCCAGGGTGACCGCCATGTAGCGCACCGAGGCCTCAAGGCTGGCCTTGGCCATGCCCATGATGTTGTAGTTCGGCATGGTGCGCACCGCGCCCAGGTAGGACAGGGTGAGCAGCGCGCCGTTGCGGCCCTTCATCATCGGGCGCGCGGCCTTGGCCAGCGCCGGGAAGCTGTAGGCGCTGACTTCCTGCGAGATGCGGAAGGCCTCGCGGGACAGGCCGTCGAGGAAGTCGCCCTCCAGGGCTTCGCTGGGCGCGAAGGCGATGGAGTGCACCAGGCCGTCGAGGTAATCCCACTTCTGGCCGAGCTGATCGAAGAGCCTGGCGATTTCCTCGTCGTTCTGGACGTCGCACGGGAACACCATCGCGCTCCCGAATTCGGCCGCCATCTTGGTGACGCGATCCTGGAAGCGTTCGTTCTGGAAGGTAAAGGCAAGTTCGGCGCCTTCGCGGTGCATTGCTTTGGCGATCCCATAGGAGATCGAGCGGTTGGACAGCAGCCCGGTGATGAGAATGCGCTTGCCGGCAAGAAAGCCCATGTAAGGTGTCTCCTGTGAATAACCGCACAATTATAACGGATGCTCCAAGCGCGTGTGCTGCCGCTGTTTTTCGATTGCGGGGGCGGGGCGATCCGGTAGACTCGCCACCATGCACGCGATCCCATCTTCCACTCCCCTCCGGCGCTTTGCCGCGGTGCTGCTGACCACCCTGGCGGCCGGCTGCGGCGATGTGTGGAACGACCCCTACCCGGCGGCGGAGCGGGGCCGCAACATCCTGTACTCGGCCTTCACCCAGCGGCCCAAGCACCTCGACCCGGTGCAGTCGTACAGCGAGGACGAAGCCACTTTTTTGTATCAGATCTACGAGCCGCCGCTCCAGTACCACTACCTCCGGCGGCCCTACCGGCTCACCCCCGCCACGGCGGCGCGGATGCCGACGCTGCGCCAGTTCGACGCCGCCGGCGCGCTCCTGCCGGCCGATGCCGATCCGGCCCGGATCGCCCGCAGCGAGTACGAAATCGCGATCCGGCCGGGCATCCGTTTCCAGCCCCATCCGGCCTTCGCCACCGACGCCAGGGGCCAGCCCCTTTACCTCGCCCTCAGCGCCAGCGATCTGGCCGACAAGCGTACCCTGGGGGATTTCCCCAAAACCGATACACGCGAGCTGACCGCTGACGATTTTGTGTATCAGATCAAGCGGCTGGCACACCCCCGCCTGCACTCGCCGGTGCTCGAGCTGATGGGCGACTACATCGTCGGCCTGAAGGATCTCCACGCGCGCCTGGCGGCCGACGAGAAGCAGCGCGTCGCCGACGGCAAGGGCGGCGCCTGGATCGACCTGCGCAACTACCCGATGGAAGGCGTCGAGGTGGTGGACCGCTACACCTACCGCATCCACCTCAAGGGCACCTACCCGCAGTTTCCGTACTGGCTGGCGATGCCCTTCTTTGCGCCGGTGCCCGTCGAGGCCGACCGCTTCTTCGCCCAGCCGGGCATGGCCGAGCGCAACCTCACCCTCGACTGGTGGCCCATCGGCACCGGGCCCTACATGCTCCGGGAGAACAACCCCAACGCCCGCATGGTGCTGGCCCGCAACCCCAACTTCCGCGGCGAGACCTACCCCTGCGAGGGCGAAGAGGGCGACAAGGCCGCCGGCCTGCTGGACGACTGCGGCAAGCCGATCCCGTTTATCGATGAGGTGGTGTTCACCCGCGAGAAGGAAAGCATCCCCTACTGGAACAAGTTCCTGCAGGGCTACTACGACGCCTCCAGCGTGTCGTCCGACAACTTCGACCAGGCCGTGCAGCTGGGCGGCCAGGGCGACGTGACGCTGTCCGACGAGATGGTGCGGAAGGGCATCAAGCTCAACACCGCGGTGGCACCCACCGTGATGTACATGGGCTTCAACATGCTCGACCCGGTGGTGGGCGGCACCGGCGAGCGGGCCCGCAAGCTGCGGCTGGCGATCTCCATCGCCATCGATCAGGAAGAGTTCATCTCGGTGTTCCAGAACGGCCGCGGCGTGCCGGCGATGCACCCGATCCCGCCGGGCATCTTCGGCTACCGGGCCGACGAGGCCGGCATCAACCCGCAGGTCTACGACTGGATCGACGGCAAGCCGCGCCGCAAGCCGGTGGAGGAGGCCCGCCGCCTGCTGGCCGAAGCCGGCTACCCGGGCGGCCGCGACGCCAGGACCGGCGAGCCGCTGGTGATCAACTTCGACACCACCGGCGGCGGCATGGGCGACAAATCCACCGTGGATTGGCTCACCAAGCAGCTGCGCAAGCTGGATGTGCAGCTGGTGGTGCGCCCCACCGATTACAACCGCTTCCAGGACAAGATCCGCAAGGGCAACGCCCAGCTCTTCTACTGGGGTTGGAACGCCGATTACCCCGACCCCGAGAACTTCCTGTTCCTGCTCTACGGCCCCCAGGGCAAGGTGAAGAGCCAGGGCGAGAACGCCTCAAACTACGAGAACCCCGAGTACGACCGGCTCTTCGAGCGCATGAAGGCGATGCCCGACAGCCCCGAGCGGGGCGAGATCATCCAGCGCATGCTCACCATCCTCCAGCACGACGCGCCGTGGGTGTGGGGCGCCTACGAGAAGGCCTACACGCTCCAGCACGGCTGGCTCGACAACCGCAAGCCGGGCAAGATCGTCCGCAACACCCTCAAGTACCAGCGGGTGGACGTGGCCCAGCGGGACCGGCTGCGCGCCGAATGGAACCAGCCGATGCTGTGGCCGCTGGCGTTGATGGGGCTGCTGGGGGTGGCGGTGGTGGCGCCGGCGGTGGCCCACTACCGGCGCCGGGAGCGCAGCGCGTCCGCCCAGGCTTGAGCGGCGCGGTTCAGGCGGGCCGCCTGCGCCAGCGGCCCACGGCAAGCAGATGGGCGCCCAGGGCCGCCGGCAGGGCCAGCCCCAGGCCCACGTGGCCCCAGCCCACCGCCCACCGCCAGGCTTCGTCCGCCAGGTAGTACAGCCCATATCCGGTGAGCGCGAGGGCCAGCCACAGGGCGGCCATCGTGCCGCCCGAGCGCCGGTGGCGACCTGCGCCCCAGGCGCCCAGCACATGCTGGCTCCACACGCTGCCCAGCACCGCCAGCCCGAACATCGTGGCCGCGCCGTGGACCCGCATGGCCCAGGGCTCGAGGGGGTGGCGGGCGGCGAACTCGGGCAGCGGCAGGAGGTGATGGGCGATCAGCCAGACGAGGCCGCTCGCCAGGAGCAGCGCGGTGGCCAGATAGGCCAGCCGGCGTTGTCGGCGGCCCGGCCGGGTTGGCCGGCGGGGGCGGGGAGGGGGCTCATGCATGCAGGACGTCCGGCGGGTTGGCGTGCCCCAGCGCCTGCCAGAAGCCCGGTGCGGCGTGCACGCCGTCGGTGTCGTCCACGATGGCGGCGGTGGCATCGAAGCGGGTGAGCAGGGCCTGGGCGGCGCGCCCGCTCAGGCTGACGACCTTGGTCAGCCCGTCGGCCACGGCGCAGCGCCCGGCGATCACCGTGACGCTGCGGGCGCGGGCTTCGCGGGTGCCGCCGGCGGGGTCGACGATCGGCGAGCACCCGCCCAGGTCGCCCGGGCGGCCCAGGAAGAACTCGCCGGAGGTGGCCACCGCGCAGTTGCGCAGCGCGCCCAGGAAGATCGGCGCCGCGGGGCTGGCCGGGTTGCGCACGGCCAGGGGCATGGCGGTCGGGGTGTCGCCGAATACCCGCAGGTCGCCGCCGGCATTCACCGTGCCGCCGACCGCGCCGTGGGCGAGCAGCGTCTCCACCGCCAGGTCGACGGCGTAGCCTTTGGCGATGCCGCCCAGGTCGATCCACAGCGGCCGCCGGAAGCGCACCTGCCGGGCGTCGCCGAGTTCGATGTCGCGCCAGTTGGCCCGGGGGTCGGGCGGCGGCGCCGCGGGGCAGGGCAGGGCGCCGTGGCGGACCAGGGTGGGCGCCACGGTGGGGTCGAAGACGCCGCCCGAGGCGCGCGCCAGGGTGAGGGCCAGGTCGAGGACGGCCCAGGTGTGGTGGCTGACCGGGGTGGGGGCCGCGTGGGCCTCGCGGTGGAGCCGGGCGAGATCGCTGTCGGCGCTGTGAAAGCTCATGGCGGCGTGGATCGTCGCCACTTCGGCGTAGGCGGCGTCGATGGCGCGGGCGGCCTGGGCGGGGTCGTCGGCGGCCGCCTCGATGGCCACGTAGGTGCCCAGCCAGGGGCGCAGGCGGCGGACGGCGGTCGTCATCGGGCGGCGGTGCCGGGCTGGGCGTGCAGCGCGAGCAGCCGCTGCACACCGGCGGTGAGGTGGGCGCACGAGAGGGTGGCGCCGCTGATGTTCTTGATGTCCTCCCCGAAGTGGAACGGCGCGTCCGCCCGCCGGCCGACGAACTGCTTGCGCCAGCCCGGTGTGCGGATCTCGAAGCCGTGGGTTTCCCGGTAGTCGAGAATCTCGACGCCCCGCACGGCGCCGTCGGGCCCCACGGCGAGGGCGTAGGTCACCCACTCCACCTTGCCGATCACGTCGTCCACGTAGAGCGTGCCGAGCAGGCGGCTGCCGGCCCAGGCGTCGACCCGGCGGATCTCGCCGCGCTGGCGAACCGGCGCCACGGCGTCGAGGGCCTTGAGCCGATCGGGGGTGAGGCGCAGGACGCGGGCGTCGAAGCGGTCGGCGTCGGGGAAGGCGGCGCGCTGGGCCTGCTCCACGCTCATGTACTGGGCGGCCACGGCGGCGGGCGGCGCGAAGGCGGTCAGGCCGGCACCGGCGATGGCGACGAGGGGAACGGTGGTCCAGCCGGAGTGGGAGGCGGTCATCTTGGGTTCCATGGGCGGCAAGACGCCCGACAGGCCGGTGCAGACCTTCGGGCGGGGATCGATGGAAGGAGGGCGGCGCTCAGAACTGGTAGCCGATCCCCAGGTTGAGGCGGTCGCGCTCCCGCGCAAGCTGGAAGCGCTGGACGTCGGCCTTCAGCACCACGTTCTCGCCCACCCGAAGGTTGGCGCCGGCGGTGACGACCTTCTCGTCCCGGTCGGCATCGACGCCCAGGCCGGCGGGCATGGTGGCAAAGCCGGCGGCGGTGTTGAAGACCTCGTAGCGCACGAAGGGGCTGAGGGCGTATTCGCCACCTTGCCACAGGGCGTAGGCGGCCTGGGTGTACCAGCCGAAGAAGGATTTGGGCACGTAGGTCTGGCCCAGGTAGAGGGTGTTGATGCGGTCGGTGTCGGAGATGGTGCCGCGGGCGTAGAGGGCCGACAGGTTCCACTTGCCCGGCGTCCAGCGGGCGTGGGCGTCCCACAGGGTCACCCGGGCGTCGGGCGCGACGTTGCCGGCGCTGCCGGCCACCTTGGAGCCGTGCGCGGCCTTGCCGGTGAACACCCCGGCACCCACGTCCAGCCCGGGCGTGCCCCGCCAGCTCAGGGCGCCGTAGACGGCCGGGTCCTTGCCCTTGGCCATCTGGCCTTCCTGGTGGATGGCGCCGAGGGGCGAGTCGCGGCCTTCGGTGCTGGCGCCGTCCCACTTGTTCAGGTCGAAGCCGCTGGTAATGCCCACGTCCCAGCGCAGGCCGGCGTCGGATACGCCGAAGGCGGACAGGCCCACCTCCCGCCAGGTGGAGGGAATGATCGCGGTCTCGACAAAGTTCCGCTCCACGCCGTAGTAGGCGGTGGGTTCGTGGTTGAGGTTGAGGAAGCCGAGCGGGATGAGGAACAGGCCGCCCTTGAGGCCGACGTTGTCGGTGGCGCGGTGTTCCACGTAGAGCTGTTCCACGGCCACTTCGCCGGCGTCGTCGGCGGAGGTGACGGCGTGCTCGAACTCGAACTCGCCGACGATGCGGGTGCGCTCACTGGCCTGGTGGGCGATGCCGACGATGGCCCGGCGCACGTCGAACTGGGTCTGGCTCTGATCGCGGAACGGGCGGTTGTAGTTGATCTCGCCGTAGCCGAAGAGGCTGGTCTGCCCGCTTCGGGACGCCAGCGGCGCGGTGTGGGGCGCGGGCTCCGCGGCCGCGGGCAGGGGGGGCGGCGGTGCCAGCACGGCCACCTGGGCGGGCGTGGCGACGGGGCCGCTGGGGGCGACCGCCGGCCGCGCCGCGACCGTGGCGGTGGCGGGCCCCGGCTGCGTGGCTACGGCCTGGGCCTTGACGGTCTTCAGCTCGGCCTTGACCTGATCGAGTTCCGCCGCCAGGCGTTCGAGGCGGGCCATGAGCTGGGCGTTGGAGGCGGCGTGGGTGGGGCCGGCGACAAGCAGCGCGGCGAGGGCCAGACAGCGTCGGGTGGTTTTCATCTTGCGTTCAGGGCGTGTAGCCGTCGGTGAGGGTGTTGAGGAAGGCGACCACGTCGGCAATCTCGCTCTCCGACAGGGCCGGGGCGTCGCCCGGTTTGCGGTTGTAGGGCGCTTCGGTGACGTTGACGTTGGCGCGGTAGGCCGGCGGCAGGTCGTTGAACTTCCGGACCACGCCGTTGCTGTCGGTGGGGTACCACTCCTCGGGGTTGGTGTCCCGGCGCACGTAGAAGCGCACGGCGTCGGTGAGGGTCTTGATGGCGCCGTTGTGGAAGTAGGGCGCCGTGCGGGCCACGTTGCGCAGGGTGGGCACGCGGAAGGCGCCGCACAGGTCGGTGCGACCGGCCAGATCGGTGCGGCTCGGGCCGCACAGGCCCAGGTCGTAGTAGCCGGCGTCGGCGTTGGCCTGGATCTCCGGGTTGCGCGGAACGCCCAGGGCGTCGAAGGTGTTGTCGGTGAAGAGCGGCGGGTTGCCGTTTGCGCCGGTGCTCGTGTGGCACGCGGCGCAGTTGCCCTTGTTGGGGTCGTTGAACAGGGCCAGGCCCTTGAGTTCGGACGCGGTGAGCTGGGCCTTGCCGGCGAGCCAGTGGTCGAACTTGCTGCTGAAGGGGGCGAAGTCGGGGTCTTCGAGCTGGTATTGCTGGAGCGCGAAGCGCAGCCGGGCGAAGGCGTCGGCGGGGCGGTCGAAGATGTCGCTGCCGAACACCTTCTGGAACTCGGCGGCGTTGGTCGAGCGCCGGAGCTTGGCCACCACGTCCTCGACGCTGGCGTTGGCCATCTCGTTGGGGTTGAGCAGCGGCCCTTCGGCCTGGGCGGCCAGGGTGGCGGCGCGCCCGTCCCAGGTGAAGCCGCCGGTCGGCGTGCCGTCGCTGGCGAAGGCGAAGCGGCCGTTGAAGCGGAGATACTGGAGCGACGGCGCCTGCCGGCCGGCCTCGTGACCGGCATCCGCGCCGGCCGGCACCGAGCGGGTATCCGGTGCGGCGTGGTGATTGCCGGCGTCGTGACAGCTGGCGCAGGACATGGCGCCGGTGCTGGAGAGCGCGCTGTCGTTGAACAGCTTGGCGCCCAGTTCGGCCGCCGCCGACATGCTGCCGGCGCCGGTGGCGGTGCTGCCGCCTCCGCCACCGCAGGCGGCAAGGCTCAGGAGCAGGATGGAACAGATGGCTGGAACGAGGCGGCGCATCGGCAGGCACTTTCAGTCGGACGAAGATCGATCAGCCCGAAGGCCGGTCGGTGCTGTCTCGTCGCTGGCTGGCTGACCGATGAGGAGGCTGGCTGGCTTGCGTGTGGAGCGCCTCGTAGATCGCGGATTACGTATTGCGAGGCATTCGCAAATGAGAATTAATACTATTAAATGACGCAGACAGCGCCCTTGTCAATGCCCTTACGCGGTGTGGGGGTGATTTCCTCCGGAAAACTTGACGGCGCGCAAGAAGCTGCCTGGCGCCGTCGGGCGGTTTTAGTCGAAGGACGGCATGGCGGGCTTGGCAACGGGCAGGCCCGCGGCCAGCCAGGCGTCGAACCCGCCGGCGATGGATTGCACCTTGAGGTAGCCCATGTCGTGCAGCGCGGCGGCGGCCAGGGCAGCGCGGCCGCTGGTCTTGCAGTACAGCACGATGGCGATGTCGCGGGCGGCCAGCTCGGGGTTTGCGCTCATGCGGAACTCCAGCATGCCGCGGGACATGTGCACCGCGCCCGGAATGTGGCCGGTGGCAAACTCGTCGGCTTCCCGCACGTCGATCAACACCTGGGCGTCGCGGATCGCCTGCTCCGCGTCGGCGAGCGGCACTTCCTGGATGCGCGCCTTGGCGGCGAGAACGAGATCGTGGGCGGATTTCATGGTGGGCTTTCTCCTGGAGTCGATGGGGCGCGGCCGGAAACGTCTCGCGCAAAACGCGCATTATATTAGACTTTACTTATCGATAAACGGCGGGAGGTTTGAACGAACGCCGGTTTTGCCCGTCTGTTCGGATGACCCGATCACGACACGAGCGCATTCATCACACCAAGGAGGAATACGATGACCCAGGAAAGCATCTGGAGCACCCGCTACCGGGAGGCGGGCGAGGATTACCTGTTCGGCACCGAGCCGAACCGCTTCCTTGCCCGGCGCCAGAACCGGCTGGCCGAGGGCCGGACGGCGCTGTCGGTGGCCGACGGCGAAGGGCGGAATTCGGTGTGGCTGGCCGAGCAGGGGCTGGAGGTCACCGCAATCGAGATCTCCGCGGTGGCCATCGAGAAGGCCCGGCGTCTGGCAGCCGGCCGTCAGGTGAGCGTGGATTTCATCCAGGCCGACATGCTGGCGCCGGGTTGGCCGCCGGCCCAGATGAAGGGCGCGTTCGACTGGGTGGTGGGCATCTTCATCCAGTTCGTGGGCCCGGAATGGCGCGAGCGGCAGTTCGACGCGATGAAGGCGCTCACCGCACCGGGCGGCTGCATCCTGCTGCAGGGTTACACGCCGGCACAGCTCACGTACCGCACCGGCGGCCCGTCGGCTGTGGAAAACCTCTACACCGAGGAGATCCTGCAGGACGCGTTTGCCGACTGGAAGATCGAAGAGCTGGTGAGCTACGAGGAGGACATCGTCGAAGGCAGCGGCCACAAAGGCCGGTCGGCACTCATCGGCATGATCGCAAGAAAACCCGCCTGAACGTAGGTGGCCGCCTTGAGCCGGTTTCAAGGCGGCCACGCAAGGATTGGCGCCGCCAGCGCCTGAAACTGTATTTCTGAAAATTACTGTTTTCAGAACTTGGAAGATGATGCAATCCACCCCGCGTCGGAGCGCTCCATCGCCGGGGCCCTTTAGCCGGCAATGAGAACTGTTCGTAATAAACTGAATTCCAGGCACTCTTTTTTGCTGCACCTGCACCAAGCCGATTCGCGGGCGATAAAATCCCTCGCGAGGCAAGCCAGCCGCAGCCGCAAGCCAGCCTATCGATCAACCGATTCCCGGAGGAATGCCATGAAAGGCGACAAGAAGATCATCGATATCCTGAACGGCCTGCTGGCCGGCGAACTCACCGCTGTCGATCAATACCTCATCCACGGCGAGATGTACGCCGACATGGGTTTTGCGCAGCTGGCCGAGAAAGCCCTGCACGAATCCGACCACGAGCGCCAGCACGCCCGCGCCCTCATCCAGCGCATCCTCTTCCTCGAAGGCAAGCCCGATCTGTCCAAGCGCGACGACCTGAAGATCGGCAAGACCGTCCCCGACATGCTCAAGGCCGATCTCGAGGTGGAATACAAGGTCGTGGGCGAGCTGAAGAAGGCCATCGCCGCCTGCGAGAAGGCTCAGGATTACGTCACCCGCGACATGCTGGTCATCCAGCTCGACGACACCGAGATGGACCACGCCTACTACCTCGAAAAGCAGATCGGCCTGATCGAGCTGGTTGGCCTGGCCAACTATCAGCAGAGCCAGATGAAGGCCGGCGCTTAAGGAGTGACCATGAAAGGCGAAAAGAAAGTCATCGACACCCTCAACAAGGTCCTCAAGAACGAGCTGACCTCGATCAACCAGTATTTCCTGCACGCCCGCATGTTCGGCAACTGGGGGCTTGAGAAGCTCAACGACTACCGCTACAAGCAGTCGATCCGCGTGATGAAGGAAGCCGACGAACTCATCGAGCGCATCCTCTTCCTGGAAGGCCTGCCCAACCTGCAGAACCTGGGCAAGCTGATGATCGGCGAGAACGTGGTCGAATGCCTGGAGGGCGATCTCAAGTACGAGCGCGACATCCAGCGCCCGCTGCTCATCGAGGCCATCGCCCTGTGCGAGGAGCTGCAGGATTACGTGAGCCGCGACCTGCTCGAAGACCTGCTCGAGCACTGCGAGGAGGCCATCGACTGGCTCGAAACCCAGCAGAGCCTGATCGAGGACGTCACCCTGCCCAACTACCTGCAGGCCCACATGGAGCCAGGCGAAGGCTGAGCGCACCCCCCCGGCCCGATCCGGAAGGGAACCGGCGCGCCGGTTCCTTTTTCGTTTACCGGTCTGCCGGGTTCGCACGCCGGGCCCGGCAAAATCTGTCCGCCCCCATGCGACAATCCGCCCTTTCCCGTGCCCAGGCCCGCCACCGGCCACCCTCCCCCGGCGTCGGCCCGACCAGAAGAAGACATTTAGGATCAACGCGTTGAGCAAGCACAGCACGAAGCCGCAGGCGCCTTCGGACGACGACATCGGCCGCCACACCCCGATGATGCAGCAGTGAGCACACCTGTTTTTATGCGGCCTTTCAGCGAAGCTTTAAGAAAACTGCACAAAAAACCGCACAGATGAAACTCTGTTCGCGCCGGACGCAAGCACTCAGCGCGAGATTATGTTCGCCTAGGCTTTGGCTGTTTTTTCAGCCAAAGCCATGTGAATGGGGACTTAAAACAACTGCCCGCCTCCCCCCTCGTCCCAGTTCATGATCACCAGCTCCCGCGCCGCGGCCCTGCCGGCGCGTTCCACCCCCACGCTGTAGGTGATCTCCAGGTCGTACATCTTCAGCCCGTCGAAGGCCTGACGGATGGCAGGATGGTCGTTGATGCTGACCATCATCTTGCCCTTCATGCTCCGCATGGCGTCGGCCATGGCCAGGTACTCCTCGAAGGGGAACGGGACGCCGTAGCCTTCGGTCTGCCAGTACGGCGGGTCGGCGTAGAAAAAGGTGTGGGCACGGTCGTAGCGTTCCAGGCAGTCGCGCCACGACAGGTTCTCCACCGTGGTGCCCGCCGCCATACGCAGGTGGGCGGCCGACAGGCTCTCCTCGATCCGCAGCAGGTTGATGGCCGGCGCCGTGGTGGCGGTGCCGAAGGTCTGGCCTTCGATACGGCCGCCGAAGGCGTGGTGCTGCAGGTAGTAGAAGCGCGCGGCGCGCTGGATGTCGGTGAGGGTGTTGGGCCGGCTCTCCTGGTGCCACTTGAACATCTGCCGGCTCGACAGCGCCCACCTGAACTGGTGCACGAACTCGCTGAGGTGATGC
Organism: Zoogloea sp.; assembly: GCF_041904905.1. Taxonomy (GTDB): domain Bacteria; phylum Pseudomonadota; class Gammaproteobacteria; order Burkholderiales; family Rhodocyclaceae; genus Zoogloea. The sequence continues at coordinate 596 of NZ_JAYRMI010000031.1, read as the reverse complement.
TGCACCACGCGGTACAGGTTGGTGAGCTCGCCGTTCACGTCATTGATGATCTCCACCGGCGCCGGCATGGGGCGCAGGAAGTACAGGGCTGCGCCCCCACAGAACAGTTCCACGTAGCACTCATGCTGGGGGAACAGGGGCAGCAGCTTGTCTGCGAGACGGCGCTTGCCGCCGAGCCAGGGGATAATCGGTGTTGCGGTGTGCATTATTTCGATCCTTGCATATGTGGCCGTGATAAGGTCCACCCGCCTCGCGAGGCATGGGGGGCCTTGGCCGAATCTGCAGGACTGCTCTGCGGTGGAGGTGGCCAGCTCGGTGTTACAGCACCTTGCTGGTCGCCCTCCTTCTCTTCCAGGCATGAAAAAAGCCGGCGCTTGCCGGCTTTTTTCATTGGATGTTGCTGTTAGTCAGGTCGTTCGGTGGTGATCCACCATCCCGGCCAGGTAGGCGGCCTTGAGGGCATCGCCGAGCGTCCAAGACGAAAGAATGTGGTAGTCCAGATTGTCGTTGCCGCTGGCCTCGAAGCCAAAGACGCGCAGCTTGGTTCTGGCAATGTGTTCGAGTTCGGCGAGGGCGGAGGCGGATAGTTCGGGGCT
>NZ_JAYRMI010000113.1:0-7052 GCF_041904905.1 Zoogloea sp. | reverse complement strand
CCCTCGGGCGCTGCTGGCTGCTCGACCGGGCCGGGCGCCGCCTGCTCCTGCTCACCCCCGAAGTCCACGTGCAGGCCACCGTGCCCATCCCGCCCGACATCCAGCCCGGCAGCTTTGCCTGCAGCGCCCTCGGTCTGGTGGTCAGCGATCGCACCCGCCCGCGCCTGGTGGTGCAGCCCTGGGGCGGCGGCTGGCACGGCTACGCGCCGCCAGAGACGGCCGGCCGGCGCATCGTCGCCGTCGCGGCCGACCCCGCCTGGCCAGAGGCCATCGCCCTCGTCGAAGGCGGCCCGGATCGCTGGCAGCTCCTGCGCGTCGGCCCGGCCGGTGCGGTGCTCCACACCCTGCCCATGGCCACCGCGCCGCTGCAGCTCCTCCTCACCGCTGCAAACCGCCTGCTGGTGGGCGAAGTCTCCCACCGCCCCGGCGACCCGCTGCCCTACCTCTTCCGCGAATACACCCTGGCCGCCGACAGCGTCGAGGCCGAGCGGGGTTTTGCGGTGCGCAGCTTCGACGGCCGCGCCCTGTGGCTCGAACGCAACGGCGACAGCCCCCGGGCGATGGCCAGCACCGCCGCCGGTGCCCGCCCCCTCTACCCCCGCGAGGCCGAGCTGGACGACAGCGGGGTGGTCGAAACCTGGGCGCTCGATTCCGGCATCTTCGGCTGCCGTTGGCACCGGCTGTTCCTCGACCTGTGCCTGCCCGCCGGCTGCACGGTGCACGTCGAGGCCAAGACCGCCGACGACCTGCCGCCCTTCGAGATCCGCCGCGCCGCCCGCCTGCCCGCCGACCGGGCCGGCGACGTGCGCCCGGCGGCCATCGACGACCCGTGGCCGCCGCTGGGCTCGCGCATCCCGGGCGAGACCGAAGGCTGGGTCAGCCTGGGCGTGGCCGACCGCCGCCCCGCCCGGGCCGACGTGGCGCTCTCCGGCAGCGTCGGCGAGCGCCGCTCCGACGACCCGCTCGCCGCCGTCCGCCAGCCCGCCGCCACGCCCCCCGTCGGCATGGTCACCCTCGAATGGCTGCTCACCCCGCCCGCCGGCCGCTACCTGTGGCTGCGGGTGCGCCTGTCCGGCAGCCGGCGTCAGGGCCCCAGCCTGTTCGCCCTGCGCGCCACCTTCCCGCGCCCCTCGCTGCTCGACTACCTGCCCGCCTACTGGCGCGCCGACCCCGCCGCCGCCGACGCCACCGAACGCGCCCTGGCGCTCTTCGAAGGTTGGACGACCGAGCTGGACCAGCGCATCGACGTGCTGCCCCAGCTCCTCGACCCGAACCTCGTGCCCGCCGAGGCCCTGCCCTGGCTGGGGGATTTCCTCGCCCTTGGCTTCGATGCCCGGGTCCGCGAAGGCGTGCGCCGCGAACTGCTCGCCAACATCGCCGCGCTGTACCGGGCCCGCGGCACCGTGCCGGGCCTCACCCGCCTGCTGTCCATCCTCGCCGAAGCGCCGGTGCAGCTCGTCGAAGGCTTCCGCCTGCGCCGGCCCACCGCCGCCTTCGTGGGCAGCGCGCTGGTCGGCCCGGCGCTTGAACTGGGCGGCAGCGAAAGCACCCTCGCCGCCGGCAGCCTGGAAGACTGGGAGCAGGACCTCGCCGGCGCCCACGCCGCGCTGATGATCCGCCGCGCCTTCCAGGACCCGCCCTGCCCGGCCCGCGACCCGGACCACCCGCTGCCCGACGACGCCCTCCTCGCCTTCTACCGCCGCCACGCCCACCGCTTCACGGTGATCGTACCCCGGGCCCGCTGCGACACCCTGGCCGCCGTCCTCGACCTCGCCATCGAACGCAACAAGCCCGCCCACACCCTGCACCGCCTGTGCTGGCTGGATGCCGGCTTCCGGGTCGGCAGCGCCAGCCTCGTCGGCATCTCGCACCTGGGGCCGGTGGACCGCGCCCAGCCGGCGGTGCTCGGCAGCGCCGTGCTATCCACCTTCACCACCCTCCACCGCGGCCACCCGGCAGACGCCGACGGCCGCTACCCGTACTTCAAACCCATGAACCCATGGGAGGCATCGCCATGAGCACCCTCACCGCCAACGTCTTCGCCCCCCTCGACGACCTCGACCCGGCCACCCCGGGCGACCCCTTCGTCCGCCTGCGCTACAGCTACGGGCAGCTCCTCGGGGCCGAGGATTTCACCACCGAGCAGCGCTACTTCCTGCTCCGCAGCCGCCTGCACAACGCCGCCCTGCACGGGTTCGGCACGGTCTGGGGGCTCAAGGTAGGCAGCCAGGAGAGCGAAACCGCGCTCACCCTCACCTGCGAACCGGGGCTCGCCATCGACCCCCTCGGGCGAGAAGTGCACATACCCCAGAAGGTCTGCCTCGACATCGCCGGCCTCGCCGCCACCCCCTTCTGGGGCGACCTGTCGGCCCCGCCGCCGGCCACCCCCGCCTCCGACGCCGTCGACACCCGCCGCCGGGTGTACGTGGTGCTGCGCTACCGGGCCTGCCTCACCGAGCAGGTGCCGGCCATCACCCAGCCCTGCTCGGGCGCCGATGCCGGCCTGTCGCCATCCCGCGTGCAGGACGGCTACCGCCTGTGCCTGGAGGCCAAGGCACCCGATCTCACCGGCCTGCCCATCCGCGACATCGTCACCCGCGCCAATCCGGCGGGCGACCTCCGCACCCGCCTCCTCGACCAGCTCATCGACCCCACCGCGCCGCCCCCCGCCCGCCTGTGGAGCGGCGCCGACGACGCGCCCCTGCTCCTCGCGGTGCTCGACCTCGAACCCGTGGGCAACCCGGTCGAGCGGGTCCGGCTCTCCGGCGCCATCGACAACAGCGTGCGCGCCCTGCTGCCGGCGGTGCAGACGGTGGCCAACCTCGCCCTCGGCATCCACCTCGAAGCCGGCGGCGGCACGCCCCGCTTCCAGGCTGGCGGCCTCCACGCCCACCCCGGCGACGGCGCCGACCTGGGCCACATGCTGATCGACGTGGGCACCACCCGGCCCGTGCTCCCCGCCAGCATCGCCGGGCCCTCGATCCGCGTGCTGCGCTTCGACGAGCCCACCAAGGCCTGGGTGAGCCTGCCCATCCTCGTCCAGACCCCCACCGCCACCGGCCTGTCCCTCACCGTCGATGGCGGCGAGTGGGCCGACGGCACCATCTACCAGGTCTGCCTGGCGGGCACCGGCCCGAACGCCCTCCTCGACATCGACGGCAAGCCCCTCGCCGGCGCCACGGGCGAAGTGCTGCCCCCCGGCACCGGCCGCGACGCCAGCCTGTTTGCCACCCACCCCACCACCGCCTGAGCCGGAGGCCGACATGAGCATGAAAAAGTGGAAGAACATGGACGCCGGCCTCTTGACGATGATCGCCAAGGTCGCCCGTAACGAAACCCTCAGCGCCGCCGACGAAGCCTCCATCGCCGATTTCCTGAAGGACTACGCCGGCACCGCCAGCGACACCGGCTTTACCGGCGGCCCCACCGGCGACGTGCGCGGCAACAACACCCTGCGCCGCACCAACTGGTTCAACGGCCGCTACCTCACCGCCGAAGCCCTGTCGCGCCAGGACGTCTACTTCGACGCCCGCACCCGCCTCGCCGCCCAGGCCATGACCCCGGGCATTGCCTGGGGCCTGGGGCTCAACGCCGACGGCCTCAACCAGACCGGCATCGACTCCGAAACCCGGGTCGGCGGCGTATCGCCGGCGGCCGAGATCGTGCTGGCCCCGGGCCTCGCCTTCGACGCCATCGGGCGCCCCATCGTCGTCTCCCAGCCCTGCTTCGTGTTCACCCTCGAGCAGCTCCTGGGCGCCTACCGCAAGACGCCCCAGAAGGTGGTCGGCGGCGGCGGAACCGATTTCACCCCCTGCGTCTGCCTCGCGCCCGACCCCGCCGGCCCCACCGGCGGCAGCGCCGGCCTGCCCGCCGGCGCCTACCTGCTGGTGATCCAGGCCAGCGAGAGCGAATCCGGTGGCGCCAAGGTGATGGGCGAGATCTGCGGCGGCGCAGCATCGGCCAACTGCAAGGCCGACACCTGGCGCGGCGGCTTCGGCCTGTCGCTGGCCCGCTTCCCGGTGGACACCCCCTTCGGGCAGGACCTGCAATCCGTCTGGGATCTGCGCGGCACCCTCTCGGCCTACTACTTCGACGTCTTCGAGCACCCCCTCTGGAAGCGCTGGGACCCGCGCTTCGGCACCGACACCACCTTCAACGCCGATACCGGCTGGGGCCGCCACGACAGCAGCGCCGTTCCCCTCGCCATGATCTACATTGGCGAAGACGGCAGCATCCTGTTCCTCGACCAGTGGATCCCCCGCCGCACCATCGCCAACAGCCAGGCCGACGACTGGCACCGCACCCGCTTCGGCGCCCCGCCCCGGGCCGCTGCCTGGGCGCGCATCCACCAGTTCCAGTGCATGCTGTCCGAAAGCCTCGCCCAGCGCCCGGTGGACCAGGACGGCAACAACCTCTACTCCCGCGGCTTCCGGCACATCCCGCCGATCGGCTTCCTGCCCATCCGGCCGCGCGCCGCCGACGGCGAGTTCGACACCGGCTTCGACACCATCGACAAGATGCTCGCCGCCACCAAGGGCAGCCGCTGGCTCGTCTCCCCGCTGGTCAAGGGCGCCATCAAGCAGGCCGAAAACTACTTCTGGAACACCCGGGTCATCCCCTACGCCGTCGTCGCCCTGCACGACGACGACATCCTCGAAGACCTCAACAACGTCTTCGACAAAGACCCGATCCAGCTCTCCCGCCGCCGTGACGACAACGCCGGCGACACCGCCACCCCCGGCGGCGGCCTGGGTAGCGGCACCGGCGGCCTGGGCGCGAACACCTACCGCAGCACCCACAAGGCCTCCCTGTTCCAGGCGGGGCTCAAGCAGCAGACCGAAACCGCCGCGCTGCCCGGCTACTTCCGCATCCTCGCCAACCTCTTCGAGCTGATGGGGCTGGACGACCTGGTCAACCGGCGCACCGAGATCGTCAAGCTGGTCGTCCCCCTCCAGGGCCTCACCCGCCGGCACCCGCTCGTCGGCCGGCTCGCCGAAGACGCCCTCGACCAGGCCGAGCGCTGGGGCGTCAACCCGCTCCTCACCGCCGGCGGCGCCCTGGGCCAGTTCGGCACCATCAACGAAACCGCCGACGCCATGGCCGGCTTCATCTCCCGCGTCGGCCTCGACATGCTGCCGCGGCACTTCGTGGTGTACGTCAAGCAGCGGCTGGTGCTCCTCGACGCCCTGTTCTACCTGCTCGAAGTGCTCCAGTTCCTCGTCAACTTCCTCACCGAGCTGCAGAGCCTGTCCGCCAAGCAGAGCCGGTCCCTCACCACCGACGAGCTGCGCGCCCACTACCTGCGCCAGCCGGCCGAAAAGCGCGCCATCGTCGAAGCCCTCATGGCCCAGCCCGACGTCCAGGCCAATCTGGTCCAGGCCGCCGACATGAGCGGCTCCGGCATCGCCGTCACCACCCGCAACCAGGCCTTCCTGGCCCAGGTGCAATCGGCTGAGGCCGCCCTCGAGAACACCGTCGCCGACCCCGCCGAGCGCAAGCGCATCGCCGTCGGTCAGGTGGCCGACACCTACGCCGCCGAATACCCCGACTACCAGCTTGTCCAGGTGCTCGCCGCCGTGCAGCCCACCCAGACCCTGGCGGTGGTCAACCGGCTCTCGGTGACCCGCGGCGCCGAAGTCACCCGCACCCTCGCCGACGATCTGGTGCAGGAAGGCCCCGCCGTCTTCGCCGACGCCGACGCCCGGCCCATCTACGCCGACCTGCGCGCCGGCCTCGAAAGCCGCAAGGTGGCCGACTACGTGAGCGGCAGCGACACCCCGCTCACCGTCAAGGAAGTCCTCGCCAAGACGCCCGACGAAGCCCGGCAGCTCCTGGGCGCCGAGCAATACGAGAAGTTCCGCAGCGCCTTCCAGGCCGACCGGGCCGCCGCCGTGGCCGGCGCCGAAGCCCTCGCCAAGGGCGTGCCCGCCGAGCTGGCGGTGAAGGTGGAAGCCGAGATCCAGTCCGGCAAGCCCGCCGACGCGGTGATCGAAAAGCTCCAGACCGAAACCGCCACCACCGCCGCCACCCGTCCGGTGCTCGACCAGACCGCCAACCTGCTGCGCATCACCGGCGGTCAGGCCAGCTTCCTCAAGCTCGTGAAGCGCACCTGATGGCACGGCCAATGTGCGCACTCGCCCCGCCACCCGAAGGAGGCGCGCATCCTCCCCCGGGGAGGTGCTCACGCAGTAACGGGAGGGTTGTTCGATGACCGACGACCTCGCCATCGGCCTGCTGTCCACCCGCATTCGCAGCGGCGACGCCGAGCACGCCCAGGCCCTCGCCGGGCAGGTGCGCCAGCTCGCCGACCGGCAACTCGCCCGCGCCCTCGACGGAGCCGGCGAGCGCGCCCTGGCCCGGGCCCGCCTGCCGGCTGGCGCCGTCGTCGCGGTGCACGCCCTCGACCTCCGGCTCAAGGTGTCGGCCGACGTGCCCGCCGGCGAGCTTGCCGCCGGCTGGGCCGCCGCCTTCGAGGCCGGCCTCGCCCGGCTGCTCGCCGCCATCCCCCCCGGCGACGTCGACCAGGACGCCCCCGCCGCCTGGTTTGCCGACGTCTGGGCCGCCGAGCGCCGACACCTGGAACGCCGTGCCACCGGCCAGCCCGACGCCTGGTGGGCGCCCGACCTCGCCGGCGACGACGACAGCCCCGACCCGCTCGCCCCCGCCGCCATCCTCCAGCGCTGGCTCCGGCGAAAACCCGCCCGGGCGCTGGCCGCCCTGGCCGACCTCGCCCGCAGCGAAGCCGCCGCCCCCACCCTGCTCACCCCCGACGAAGCCACCCGCCTCACCCACCGGCTCATCGACCGCTTCAGCCCGCCCGCCACGCCCCCGGCCGGCCCGGTGCCGTCGGCAGCGCCCGCCGGCCCCACCGCCGGGGCCGGCGCGCCCCCCGCGCTGCCGCCCTGGCTCCCGCAACACCTCGCACGCCTCACCCAGCGCCACCGCGCCCTCATCGCCGGCAGCAACCCGGCCCAGGCTGCCCCTTGGCTGGCCGCCCTGCTGCTCACCGAACAGCCCTCCGCCAGCCCGCTCCCCCCCCCCCCCCAGCGCCC
>NZ_JAYRMI010000030.1:0-45640 GCF_041904905.1 Zoogloea sp. | reverse complement strand
AGAGGCGCGTAAACTGGCCGCGAAAAGAAGAAGCGCGCCCACCGCCCGCCACGGAGAACCTCATGTCCGGGAACCTTCCGCTTGCCCTCGGAACCCTGCTGCTCGTCACCGCCTGCGCCGCACCGCGGGTTCCCCTCAAACCGGAAGCGCGGGCCGAGATCGCCCCGCTGGACAGCGTGCTGATCCTGCCCCGGGGCACCCACACGGCCCCCGCCGCCTGCCCCGGCCTGTTCTCGCCGGCCCCGACGCGCCCCACCCCCGCCGTACCGGCGGGCACCACCCCGACGACGCCCGCCGCAGCCCCGGCCGGCAACGACACCCTCGCCGTGCTCCAGCGAGCCTGGCGCAGCGAAACCGCCGGCAGCGAGATCCGCTTCTCGCGCCGGCTGCGGGTCGAGGATCTCACCCCCGACGAGCCCGCCGGCCGCGAGCGAATGCGGCTGCTGTTCGACAACGCGTCGGGCGCAGCGGTGCTCTTCGCCCGGATCGGCTACACCCTGTGCGAGCAGACGCTGCGGGTCACCGCCCAGGTCGAGATCTACCCCCGCGCGCCGGCCCTGCTGCGCTTCCGCCATTCGCCCGACGTGAGCGATCCGCTGGCCGAGGGCAGCGTGATCTTCCGCCAGCAGTTTGCCGAGGAACGCCCCGGCGTCTCCGACGCCGCCGCCGGGCGGGCGCTGGACGAGGCCCTGCACGGCCTTGTCCGCAAGATCGTGGCCGGGCTGAACGCCCGCCCCTGAAACGCGCCCTCAGGCGCCGATCAGCGTGGCCAGGGGCGCCAGCGCGCCCTCGTCGATGGGCTCGAAGCGCTTGAAGTGCAGGTCGTCGAGCACCCGCAGGCCCGCCTCGTCCTGGTGCATGCCGCACAGGATGCGCTGGATCGCCTCGCGCTTGTCGGCCCACTCGGGCGCCACCATGAAGCAGTGGAAGGCGCTCCCGTCGCGGCTCTCGCCGATCACCTGCAGCTCGTCGCGGGTGCTGGCGCTCATGCCGTTCCAGGTTTCGTTGAACACGAAACCCAGGTCGGCCTCGCCCTGCAGCACCGCCTTGGCGGCATTGAGGTGGTTGCCGACGAACTGGAACGCCGCCCCGGCCAGATCGAGCCCCTCCCGGCGCATCACCTGCAGGCCCAGCTCATGGATGATGAGCTTGTCGGTGGCGCTGGCGATGCGCGGCGCGTCGGGCACGCTGCCCCCGGCCCGGGCCACCAGGATGGTCTCGTCGTTCACCCCGGCCGGCCGCGCCACCGGCACGAAACCCTTGTCCCGCGCGTAGCACAGGGCGCTGAAGGGGTTGGCGTACACCACGTGGAAGCGCTTCTCGAGCACCGCCTGGCGCTCGATGAGGAAGTTGTCCTGGGGCTCGAAGTGGATGCCGATGCCCAGCTTGCGCTGGAGGTAGGTGTTGAGGGTGAACCAGCCGAGCAGGTTCTTGGCGGTGTCGTGGGGGCAGACACTGAGCTTGAATTCACTCGCCACAGTCTGGCTCCACGTTGCGGCGAGACAGGAAGGGGCGTGCCGACGCACGCGTCGACGACATCTGCTGGGGCATGACGGAAACCTCTATCGGGTTGTCTGTTTATCTTCGGTGTATCGCCAGCCCTTGCGCCAAGGGCCGACATACCTGAAGTCATGATCCTAGCAAATGTCGTTTGCAATCGCTTACAAATAAATTCACATTATTGACATAGAAACCGGGCTTATAGCCAATCCACCAGGGATACGCCCAGCCCGAAGGTGGTCTGGCGGTGGTTGTAGTCGATGAGGGTTTCGCCGTAGCCGGTGAAGAGCTGCAGATAGCCCTTCAGGTTGCGGTGGATGGGGATGCTCCAGTCGAACTGGGCCGACCCGCGCGACTCGCGGCCCGACAGCAGCGTGCTGCGCAGGGTCAGGCCGAAGCCGTGCTCGCCCACCTGCCACATGGCCTGGAGGTCGCCGTGGCCAAGGTAAGAGGTGATGTCCGGGTTGTCGTCCTTGCTGGTCTTCTCGGACAGGCGCAGCCACGGGCGGATCACCAGCGCAAAGTTGTCGCGCTCGATGCCGACCTGGCCGACGATGCGGTTCCAGCTGCGGGAATAGGGCTGGCTGCGGCCGTTGGACTGGTGGTTGAGCCCCAGCGACATCATCTTCAGCTTGAAGCCGGCGCCGGCATCCAGGTTGGTGCGGAACACCGCCATCAGCTCGGGCTCGTAGTCGGTCTCCCGGAAGGGCGACGAGAAGCGCTTGTTGTACACCTGCCAGTTGGACTGCTGGGTGTAGCCCATCCACAGGTCGCCGTGGCGGCCGAACAGGCCCTCCCACAGCTTGGTCTTGAAGCTGATCTGGTACTTGGCCTCGGCCGGGTCCACGTTGTTGGGCGTGGTCACCGCGTTGAGCGGGTTGGGCGAGGTCGGGGTGGTGTTGGGCGAGTTGCTCCAGCGGGCCAGCAGCAGGTAGGTGGGCTTGTAGGGGCGGATCAGGAAGGTGCCCTTCTTGTCCTCGGCGTCCAGCTCCCAGCGCGCCGAAAACGGCGAGTTGTCGGGCTGGGGCTGGGGCGGCGCCTCCTTGTGGGGGCGGCCCACGGCCTCGTCGTAGCAGGCCAGGCGCTCGGTGTTGTCGGCCACCGCGGCGCAGGCGGACGGGTCGCCGGCCTGGGCCTGGGCCTGGGCGCCGGCGCTCATCAGCAGCCCGGCGACGACCAGTCGTTGCGTTGCGTTCATGGGTTCGTCTCCGATTCTCTTCGAGGTGTTCAGCTCGCCCGGCGCGTGGCCAGAAACTCGCCAAGGATACGCCCGGTGTGGGACCGGGCCGCCTGCACCACGGCCTCGGGCGGCCCTTCGGCGACGATCTCGCCGCCGCCCTCACCGCCTTCGGGGCCCAGGTCGATGAGCCAGTCGGCCTCGGCCATCAGGTCGAGGTCGTGCTCGATGACCAGCACCGTGTGGCCGGCATCCGCCAGCCGGTGGAGGACGTGGATGAGCTTCTCCACGTCGGCCATGTGCAGGCCGACGGTGGGCTCGTCGAGCACGTACAGCGTGTGCTTTTCGGGGGGCAGCGGGCGGCCCGGGCCGGTGGCGGATTCGCCGGCGCGGCCGCGCACCTTGGCCAGCTCCGACACCAGCTTGATGCGCTGGGCCTCGCCGCCGCTGAGGGTGGGGCTGGGCTGGCCAAGGGTGAGGTAGCCCAGCCCCACGTCCTGCAGCAGCTTGAGCGGGTGGGCGATGGCGGGGTGGGCGGCGAAGAAATCCACCGCGTCTTCCACCGCCATGTTCAGCACCTCGGCGACGCTCTTGCCCTTCCACTGCACGGTGAGCGTCTCGGGGTTGAAGCGGGCGCCGCCGCAGGCCTCGCAGGGCAGCTTCACGTCGGGCAGGAAGTTCATCTCGATGGTGATGCGGCCCTGGCCTTCGCACACCGGACAGCGCCCGGCGCCGGTGTTGAACGAGAAGCGCGAGGCGTTCCAGCCGCGCATCTTGGCCTCGGTGGTTTCGGCGAAGAGCTTGCGGATGGCGTCCCAGAAGCCGATGTAGGTGGCCGGGCAGGAGCGCGGGGTCTTGCCGATGGGGGTCTGGTCCACCTCCAGCACGCGGCCGATGTGCGCCATGCCGTCCACGCTTTCGCAGCCCACCGGCGCGGCGGCCACCAGGCTGGCGTGAAGCACGTCGCGGGCGAAGGTGGATTTGCCCGAGCCGGACACGCCGGTGACCACCGTCAGCCGGGCCAGCGGCACGCGGGCCGCGACGTGCTTGAGGTTGTGCAGGGTGGCGCCGGCCACCGCCAGCGCCGGGTGGTCGGCGGCCACCTCGCGGCGCGGGGCCAGCGGGTGGGCCAGCGGGTTGGCGAAGCAGCGCCCGGTGGCGGATTCCGGCGCGGCCATCAGCGCGGGCAGCCTGCCTTCGGCGACGATGCGCCCGCCTCGCACGCCGGCGCCCGGGCCCAGGTCGATGACGTGGTCGGCGCGGCGGATGGTGTCCTCGTCGTGCTCCACCACCAGCAGGGTGTTGCCGCGGCCGCGGAGTTTTTCGAGCGTGTCGAGCAGCAGCCGGTTGTCCCGCGGGTGCAGGCCGATGGTGGGCTCGTCGAGGATGTAGCACACGCCGGTGAGGTTGGAGCCCAGCTGGGCCGCCAGCCGGATGCGCTGGGCCTCGCCGCCGGAGAGCGTGGGCGCGGCGCGGTCGAGCGCCAGGTAGCCCAGGCCCACCTGCTGCAGGAAATCCAGCCGGCCGCGGATTTCGGCGATCAGGTCGCGGCCGATGTCGGCCTCGCGGCGCGAGAGCGCCAACGCCTCGAAGAAGCCGGCCACCTTGCCCACCGCCAGGGACGACAGCTCGTGCAGGCCCAGGTCGCGGAAGCGCACCGCCCGCGCCACCGGGTTGAGCCGCGCGCCGTGGCAGCTGGGGCAGGCTTCGTCGGTCTCGGTTTCCAGTTCGCCCAGGTCCAGATCGTCCGGGTTCTCGACCTTGCCGACGATCTTGACGCCGGTGCCGTAGCAATCGGGGCACCAGCCGTGCTTGGCGTTGTAGGAGAACAGGCGCGGGTCGGGCTCGGGGAAGCTGGTGCCGCAATCCGGGCAGGCGCGCAGCGTGGACAGCGTGGTGAGCGCGCCGCCCGGCTCGCCCAGGGGCAGCACCTTGAGCACGCCCTTGCCGTGGTCGAGTGCGGCCTGCACGTAGTCGCGCAGCAGGGCTTCGGTGTCGGCGCCCACCTTCACCATGCCCACCGGCAGCTCGATGTTGTGCTCCTTGTAGCGGTCGAGGCGCGGCCACTTTTTGGTGGGCAGGTAGTCGCCATCCACGCGCAGTTGCTCGAAGCCCTTGCCGCGGGCCCACTTGGCGAGGTCGGTGTACAGGCCCTTGCGATTGATGACGAGCGGCGCCAGCAGCTCGACGGATTCGCCGGCGCGGTCGCGCAGGATCTGGGCGACGATGGCCTCGAAGCGCTGGGGCGTCACCGGCACGTCGCAGTCGGGGCAGAACTGGGTGCCCAGCTTCACGTACATCAGGCGCAGGAAGGGCTGGATCTCGGTGAGCGTGCCCACCGTGCTCTTGCGCCCGCCGCGGCTCACCCGCTGCTCGATGGCCACGGTGGGCGGGATGCCGAAGATGGCGTCCACATCCGGCCGGGCCGAGGGCTGGGCGAACTGGCGGGCGTAGGCGTTGAGGGATTCGAGATAGCGCCGCTGGCCTTCGCCGAACACGATGTCGAAGGCGAGGGTCGACTTGCCCGAGCCCGACAGCCCGGTGATGACCGTAAATTGATCGCGCGGAATGTCGAGGCTGACGTTCTTCAGGTTGTGGTGGCGGGCGTGGCGGATGGTGATGGCCTTGTCCGCCACCGGGCGGTAGCGGGCCGGCGGCTCGGCCACCACCGGCGCGGCCTGCAGGCGGGCGAGCTGGTCGGCGTAGTCGGCCAGCGCCCGGCCGGTGTGGGACGCCGGCGTGGCGATCACCTGGGCCGGCGTGCCTTCGGCGACGATCAGCCCGCCGCCGGCGCCGCCTTCGGGGCCCAGGTCCACCAGCCAGTCGGCGGCGGCGATCACGTCCAGGTTGTGCTCGATGACCACCAGCGAGTGGCCGGCATCGATCAGTTTTTCAAATGCATTGAGCAGCCGCGCCACATCTTCGAAATGCAGGCCGGTAGTGGGTTCGTCGAACAGGAAGAGCAAACCCGGCTCGGCTGAATCTATCGATTTTTTGGATCGTTTGGCGGCCAGCTGGGCAGCTTCGGCCAGATAACCGGCGAGCTTGAGGCGCTGCGCCTCGCCGCCGGAGAGGGTGGGCACCGGCTGGCCGAGGCGCAGGTATTCGAGGCCCACGTCGGCCAGCGGCGCCAGGGCGGCGAGCACGGCTTTCTGGTCGGCGAAGAAGGCGAGGGCTTCGGAGACGGTCATCTCCAGCACGTCGGCCACGGATTTGCCGCGCCATGCCAGGGCCAGGATCTCGGGCCGGTAGCGCTTGCCGTCGCAGTCGGGGCAGCGCAGATAGACGTCGGACAAAAACTGCATCTCCACGTGCTCGAAGCCCGAGCCGGTGCAGGTGGGGCAGCGGCCGGTGCCGGAGTTGAAGCTGAAGGTGCCCGGCGTGTAGCCGCGGTCCTTGGCTTCCTGGAGGTTGGCGAAGAGCTTGCGGATGGCGTCCCAGGCGCCCACGTAGCTCACCGGGTTGGAGCGGGCGCTCTTGCCGATGGGCGACTGATCGACCATCACCACGCCCTTGAGCGCATCGACGCCCACCAGGCCGTCGAAGGCGCCGGGCGGCTCGGACGGCTGGCCGAAGTGCTTGGCCAGCGCCGGGAAGAGCACGTCCTGGATCAGGGTGGATTTGCCCGAGCCGGACACGCCGGTGATGCCGACGAGGCGCTGCAGCGGGATCGCCAGATCGACACCCTGCAGGTTGTGCTGGCGGGCGCCGGTGAGGGTGAGGCGCGGCGCATCCCCAGCCACCGGGCGCGGCTGGCGGCGGGTATCGACGCGCTTGCGGCCGGCGAGGTAGGCGCCGGTGAGGGAGGCCGGATCGTTGGCGATGGCGGTGGGCGGGCCGTAGGCGACGATCTCGCCGCCCCGCTCGCCGGGGCCGGGGCCGATGTCGAGCAGGCGGTCGGCGGCGAGCATCAGCTGCGGGTCGTGCTCGACCACCACCAGCGAGTTGCCGGCGTCGCGCAGGCGCTCCATCACCCCGAGGATGCGCCCGATGTCCCGCGGGTGCAGGCCGATGGAGGGCTCGTCGAGCACGAAGAGCGTATTCACCAGCGAGGTGCCCAGCGCGGTGGTGAGGTTGATCCGCTGCACCTCGCCGCCCGAGAGGGTGCGCGACTGGCGGTCCAGCGTGAGGTAGCCCAGGCCCACGTCCTGCAGGTAGCGCAGGCGGCCCTTGATCTCGGCCACCAGCAGCTCGGTGGCTTCGTCCAGCGGCGCCGGGAGATCCAGCGCGGCGACGAAGGCGGCCACGTCGTCGATGGGCAGGGCCAGAAGCTCGCTGATTGCGAGCTTCGTGAGGAGGCCATGCTCAGCGCGAGTGCGCTGGCGATCGGAGGGAAGCTCCTCACTCCTTACTCCTCTCTCCTCACTCCTCGGCCCCTCCTCCTCACGGCGCCAGAGGCGCCACAGCAGCGCCTCCGGCTTGAGCCGGGCGCCGTGGCAGGCGGGGCATTCGGTGTAGCTGCGGTAGCGCGACAGCAGCACCCGGATGTGCATCTTGTAGGCTTTGGTCTCGAGCCAGTCGAAGAAGTGGCGCACGCCGTACCAGTAGCGCGGCCAGCTGGAATCCCAGTTCTTCCACTTGTCGTCGCCTTCGAGCACCCAGCGGCGGTGCTCCTCCGGCAGGTCGCGGAAGGGGATGTCCATCGCCACGCCGTACTTCTTCGCCATCTTGGCCAGGTCGTCCTGGCATTCCTTGAAGCTGGGGCTCTGCCAGGGCTTCACGGCGCCTTCGGCGAGGGTCTTGGATTCGTCGGGGATGACCAGCCCGAAATCCACGCCGATCACCCGGCCAAAGCCGCGGCAGGTGTCGCAGGCGCCGATGGGCGAGTTGAAGGAGAACAGGCTGGGCGTCGGGTCGGGGTAGGCGATGTCGCAGTCGGCGCAGTGCAGGCCGCTGCTGTATTTCCAGCGGGTCTCGCCGCCGTTGCCACCATCGCCATCCACCGCGTGCACGGTGAGCCTGCCGTGGCCGGCGCGCAGGCCGATTTCCAGCGCCTCCATCACCCGGGCGTGCTCGGCCTTGCCCAGGCGGAAGCGGTCCTGCACCACGTGCAGCACCTCGCCGTCGCGGGCGTGGATGCGGGTGTAGCCCTGGCGGGCCAGCAGCTCGGCCACCTCGTCCTCGCCGAAATTGGCCGGCACGCTGACCGGGAAGCTCACCACCAGGCGCGGGTCGCCCGCCGCGGCGGCGCGGGCGGCGAGGTCGGCGTGGATGGTGGCCGGCGTGTCGCGGCTCACCGGCTTGCCGCAGCCGCGGCAGTGCAGGCGGGCGGCGCGGGCGTAGAGCAGCTTGAAGTGGTCGGCCAGCTCGGTCATCGTGCCCACCGTGGAGCGCGAGGTGCGCACCGGGTTGGTCTGGTCGATGGCGATGGCCGGCGGCACGCCCTCGATGCGGTCCACCTGGGGCTTGTCCATCCGGTCGAGGAACTGTCGGGCGTAGGGCGAGAAGGTCTCGACGTAGCGGCGCTGACCCTCGGCGTAGAGGGTGTCGAACACCAGCGAACTCTTGCCCGAGCCGGACACGCCGGTCACCACCACCAGTTCGTGGTGGGGGATGTCGAGGGACAGGTTCTTGAGGTTGTTCTGGCGCGCGCCGCGGATGCGGATGGCGCGGTCGGCTTCAGACGCGGCGTGGTCGCCGGTGCAGGCGGGCTTGGAGCACATGAGGGGGCAGTCGGAGGAAGGCGGCGAACGCGATTGTAGCGTCCGACACCGCTGCGCCCGCGTGGTTCAGGTGCCGAGGAGCTTGTCGGTGGCGGCCTGATCCACCAGCGAGACGTCGCGGTACAGCCGGGTCTCGGGGGATTCGGCCTGCTGGGCCAGCGCCCGGGCGGTGATGGCCATCACCGCGTCGTGGTCGGCGTCGGAGATCAGCACCACCTGGCCGGCTGGGGCCACGTGGGCCACGTAGCCGCGCATCACCTTGTCGTTGGGCAGACCCACCGCCACGCTGTCGCCCACCCGCAGCCCGGCCCATTCGGGCGGCAGGGACAGCTCGCCGGCCACGTACTGCTTGTGCTTGAGGGTGAGCAGGCCGTGGCTGCCTTCAGGCTTCTTGAGGGTGGGCGGCGAGGTGGTGCGGCGCAGGGTGGGCACCGGCGGGGTGCGACCGGCGAGCAGGCTGGCGTGCAGCACCTGCACCGACGACAGGGCCGAACCGGCCTGCTTGGCAGGCAGGGCGATCCAGGCGAGGCCTTCGTCCAGATCGTGGATCAGCGCCGGAAACTCGCCAAGCATCTTGCGGCGCAGGGCCTCGTCGGCCGGCGGCGTGGCGCAGGCCAGCAGGCGGTTGGCGATCAGCAGGCGGCTGGCCCACTGGGGGCTGTCGGGGCCGTAGCGGTAAACCGCCTTGGCCAGCACGTGCACCCAGTAGCGCTCGAGAAAATTGCGGGCGACGCTGGCCGGTTCCTGCCCCACCAGCAGATAGACGGCGCGGCTCGCCTGGTGCAGGGCCACCTCCCGGCGCTCCATGTGCACGGCGGTGTCGATGTGCTGGGCGGCGCGGGCGATGGCACTCTTCTGGCGGGTGGCGAGCAGCGCGTCGAGCACGCCCAGGGCCAGCTCGAAATCCCGCCGCGTGGGCCGGGGCAGACGCCCGAGGGAGCGCACCATCGACGCCAGCCCACGGCACACCGGCAGCTCGGGGGAGCAGTCGGGCGGCAGGGTGCGGCCCAGGTTGGCGACCCGATCCACCAGCCGGAAGGCCGGGTGGCGCTCGATGGAGAGCAGCTTCTCGCTGCGCAGGGCGAGGCGCAGCAGGGGCACCCGCAGGCCACCCAGGAAGGTCCGGATCGTCTGGGGCAGCTCGGGGTCGCTCTCGGCCCGGCCGCAGACCGTCTCGACCACCTCCACCGCCACCGCCTGGGCAGGGCTGAGGAGCGCGCCCAGCTCGCTGGCGCCCAGCGCGGCCGGCACGCCGCCGAACTTCTGGCGCTCCACCAGCCAGGCCTCGATGCGCTCCACCAGCGCCGACGCCAGCCCGGGGGCGACGCTGCCGGCCGGCGCCGGAGCGGTCTCGCGCCGGGCCAGGGAGGCCAGGCGCAGCGCATCCACCGGATCGATGGGCAGGCTGGCGCGGGCGGCCGGCGTGTCGGTCCAGTCCTCCTCCTCGTCGGCAGCGGCGGGGCGGATCGGCGCGAAGAGGCCCCGGGTCACCTGCCCCCGGATGGCCAGCGCCTCGTCGGCCAGCTCGTGCTCCAGATCCTGGTAAAAGCGCGACAGGCGGTCGCCGATCGGCTGCTCCAGGCGCTGCAGCAACTGGAGCGCCTGGGCGGGGCTGAGCTTCTCGACCTCCTTGAGCACGCGCAGGGCGCGGCACACGGTGGCGGTGCCCAGCGGGGATTCCTCGGTCAGCTCGATGCCGCCCTCGACCAGCTGCAGCCGCAGCCGCAGGTGCAGGGCCGCCAGATCGCGCCCGCAGCGTTCCTGCAGACGGCGGTCAAGGTTGATGAGGGCGATGGAGTAGTCGGATTCGTCGGAGCGGACCAGATTGATCGAGCGCACGCCGGGCGCTGCGTCGGGCGCCTTGGGCGCGCGGCGCCCGCCGACCAGCTCGTCGAAGCAGGCCCCGGCCGCCGCCGACAGCACATCCTGCCAGGCCTGATGACGGATCACGCCCCCCGCCCCTTCGAGGAGCGCCTTCAGGAAGCCTTCGCGGGCACGCGCGAGGAGACTCAGCGCCTGTTCGGCGGCCTGCTCTCGCGTGTGGGGTCGATGGGACATGGGCGGATCTGGAGATTGCTGTGGACACAGAGTTATACACAGCCCACCCCCCACATCACTGTGACAGAAGCCCGATCCGGGCAGATTTTCGGAGCACCCGCCACGCCACGATCAGCGCAAACGCCACGACCAACCCCCATTTCACCGCCGAACAGCAGGCAGACAGCGGCACCGCCGGGTTCGCCCCGCCGAAGGGGCCGCCCAGCAGATGAAGCTGCAACAGGTTCTCCCCCAGATCGAAAAGCGCCGCCAGCGGCAGGATCCAGGCCGTGCAGCGGGCGGCCGTGCGCTCCGCCTCGGCGAACAGCCCGGCACGGGTCGCCACCACCACCCCGAAGGCGGCATAGACAAGAAGATGGACGAAGTCGTAGGGCAGGTGCGCGCGATAGTGCTGCAGCCCGACCTCGCCCCACTGCCCCAGGATGGCCCAGTAACGATCCGCATCGAAACAGAGCTGCAGAACCAGGATATTCGGCCGTAATTGGTGGACCAGATAACCGAGATGCCCCTGAGAGGCGATGAAGATCAGCGTCGCAACGCCGACGGCCGGCCAGGACGTACGGGTCATGTCGAACCCCCCGGAGCACCGGGCGCAAGGCGCTGGCGCCGTGATGCAGCGCACGGCGCACCCCGCAATTGCCCGGAAGATCCTTCAAATGTGAAAAATTAAAACGCCGAAAATTATAATTTCGTCAAAATCAAACCCGTCAACCACAGGCTATCCGTCATGAACACCGCAACGGCAAACCGCCCCCTCACCCATGCCGAGCTAAACGAAACCCTGTCCGCGGTGCGTATACCGCCCTGCCCCGGCGTCGTCGCCGAAGTGATGCGCGAAGCCCAGCGGGACGAACCGTCGCTGAAGGTCTTGAGCCGCATCATCGCCTCCGACGTCGGCATGTCGGCGGCGGCGGTGAAGCTGGCCAACTCGCCGATGTTCTCCGCCGGGACGCGGGTGCGCAGCGTCCAGCAGGCGGTCAGCCGGCTGGGCATCAACCATATCCTGAGTGTGGTCGTGGCGGTGGCCTTGCGCAACACCTCCAGCCACCTGCCAGCGGAGCTGATGGAGCGGTTCTGGTCCCGGGCCTCCACCCTGGCCCTCGCCGCCGGCGTGCTGGCCCGCGGCCACGTGGGCATCTCGCCCGACTCCGCCTACACCTTCGCGCTGTTCCAGGACGCCGCGGTGCCGGTGCTGATGAGCACCTTCCCCGACTACGCCATGCTCTACGCCCGCCTGCAGGACAACGGCCACGCCCTGATCCTGCAGGAACAGGAGGAGTTCCGCTGCGACCACGCCGTGGCCGGCTGGCTGCTGGCCCGCAGCTGGGGCCTGTCGGACAAGATCGCCACCGCGATCCGCTACCACCACGACCCCGAGGCCTACATCCTGCCGGAGAAGGCGCTGCCCTCCGACGCCCTGGCGTTGATCGCGGTGAGCGTCATTGCCGAGCACGTGCTGGGCGACTACACCGGCGACGCCCACGCCGTGGCCGACCAGCCCTTCGAGAACGCCAAGACCTTCCTGGGCGTCTCCGACGCCGAGGTGGACGAGCTGCACGAGACCATCGCCGCCGCCCTGATCTGAGCCCCCAGACGGACGAAACCCGCCGGAGAGGCGGGTTTCGCTACATCGGGACGACGGCTGCGGCGCTTACTCGGTCGCGGCCTTCTTGCGGGGCGCCGCCGGCTTCTTGGCGGCGGGGGCCTTCGGCGCCTTCTTCTCGAACTCGAAACCCACCTTGCCATCGTCGCCCCGCACCAGGAAAGCCGAGAACTTGCGCTTGGTGCGGCTGGAGACAAAGCCCTTCAGCAGTTCGGTGCGGCCGGTCTCGAGGAGCTTTTGCATCTGCTCCCGCTCGATGGGCTGCTGCAGGATGATCTTGCCGGAGCGGAAATCGCAGGATTTATCCGGCCCCACCGACTTCTCGCAGACGTAGGCCAGCCCGTGCTCGAACACCCGGGCCGCGCACTTGGGGCAGGCGCCCAGGGACTCCTGATCCGAGAAATCCACCGGTTCGGCGGTCTCGTCCTCCTTCGGCTGGCCGAAATCGAACTCGGGCTGCTTGTCGTCGTTGAGCCGGATCTCGGCGTTGAACAGCCGGCCCATCTTGTTGCGGAAGCCCATCAGCGGCCCCACCCGGCCGGTGGACAGCAGGGCCTCGATCTCGGCGATCTCGAACTGGCGGCCGGCGACGATCTTCCAGGCGCTCCAGTCGCAGCGCTGGCAGGCGAACTTCTTGTAGTTCTCCTTCACCACCCCGCCGCACTTGGGGCAGGGCGTGGCCAGGGTGGCGAAATCGCCGGGCACGGTGTCGGATTCGTAACGCTTGGCGCGCTCCACGATGTCCCGGGTCATGGCCTGGATGTGGTCCATGAACTCGGCGCGGGACAGGGCTCCGCGCTCCATCTGGGCCAGCTTGTGCTCCCACTCGCCAGTGAGTTCGGGCGAGGTGAGTTCGTTGGTGCCCAGGCCGCGTAGCAGGGTGATGAGCGAGAAAGCCTTGGCGGTGGGGATCAACTCCTTGCCGTCGCGCAGGATGTAGGTCTCGCCGATCAGGTTCTCGATGATCTGGGCGCGGGTGGCCGGGGTGCCCAGGCCGCGGCCGGCCATGGCGGCGCGCAGCTCCTCGTCGTCCACCATCTTGCCGGCCCCTTCCATCGCGGAGAGCAGGGTGGCTTCGTTGAAGCGTGCGGGCGGCTTGGTGACCAGCGCCTTGACCAGGATCTCGTCGGTGGAAACCTTCTCGCCGGGCGAGACGGCCACCAGCTGGGGCGCGCCGCCTTCGTCCTCGCTCACCGCGGCGGCCTTGCCATACACGGCCAGCCAGCCCGGATTGACCAGCACCTTGCCTTCGGTCTTGAAGGCTTCGCCCTCGACGCGGGTGATGCGGGTGGTGATGCGGTATTCGGCCGCCGGGTAGAACACCGACAGGAAGCGTCGGGTGACCAGATCGTAGATCTTGGCCTCGGCCTCGGAAAGGCTCTTGGGCGCGGTGCCCGTGGGCACGATCGCAAAGTGGTCGGAGATCTTGGCGTTGTTGAAGATGCGCTTGTTGGGCTTGACCCAGCCCTGCCTGACGATCTCGTTGGCGAAGGGGGCGAAGGCGTCCGGCAGGTTGGCGAGAATCCCCGGCACCTGACCCACGTAATCCTCGGGCAGCGCGCGGGCGTCGGTCCGGGGGTAGGTCAGCACCTTGTGCTTTTCGTAGAGGGCCTGGGCCAGCTGCAGCGTGGTGCGGGCCGAAAAACCGAAGCGGCCGTTGGCCTCGCGCTGCAGCGAGGTGAGATCGAAGAGCAGCGGCGAGAGCTGGGTGGAGGGCTTGGACTCTTCCTCCACCGTGCCGGTCTTGCCTTCGCACTTGGCCTTGATGGCCTCGGCGCGAGCCTTGTCCCACAGGCGGAAGGCGGTGGCGTGCTCGGCAAGCGGCGCGCCGTCCTCGGGCTTCTTGAAGCCCTCGTCGAACCAGCGGCCCACGTAGGCGCCGGCCTGGCAGCCGAAGCTGGCCTCCAGCTCCCAGTAGTCGGTGGGCCTGAAGGCGCGGATCTTCTCCTCGCGCTCGACGACGATCGCCAGCGTGGGCGTCTGCACGCGGCCGACGGTGGTGAGGTGGAAGCCGCCGGTCTTGGAGTTGAAGGCGGTCATCGCCCGGGTGCCGTTGATGCCGATCAGCCAGTCGCTCTCGGCGCGGCACACCGCAGCCTGGCGCAGACCTTCGACATCCGCCGCGGCGCGCAGCTGGGCGAAGCCCTCGCGGATCGCCCCGGCGGTCATGGACTGAAGCCACAGGCGCTGCACCGGCTTGGCGGTGCCGGCGTGCTGCACGATGAAGCTGAAGATCAGCTCCCCCTCACGCCCCGCGTCACAGGCGTTGATGAGGCCAGTGACGTCCTTGCGCTTGATGAGGCGAGTGAGGAGCTTGAGGCGCTCCTCGGTCTTCTCGATCGGGTTGAGGGCGAAGTGAGGCGGGATGACCGGCAGGTGGGCAAAGGACCACTTGCCCCGCTTGACCTCGAATTCGGCCGGCACGGTGAGTTCGAGCAGGTGGCCGACGGCCGACGAGAGCACGTAGTGCTCCGACTCGAAGTAATCTTTTTCTTTGGTGAAGCCGCCGATGGCGCGGGCGATGTCCGCCGCAACCGAGGGTTTTTCCGCAATGATCAGCTGCTTGCTCATGCCAGTAGCGCGCCCGACTCAGGTTGTTGGGGGAGCGGCGCATCATACGGAAGCCTGCGCCGGGCTTGCAAGCGGCCCGAAAATCAGTGCAAGGCGTATGAGACCGGCTCGTCGTCTGCGTCCGACTCGTTGAGCAGCTCGTCGAGGATCAGGCCGTTGATCGGGCGATCCTGCTGCCACAACACCATCAGGACGATGACCTTGAGATTTTCCAGTTCGATTTCGGATTCGCCGAGAGCCAGCGCCCGTTCGACGATCATCTCGCGGCATTCGGCATCGAGGATACCGGCGTTTTCGAGAAACTGCAGGAAACCGCGGCATTCGACGCTCAGGCGCACCCGCTCGTCGTCGGCGTAGATGCGCAGCGAGCCGGGGCGGGCGACCTGGGCCGGCCGCTCGCCGTCGGAGAGCCGGCGCAGGCCCGAGAGCCAGTCGAGGGCTTCGGAGATTTCCTCTTCCTCGAAGCCGGCCGCCGTGAGCTTGCGGGCCAGTTGCGCAGGTTCGGGGCACGCGTCGGCGTGAACGTAGTTCTCGAAGAGATACACGAGGATATCGAACATGGCGCGGGGCCTGGGGCCGGTCGTTTTTCAGAGACGCTGGAAACGCCCTCCGGGCAGGCGGGAAACGCGCCCTTCGAGTTCCAGCGTCAGCAGAATGGCGTAGAGCGCTTCCGGCGTCAAGCTGGTGCGCTGCACCAACGTGTCCATGTCCACAGGGTCGTGCCCAAGGTGGGTAATGATCGAGGCATCGCCGGCGTCGTCCGCCGGTGCTGGCGCGGCAGGCACAGGGGTGCGACAGGCGTCCAGGCGAAGCTCCTCGAGGATGTCCTGGGCCGACTCGACGAGCTTGGCGCCGTCCCGGATCAGGCGGTGACAGCCGCGGGCCACCGGCGAATGAATGGAGCCGGGAATCGCGAAGACCTCGCGCCCGCAGTCGGTGGCGAGGCGGGCGGTGATGAGCGAGCCGCTCTTGAGGGCCGCCTCGACCACCAGCACCCCTTTGGCCAGCCCGGCGATGAGGCGGTTGCGGCGAGGAAAGTTGTGGGCCACCGGGGGCGTGCCCAGGGGGTACTCGCTGACGATGGCGCCGGCCTCGGCGATGCGCCGCGCCAGGTCGGCGTTGCGCGCCGGGTAGATGCGGTCGGCCCCGGTGCCGATCACCGCCACCGTGCCACCGGGGCCCGCCAGCCCACCGCGATGGGCCGCTGCGTCGATGCCCAGGGCGAGCCCGCTGACGATGCCCAGCCCGCCCCGGGACAGCTCGGTGGCGAAGGCTTCGGCGTTGGCCTCGCCCTGGGGCGTGGCGCTGCGGGCACCAACCACGGCGATGGACTCACGCGACAGCAGGGCTGGGTCGCCCTTCACGTAGAGGAGCACCGGCGGGTCGGGAATCTCGAGCAGCCCCGGCGGGTAGAGGGTGTCGCCCAGGGTGAGGATGAGGTTGCCCGGCTCATCGCACCAGGCGAGCGCGGCATCGACGGCCGCGGTGGCGTCGTGCTCGAGCACCGTGCGGGCGACCGCCGCGCCGACCACGGCGGCCAGCGCCGAATGCCCGGCCGCGTAGAGGTGCTCGGGCAGGCCGAAGGCGGCGAGGAGCTGCCGCTGACTGCCCGGCGAGACGCCCGGCGTGAGCGTCAGCCGCAGCCAGGCGGCAAGCGGGTGAGGATCCGGCATGATCGAATCGGGGCAGGTGAGCGTTTGACGAGACCTTGGCGTGCGGCCCGGCGGTTGCCACGGGTACCGAACGCACGACGTCGCGCGACCCGGACCGTGCCGGGGGCTCGGTTCAAAGGCTCAGGGCTTGCGCACGCTGTCGGCAACGGCGACCGGGCCATCGTTGTCCATCACCAGGGCGTAGGCGATCCGATCGAACACCCGGAACACGAAGACGAGGCCGTAACGCTGTTCGGGCAGCTTGAACTGCTGGGGCCGGCCGACGTTGTCCTCGCGATAGAGGGTTTCGCCGCGATTGCGGTAGAGGGACAGCACATGGCCGATCTCGACCCCCTCGCGCTTGCCCAGGCTGATCGAGACCACGTTGTAGCGACCGGCCTCGGCGACGCCGTTGTAGATCGACACCACCCGGCCGTTCATGTCGTCGCTGGGGGCGTGGGGGACATAGCTGAGCAGCTCGGGCCGGCCGGCGGGGAGCAGGCGGTCGCCCTTGCCGATCTCCATTTTGGCGGCGGTGATGGTGAGACTGGCGGGCACCGGCAGGCGGACTTTCTCGTCGCTGCCGCGCTCGGCCTCGGGCTGCGGGAGGCCGGCCTCGGCGGTGACCCGGGCGCGACCGAGATAGGTGGCCTCGTAGCCCAGGATCTCGCCGGTGACCGGTTCGCGCAGCGGCTTGGCCTTGCGGTAGACGTTCCAGTTGGGCACGCCGGGCAGGATGCGGGTGGCGAACACGGTGTCGCCGGCGCCGGTGAACACGCGGCCTTCCTGGGTGGCCACGATGATGCCGGCGTCGGCATCCTGCTGGTCGTTCACCACCAGCGGCTCGGACAGGAAGGGCTGGATCGCCCGCACCGGAATGCTCTGGATCGCGCTCTTGGCGGGCTCGGAGTACACCTGCGGGAAACGCTTCTCGTAGAGCGCCCGGTCGCTGCCACCGGCGCCGATGCGCTTGCCGATCTTGAGGGCGGGGCTTGCGCCGCTGCGGTCGAGGACAACCACCTGGCCCGGATAGATGAGGTGCGGGTTACGGATCTGGTCGTGGTTGAGGCGCCAGACTTCGGGCCAGCGCCAGGGCTCCTTGAGGAACTTGCCGGAGATGCCCCAGAGGGTGTCGCCGGGCACCACCACGTGGCTGTCGGGAGCGTCGTCGGCCAGACGGATCGGGCCGTTGGCACCCGCCCCCGCCGGAACCAGGGCAGCGACGCCGATGAGGAGGGCAGATATAATGCTGCGAATCATTCGTTTTCCACTCGCTTTCGGCGGATTGCTTTGCCGCGACAAAACCGGCCGCCCGTGCGGCTGGGTTGGGCGGTCGAGTTGGCGGAGCCGGGTGCGTGCCGCGCCAAGACGCGAGCATCGCAGATTTGGCTCAAAATTCTGCACGTAAAGCGTTCATCCGGCAACATTTATGGCCCTTCTACCGATTCTCCGCTACCCCGACCCCCGCCTGCACACGCGCGCCGCGCCGGTGCGCGAGGTGAACGACGCCATCCGCAAGCTGATCGCCGACATGGCCGAAACCATGTACGAGGCGCCCGGCATCGGCCTCGCCGCCACTCAGGTGGACGTGCACAAGCGCGTCGTGGTGATCGACGTGACCGAAGACAAATCCGGCCTGCTGGCGCTCATCAACCCCGAGATCATCGCCCGTTCCGGTGAGCAGGTCTGTGAAGAAGGTTGTCTCTCGGTGCCCGGCATCTACGACAAGGTGAGCCGTGCCGAGAAGGTCACCGTGCGTGCCCTCGACCGGCAGGGCCAGCCCTTCGAGCTGGAGGCCGAGGGCCTGCTGGCGGTGTGCATCCAGCACGAACTCGACCACCTGGACGGCAAGGTCTTCGTGGAATACCTCTCCCAGCTCAAGCAGACCCGCATCAAGGGCAAGCTGGCCAAGAAAGCCCGGATCACCGCCTGATGAAAGTCGCCTTCGCCGGAACTCCCGAATTCGCCGCCGCGGCGCTGGAGGCGATCCTCGCCGCCGGCTTCGAGGTGCCCCTCGTCCTCACCCAGCCGGACCGCCCCGCGGGCCGCGGCATGCAGCTGCAGCCCAGCCCGGTCAAGCAGGTCGCGCTGGCCGCCGGCATTCCGGTGCATCAGCCCGAAAAGCTGCGCACGCCCGAGCAGCAGGCGCCGCTCGCCGCGGCCGGCTGCGACGTGCTGGTGGTGGCCGCCTACGGCATCATCCTGCCCCAGGCGGTGCTCGACCTGCCCCGCTACGGCTGCCTCAACATCCACGCCTCGCTGCTGCCCCGCTGGCGCGGCGCGGCGCCGATCCACCGGGCCATCGAAGCCGGCGACTTGGAAACCGGCATCACCATCATGCAGATGGACGCCGGGCTCGACACCGGCCCGATGCTGACGAAGCGCGTCGAACCCATCCAGCCCGACGACACCACCGGCAGCCTCCACGACCGCCTGGCGTGGATCGGCGCCGAGCTGATCGTCGAGGCCCTCGAAGCGCTGCCCGCCGGCACGCTGGTGGCCACGCCCCAGCCCGCCGAAGGCGTCACCTACGCCGCCAAGATCGGCAAGGCCGAAGCCACCGTCGACTGGACCCGCCCGGCCATCGAGATCGAGCGGGCGGTGCGCGCCTTCAACCCCTTCCCCGGGGCGCTGGCCACCCTCGACGGCACGCCGATCAAACTGTGGCGCGCCCGCGCCATCGACGCCGCCGGCACGCCGGGCGAGGTGCTGCTGGCCGAAGGGGCTGGCGTGATCGTCGCCTGCGGCGAGGGCGCCCTGTGCGTCACCGAGCTGCAGAAGCCCGGCGCCCGGCGCATGCCCGCCGCCGACTTCCTGCGCGGGATGCCGATTGCGGTGGGCAGCCGCTTCGATCCGGTCGCCGGCTGATTGAATTTTTTGCGAACTCCCCCATCTAACCCTTCGCTTTCCGCTTAACTTCGAAAGGACGGATACCCGCAATGCTCGGCAACTGGCTCAAGACCTCGATCCTGATGGCCGCGATCGTCGCCCTGTTCGGGGCGATCGGCGCCATGATCGGCGGCAAGTCGGGGATGCTCATGGCGCTCGTCTTCGGCGGCGCGATGAACGTCTTCTCGTACTGGTTCTCCGACAAGATGGTGCTGCGCATGTACAACGCGCAGGAAGTGGACGAAACCAGCTCGCCCTACCTCTACAACATGGTGCGCGAGCTGGCCGGCCGCGCCCAGCTGCCGATGCCCAAGGTTTACATCATCCACGAAGACCAGCCCAACGCCTTCGCCACCGGCCGCAACCCGGACAACGCCGCGGTGGCCGCCACCACCGGCATCCTGCAGATGCTCTCCGAGCGCGAGTTGCGCGGCGTGATGGCCCACGAACTGGCCCACGTGAAGCACCGGGACATCCTGATCTCCACCATCTCCGCCACCATGGCCGGTGCCATCTCGGCCCTGGCCAACTTTGCGGTGATGTTCGGCGGCCGCGACGAGGAAGGCCGCCCGGCCAACCCCATCGCCGGCATCGCGGTGGCCCTGCTCGCCCCGCTGGCCGCCAGCCTGATCCAGATGGCCATCTCCCGCGCCCGCGAGTTCGAAGCCGACCGGGGCGGCGCCGAGATCGCCGGCGACCCGAACGCCCTGGCCGACGCGCTGATGAAGATCGACGCCTTCGCCCGCGGCATCCCGATGCCCACCGCCGAAGCCCACCCGGAAACCGGCCAGATGATGATCATGAACCCGCTCTCCGGCGGCGGCCTGCGCGGCCTGTTCAGCACCCACCCGGCCACCGAGGAACGCGTGGCGCGCCTGCGCGCCCTGGCCCGCGCCCGCTGACCGGCCCCTCCCCCGACAAAAAAACCCGGCCACGTGCCGGGTTTTTTGTTGTCGGCCGGATGCCGCTCAGCCGATCGGCAGCACCACCCGGAAGCGGCTGCCCTTGCCCGGCGCGCTGTCCACCTCGATGTGCCCGCCGTGCTGGCTGACGATGCGGTAGGTGGACGACAGCCCCAGCCCGCGCCCCTGCCCCACCGCGCGGGTGGTGAAGAAGGGCTCGAAGACCCGCGCCCGGGTGGCCTCGTCCATGCCGCAGCCGGTGTCCTCCACGTCGACCAGCAGGTGCTGGCCCGATTGCCCGGCCCGCACCGTGATGATGCCCGGATCGCGCCCCAGCGCCCGGCCGGCGTTATCCAGCAGCGCCTTGAAGGCCTCGCCCAGCAGGGTCGGATTCACCGCCGGCCGGGGCAACGTGCCGTAGCTGCGGCGCACCTGCTGGCCGGGGCTGCGGCCCGGCGCGGTGGCGGCGATGGCGCCGTCGAGCAGGGCCTCGATCGCGGTGGGGGCGGTTTCCATCGGCCCGGGCGCCGCGAAACCCTTGAGCGCATTGACGATGTCGCCCACCCGGGCCAGCCCGCGGCTGGATTCATCCATCAGCTTGGGCAGATCCTCGCGGATGTAATCCAGGTCGGCCTCGGCGCGGGCGGCCTGCCAGGCGCCGTTGCCGGCGGCCAGCCGGTCGGCGGTGTTGACCAGCGCCAGCAGGCGCTCGGCGTATTCCCGCAGGGCGCCCAGGTTGGCCGCCACGTAGCCCAGGGGGTTGTTGATCTCGTGGGCTACGCCGGCGGCCAGCTGCCCCACCGCAGCGAGCTTGTCGGCCTCCTGCAGGCGTTGCTGGGTGTGGCGCAGATCCTTGCTGGCGGCGGCGAACTGGGCGGTCCGCTCGGCTACCCGCTGCGCCAGGCCGGCGTTGATCCGCGCCAGTTCCTGGTTGCGCTCCGCCACCAGGCCCAGCAGGCTGCGCACCGCGCCGATCAGCGCGGCGTTGCCGGGGTCGCTGCTGTGGCCGGATGCGGCGGCGTAGGCGTCGGCGGCCGGCACGCCCGCCGCCAGGGCGCGCAGCTGGCGAGCCATCGACTGGTCTGTGTCGAGGATGTGGAAGGTGAGCCAGCTGGTGACGAAGGTGTACAGCGCGGGCACCACCTGGGTCGGGTCGGCCGCCCCGCGCATCGCCTGCACCTGGGCGACGAAGTCGGCGTGGGCCCGCCGGTGGGCGTCGAGGTGCCGGGCGTCGATGCCGGCCGACTGCATCAGGGCCTCTTCGGTGGCGAAGTGATGGACGGCGTAGCGGGCCAGCCCGTCGAGCACGTGGGCCAGCTCGCCGGGCTGGATGTCCGCCCCGCCGGCGGCCCGCTGGGCCAGCGCGTTGACCAGATCGACCAGCTTGTGATGCTGGCCGTCCACCTCGCCGAAGCCGGTCTCGAAGTAGTCGGCCCACTGGAAAGGGGCAAATCGGGCAGGATGGCTCATCGGACGTCGGTCTCCCGGGGCAGCCGCTGGCTCAGGGCGGTCAGCAGGGGCTTGAGCGCGCGCACCAGCCGGGCCACCGGGCGGGCGATGCTGTCGGCGTCGCCCGCCGCGCGCACGGCTGCGCACACCTCGTTCGCCAGCTCGAACACCCGCTGCGCGCCGATGTTGCCGGCGGAGCCCTTGAGGGCGTGGGCCAGCCGCTCCACGTCGGCGACCCGCCCTTCGGCGAGGGCGTGCTCGAGCTGCGCGCCGGTGTCGGCCTGGATGCCGACGAAGGTGCGCAGGATGCGCAGGTAGGTCGGCCAGCGGCCGCGGACGATGCTCACCCCGCGGGCGCAGTCGAGCCCGTCGATGCCGGCCAGCGCCTTGCTCCAGTCGGTGACGGCAGGGTCGGCGCTGGCCGTCGGGCCGGGCTGGCCGAGCCACTTGAAGACCACCCCGTGCAGGGTCTCCGGCTCCACCGGCTTGGCCACGAAGTCGTTCATGCCCGCGGCAAAGCAGGCGGCCTGATCCTCGTCGAAGGCGTTGGCGGTCATCGCCACGATGGGAATCCCGGCGAGGGACGGCAGCTGGCGGATCCGGCGGGTCGCCTCCAGGCCGTCCATCACCGGCATCTGCATGTCCATCAGGATCAGGTCGTAGCGGCCCGCGCTGGCGAGGGCGAGGGCCTCCTGGCCGTTGGTGGCGCAGTCGATGACGAGGCCCAGGTCGGCCAGCATCTCGATGGCCACCTCGCGGTTGAGGAGGTTGTCCTCGACCAGCAGCAGGCGGGCGCCGCGCACCTGACCGGCGCCGGCGACGACGGCCGGCCGCGTGCCCGCCACCGGCAGGCTGACCCCCGGCCGGCACTGCAGGCGGGCGGTGAACCAGAAGGTGCTGCCCTTGCCGGGCTCGCTGTCGACGCCCACCTCGCCCCCCATCAGCGCGGCCAGGTGACGGGTGAGGGCGAGCCCCAGGCCGGTGCCGCCGTACTTGCGGGTGGTGGAGGCGTCGGCCTGCTCGAAGGCGCGGAACAGCCGGCCCACCTGCTCGGGGGCGATGCCGATCCCGGTGTCGCTCACCTCGAAGCGCACCAGCACGGTGTCGCCCTCGTCGGCCAGCCGCCGGGCCCGCAGGCTGACCCGGCCGCGCTCGGTGAACTTCACGGCGTTGCTCAGGTAGTTGAGCAGCGCCTGACGCAGGCGCGTCACGTCGCCGCGCAGCACCGGCGGCAGGCCGTCGGTGTCGGCCTCGAACGCCAGGTTGCGGGCCACCAGACGGTCGTGGATCAGGGAGTGGGCCTGGTTGAAGAGCGCCTCGGGCGAGAAATCCACCGCTTCGAGGTGGAGCTTGCCGGCTTCGATCTTCGACAGGTCGAGGATGTCGTTGATGAGCGCCAGCAGGTGGCTGCCGGCCTGCCGGATGCGGGCGAGGCGATCCTCCTGCTCTGCGCTGAGGGCGCTGCGCTCCAGCAGCCGCGCCTGACCGAGAATGGCGTTCATCGGGGTGCGGATCTCGTGGCTCATGTTGGCCAGGAAGGCGCTCTTGGCCCGGCTGGCGGCCTCGGCCCGCTCCGACACTTCGGCCAGCTGGGCCGTCCGTTCCGCCACCAGGTCTTCCAGGTGGTGGCGGTAGTGCTCCAGCTGCGCGTCCAGGCGCCGCATCTCGGTGATGTCGAAGAAGGTCACCAGGAAGCTGTCGCCCACCGGCGCGCCCGACACCAGCATGGTGCGGGTCTGGCCGTCCCGGCAGGCGATCTCCCGCTCCACCGACTCGACGCCACGCCGCTCGGCGGCCTCCCGCAGGCGCAGGCTCAGGCGCTGGTCCGCCACCTGCTGGCGGTAGGCCGGGTCGGGATAGGCCAGGCGCAGCCACTCGCCCACCGTCGGCACCTCGTCGCGGGTGTAGCCGAAGGTCTCGATGAAGCAGCGGTTCACGTCGCTCACGGTGTCGTCGGGGTGAACGAACCCCAGCGGCAGCGGCGCCATCTCGAAGAGCTGGCGGAAGCGCGCCTCGCTCTCCCGCAGGGCGCTCTCCTCCCGGTGGCGCGAGATGGCGATGGCCGCCAGGTGGGTGACGATGGCCACCTGCTCGTCGGCGCTGGCGTCGGGCTCGGAGGGGGTGTCGGGGTAGAGGGCGAAGGTGCCCAGCACGCCGCCCTCGCGGCTGAAGATCGGCCACGACCAGCAGGCCACCAGCCCGTGGCGGGCGGCCAGCGCCGCGTAGTCGGCCCACAGGGGGTCGCTGGCGATGTCGCGCACGATCACCGTCTGGCCGCGCCAGGCGGCGGTGCCGCAGGAGCCCACCGCCTCGCCGATGGCCACCCCGTCCACCGCCCGCACGTAAGCCTCGGGCAGGCGCAGCGCGGCGCCGTGGCGCAGATGCACGCCGTCCGGGTCGAGCAGCAGCACCGACGCCCGCACCCCCGGCAGACGCGCCTCCACGCTGCCAAGCAGCCCCTCCAGGGTCTCGGGGAGCGATGCGCCGGAGGCCACCTTCTCGAGCACCCGGCGCTGGGCGTCCAGCGACAGCTCCACCGACTTGCGGGCGCTGATGTCGGTCATCGCCCCCACGATCTCGGCGCCGCCCTCGCCGGCGGCATGGCTGCAGCGCAGCTCGTCCCGCAGCCACACATAACCGCCCCGGCCGTGGGCGAAGCGGTACTCGTGGGCAAACTGGCCCTGCTGGCAGGCAAGCCCCAGCGCGCCGGCCGCCGCGGGGCGATCCTCGGGATGGACGTTGCGCCACCACCAGCCCGGCGCCAGGCACTGCTCGCCGGTGTAGCCCAGCACGCGCTCGATGTTGGCGCTCACCGCCAGCGGCACCACCTGCCCCGGTCCGCTCACCCGCAGGCTGTAGAGCACCGTGGGGCTGGTCTCGACCAGATTGTGCAGCTGCTGCTCGGTGTCCAGCTGGAGCTGGCGGACGGCGTCCCGCTCGCGCCGGTCGCGCAGCGCGCGCAGCCCGAACAGGATGTCGCCGCCCAGCTCGGTCAGCAGGCGCAGCTCCTCGTCGTCGAAGGCGCCCTCGCCCGACGAGGCCACGAACAGCGTCCCGCCAGGGCAGCCGTCCCCGCAGAGGGGCACCGCGCACATCGCCGCCTCCGCCGGCAACCCGGCGGCCCACTGGGCGAACCGGGGGTCGGCCGGCAGCCGGCGCCACACGGCGGGGCCGCGCGCATCGGGCTCCACCGGGAAGGCATCCAGCCACTGCACATGCCGCCCCCCCGCGCCGAAGACCTTCTGCCCCGCCGGCAGCCCGTAGCCGGCCGCCCCCTCCAGGCGCACCGCGGCCAGGGAATAGCCGCCGAACTTCACCACCAGCCGGCACACGTCGTCCAGCAGGCGCACCGGGTCGGTGGCGCGGGCCAGCGCCTGGTTGCACTCGCTGATCGTGTAGAGCGCGGCGTTGGCGCGCCGCAGCCGGATCTCCGCCAGCTTGCTGTCGGTGATGTCGCTCCAGATCGCCGCGATGTGGCGGCGCTCGCCCCGCAGCCGGATGCCCCGCCCGCTCACCCGCACGTCGCGCACCGAGCCGTCCCGGCAGCGGTGGCGGGTCTCGAGCACATAGCCGGCGGGCCCGAGCATCCTGCCGATGGCCGCGGCAACCTCCTCCGGCCCCAGCCCGCAATCGATGTCCCGGATGCCCAGCCGGGCAAACTCCTCGCGGCTGTAGCCCAGCCGGCGGTGGGCCGCGTCGTTGAACTCCACGAAGCGCCCGGTCTCCACGTCCAGCAGCGCGATCGAATCCGCCGCCTGGCTGACGATGCTGGAGAAGATCGCCTCCCGCTCCTGCAGCGCCTCCCGGTCGCGCCGGATCTCGGTGATGTCCCGCCCCACATTGAGCACACCCAGCAACCGCCCGGACTGGTCGAACATCGGCGTCTTCATCACCTCGAGGACCCGCTGCTCGCCGCGGGCGTCGCGCACCGCCTGCTCATCGCGGGTGGCCACCCCGGCGTGGATCGCCTGCAGATCGGCCTGGCGATAGGCGTCGGCGTGGGACCACGGCGCCAGATCGTAATCGGTGAGCCCCACGATGGCGGCCTCCTCCGCCCCCGCCAGCCGCTCGAAGCTGGCATTGCAGGCCAGATAGACGCCGTCCGCGTCCTTCAGCCAGACCATCTCCGGCAGGGCGCGGACCAGGGTCTTGAGGAACTGGCGCTCCTGTTCGACCCCCGCGCGCTCCGGCGCAGCGGCAGCGCAGCGGGTATCGGGGCGAGGCGGAGAAATTGGGTTCAATCGGTCACCTTGTGGGGCAGGTTCGAATGCACGGCACGCCGCAACGCGCCGGCAGCGGCCGGCACGCTTTCGATCATTCACCTATAACGGCGCCCCACCCGCACAATTGAGGCCCCGCCAAGCCCCCCGCCGGCGCCCCCGAACAGGGGTAAGCCGTTGTAAATCCGTCTGTTTTCCCTATCCGGGCGATGCGCGGCGCTGTATTTTTGCAGCGCAAGGCCGTATCATTCCCGTCCCCCGATTCACCTTCTCCCGGTTTCCCATGCTCCATCCCACCCGATTCGACGTGATCGTTGTCGGCGGCGGCCATGCCGGCACCGAAGCCGCGCTGGCGGCCGCGCGGGCCGGGTGCGCCACCCTGCTGCTCACCCACAACATCGAAACCCTCGGCCAGATGAGCTGCAACCCGTCCATCGGCGGCATCGGCAAGGGGCATCTGGTGAAGGAGGTGGACGCCCTGGGCGGCGCGATGGCCGCGGCCACCGACGAAGGCGGCATCCAGTTCCGCATCCTCAACGCCAGCAAGGGCCCGGCCGTGCGCGCCACCCGCGCCCAGGCCGACCGGGTGCTCTACAAGGCGGCGATCCGCAAACGCCTCGAGAACCAGCCCAACCTGTGGCTGTTCCAGCAGGCGGTGGACGACCTCACCGTGGTGGGCGACCGGGTCACCGGCGTCGTCACCCAGATCGGGCTGCGCTTCGAGGCGCCCGCGGTGGTGCTCACCGCCGGCACCTTCCTCAACGGCCTGATCCACGTGGGCCTGCAAAATTATTCCGCCGGCCGCGCGGGCGACCCGCCGGCGATCAGCCTCGGCCAGCGCCTGAAGGAACTCGCCCTGCCCCAGGGCCGCCTTAAAACAGGCACGCCACCGCGCCTCGACGCCCGCAGCATCGACTTCTCGGCGATGGAAGCGCAGCCCGGCGACAACCCGGTGCCGGTGTTCAGCTTCCTCGGCAAGGCCAGCCAGCACCCGCGCCAGTTGCCGTGCTGGATCACCAACACCAACAGCCGCACCCACGACATCATCCGCGCCAACCTCGACCGCTCGCCGATGTACTCCGGCGTGATCGAAGGGGTGGGCCCGCGCTACTGCCCGAGCATCGAAGACAAGATCCACCGCTTCGCCGACAAGGACAGCCACCACGTCTTCCTCGAACCCGAAGGCCTCGACACCCACGAGATCTACCCCAACGGGATCTCCACCAG
The DNA here is from genome assembly GCF_041904905.1 of Zoogloea sp. Lineage (GTDB taxonomy): Bacteria > Pseudomonadota > Gammaproteobacteria > Burkholderiales > Rhodocyclaceae > Zoogloea. The sequence continues at coordinate 18,729 of NZ_JAYRMI010000030.1, read as the reverse complement.
CCTGCCCTTCGACGTGCAGCTGGACATCGTGCGCTCCATCAAGGGCCTCGAGAACTGCCACATCCTGCGCCCCGGCTACGCCATCGAGTACGACTACTTCGACCCGCGCAACCTCAAGTCCAGCCTCGAGACCAAATCCATCGGCGGGCTGTTCTTCGCCGGCCAGATCAACGGCACCACCGGCTACGAAGAAGCCGCCGCCCAGGGCCTGCTGGCCGGCATCAACGCCGCGCTGCAGGTGAAGGGTCAGGACGCCTGGTGCCCGCGCCGCGACGAAGCCTACCTGGGCGTGCTGGTGGACGACCTCATCACCCGCGGCGTCTCCGAGCCCTACCGGATGTTCACCTCCCGCGCCGAATACCGCCTCAGCCTGCGCGAAGACAACGCCGACCTGCGCCTCACCGAAACCGGCCGTAGGCTGGGCCTGGTGGACGACGAGCGCTGGGCCGCCTTCTGCACCAAGCGCGAGGCCATCGAACGCGAAACCGCGCGCCTGCGCGCCACCTGGGCAACGCCCGCCAAGGTCTCGGCCGAAGCCGCCGAAGCCGTGCTCGGCAAATCCATCGAACGCGAATACAGCTTCTTCGACCTGCTCCGCCGCCCCGGCGTGAGCTACGCCAGCCTGATGACCCTCCCCGGTGCCCCCGAAGCCCCCGAGGCCGACCCGCAGGTGGTCGAGCAACTCGAGATCGCCGCCAAATACCAGGGCTACATCGACCGCCAGCAGGACGAAGTCGCCCGCCAGCTGGATTCCGAAGCCACCCGCCTGCCCGCCGGGCTCGACTACACCACCGTCCGCGGCCTGTCGAAGGAAGTCCAGCTGCGCCTCAACCAGCACAAGCCCGAAACCATCGGTCAGGCCAGCCGCATCCAGGGCATCACCCCGGCGGCCATCAGCCTGCTGCTGGTGTGGCTCAAGCGCAGCGAGCTGGCCCGCGGCCGGGAGCCGAAATCCGCATGAGCGCCACCCTCGAACAAGGCATCGCCGCCCTCGGCCTCGACCTGCCCGCCGACGCCCCCGAAAAGCTCCTCGCCTTCGCCCGCCTGCTCATCAAGTGGAACAAGGTGTACAACCTCACCGCGATCCGCGACGAGGCCCAGGTCGTCACCCATCACCTGCTCGATTCGCTGTCGGTGCTGCCCCACATCGCGGGCATCGACCGGCTGGTGGATGTCGGCTCCGGCGGCGGCCTGCCCGGCGTGGTGCTGGCCATCTGCCGGCCCGACCTGCAGGTCGATTCCGTCGAGACGGTGCAGAAGAAAGCCACCTTCCAGAACCAGGCGAAGATCGAACTCAAGCTGCCCAACTTCCGCGCCCACCACGCCCGCATCGAAGCCTGGCAGCCGCCCTACGCGCCGGAGGCCCCGGCCGGCATCGTCTCCCGCGCCTTCGCCGATCTGGCCGACTTCGTGAACCTCACCGCCCACCTCGCCGGCCCCGACACCCGCATCCTCGCCATGAAAGGCGTCTATCCCGACGACGAGATCGCCCGCATCCCGGCGGGTTTCGCCCTCGAACGCAGCGTCGCCCTGACGGTTCCCGGCCTCGACGCCGAACGTCACCTCCTCATCGTGAGACAAATCTGAGCCATGGCCCGCATTTTTTGTATCGCAAACCAGAAAGGGGGCGTCGGCAAGACGACCACCTGCGTCAATCTGGCCGCCGGCCTCGCCACCGCCGGACAGCGCGTGCTGCTCATCGACCTCGACCCCCAGGGCAACGCCACCATGGGCAGCGGCATCGACAAGCGCACCCTCGGCAAGTCGGTCTACCACCTGCTGGTGGGCCTGTGCACCGTGGCCGAAGCGCGGGTCCGCTCGGAAGCCGGCCAGTACGACCTGATCCCCGCCAACCGCGATCTGGCCGGCGCCGAAGTCGAGCTGGTCGACCTGGCCCGCCGCGAAAACCGCCTGCGCGACGCCCTCGCCCTGCACGCCAGCGAGTACGACTTCATCCTGATCGACTGCCCGCCGTCCCTCTCGCTGCTCACCCTCAACGGCCTGTGCGTGGCCCACGGGGTCATCATCCCGATGCAGTGCGAGTACTACGCCCTCGAGGGCCTGTCCGATCTGGTCAACTCCATCAAGAAGGTCCACGCCAACCTCAACCGCGACCTGTCGATCATCGGCCTGCTGCGGGTGATGTTCGACCCGCGGGTCACCCTGCAGCAGCAGGTCTCGGCCCAGCTCGAAGCCCACTTCGGCGACAAAGTGTTCAAGACCATCGTGCCGCGCAACGTGCGCCTCGCCGAAGCCCCCAGCCACGGCCTGCCCGGCGTGGTGTTCGACCGCAGCGCCAAGGGCGCCCAGGCCTACCTGGCCTTCGCCAAGGAAATGATCGCGCGGATCCAGACTCCCTGACCCCCACCATGGCACCTCCCAAACTCAAAGGGCTCGGCCGCGGCCTCGACGCCCTCCTCGCCGCCAACACCGACGACGACGCGAAGAACGACGGCGAACTGCAGGTGCTGCCCGCCAGCGAACTGTCGCCCGGCAAATACCAGCCCCGCACCCGGATGGACCCGGGCTCGCTGGAAGAACTCGCCGCCTCGATCAAATCCCAGGGCGTGATGCAGCCCATCCTGGTGCGCCCCATCGGCAGCCCGTTCGACGCCGCCCGCTACGAGATCATCGCCGGCGAACGCCGCTGGCGCGCCGCCCAGATCGCCGGGCTGCGCGAAGTGCCCTGCCTGGTGCGCGCGATCCCCGACGAGGCCGCGCTGGCCATGTCGCTGATCGAGAACATCCAGCGCGAAGACCTCAACCCCCTCGAAGAGGCCGCCGGCATCCAGCGCCTCATCGAAGAGTTCGGCATGACCCACCAGCAGGCCGCCGACGCCGTGGGCCGCTCCCGCCCGGCCGCCTCCAACCTGCTGCGCCTGCTCCAGCTGGCCCCGCCGGTGCAGGAGCTGCTGATGGCCGGCGACATCGACATGGGCCACGCCCGGGCGCTGCTGCCGCTCGATGGCGCGGCCCAGGTCGGCCTCGCCAACCTCATCGCCGCCCGCGGGCTGTCGGTGCGCGAGGCCGAACGCCTCGTGCAGGCCGAACTCAACCCCAAGGCCAAGGCGCCCACCCCGGCGCCCGACCGGGACATCCTGCGTCTGGAAGAAGAAATCGCCGACCGCCTGGGCGCGACGGTGAAGATCAAGGCCAACAAGAAAGGCGCCGGCGCGGTGACGATCCAGTTCGGCAACCTGGATCAACTCGACGGCCTGCTCGACAAGCTGCGCTGAACGCGCGGCGCGTCACGCCCTTACTCGGATTCGCCGGAAACCCCGCCCGCCAGCCGTTGCAGCTGGCGGCTCATCGCGCGCTTTTCGGCCTGACGCTTGCCCCCCGCGGTTTTGTCGTGGGGCCCGGCCTTGCGCTGCAGGGCTGGCACCACCAGCGGGTTGCGGGGCGATTTCGGCCCGCCGCCCGGCCCCTCGTCGGGGCCGCGGAACACCAGCTTCTGGCGGGTACCGAGCGTGCGGTTGGCCATGCCTCAGGCGTGGCGGTGGGCGGCTTCGGCGTGCGCCACCTCGGCCAGACTCGCCGCCTCGGTGATGCCGGAAGTCATCGCGAAGCACCCATCCAGCGGGCAGTTGCGCCCCGGCGGGCAACCGTGCTCAAGGGCACATTGACGTTGAGTCTGGTCGGTCAGGACCATCTCGCGAACCGCTTCGCAGCGGCTGATCGGGGAATCGAAGAAGCTCATGGCATCCTCCCTTCGGTTGACTTCAGTATAGCCAAAGGGTGAAAAATTACCTTGCCACAAACAGGGTTTTGTACCCCGGTTGGGTTCAGCGCTGGACGACCGAGGGCTTGAGCTTGAGGGTGGCGGCGATGCGCTCGGCGATGGAGCGGGCCTCGAAGGCCGACGGGAAGGGCCCGACGCGCAGCCGGTACTTGCCCTCGTAGGCCAGCACCGACACCGACTCCTTCAGCCACTTCAGCTCGTGCTCGACGAAACCCTTGAAGTGCTCGGCAGTGACCGCCGTGCCGAAGGCCCCCAGCTGCAGGAAGACCTCGCTGCCGACCCGCTCTGCAGCCCGCCCTGCCGGCGCGGCCGACGCGGCGGCTACGGCTGCGGGCACCGGCGCCACGGCAGCCACCGCCGGCGGCTCGACGGCCGGGCGGGCCGGCTCGGCCACCGCCACCGCCTCGGGCGCAGGCGCGGGACGCTGGGCAAGCGGAGCCGGGGCGGCCGGGGCCTTGGCCCGCCGGATCGGCGGCACCGGACGGCCCGGCTGGACGAAGGCCACGTCCTCGGGCAGCACCAGCGCGATCTCCACCTGGGCCTGCCCCTGATCCACGTAGCCCAGCTTGTAGGCCGCCGCGTAGGAGAGGTCGATGACCCGGCCCGGATGGAAGGGGCCGCGGTCGTTCACCCGCACCACGGCCGAACGGCCGTTGGCCAGGTTGGTCACCCGCACGTAGCTGGGAATCGGCAGGCTCGGGTGGGCCGCGGTCATCGCGTACATGTCGTAGGTGTCGCCGCTGGAGGTCTTGCGGCCGTGGAACATCTTGCCGTACCAACTCGCCACCCCTTTCTCGAGGGTGAGACCATTCCCGGAAGAGATGGAACCCTGCAGGGAATAATCGCTTTTTCTGATGACCGGCGCGGTCGGCAGCGCGTCGGGGGTGGCGGCGGCCCCGTCGTCGGGCAGGCCGTCGTTCTTGAACACGCCGTCGGCAAAATGGAAGCGGGGGGTAGGCTTGAGACCGGCGAGGGTGGCCTCGTCGGATCGGGCGTCCGTCGTCGTGGCGGGCGCACCGATGGCGGGGGCAGACAGCAGGAGGACGCTACTGAAGAGCGCAGGCAGCAAGCCGGCGCGACGGGAGATCGCTACAGGGGGCATGACACGTATTCCTGTTCGGGCGCGCGCCCAAGGGGCGCACGCGGGTTCAGGCACCTACCCGACGCCGGTGACGCTGGATGCTCATGAGCATCCCGACACCAAGACACAGGGTAACGAGTGCAGTGCCACCGTAACTGACAAAGGGCAACGGAACCCCCACCACGGGGAGAATTCCGCTCACCATCCCCATGTTCACAAACGCGTAGGTGAAGAAGATCAGCGTGAGCGCGCCAGCGAGAAGGCGCGAGAACAGGGTCGGGGCACCAGCGGCGATAAACAAACCGCGAAAAATCAGACAGATATAGAGTAACACCAGCACGATGGCACCGGCAAGCCCGAATTCCTCGGTGAGCACCGCGAAGATGAAATCGGTGTGTCGCTCGGGCAGGAAATCCAGGTGGGTCTGGGTGCCGTGCCCCCAGCCCTTGCCGAGCACCCCGCCGGAGCCGATGGCGATGGTGGACTGGATGATGTGGAAGCCCTTGCCGAGAGGGTCGGAGGTGGGGTCGAGCAGGGTGCACACCCGGTGCTTCTGGTATTCGCGCATCCCGGGCCAATCGACGCCGGGCTGGCAGATGGTGTCGCCCATGGCGACGATGGCGACGATGCCGGCGATGCCCACGATGGCCACCGGCAGGATCAGCCGCCAGGCCAGGCCGGCGAAGAACAGCACGTAGAAGCCGGCCGCCGCCACCAGCAAGGCGGTGCCCAGATCGGGCTGCTTGGCGATCAGCCCCACCGGCAGCAGCAGCAGCCCCGCGGCGACGAAGAAGTCGCGCACCCGCAGCGCGCCCTCGCGCAGCTGGAAATACCAGGCGAGCATCAGCGGCATGGAGATTTTCATCAGCTCGGAGGGCTGGATGCGCGCCACGCCGATGTTGAGCCAGCGTCGGGCGCCCTTCGAGACGTCGCCGAACAGGGCCACCCCCACCAGCAGCAGCACCCCCAGCACGTAGAGCGGCAGGGCGATGCTCATCATGCGCTGGGGCGGAATGCTGGCGGCCACCCACATCACCGCGAAGGCCACACCGATGTTGAGGGCCAGGGTGCCCAGGCGCTCGGGCGAGGCGCTGACCATCACCACCGTGGCAAAACCGAGCAGCAGCAGCACGATGACCAGCAGCGGGCCGTCGAGGGGCGCCAGCAGGTAGCCCGGCCACTTGCGCGGATCGAAGCGGGAGTCAATCACCGGCGCTGTCCCCGTTGTTGCCCTCGGCGCCGGGGTACTCCGGCGCGATGCCGGCCGGCAGCTTGCCCAGGAGGTAGTAGTCGAGCACCTGGCGGGCGATCGGGGCGGCGGATTCGGCACCGAAGCCGCCGTTCTCGACCAGCACCGCCAGCGCGATGGTGGGCTTGTCGGCCGGGGCGAAGGCGATGAACAGGGCGTGGTCGCGCAGGCGCTCGGCGATCCGCGCGTTGTACTTGGCGCCCTTCAGGGAGAACACCTGGGCCGTGCCGGTCTTGCCCGCCGCCTGGTAGGGGGCGCCGGCGAAGGCGCGGGTGCCGGTGCCCTCGCGGTTCACCCCCACCATCGCCCGGCGGATGGTGTCGAGGTGGTCCTGGCGGATCGGGATGGTCTTGATCGGCTGGGGCTCGATCATCCGCCGCGAGCCGTCCTTGGCGCTCTCGATGTACTTGACGAGGTGGGGCTTGAACATCACCCCACCGGCCGCCACCGTGGCGGTGGCGTGGGCGAGCTGCAACATGGTGTAGGCGTTGTAGCCCTGGCCGATGCCGATGGAGATGGTCTCGCCGCCGAACCACTTCTGCTGCTCGGGCTTCTTGAAGCGGCGCTTCTTCCATTCGGGCGAGGGCAGCACGCCGGTGCTCTCGCCTTCGATGTCGATGCCGGTGCGGCTGCCGAACCCGAACTGGGCCATCTGGGCGGCGATCAGGTCGATCCCCATGTCGTTGGCGAGCTTGTAGTAGTAGGTGTCGCAGGAGTGGACGATGGATTTGTACATGTCCACCACCCCGTGACCGCCGGCCTTGTCGTCGCGGAAGTGGTGTCCGCCGAAATCGAAGTAGCCCGGATCGGAGATGGCCTGGCTGGCGGTGCGCTTGCCGCTCATCAGCGCCGCCAGCGCCATGAAGGGCTTGAAGGTGGAGCCCGGCGGGTAGGCGCCGTTGAGGGCGCGGTTCACCATCGGGTGATTGGGGGAGTTGTTGAGCTCGTCCCAATCCTGGGGGGCGATGCCGTCCACGAACAGGTTGGGGTCGAAGGTGGGCACCGACACCAGCGCCAGCACCCCGCCGCTGCCCGGCTCGATGGCCACCAGCGCGCCGCGGCGGTTGCCGAAGGCCTTCTCGACGACTTCCTGCAGCTTGAGATCGACGGTGAGGATGAGGTTGTTGCCCGGCGTGGCGGGGGTGCGCCGCAGGGCCCGCACGGCGCGGCCGCCGGAATCCACCTCGACCTCCTCGTAGCCGGTCTGGCCGTGGAGTTCGCGCTCGTAGCTCTTCTCGAGGCCGGCCTTGCCGATGTGGTCGGTGCCGCGGTAGTTGGCGGAGTCGTCGTTCTCCTCGATGCGCTCCAGGTCGCGGTCGTTGATCCGCCCGATGTAGCCGATGATGTGGGAGCCGAAGGCGCCCATCGGGTAGTCGCGGAACAGCCGCGCCTTGAGTTCGACCCCCGGGAAGCGGTAGCGCTGGGCGATGAAGCGGGCGACTTCCTCGTCGGTGAGGCGGTTGCGGATGGGCAACGATTCGAAGCTCTTGGATTCGTCCATCAGCTTCTTGAGGCGCTTGCGATCCTTGGGCTGGATGTCGACGAGCCTGGAGAGCGCCTCGATGGTCTGCTCGAGATCGGCCACCCGCGACGGGGTGATCTCCAGGGTGTAGGCCGAATAGTTGCGGGCCAGCACCGTGCCGTTGCGGTCCATGATGAGGCCGCGGTTGGGCACGATGGGCACCAGCGAGATCCGGTTGTCCTCGGCGCGGGTGGAGTAGTAGTCGTAGCGCACCACCTGCAGGTAGAAGAAGCGCGCCGCCAGCAGCCCGAAGCACACCAGCGCCACCGCCCCGGCCACCGCCAGCCGGGCACGAAAACGGCCGAGTTCCTGCTCGGGCGTGCGGATCGTGGTCATCGGTCAGATCGGCCGGTTCTCGTCCCGCTCCACGGGCTGGTACTGGGGCAGCAGCAGCACGTAGTGCAGGGGAATCCACAGGAGGGCGGCCACGAAGCTGCCGAAGAACATCCACCAGCCGGGGAACTCGGCCCCGGCGATGAGCCGCACCACCACCATCACCACCTGGGACAGGAACAGCAGGGGCAGCACGTGGAGCGCCTGCTCCACCGGCGTGAACCACAGCACCCGCCGCGACAGCTCGTTGGCGGCGTAGGCCAGCAGCACGTAGGAGAAGGCGTGCTGCCCCATCGCCGCACCCACGCCAATGTCGGTGAAGAGGCCGAACACGAAGCCGGCGCCGATGCCGATCTTGAGCGGCTCGCGCACGCACCAGAAGGCCAGCACCAGGGCCACGAAATCCGGCACCGCCGGCAGATGGCCGGTGGGGATGTAGTTGAGGAACAGCGCGACGAAGAGGGTGAGGTACACAAACCACATCTTCACCGGGAGCAGGATGCGGCTCGAACGGTTGGTCGGTTGCATGGCTTACTCCTTGGCCGCCCTGGCCTTGCGACCCTTGCCGCCCTTGCCCTTGTTGATGACCTCGGGCTCCGGCGGGCGCGGCGGCAGGCTTTCGCGATGGCCCAGCACCAGCACATGGCTGAACTGCTCGACCCCCGCCGCCGGCAGGCAGGGGATACGGGCGAAGGTCTGGGCCTGGTCGCGCTCCACCCGGGCCACCGTGGCCACCGGCAGGCCGGCCAGGAAGACGCCATCGAGCCCCGAGGTGACCACCTTGTCGCCGGGCTGCACGTCGGCGTTGGCGGCCAGATAGCGCAGCTCCATCAGCCCGTTGCCGGAGCCGAACAGCACCGCCCGCAGGCCGCTGCGCACGATGGTCACCGGGATCGCCTGATCCTTGTCGGTGAGCAGGGTGAGTTCGGACTGCATCGGGAAGACCCGGGTGATCTGGCCGATCACCCCGGCGTCGTCCACCACCGCCTGACCGGGCTCGATGCCGGCCTGGGCGCCCTTGTCGAGAATGACCTTGCGCGAGAAAGGGTCTTTCGCGGTGTACATGATCTCGGCCACCACGGATTTCACCGGCTGCCGCTCACGGGCCTCGAGCAGGGCGCGCAGGTGGCGGTTCTCCTGCTCGATCTGGTCGAGGCGCAGCAGGCGCTCGGCGCCCTGGAGCTGCTTGCTCTTCAACTCCTTGTTCTCGATCTGCAGGCGCACCAGCGAGGCGAAGTAGTTGGAGGCGTTGCGCACGAAATCCGCCGGCGTGGCGGCCGCCATCTGCAGCGGATAGGCGAGCACCGACAGACCCTGGCGGAAGGCGTCGAGGTAGCGCAGGTTGAGGTCGGAGACCAGCAGCGCCAGCGAGACGATGACGAAGAACACGAGCTTGGCCAGCGGCGCAGGCCCGCGTTTGAAGAAGGGAGGAGGCGAATGGCCGACCATCGGACAGGGACGCTCAGGTCGATGGGCAAACGGCCGCGCCCGGGACCAGCCCGGGCAGGCGACGCACGCAGGGGAACGGGAAGTTCACTGCGGGCGTCCCGGTCGTCTGCGACGTGTCTTACTCGCTGGTGAAGATGGAACCGAGCTGGTCCATCTTTTCGAGGGCCATGCCGGAACCGCGCACCACGCAGGTGAGGGGGTCGTCGGCGACGATCACCGGCAGGCCGGTTTCTTCCATCAGCAGGCGGTCGAGGTCGCGCAGCAGCGCGCCGCCGCCAGTGAGCACCATGCCACGCTCGGCGATGTCGGCGCCCAGCTCGGGCGGGGTCTGCTCCAGCGCGATCTTGACCGCGGAGACGATCTGGTTGAGCGGCTCGGTGAGGGCTTCGAGGATCTCGTTGGACGAGATGGTGAAGGCGCGGGGGATGCCTTCGGCCAGGTTGCGGCCCTTGACCTCCATCTCCTTGACCTCGGAACCCGGGAAGGCCGAGCCGATTTCCTTCTTGATGGATTCGGCGGTGGTCTCGCCGATCAGCATGCCGTAGTTGCGGCGGATGTAATTGATGATGGCTTCGTCGAACTTGTCGCCGCCGACGCGGATCGAGCCGGCGTACACCATGCCGCCCAGGGAGATCACACCCACTTCGGTCGTGCCGCCGCCGATGTCGACGACCATCGAGCCGGTCGCGTCGGCCACCGGCATGCCGGCACCGATCGCCGCAGCCATCGGCTCTTCGATCAGGTAAACATTGCTGGCACCGGCGCCCAGGGCAGATTCGCGGATCGCGCGGCGCTCCACCTGGGTGGAGCCACAGGGCACGCAGATGATGATGCGCGGGCTGGGCGAGAACAGGCGGGTGTCGTGAACCTTCTTGATGAACTGCTTGAGCATCTGCTCGGTGACGGTGAAGTCGGCGATCACGCCATCCTTCATCGGGCGGATGGCGGTGATGTTGCCCGGGGTCTTGCCCAGCATCTGCTTGGCGGACATCCCCACGGCGAGGATGGTTTTCTTGGCGTTCGGGCCGCCCTCGGTGCGGATCGCCACCACGGACGGTTCGTCGAGAACGATGCCCTTGCCGCGCACGTAGATCAGGGTGTTGGCGGTGCCAAGGTCGATGGCGAGATCGTTCGAAAAGTAAGAGCGCAGAGAACCAAACATCGGAGAAAAATCCCGGAAAAAGCCGTTGTAGGGGTTGGGAATTGGGGCAACAGAATCGCTTATGATAACCTACAAACCTTTGTCGTTTAAGCAACTTTGTAAATTGCCATGACACTTTCCGCCGACGAAGTCCGCCACATCGCCAAGCTCGCCCGCCTTGAACTCGCCGACGGCGACCTGGATGCCACCCAGGCCAAACTCAACGGTATCTTCGGCCTGATCGAGGAAATGCAGGCCGTGAACACCGACGGGGTCGAGCCCATGAGCCATCCCCAGGAGCTTGCCCAGCGCCTGCGCGAAGACGCCGTCAGCGAGACCGACCGCCGCCAGGCCTACCAGGCCATCGCGCCGCAGACCGAGGCCGGGCTGTACCTGGTGCCCAAGGTCATCGAGTAAGCCGCCACCCCTCCCGATTCCCGCGGCCCGCCCCGGCGGCCGCCTCACTTCGCACCCCGCACCATGATCGACTCCAGCCTCAAGGACATCGCCGCCGCCCTTCGCGCGAAGCGCGTCTCCGCCGTCGAACTCGCCACCGAAAGCCTCGCCCGCATCGAGGCCGGCAACGGGCGCATCAACGCCTTCGTCACCACCTGCCGCGACAGCGCCCTGCAGGCCGCTGCCGAAGCCGACGCACGCCTGGCCGCCGGCACCGCCGGCCCGCTCACCGGCATCCCGCTGGCCCACAAGGATGTCTTCTGCACCGAAGGCGTGCTCACCACCTGCGGCTCGAAGATGCTCGCCAACTTCGTGAGCCCCTACGACGCCCACGTGGTCAGCCTGCTCAAGCAAGCCGGCGCGGTGATGGTCGGCAAGACCAACATGGACGAGTTCGCGATGGGCTCCTCCAACGAGAACTCCCACTTCGGCCCCACCCGCAACCCCTGGAACCCCGACTGCGTGCCCGGCGGCTCCTCCGGCGGCTCGGCGGCGGCGGTGGCGGCGCGGATGGTGCCCATCGCCACCGGCACCGACACCGGCGGCTCGGTGCGCCAGCCGGCGGCCCTGTGCGGCATCACCGGCATCAAGCCCACTTATGGCACCGTGTCCCGCTACGGCATGATCGCCTACGCCTCGTCGCTGGATCAGGGCGGCGCCTTTGCCCGCTCGGCCGAAGACTGCGCCCTGCTGCTCTCCGCCATGGCCGGCCACGACCCGCGGGATTCCACCAGCCTCGAGCGCGAGGCCGAAGACTACAGCCGCGATCTGGCCAGGCCGCTGGCCGGCCTGCGCATCGGCCTGCCCAAGGAGTTCTTCGCCGACGGCATGGACGACGACGTGCGCGCCGCGGTGGAGGCCGCCCTTGCCGAATACCGCAAGCTCGGCGCCACCACCGTCGAGGTGAGCCTGCCCAACGCCCGGCTGGCGATCCCCGCCTACTACGTGATCGCCCCGGCCGAAGCCAGCTCCAACCTCAGCCGCTTCGACGGCGTGCGCTACGGCCACCGCGCCGCCGAGTACACCGACCTGAACGACATGTACTGCAAGAGCCGCGCCCAGGGCTTCGGCGCCGAGGTCAAGCGGCGCATCCTGGTGGGCACCTACGTGCTCTCCCACGGCTACTACGACGCCTACTACATCAAGGCCCAGAAGCTGCGCCGCCTGATCGCCAACGACTTCGCCGCCGCCTTCCGGCAGTGCGACGTGATCGCCGGCCCCACCAGCCCGACGGTCGCCTTCGGCATCGGCGAGAAGAGCGACGACCCGGTGCAGATGTACCTCTCCGACATCTACACCATCGCCATCAACCTCGCCGGCCTGCCCGGCCTGTCGCACCCGGCCGGCTTCGGCAAGGGCGGCCTGCCGGTGGGCCTGCAGCTGATCGGCAACTACTTCGACGAAGCCCGCCTGCTGGGCGTCGCCCACCAGTTCCAGCAAGCCACCGACTGGCACGCCCGCGCGCCCCAGGCCTGAAACCCGCGATGAAGCCGATCCAGCGCACCCTCCTCGCTGCCGCCGTGGCCGCCCTCGCCGGCTGCGGCACCCTGGAGCTGCCCGGCCACCCCGCCGATGACGGCACCGCGGGGGGTGGCATCGTCGAGCGCCCGGCCACCGGCACCGGCGGCAAGCTCAAGCCGATGCCCCTGCGCACCTTCTCGGTGAGCACGCAATGCAAGTTCAAGGACGAGACCGGCAACTTCGGCAGCGCCACCGTCGAGGTGGTCAACTCCAAGGTCAATGCCTTCAAGGCCGAAGTGACGATGCCCAAGCGCGGCACCTGCCGCTACGACCTCGCCCAGTTCCGCCAGACCCAGGCCCTGCCCTCCGTCGAACTCACCGGCGCGCGGGACTGCCGGGTTCACATGTGGGAACAGGGCGAGCAGATCACCGTCGCCTTTGCCAACTGCCACACCCTGTGCAGCCCGGCCAGCGCCCACGACTACGTGTGGCCGCTCCTGATCGACAAGAGCACCGGCCACTGCGACTGACCGAACGACACCAAATCTAGAGAGCCACCATGAGCAGAACCGACTGGGAAGTCATCATCGGGCTGGAAGTTCACACCCAGCTCAACACGCAATCCAAGATCTTCTCCGGCGCCAGCATCGCCTTCGGCGCCGAACCCAACGTGCAGGCCTGCGCGGTGGATATCGCCCTGCCCGGCGTGCTGCCGGTGCTCAATAAGGGCGCTGTCGAGCGGGCCATCCGCTTCGGCCTCGCGGTGGGCGCCAGCGTGTCGCCCAAGAGCATCTTCGCCCGCAAGAACTACTTCTACCCCGATCTCCCCAAGGGCTACCAGATCAGCCAGTACGAGCTGCCCGTCGTCCAGGGCGGCCACCTCGACCTGCTGGTGCCCGACGGCAAGGGCGGCCACTACGAAAAGCGCGTCAATCTCACCCGCGCCCACCTTGAAGAAGACGCCGGCAAGAGCCTCCACGAAGACTTCCACGGCATGACCGGCATCGACCTCAACCGCGCCGGCACGCCGCTGCTCGAGATCGTCTCAGAGCCCGACATGCGCTCGTCCGCCGAAGCCGTGGCCTACGCCAAGGCGCTCCACGCCCTGGTGCGCTGGATCGACATCTGCGACGGCAACATGCAGGAAGGCTCCTTCCGCTGCGACGCCAACGTCTCGGTGCGCCCCCGCGGCCAGGCCGCGTTCGGCACCCGCCGCGAGATCAAGAACCTCAACAGCTTCCGCTTCCTGCAGCAGGCCATCGACTACGAGATCCAGTGGCAGATCGACCTGATCGAGGACGGCGGCAAGGTTCAGCAGGCCACCGTGCTGTTCGACCCGGACACCGGCGAAACCCGCGCCATGCGCAGCAAGGAAGACGCCCACGACTACCGCTACTTCCCCGACCCCGACCTGCTGCCGCTCGTGATCGGCGCCGACTGGATAGCCCGCGTCAAGGGCGAGATGCCCGAGCTGCCCGCCGCCCTGTCGGCCCGCTTCCAGGGCGAATACGGCCTCTCCGCCTACGACGCGACGACGCTGACCGCCAGCCGCGAGACCGCCCAGTTCTACGTCGACGCCGTCGCCGCAGCCGGCGCCGCCAGCGCCAAAACCTGCGCCAACTGGGTGATGGGCGACCTCGCCGCGCGCCTCAACAAGGCCGAGCTGGACATCACCGCCAGCCCGGTGAGCGCGCTGCAACTCGCCGGCCTCGTCGCCCGCATCGCCGACAACACCATCTCCAACGCCATCGCCAAGAAGGTCTTCGAAGCGCTGTGGAACGGCGAAGGCGAATCCGCCGACGCCATCATCGAAGCCCAGGGCCTCAAGCAGGTCACCGACACCGGCGCCATCGAGGCGATCATCGACGAGGTGCTGGCCGCCAACCAGAAGTCGGTCGAGGAATTCCGCGCCGGCAAGGAAAAAGCCTTCAACGCGCTGGTCGGCCAGTGCATGAAGGCCAGCAAGGGCAAGGCCAACCCGGCGCAGGTGAATGAGCTGCTGAAGAAGAAGCTCGGGTAGCCCGGCTCCAGCCCGGCCCGGCGGATGCGTCGGGCCCCGCCCGCTTCAACAACCCCGGCCAGGCCGGGGTTCGCACTTTCCGGGCCGCCGCCCCGGCATCACCCCTCGAAATACGGCAACAAGGCCTTCGCCGCCTCGATCCGGTGATCGGCGCTCGCGCCCGGGTCGTTCATCACCGCCAGCAAAAAGCTCTTCGGGTCCACAAAACCGCCCCCCACCGCCAGCCGGATGTGCGGCGCAACGCCGGGCACCGCGGGCGGCTCCATCACCAACCCGGCCACCGGCCCCACCGGCGCCGGCACCACCGGGCCACCGGGTTCCAGCACCGCCATCGCCCGCGCAAAATCCGCCGCCGCGATCGACCGGAAGCCGGCCAGCAGCTCGGCCTGACGCTCGGGGCTGGGCGCCATGTCGAGCCAGGTCTCGCCGGCGAACATGCCGCCCATCGCCGGGTCGATGAAGGCCGTCCAGCGCCCCTCGCCCACCGCCGCCGGCGCCAGCGGCACCGCCCGCCCGACCGCCGACGGCAGCAAGCTCACCAGCGCCGCCGGCACATCGGCCAGGAAACGCGCCTGCAGGCCGGCCAGGAAAGCCTCCGCCCGCGCCAGCGGCACCGGATCGGCCAGCGAGAACCACACCCGGAACCCCGCCCCGGCCGCCAGCGACACCGCCGGCGGCGGCAGCGCCAGCCCATTCACCGCGCCCTCGCACAAGGCCGCCACGGGCGCCCACCCGGCCGCCGGCGCAACACCGACCGCCATCGCCCACACCCGCCCGTCCGGACTCACCAGATCGAGATCAACACCGTCGGCCGGCAGCGGATCGGGCAGATCCTGCCCCGGCCGGCCGAACAGGCGCTGCAACTCGGCAATCAGGGAATGCATGCTCACCCTCCTTCAGAGACACATCGACGGCGCGAAATTTACAAGCCCGCCCGCCAGCTTGCCAAGGCCATCCGCCCACCGCTCAAGCCGCTGCCCACCGGGCATATGACGCGAAATTGTGAAATTTATCATGTCGTCAAATTTTACAGCCGCCCCCGGCAAGCACCGCCCGGCCGCTTTGAAAAATCGGCAGACTGTTGAATTGTTTTACTTTTCCAAAACTGGGCGCGATTTTTGCTTAATCGGCAAATACCCGACCCGGGCAATGCAGCCAAGCCTGCGTCATTCGTCAGATCGCTCAGTCAAGGAAGCCCACCATGAAGCACTCCATCGTCAAAAGCCTGGCCGGCCTCGCCCTCGCCGGCTCCACGTCGCTGGCCGTCGCCGGCAGCCTCGGCTGGACTGCCAGCACCATCGAAGAGGTCTACACCAACGGCTCCTGGGTTCTCGGGGTCAACTTCAGCGTCGTCTCCACCGTCGCCGTGGACGGCCTGGGCTACTTCGACGCCGACCAGAACGGCTTCTCCGCCGATCACCTGGTGAATCTGTACGACAGCGCCGGCACCCTGCTTGCGTCCGCCACCGTCACCTCGGCCTCCACCCTGCAGGGCCTGTTCCGCGTGGCCAGCATCGCCCCGCTCACCCTCGGCCCGGGCGACTACCGGGTGGTGGGCGCCAGCCTCTCCGACGCCTACCTCTTCGGCGCCGATATTGCCAATCTGGTCGTCGACCCGCGCCTCAGCAAGCTGGGCAACGCCTACTCGGCCGGCACCAGCGGCGACTTCCTCACCGCGCCCACCTACGTGAACGACATGCCCTGGGGCTACTTCGGCCCCAACATCAGCCTCGGCAACGGCGGGACCGTGCCCGAGCCCACCGCCCTGATGCTGGCCGCCCTCGGCCTCACCGGCCTGGGCCTGGCCCGCCGCCGCAAGTAAGCCTGACCACCCCCGGCACCCGCCGGGGGTTTTTGTTTCGGGCGACAAAAAAGGCTATTTGAAGAGCGGCAGCGCTGCGAGATCGGCCAGTTCGCCATCGCGATCCGACTGGGAATGATTGGAGTACGTCGGCCACGTCGGATAATACTCATCCGACTGGTTACCCCAGACATCCCAACCGATACGGGGCCCACGGGCAAATAGTTCCAGGTAGGGCCCCGGGCTGCACGACTCGACAATGTCGTAGAACTCGTCGGGTTTTCGAGAGTGCTCGCGCTTCTGGGTAGCGAGGAAATTCACCTGACGACGGCCCGGGGCAAGCGTTCTCGCGTTCTTGCCGCGAATGCCGAACAACACCAACTCGGTGACGTTCCGAAAATAGAACCCGACGCCACGCCCATCCGGCCCGCCATCCTTGCGGACTTTGTGCCAAACGATGTTTGACTTGTATTCAAACCCCCAGGCTTCCATCACGCGCAACCCTTCCGGAAGCAGCGCGTTAGGCACCCAAAGGTAAAGATGCGCCGTGTCGGCAGCCAACTGTTCGACAGGCAGCGCCATGATCGCCTCAAGATTCATCGTTCCATACCGCGACAGACGCTTATGCTCCGGCGCCATCTTTCCGGTTCGATTCTGGAACTGCCAGGGGGGGTCGGCCAAGATCGTATGAAATTGCCGTCCGCCATGGCGGGCGAGAAGGTCCCCCGCTGCATCGGGGGCTTCGTCAGCCTTGGGATTGGTCATGATGATTAGTTCCAGTCTTCAATCAATTTTGGTGTGATACCGAACACGAGCACCGGGCAGCCGCCATGGCGCCCGGCGTTGAGGCGGTAAAGGAGCTTGCCCATCCAGGTGGTACTGGCACCGAACTTCGCCTTCACGCTCTTGCCGACTTCGTTACCTGCTTTGTCCAGTTGCGGCACTTTGTCGAACACGGGGTTCAGCGCGGCACTTCGGGTGACCATGACGCCCGCACTGATCAAGCCGCATTCATGGAAGGTCCGCATGGCGTACAGATCCCGGTCGAAGGTCTGATCCTTGGAGTTCCACTCCATATCGAAGGCCACTCGTCCTTTCACGTAGTCGATTTTGTGGCCATCGATGAAGTTCTCTATCGTGCGCTCATTACGTCTGGCCTCTTTCTGCCTGCCACCAGGAAGAAAACTGTGCGACCTCACCAACAGATCTCCCTGGATGCGGGTCTCGACCCAATCAGCCGGACGCAACGCGCCGGAGAATTTCTTGGGTATGACCGACTCGTTTCCGCCGGGCATGCCGATATCCCGCACCGAGATTCGAAATGCGAGCAACGCCTGCTGGATTTCGTCCAGCTCGACGGGAAACGAGGTGGAGAGGATCGCCGCCGCGTGCCGATAGCTGAACACATCGTAAAGAGCACGGACCTCGGGTCTGATGTACCGCTCGATGTCGGCCATTGGATCGGCATTCGGTCCGGGCCGTAATGCAACATCGTCGTCAGCATCGAAGCCCGCTTCGGCAATCTCGTCGTCGCCATGAGGAAGGTCTGGATCTTGTTCGTGAGCCATGTAAAGTATGTTCAGCCATGCCTTCGCCTCCATCGCAGGCAGGTTATGGTCAGGCTGTGGTGCAGGTTGCCGCCCACACCACAGCCGCTCTCTTGCAGCGGGCGTTCAGCCTGACGATTCCAGATGTTTGTAAAGCGTTGTCCGCGACACACCGTAACGTCGTGCGATATCCGCCACTGACAAGCTCGCGTCGCGCCAAAGCGCCCGAATCTCAAGCACGTCCTGCTCGTCCAACTTGGGCTTTCTTCCGCCAGCACGCCCTCGAGCCCGGGCCGCGCTCAGCCCCGCATGGGTCCGCTCCCGAACAAGGTGGTGCTCCGAATTGGCAAGCGCCGCGAACACGCGAGAAGTGGCCACTCCATCGCTGCCTGTCGTCGCAATCTCATCCGAGACACTCTCGAACGCGATGCCGTCGCGCACCAGCTCGGTGACAACGCGAATCAACTCCGACAAACCACGTCCCAGGCGATCGAGACGCCACACGACAAGGGTGTCCCCCGCGCGCAGTGTCTTGCGGCATCGCTCCCACTCGGGCCATTCGGATTTCCTGCCCTTGGTGAGCGCATCCTCGTAGATCGCCGTACAACCGGCCCTGACCAACGCCTCGCGCTGAACTCCAGGGTCTCCGGCATCCATCGAAATCTGTACGTAGCCTACCCGTTGATTTCTTGACATTTTATGTACGATGAAAAATTTACGGGAATTTTAACAGAACAACCCCACCCCTTCCATTCCGAAAACCCCTACTACCACGCCCATCCGCGCTCGGCGCCCGCCCCACCGACTCCGCGGCTCGGCAGCCCTGTCCCTACGCCGGGAGCCCCAAGCTCCCGGTCGGACCTTTTTTCTCCCGGTTGGGAGGTGCGCGCTCCCGGGTCGGACGAATTTGCTCCCGACCGGGCGCTT
>NZ_JAYRMI010000029.1:0-45769 GCF_041904905.1 Zoogloea sp. | reverse complement strand
CGTCGGGGGGCGCGGCGGGCAGGCGGGCGAGGGCTTGGGCGGCGTCGGCGGCGCGGGCGCGCTCGGCGTCCAGGTCGGCCTGGAGGGCGTCGAGGCCGCGGGGGGCGAGGGCGGCGAGCCGGGCGGCGGCGGTCTTGACCTCGAAGTCGAGTTGCTGGGCGGTGCGGTGGCGGGCTTCGGCGGCGTCGAGGCTGTCGAGGCCGAGGCGCTGGAGGTGGTCGGCGTGGGCGTCGGCGAGGTCGATGGCGGCCTGGGCGAGCCGGGCGAGATCGGCGCCGCCGGGGGTGACGGTGAGCCGGCCGAGGCCGGGCAGGGCGATGGCGGTGGCTTCGAGGAGCTGGCGCTCGCCGCTGCCGGCCACCGGCTCGCCGCCGATGGCGATGTGCTGCCCGTCGTCGAGGTGGAACTGGAGGCGGGTGGCGGCGGCGGACTGGCGGAGGCGGGTTTCGTCGAGCTGGCGCTGGCGTGCCCGCAGGGCGGCGAGGTCGGCGTCGTCGATGCGGCTGGCGGCGGCCTGGGCCTGGAGGGCGTGGAGGCTGTGCCGGGCGGCGTCGGCGGCGCGGAGGCGGTCGGTGCCGTCGGCGGCTTGCTGGCGTAGGCTGGCGAGGCGGGCGGCGAGCTGTTGGCGGGTGTCTTCCTGGCGGGCGAGGCGCAGGGCCTGGCGGGCGGTGTCGGCGGCGCGGGCGGCGTCGGCGTGGCGGGCCTGCCACTGGGCGGTCTGGCGGCGGGCGTCGTCGGCGCGGTGGGCGGCGTCGGTGGCGTCGGCGTGGCGGCGGCGGGCGTCGTCTTCCTGGCGGGCGAGGGTGTCGAGCTGACGGTGGAGGAGCTGGATGCGGGCGTCGAGCTGGCCGGCTTGCTGGCGGGCGCCGGTGAGTTCGGTTTCGAGGGTGGCGATGGCGTCGAGGCGTTCGGCGGCGCCCCGGGCCTGGGCGCGGAAGGCGAGCCAGGGGCGGGCGGCGTCGTCGGCGGCGTGCTCGCGGCGCAGGGCGGCGAGGCTGTCCACTTGCCGGCAGTAGCCGGCGATGGCGGTGTCGAGTTCGGCGAGGCGGGCTTCGAGGGCAGCGACCCTGGCTTCGGCGTCGGCAAAGGGGCCGCGGGGGCGCCCGCCGGCGGGGGTGAGCAGCTCGTTGCGGGCGGCTTCGACCTTGGCGAGGATGGCGTCGCCGCGGCTGCTGGCGACTTCGCCGAGAGATTGGCCGAGCACCCGGTTGAGGTGGCCGGCGGCGTGCTCGACGGGCTTGGCGATGGTCTGGGCGCTGCCCTGGGCGATCCACAGCAGGCCGGGGATGCCCCAGTGTTCTTCGGTGCTGGCGCCGCGGCCGGCGAACTGGAAGCCGAGCAGTTCGGCGAGCTGGTCTTCGGCGTCGGCGCCGTCCAGGTGCTGGTTGCCCAGTTGCAGGTCGCAGCGGGCGCGGCCGAGGAAGCGCTTGACGAGCCGGCAGGGTTGGCCGTCGAGTTCGAAATCGAGTTCGACGGTGGGGGCGGCGGCGGTGTCGCCCCAGGGTTGGAGGTCGTCCACGCGGCGGGAGCGGTGGCGCTCGAAGAAGGCGGCGCGGATGGCGGCGACGAGGGTGCTCTTGCCGGCTTCGTTGGGGCCGGTGATGACGTTGAGGCCGGGTTCGAGGCCGGCCAGTTCGAGGGGCTGGCGGAACTGCCGGAACTGTTCGATGCGCAGGCGGGTGAGCTTCATGGGGCGGCGCTCCGGTCGTCGGCGAGGAGGCCGGCCAGCAGGGCCAGGGCGTCCCGGGCGGGGCCGTCGGGGCGGGCGCGGAGGTCGGCGCCCAGGTCGGCGATGACTTCGCCCAGGTAGCCGTCGGCGTCGAGGGCGGCGATGTCGGCGTCGGTGGGTTCGAGGCGCAGGGCGTCGAGGTTGGCGCTGAGGCTGCGGGCCTTGCCGCCGGCGCGGGCGATGGCGTCGTGCAGGCGGCGGTGTCCGGCGAGGTCGGTGTGGCCGCGCAGGGTGAGCTGCACGACGTCGGCGGGGCCGTAGCCGCCGAGGCGTTCGAGGGCGGCGTCGAGGTCGGTGGGCACCTGCAGGTCGACGGTTTCGTCGAGCCAGCGGTACTGGCCGGTGGCGAGGCGGGTGACCTGGGGCGGGGCGCCGGGGCCGTCGAGGCGGACGAGCAGGGCGTTGCCGGAGTCGTTGGCGCGGAAGCGGTCGGTCTCGGGAGTGCCGGCGTACCAGCAGCGTTCGTCCACCTGCCGGGTGCCGTGCCAGTCGCCCAGGGCCAGGTAGTCGAGGTGGGCGCTGGCGGCGCGGCCGGCGGCGATGGGGTTGGAGGCGTCGATGCCGTCGGCCAGCAGGCCCTCGACGCTGCCGTGGGCGAGGCCGACGCGGGGCAGGCCGGCGGGGGTGGCGGCGCCGGCGAACCAGTCGGTGAGGTCGGCGTGGGTGATGCGCTGGGTGAGGGGCGCCGGGAGGATCGCCAGCCCGGCGACGGTGAGCGGGGCGGGCTGCAGGCAGAGGTGTACGTTGGGGGGCACGGCGCCCAGCCGCAGGGCGCGGGTCCACACCGATTCGGCGAGGCCGGCGTCGTGGTTGCCGGGGATCATCACCCACGGCCCGGCAAAGCCGGCGAGGGCGTTGAACAGGCGGAACACGGTGCGGTCGGCCACGCCCTGGGCGTCGAACACGTCGCCGGCCACCAGCACGGCGTCGACCCGGTGCTCGGTGGCGAGGCGGGCGAGGCGCAGGATGGCGGCGAGGCGGGCGTCGGCGAGGAGGGCGGCGTCGTCGGGCTCGAACTGGCCGAAGAGTTTGCCGATCTGCCAGTCGGCGGTGTGCAGGAAGGTGGTCACGGGGGCGGGGCGAAAAC
Source organism: Zoogloea sp. (assembly GCF_041904905.1). Lineage (GTDB taxonomy): Bacteria > Pseudomonadota > Gammaproteobacteria > Burkholderiales > Rhodocyclaceae > Zoogloea. The sequence continues at coordinate 42,953 of NZ_JAYRMI010000029.1, read as the reverse complement.
GGGGAGGCGGCGCGGATTGTGGCACGCCCGGCCGGCCGCGGGGGCGGGCGGCCGGATCAGCCGCGGCAGAAGGCTTCGAAGCGGTCGGCCGGCACGGCGCGGGAGTAGAGGTAGCCCTGGGCGTAGTCGCAGCCGATCTGGCGCAGCAGGTCGCGCTGGAGTTCGGTCTCGACGCCTTCGGCGATGACCTTCAGGCCGAGCTTGTGGGCCATCACGACGATGGCTTCGCAGAGGGCGAAGTCGGGGGCGTCGGGGCTCAGGTTGCGGGTGAAGGATTGGTCGATCTTGAGCACGTCGATGTCGAACTTCTTGAGGTAGGCGAGCGACGAGTAGCCGGTGCCGAAGTCGTCGATGGCCACGCCGATGCCGGCGTCGCGGAGGCGCAGCAGGATGTCGAGGATGCCGGGCTCGGTGTTCATGAGCAGGCCCTCGGTGATCTCGATGACGAGGTTGGCGCCGGGCAGCTCGCCGCTGGAGAGCTGGTCGAGCCACTGGCGGCAGCTGGGGCCGCTGCCGTTGAACTGGACCGGCGACATGTTCATGCTGACCTGGAAGTCGGCGCCGAGGGCTTCGCGCCAGCGGCGGGCCTGGCGGATGACCTGACGGAAGACCCACTCGCCCAGGTCGTGGATGATCCCGGTGTCTTCGGCGACGGGGATGAACACCGCCGGGCTGACGTTGCCCTGGGTGGGGTGCTGCCAGCGCAGCAGGGCTTCGGCCTTGGTGACCCGGTTGGTGTCGAGTTCGACGATGGGCTGGTAATAGACTTCGAGCTGCTCGGCTTCGACCGCCCGGCGCAGCTCCGCGGCCAGCCGGACGCGCTGTTCGGCACTTTGCTGGAGGGCCCGGGTGAAGAAGCGGAAGCAGCCGCGGCCGGCGTCCTTGGCGAGGTACATGGCCTGGTCGGCGTGCTTGACCAGCTCGCTGATGGTGAGGCCGTCTTCGGGGAACACGGCGATGCCGATGCTGGCGGAGACGAAGTGTTCCTGGTGGGCCAGCAGGAAGGGTTCGGACAGGCGGTCGATGATGTCCTGGGCGATCCGGCCGATCTCGCTGCCGCCGTGGAGTTCGGACAGGATCACGGTGAATTCGTCGCCGCCCAGCCGGGCCACGGTGTCGTAGTCGCGCACGCACTGGCGGATGCGGCTGGCGGCTTCGACGAGGAGCAGGTCGCCGATCTCGTGGCCCTGGGTGTCGTTGACCTCCTTGAAGCGGTCGAGGTCGATGAACAGCAGGCCGACCGCGGTGCCGTTGCGCTGGGCCTTGCGCACTTCGCGCTCCATGCGGTCGTTGAACAGGCGGCGGTTGGGCAGGCGGGTGAGGTGGTCGTAGTTGGCCTGGGTCCAGATGAGGTTGTCGACCTTCTTCTTCTCGGTGATGTCGGAGAACAGCACGACCCGGCGGTGCACCGAGGCGTCTTCCCGGTAGAGGGTGCTGACGGTGGCCCAGGCGATGAACTCGCGGCCGTCCTTGCGCCGGCTGGTGATCTCGCCCTGCCAGCGCCCGGTGCTGTTGACCGCCGCCCACAGGTGCCGGTAGGGCTCGGGGTCGGAGGGGTCGGCGGGCAGCATCACGGGTTCGTGGCCGGCGGTTTCGTCCTGGGTGAAGCCGGTGATCTCGGTGAAGGCGGGGTTGACGGTGAGCACCCGGTTGGCGGCGTCGATCACCATCACCGCTTCGGTGGTGGTGGCGAACACGGTGGCGGCCAGGTGGAGGTCTTCTTCGGCGCGCACCCGGCCGGTGATGTCGCGGTTGCTGCCGCGGGTGCCGAGAAAGCGCCCGCGGGCGTCTACCACCGGCTGGCAGATGTGCTCGATCCAGCGCTCGGAGCCGTCGCGGGCGCGGATGCGGAAGTTGGGCAGGTGGTGGCCGTCGGGGCTGGGCTGCTGCTCGTCGTGGGCGTCCCAGATGGGGAGGTCGTCCGGGTGGATGAGCTTGCGCATCAGGCCGGGGTCGCCGACGAAATCGACGGCGCTGTAGCCGGAGACTTCGTGGCAGGCGGGCGAGACGTAGAGGTAGCGGCCGTGGGGGTCGATCCAGTATTCCCAGTTGGGGGAGTACTCGGCCAGGATGCGGTACTTCTCCTTGCTCTCGGCGAGGGCTTCGTTGGCTTCCTGGAGCGAGGCCATGCGCTCTTCGATGAGGTGCTCGAGGGAGCGCTGGAGGCGGCTGAGATCCAGGTGGGTGCGCACCCGGGCGCGCACTTCGTCGATGTCGAAGGGTTTGGTGATGTAGTCGGCGGCGCCGATGGAGAAGCCGTGGAGCTTGTTCACGACGCTGTCGGCCACGGTGACGAAGATCACCGGGATGCGGCCGCCGCCGGGGCTGGACTTGATCCGCTGGCAGACTTCGTAGCCGTCCATGCCGGGCATGATGATGTCGAGGAGCACCAGGTCGGGCGGGTTGGGGCCGGTGGCGAGTTCGACGGCGCGCTGGCCGTTGGCGGCCACCATGATGCGGTAGTCGTCGTGGAGCGCGGCGGAGAGGCCGTGGAGGTTTTCGGGGATGTCGTCCACCAGCAGCAGGGTGGGCTTGTCGGCCCGCAGCACGGCCGCGGCGCCGTTGCCGGCGGCGGTCTTGCGGCGGTGGCTGCGCAGTTCGAGCTGGTTGCGCACGCGCAGCAGCAGGAGTTCGGGATTGACCGGCTTGGTGACGTAGTCGGCGGCGCCCAGGCGCAGGCCGACGGCTTCGTCGGCGGTTTCGGCCAGGGCGGTGACGAAGATCACCGGGATGTCGGCGGTGGTCGGGTCGGACTTGAGGCGGTGGAGCACCTCGTAGCCGTCCATGCCGGGCATGCGGATGTCGAGGAGGATCAGCTCGGGCGCGGGCTGGCGGGTGGCCAGTTCGAGGGCCTTGGGGCCGGAGGTGGCGACGATGACGGCGAACTCGTGGCGCAGGATGCCGACCAGCACGTGGAGGTTCTCGTTGACGTCATCGACGATGAGGACGCGCGGCTTGTGGGGCTTGTCGGCGGGGGCGGGGGTGTCGTTCATGGCTCACCGGCCAGTTCGGCGTGCAGGCATTTGAGCAGGGCGATGGCCTCGTCGATCTCGAAGAGATCGAGCTTCTCGGCGATCTCCTGGATGACGGTTTCCACCGCCGTGCCGGCGACGCCTGCGCGCAGTGTCGTCATGACCGCCTGGGCGGCGCCCAGGTCGGATTCCAGCAAGTCGAGCAAGTGTGCCACTTGTCGGGTTGCTTCGGAACGGTCCATGCCGCCGGTGGGGGCAGCGGCGACCGCGGGGGCTTCGAGGCCGGCGATCTCGCTCATCACGGCGCCGAGCAGCTCGGACATGTGGGCCAGTTCGGCGGGCGTCGGCCGGGTGTCCTGCTTGAGCCGGTTGTCGATGGCGGTCACGCAGGCGAAGAGGGCTTCGGCGCCGATGTTGCCGCTGACGCCCTTGAGGGCGTGGCAGAACTCTTCCGCTTCGCGCAGCGGGCGCTCGTCGATCATGGCGCGGAGGGTGTCGGCGGCCCCGGCGTAGCGGGCGCGGAAGCGCTGGAGCTGCTTGCGGTAGGCGCTCTGGTCGCCGCCGATGCGCCGCACGCCTTGTTCGGCGTCGATGGTGGCGAGGCCGCGCAGATCGGGGTCGAGACCGCTGGCGGCGGAGGGCGCGGGCTGGACGGGCTGGGGGATCTTGAGCCAGCGGGCCAGGGCGGCCTGCAGGCGGTCGGGGGCGACGGGCTTGGTGATGTGGTCGTTCATGCCGGCGGCGAGGCTGCGCTGCTCGTCGTGGGCCATCGCCAGGGCGGTCATGGCGATGATCGGCAGGTCGCGGAAGCGCTCTCCGCCCGGCGCTTCGCCGAGGGCGCGGATCTGGCGGGCGGCCTCGAGGCCGTCCATCACCGGCATGTGGATGTCCATCAGGACCGCGGCGTAGTCGTGCTCGCGCACCCTGGCGACGGCTTCGGCGCCGTTCACGGCGCAGTCGACCTCGGTGTTCATGCTGCGCAGCAGCTCGGTGGCGAATTCGCGGTTGATGTCGTTGTCTTCGACCAGGAGCAGGCGGGCGCCGCGCAGGTCGCAGCTGCCCTGGCGCAGCCCGCCGGTGCGCCGCTCGTCGAGGATGCGCCCGCGGCCAAGGCTGGTGAGGATGGTGTCGAGGAGCATCGACGGGGACACCGGCTTGACCAGGAAGGCTTCGGCGCCGGCCTGCTCGGAGGCGCGGATGACGTCTTCCCGGCCGTAGGCGGTAATCATCACGACCTTGGGTTTGTGGCGGATGGCGGGGTTGGCGTGGATGCGCCGGGTGACCTCGTCGCCGTTCATCATGGGCATCCGCCAGTCCATCAGCACGATGTCGAAGGGCGGGTCGGCGGCCTGGAGCAGGCTGAGGGCGGTGGGGCCGCTGGCGGCGACGCTGACCTCCAGGTGGAAGAAGCGCAGCATCTCGGCGACGATCTCGCGGGAGACTTCGTTGTCGTCCACCACCAGCACGTGGATGCCGCCGAGCAGCGGGCCGGCTTTCTCGACGAGGCGCTGGCGGTGGGTGCGGGCTTCGGGCGAGACCTTGAGGTGCACGGTGCAGCACACGGTGGTGCCTTTGCCGGGGACGGATTCCTCGATCCAGATCCGCCCGTCCATCAGCTCGACCAGGTGCTTGCTGATGGCGAGGCCGAGCCCGGTGCCGCCGAAGCGGCGGGTGGTGGTCTGGTCGGCCTGGGTGAATTTCTGGAACAGCCGGCCGACGAGTTCGGGGGTCATGCCGATGCCGGTGTCGCGGATGGAGAAGTGCAGGGTGAGGTCGGTGTCGCTGGCTTCGATGCAGCGGAAGGCCAGCTCGACTTCGCCCTTCTCGGTGAATTTGACCGCATTGCTGCACAGGTTGAGCATGATCTGCCCGAGCCGCAGCGGGTCGCCCACCAGCACCGGGGGGATGGTGACGTCGTAGCGGATGAGGAACTCGATGCCTTTCTGTTCGGCCTGCAGGACGAGGGTGTCCTTGAGCTGTTCGAGCACGGCGTCGAGGCCGAACTCGATGGATTCGATCTCGAGCTTGCCGGCCTCGATCTTGGAGAAGTCGAGGATGTCGTTGATGATGCCCAGCAGCGAGTGGGCGGCGCCCTGGGCCTTGGCGAGGTAGTTGCCGAGCCCGGGGGGCAGGTCGGCCTTGAGGGCGAGGTAGAGCATCCCGATGATGGCGTTCATGGGGGTGCGGATCTCGTGGCTCATGGTGGCGAGGAACTCGGATTTCATCCGCGAGGCGTCCTCGGCGAGGATCTTGGCGCGGAGCATCTCGTCCATCGCGGCACGTTCGGCGGTGATGTCCTCGACGACGCCCACCATGCCGCGGGCGGGGTCGGCGGGGTCGATGACCCGGGCCGACAGGCGCACCCACATCCGGCGCGCGTCGGGCTGGGGCACTTCGAGATCGCAGCGCACCGTCTCGCCGCGGGCCAGGGTGGCGTCGGCGCCGTCGGGGCCGTGCCACAGGCGGGCGAGTTCGGCCACCGTGGCGTCGTCGGCGCCGAACATCTCTTCCATCCGCCGGTTCCGGTGGGTGATGGTGCCGTCCCGCACCAGCACGATGCCTACGCTGGCCGAGTCGAACAGGGCCTGGAGTTCGGCGGTGCGGGCCCGCACCCGCTCTTCGAGTTCTTCGTTGGCGAGCTTGAGCTGGGCTTCGTTGTCGGAGAGGCGGCGGTTGCTGTCGATGAGGGCCTGGTTGCGCTCTTCGATGGCGTCGAGCATGCCGTTGAAGACGTCCACCAGGGTGCCCACCTCGTCGTCGCTCTCGCCGGTGGCGCGCAGGCTGTAGTCCTTGCCGGTCGAGATGGTCTTGACGGTGTGGGTGAGGCGTTCGATGGGGCCGGAGACGATGCGCTGCCAGCGGGTGGCCGCCAGCAGGGCGATGAACGACACCGCCATGGCGATCAGCCCGGCGAACAGCAGGTAGTCGCGCCAGAGCTGGTTGAGTTCGGCAAAGCTGGCGCGGATGAAGACGGTGCCCAGCTGCACGCCGTCCTCGATCACCGGCTCGGTGAGGTGGAGGTAGCCGTCTTCGATGAGGGTGGCGCTGCCGCCGGCGGGCGGGGGCGGGAAGCGGAAGGGGCTTTCCTCGCCGCTGTCGTAGCGGGCGAAGACGCGCCCGTCGGCGTCGTAGACGCAGGCGGCGACGATGGCCCGCTTGACCTTGAGGGCGCCGAGGGTTTCGCCGACGACCTTGTCGTCGTTGAAGATGAGGGCGGCGGTGCTGCGGTTGGCGACGATCCGGGCGAGGGAGGACAGATCGCCGATGAGCTGGTCGGTGACGCGCATCCGCTCGTAGGCCACGAAGCCGGCGGCCTGCACGATGAGGGCGCCGATGCTGGTGGCGACGATCAGCAGGACCAGCTTGGTCTTGATCTGCAGCCGGTCGAAGGCGCCGCGCTTGTCGGTGGTGGGCTGCATCATTGCACCGTTCTGGCCAGTTCGAGGAGCTTGGCGCTGATCTTCAGGTTGGCCTGGCGCGCTGCCTCTGGATTGATGTCGAGTTTGATCCGGCCGTTCTCGGAAAGAAAGCCGACGATGCCGCCGCCGGCGGCGAAGCCGTCCGCGTCGCTGACGGTGAGCACGCCGCCCCGCAGCCGGGCCAGGGTGTCCTGCCAGCGGCGCTCGGAGCGGCCGATGAACAGGGCGTGGCAGCCGGAGAGGTCGGCGCCCGGAGCCAGGTCGACCCGCAGCGGGCGATCCTTGATCTGCTTGCCGTTCAGTTCGGCGAGCAGCTGCGCCACCGCGTCGGTGCCGGTGACGCACAGGCGCAGGGGCTCGGCCGCGGCGCCCGGCCATTCGACGAACTTGAGGACGTGGAAGACGTAGGCGGCCTTGATCTTGGCCTCCAGCTCGCCGGCGGCGTGCACCGGGGCGTGGGCGAGCACCAGCAGCAGGGCCAGCAGCCCGCCCAGACTGGGCAGCAGGCGGTGCGGTCGGGGAGCCGGGGCGGTCATCGGGGGCGGTGGGCGGCGGTCAATAGCGCACTTCCACACCGGCAAAGCCGTTGATGCCCGGATCGCGGAAATCGAAGGGCATCCGGTACTGGCGGTCGGTGAGGTTGTTGAGGTCGGCGGTGAGCAGCACGGTTGCGTCGGCGCTGCGGACGAGCAGCTTCTGGACCCGCAGGTTGAACACGCCGTAGTTGCCGAAGGGCAGCCGGGCGCTGCGGTCGGTGCTGTCGTAGTAGCGGCCTACCCAGTGGTAGTAGGCCGCCAGGGTGAGTTCGCCGGGCAGGGGGACGACCAGCCCGGCGTTGGCGAGCCGGGCCGGCGCGAAGGGGATCTGGCTGCCATCGTGACCGGGGTTGAGGGTGTCGCTGACCCGGGTGCGGGTGTGGGTGAGGTTGGCGAAGGCGGTGAGGCCGGAGCCCAGGGTGTAGCGGGTGTCCACCTCGAAGCCGGCGGAGCGGGCGCCGCCGGCGTTCTCGGAGCGCACCTGGGAGGGCACGGCGCTGACGATGTTGGTGACGATGGCGTCGCTGATGGTGTTGAGGAAGCCGCGCAGGTTGAGGTGGAGGGCGGAGGTGGCCTGCCAGTCGAGGCCCAGGTCGCGGCCGATGCCGCTCTCGGGGCGCAGCGCCGGGTTGGGCAGCTCGCCGCTGGCGCCGGGGGTGGGCACGGTGCCGCCGATCTGCTTGGCGGTGGGCACCATGAAGCTCGAGCCGGCGTTGCCGTAGAAGGCCAGCCCGGGCGACAGGTTGTAGCGTGCGCCGACGCTCCAGAGGTTCTTGCTCCAGCTGGCGTTGGCGGTGGCGGGCACGCTGCCGCCCAGGAGGGCGTAGTCGTGGTGGATGGTGTTGCGGCGCAGGCCGGCGCGCAGCACCCAGTCGTCCAGGCGCAGCTTCTCCTGGACGAAGTAGCCGGCGGAGCGGGCTTCGGCCCGGTTGGCGGGGGTGCCGACGCCGGCCGGGCTGCGGGTGGTGGTTTCGTAGTCGACCCACTGGCCGTCCACGCCCAGGGTGAGCATGGAATCCTGGCCGTGGCGGTGGCTGAGGGTCAGGTCGGCGGGGCGGATGGTCTGGCGGTTGATGTCGCGATTGACCAGGGCCAGGCTGGCGGGGTAGCCGTCGTTGGCGAAGCGCCGGTCGTAGCGGCGTTCGCCGGATTTGAACTGGAGGTGCCAGTCTTCGCCGATGGGGTTGTTGTAGGCGAAGTTGAAGGTGCCGTAGGTGTGGTCGAAATCCCGGTTGGGGCGGCCCATGGTGCCCTGGTGGGCGGTGTGCTGGTAGAACAGGCTGACCGTGTGCTCGGGCTGACCGAGGGTGTAGACGAGGTTGGCGAACAGCCGGTCTTTTTCGTAGTGGGGGTGGTCGGTGGTCTGCAGCCACGAGCCCGCGTTGCTGTACTGGCGGTAGTCGGCGCGTTCGTGGCTGGCGCTCACGATGTAGCTGAGCTGGCCGCTGGCGCCCTGGGTGTAGGCCCGCGCGGTGCGCGCGCCCCACGCGCCGAAGCCCGCGCCAAAGCGGGTGAGCGGGGTGTCGATGCGGTTCTTCAGCACGAAGTTGGTGGTGCCGGCCAGCGGCGCCTCGTTGCCGACGAAATCCATCGTCAGGTAGTTGGAGTACAGCACCGAGGCCGGGCCCTTGTGGATCTCGACGCGCTCGATGGCCGAGCTGTCGAGGCTCATGGCGTCGGCGAAGGCGTCGATCGGCAGGCCGTCGAGGAGGTAGCTGTTGTACTTGGGCCCGAGGCCGGCGTAGGAGCCCCAGTTGGCGTCGTTGCGGGACAGCACATTGACGAACTGGCCGGAGGTGTGGCGCATCAGTTCGGCCAGGTTGCCGTTGGGGGTGGGCAGGCGCTCGATCTCGTCGCTCTTGAGGACGACGATGCGCTGGGTGACGGAATCCGGGCTCTGGCCGAGCTTGGTGTCGGTGACGACGAGGTCGGCGAGCTGCTCCAGGCTGGTGGCCTCGACGAAGCCGCTGAGGGGGAGGTGCTTGATGTCGCCCGGCGCGGACGGCGGGGCGTCGGCGTGGGCGAGGGCGCACGACAGGGCGATGACAGGGGTAAGGTGGTGCGGCTTCATGGACCCTTCCATGATCCTGCCGTGCGTGGTGTGGCGAACCGGTCGGCAACGATTTTTAACAGATATGAGGCCGGGATGTTATAGCGCGTTTGCCGGAAGATCAAACGAATATGGGCCGGGGGCGGGTGCCACGCAGGCCGTGGTGGATGCCGGGGCGTGCCGGGCGGGACGCCTTCCGGTTTGACGGGTGCCCGGCGCGGTCCCGATCTGGGTTAGATTCGGGGCTGTGCCAACCGATGGAGTGAGCCCGCCATGACCACCGACCCCGCCACCGCCCCCGACGATGTGCCCGCGTCTGCGGCGCAGCCCTGGCATCTGGCCGCCTCCGACGCCGAGCGGGTGGTGGCCGATTTCGAGCACGCGCTGATCTGCCTGTGCGAGGCCTTCGGGCGCTACAACCTGCAGGGGCTGGCGGGGGTGCCGGGGGAGGTGAGCTTCTCCGGGCAGGACAACATGGTGCTGCACATCGTCCAGACCCTCGACCGGCCCAAGAGCCTGTCGGACATCAGCCGCTTCATGAACCGCGACGACCTGGCCAACATCCAGTACAGCGTGCGCAAGCTGTTGAAGGCCGGGCTCATCGAAAAAGCCAGCGACCGCTCGGCCCGCGGCACCACCTACCGCAGCACCGACGCCGGGCGGGCGGTGGTGGCCGATTTCGTGGCCCGCCGGCGCGAGCTGGTGCTGGCCCCGGCCGAGGAGATGGAGCAGCTGCGCGAGCAGCTCCGCGGCGCCACCAAGGTGATGAGCCACTTCATCGGCCTGTACGATCAGGCCGCGCGGGTGCTCACCACCCGCGGCTAGCCGTCGCCGAACCGGCGCTTCATCGCCAGGATCACCAGCGCCACCAGCAGGATCACCCCGTTGGTGAGCACCAGCGGCAGCGCGCCGCGGCGCAGGCCATAGACGATCCACAGGGCCACGCCGGCGATCAGCACCGCGTACATCGCCCACGACACGTCCCGCGCGCTTTTGGTCTTCCAGATCTGCCAGGCCTGGGGCACGAAGGCGGCGGTGCTGAGGCAGCCGGCGACGGTGCCGATGAGGGTGTCGATTTCCATCGCTCAGAAGAACCGGTCGAAGTGGATGCGCTCGGGCGGCAGGCGGTGGGTGACCTGCAGCAGCTGCTGGACGGCCTCGACCATCGGCGGCGGGCCGGCGAGGTAGAACTCCGCATCCGCCAGCCGCTCGCCCAGCACCGCTTCGGCCAGTCGATGCACCGGGCCCACCGGGCCGCGCCAGCCATCGCGGGCAGCGGCGTCGGCGTCCGACACCGCGGCGTGGTAGCGGATCGTCTCGCCGAAGCCGGGCAGGGCAGCCAGATCGGCCTCGCCGCACAGGTCGGCCGGGGTGCGTCCGCCGTAGAAGAAATCCACCCGCCGCCCGGCGAGCGCCGGATCGGCCGCCACGCCGCGGGCCACCGACAGCATCGGCGCGAGGCCCGAGCCGCCGGCGATGCACACGATGTCCCGCGGGCTGTCGCTGCGCAGGTGGGCCAGGCCGTAGGGGCCGTCGAGGCCCACCGTGGCGCCGACGGCGAGGCGCTCGAAGAGCGTGGTGGTGGCGCCGCCGCCGGCCACCTTGCGGATGCGGAAGTGCCACTCGCCCGCCGCGTTGGGCAGGTTGGCCATCGAATAGGCGCGCTCCCGATCCAGGCCGGGCAGGGCGAGCAGGGCGTACTGGCCGGGGCGGAAATCCGCCGGGGTGTCGGTGCGCAGCACGAACTCGCGGATGTCGTGGGTCACCTGCCGGCTGGCGACGAGGGTGGCGGTGTGGCGCACCGGGCGGAGCGCCGGCTCCGGCTGGGGATGCTGGCGCAGCTTGTGGCGGACGTCGCCGGCCGGCAGGCTCTGGCAGGCCAGCACGCGGCCCTTGCGGCGGTCGCGGTCGGAGAGGCCCGGCGCTTCGGGCCACAGGTTGGCCACTTCGCCGGCGGTCACCTCGCAGCGGCAGCAGCCGCAGGCGCCCACGCCGCACTCGTAGGGCAGCGCCAGCCCGGCGCGCAGGCCGGCGCGGAGCAGGGTGTCGCCCTCGGCGCAAGCGAAGCGGGCCTCGCCGTCGTTCAGGTCGATCAGGGGCATGCGGCCTCCGTCTCGTCGATGGCGGCGTAGATGGCTTCGTCCTTCACCTCCACGCGATACACGCGCAGTGGGATGGAGCACGGGGCGCCGGCCGGGCGGCCGGTGGCGATCTCGAAGGCGCCCTGGTGATAAGGGCACTCGACCACGCCGTCGTCGCAGTCGATCTCGCCGTCGCACAGGGACGCATCGCCGTGGGTGCAGGTGTCGTCGGTGACGTAGAAGCGGCCGTCGAGGTTGAACACGGCCAGGGGCGGTCGGTCGGTGAGTTCGACGCGGTGGCAGCCGCCAGCGGGCACGTCGCGGGTGGAGCAGAGCTGTTTCATGGGCGTTTCCTTTCTTGTCGTCGTGGGCCGGGCCGAAGCCCGGCCGGCCGGGTTACCACTTCCAGGCGTAGGCGGCGCCGATCCAGTTTTGCGACATGCGCACATCGACGCCGGCGCTGGGGCCGGTGCCCTTCACTTCCTCGCCCAGCACGCGGGCGTACACCACCGACAGCTCGCTGCGGTCGGGGAGCGTCCAGGTGGCGCCGGCGGTGACGTGGTTCTGGGGCGTGACGGGCGCCAGATAGTTGAGGGTGGCGTCCTTCGCGGCGACGATCTGGGTGCCGTGGCTGAAGCCGCCGCGCACCTGCAGCGTCGGGGTGGCCTGCCAGCTGGCGCCGATGCGGCTGATGGTCTGGCTGCGCCAGCCAAAGCCCGCCTGAGGCGCGGTGAGGGGGTTACCCAGCGAGTTGATGTCGCCCCAGTTCACCCGCATCAGATCGGCGGCGATCACCACGCCCTCCACCGGCCGTACGGCGATGCCCACGCCGTAGCGCTCGGGCACGTCGAACTCGCCGTTGTGGGCGAGCAGGTTGCGGTAGGCGTCGAGCTTGCCCATGCGCATCTGCGCCGCGTACATGGCGCCGAGGGTGACCTTCTCGCTCACCTGGCCGGTCCAGCCGAGCTTGAAGCCGGCACCCATCGAGGTCTCGGTGCCCTGGCCTTCCTGGCCGGTGGCGTCGGGCACGCCGTCCACGCGGAAGCGCTGGTAGGCGAGGTCGAGCGACACGCCGACCGCCTGGGTGTCGGAGAGCTTGACCGCGTAGGTGGGCGAGACGATCACCTGCATCAGCTTGGCGCCGTCCTTGCCGCTGCCGGGGCCGCCGAGGATGTTGGTGTCGTACTTGGTGGTCACGCCGTTGCCGTACACCGACACGCCGACGGACTGGCGGCTGTCGAGCATGCGGTTGTAGCCGAACTCGGGGATCGGGATGGCCTTCACGCCGTCTCCGTCGAAGTCGGTGCCGCCAAAGGTGGAGGCGGGCTTGGGCATCACCACCGCGAGGCCCAGGTCGAGCCGGTTGCCCACCAGCGCCATGCCGGCGGGGTTGTTGGCGGCAGCCAGGGCATCCTGGGGCAGGGCGATGGACGCGCCGCCCATGCCCTGGGCCTTGATGCCGTAGCCGTGGGGCATGGTGCCGTTGGTGGCGAGGGACGGCAGGCTGGTGGCGAGCGCGGCAGCGAGAAGGGTGAGGCGCAGGGGCAGGCGGGTCATGACAGCAGCTCCGAGATGGGGGAAGTGGCCTGCTCGGGGCCGAGCGCCGCGTAGCCGCCATCTACCGGCAGGTTGCTGCCGGTGATGAAGCGGGCGTGGTCGGAGGCGAGGAACAGCACCGCGTCGGCCACTTCGGCCGGATCGCCGATGCGCCCGAGCATGTGGAAGGGGCGGGCGACGGCGTCCACCTTGTCCCGGTCGCCGCCGGAGATCTGGTCGAGGATGCCGGACCAGGTCCAGCCCGGCGACACGGCGTTCACCCGGATGCCGTCGGCGGCCAGATCGAGCGCCGCGCTGCGGGTGAGCTGGAGCACCGCGGCCTTGGTGGCGGGGTAGGTCCACCGCCCGGCCTGGGCCACGCCGGCGCTGGTGGAGCCGAAATTGATGATTGCGCTGCCCCGCGCCATGTGGGGCCGACAGGCGCGCAGGAACATCGCCGCGCCGAACACATTCACCGCAAAGGCCTTCTCCCAGTCTTCCCGCGGGGAGGCGGGGCCGTTGTCGGCGTAGATGGCGGCCACGTTCACCAGGCAGTCGATGCGCCCGAAGGCCTTCAGCGTGGCCTCGACGCAGGCGTCGATGTCGGCGTCGCGGCTCACGTCGGTGGCGACGAAGCGGGTGGTCTCGCCCAGCTCGGCCACGAGCGCGCTGCCGCCCTTGATGTCGATGTCGGCGATGACCACCTTCGCCCCCTCGGCCACGAAGGCCCGGGCGATGGCGGCGCCGATGAGGGTGGCGCCGCCGCTGACGATCACCACCTTGTCCTTGAGTCCTCTCATGTCGGTTCCTTGATGTCTTTGATTCGAAATGCGTCAGGCGTGAGGAAGGGGGCACGGCGATCCGGTTGTGCGCCCCAGCGTCAGCGCACCGGGCCTCAGCCCGGCCTCCTCACTCCTAACCCCTTACTCCTCACTGCCCTTGCCGGCCTCAGCCGGCCAGGGCCGGTTCGGCCGGCAGGGCGGCGCCGAGCTTGCCGCGGCAGAACAGCAGCGGCGTGCGTTCGCTCCAGCGGAAGCGCAGCACCCGGCCGAGGAGGATCTGGTGGTCGCCGCCGGGATAGACGGCTTCCAGCGCGCACTCGAACTGGGCCGCCGCGCCGGGCAGCAGCGGCGCGCCACCGGCGCCGGGGGTGACGGCCAGCCCGGCGAACTTGTCGGCCACCGGGCGGCCGAAGCGGTGGCACAGCTCGATCTGCTCGTCGGTGAGCACATTCACCGCGAAGTGGCTGCCCTCGCAGAAGGCGGCCAGGCTGGGCGAGCGGTTGGAGAGGCTCCACAAAATCAGCGGCGGGTCCATCGACACCGAGTTGAAGGAGCTGGCGGTGAGGCCGACGGGGCTGCCGTCCGGCGCGACGGTGGTGACGACCGTCACGCCGGTGGCGAAGCTGCCGAGGGCCTTGCGCAGGGCCTGGGGATCGCCGCTCGGGCCATCCCCCGCCCAGCGGGCGGAGTGGGTGTCAGGCTGCACAGCGTTCCTCCGTGCGTTCGGCAACGAAGCGGCGGGCCTCGTCCAGATCGGCGATCCACGGCCAGTAGTTGCGGGGGTTGTCGAAGCAGCGCATGAAGGCGTCGGCCACCGGCGGGTGCTGGGAGGCGGCGCCCAGCACGGTCATCACCGGTTCGCCCGACGGGTTGAGCAGGGCGTTGGTGAAGGCGGTGGTGTAGCTGGCGGATTCATCCCAGAAGGTCTCGAAGGTGTCCTTCATCCAGGCGGCGTCGAAGGCGGCGTTGCCGTGGGCGACGATGCGGGCGACCAGGTGGCGCACCATCCGCGCGGCGTTGTTGGAGCCCTGGCCGGCGATCGGGTCGTTGAGCACCGCGGTGTCGCCGATGGCCATCACAGAGGCGCCGGAGGGCAGCTGGCCGACGGGTTTGCGCACGGTGGGCACGAAGGCGCCCTTGAGCCACGCGTCCTCGTCGGTGAGTTCGGCGCCTTCCAGGTGGTGCAGGTCGTCCGGGGCGAACTCGGCGACTACCTGACGGGCGATCTCCAGCAGCTCGTGGCCGTCCCTGGCGTCCTGGAAGCGGTCCATCGGGCCGCCGGGGATGGCTTCGAACAGGAAGCTGCGGCACTCGCCGCGGGTGTGGGTGTAGAAGGGCAGCGAGAAGTACTCGCCCACACCGGCGATGAAGTTGAAGCGCAGCGGGCGGAAGGGCACGCGCTTCCAGGGTCGGTCGCCGGTGAGCTTGGGGCCGGTGAGGAGCATCGCGGCGAGGTTGCGCGGCGGCGCGCTGTGCACGCTGCGCTCGTCGTCGCGGGCGAAGAAGGCGTTGATCTGGCCCTTGCCGGCGGCAACCATCGTGAGGTCGGATTCGGCGGCGATCTTCTCCAGGTCCGTCACCGACACGGCCTGGACGATCAGCTTGCCGCCGCGGCGGGGGAATTCCTGCAGCCAGCGGGAGAACTTGGTGCGCTGGTCGAGGGCCTGGCCCTGCAGGTCGCCCAGGCGGCCCTGCACGGTGAGGCCGATGCTGCCGTCCGGCCCGCGGAAATCCACGTGCATGCCTTCGCCGAAGGGCACCAGGTCTTCCCAGAAGTTGAGGCCCAGCTCGCGCTCGGTGGCGAGGGTGGATTCAAACAGGAAGGCGGTGCTGGGGATGCGGCTGTTGAGCACCTGCTCGGGGCTGCGGTCGGTGTAAAGCGAGACGGAATAGCCCTTGTCGAGGAGGGCGAAGCCGAGCAGCAGGCCGGCCTGGCCGCCACCGATGATGGAGATCTTGCGCATGATTGGGTCCTCGGAATCTGTGTGGGTTCAGTCGGCCGCCGGCAGGGTCTTCCAGCCGTCGGCGTGCGGGCTCAGGAGCTTCAGGTGCAGGCGGACGTGGGTGAAACGCCAGCCTTTCCTGCCTTTTTTCAGGCGGCTTTCGTACCAGCCGCCGATCCAGTGGGCCTCGGCCGCCTCGCCGACCCGCGCCAGCTCCCACAGGTACCAGTGGCAGCGGGCGTGGCGGCCGTCCGGGGACGGCTCGACGAGGGGCGAGACCATGTAGTGAAGCGACCAGCGGATGGCCTCGCGGCCGATCCGCGCCAGCTCTGCGGCAATCTCGTCGCGGCCCCGGTAGTGGCCGAAGCCTTCGCACACCCATTCGGCGCGCTTGGCGAACAGCGGCCCGAGGATGGCCGGGTCGTTGTTGCGGTCGGCGCCAAGGGCGTAGCGGGCCACCAGGGCACGGATCGCCTCGATGTCCTCGAGGCGGGTGAGGCGGGCGGCGAGATCGGGCGCGGGCTTCATGATCGAGTGCGCTTACGCAGCCACGCGGCCGTGGTCGGCCACGAAGCGGGCTTCGTCGAAGCTGTAGGGCACCTTCGGGTCGCCGCCGTAAAGCTCGATGTGCGGTGCCACTTCGGCCAGCGACAGGGCCAGGTGGAACAGGCGCGCCGACGCCGGCGGCAGCTCGCCCAGGGGGAAGGTATCGACGTGGGTGAGGATGTCCGGCAGGCGCGGCAGCATGGCCTCGTAGAAGGCGCGCAGCTCGCCGCGGCTGCTGCGGATGCGGCGCTGCTGGCGTTCGTCCTGGGTGGCCAGCGCCCAGGTGGCGACCAGCGGCTCGAGGACTTCGAAGGACTTGGGCAGGGAAAGGTCGGTCATCGCGGTGTTCCTTACTTGGCGTGCATGTAGGCTTCGAGGGCGTGGTAGCCGTGGCGGATCAGGATTTCGTCGTCCTGCAGGTACATCACCTGCTTGGCGCCGGATTCGAGGGCGGTCTGGGTGTCTTCCATCGTCGCGGTGTCTTCCAGCCAGGCGTTGCGCTGCAGGCACTGGGCGTGCTCCAGCGCCCAGCGCTGGCTGTTGGTCTTGGCCGGGCGGACGTAGTACTTGCCTTCCCACAGGGTCTTGTTGTGGGCGATGGGCCAGAACTGGTGGGTGAACCAGATGCCTTCCGACACATGCAGCAGCAGGTTGGGGAAGAGCACCGACAACTCGAAGGAGAAGTCGTCGCGGCGATCCGGGTTCACCGTCGGCGGCAGCATCGAGGCGCCGCGCTGGGCGACCAGCGAGCCGGTGGCGAGGCTGTTGGCGATCTTGGCGACCGGGGTCGGTTCGGCGTTGAGGGACAGGCAGATCGCGGTGGTGCGGTGCGGCCCGAACAGTTCGACGTTCTGCAGGCCCGACGAGAACACGTTGGGGAAGGAGCCGGCGTGGATGGTGGCCACGTGGTAGGCCTCGGCGAAGGCGTCGTGGGCGACCTTCCAGTTGCAGTCCAGGTAGGTGTGGTAGCTGAAGCACTGGGACAGCTCGCCATACGGGAAGCCGGCCAGGTGGGTGCCGATGCCGCCCAGAAACTCGGCCAGCGGGGTGACGTTTTCGGATGGGTCGAGGTTCACGAAGATGAAGCCTTCCCACACGTCGGTGTGCACCGGGGTGAGGCCGTTCTTCGCCTTGTCGAAGTCGGCGGAAAACTTGTTCTCCTCGGGCACCTGCACGATGCTGCCGTGGGCGTTGTACACCCAGCCGTGGAAGCGGCAGGTGACCACCGCCGCCTTGTTGCGGCCGAAGGTTTCCTCGCCGGTCTCGACCACGACCTTGTTGCCGCGGTGCGAACAGGTGTTGTGGAAGCCGCGGATCTGGCCGTCCTTGCCGCGCATGAGGATCACCGAGGTCTTGGCGAAGGCGAGCTTCTTGACCTTGTAGTCGCCCGGCTTGGCGATCTCCTCGACGCGGCCGACCTTCAGCCAGCTCTTCAGGAAGACCTTCTGGCGTTCCTGCTCGAAGAACTCCGGCGACACGCAGGGTTCGACCGGGATCGGGCCGGTGCCGAGGTCGGGGTACTTCGCGGCCCATTTCAGGTCGTTGGGGGCATTCATGGGTGTGCTCCTTCAGTTTGGGTGGGTGTGGATGCGGGTTCAGGCGGCGTCGAGGCCGTATTGCTGGCGTACGAGGTGGCCGACGCCGATGCGGTCGAGGATGGGCATCGGGCACTGGAAGGTGACGCGCACCACGCCGGGCAGGCGGCTGATCTCGATGGAGCCGGCGAGGGTGGCGCGGTTGAGGATCTCTTCCGGCGACAGGCCGGTGACCTTGGCGGCGCGGTCGACGCCGTTGTGGGTGGCGTCGTTGAGGGTGCGGCCGGTGCCGATGAAGGTGATCGGGCCGTTCTCCTCGACCGTGGCCTGGCCGAAGCGCGCGGCCAGGGCCTGCACCGCGGCGCGCTGCTCGCGGTTCATGGGGCGGGCCATGGGCGGCAGGTCGTCGGGGCGCTGGAGCAGGATCGGGCCGTCGAGGGTGAGGCCCTTGATGACCTCCACCTTTACCTCGGTGATGCCCGACACGTCGGTGGCGTGGCCGGCCACCTCGCCGTTGCCCTGCTGGGCGTGCATGTCGCCCATGTAGATGCCGGCGCCGGGCACCTTGACCGGACAGATCAGGATCGCCCCGGCGCGCACCGAGTTGGTGTCCATGTGGCCGTCGGTCTTGTGCTGTTCCAGCTCGGCCTGGGTCATGGCGTAGGCGTGGGGCGCATCTACCAGGAAGCTGCCGAAGTCGCCGGCGTTGTGGGAATCCGGCAGGTCCTTCGACGGGGTGGTGCCGATGTTGCCGAGGAAGGGCTGCATGTGGGCCGCGAGGCCGACGATGTCGGCGCGGGCCAGCGACAAAATCGAGTGCTGCTCGGAATGCTCGGGCAGGCGGGCGTTGTCTTTGGCGTGGGCGGCGAGGCGTTCGGCGGCGGCCTTGTCGACGGTGAGGGAGACGTTGTTGTCCTTGTCGAGGACGATCACGTAGCCGTTGGTGAAGCGGAAGGCGTTCACCTCCGCGCCGCACACGTCGCAGTGCACGGCGTCGTCGCCGATGCCCTCGATGTGGCTGGGCGGGCTGACGGTGCCACAGCTCGGGCACAGCTTGGCGACGAAGGGGTCGCCCAGGTAGCGGCCATCCACGAAGGCCATCACGCCCGACGAGGTGGCCAGCGAGGTGACCTCCATCCGCTGGATGTGGATCGCCACCGCGTCGCCCACCTGGGCGCCTTCGACGGCCACCGGCTGGGACACCTCATGGCCGCCCTGGAACTTGGGGGTAATCATCGGGCCCCAGCAGCCCGGCGGGGTGCCGACGCGGAGGGTGCCGCCGTCGGCCACCGGGCCGAGCATCGGGTTGCCCGGCCCGACGATGCCGCGGGTGTAGGTGGAGACGACCACTTCGCGCTGTGCGCTGGTTGGCTTCTGGCTCATGGAAATCACTCCTTGCGTTGGGGGCTGGGGTTACGCTTGGCACCGGTACGCGGGGTGGGCGAGATCCCGCTGGCCGGAAGCCGATGGCTAATTTTTCAATTAGATTTACACTGTAATTTCACATTTACGAGCGTCGTTCCGTCATCGACGGCAGGTGCTGACAAGGCTATCGGCGGGGTTTCGGGGCGTAAATCGGGCGTCGCATCTAAGCGACTAGGTACAAGTGCTTATCGGCCTAAAGCAGGAGCGGCCGGCGGAGAGATGCCATGCAGGTGGCGACCAACTATCAGGACGTGTTCGATCACGCCAACGACGCGATCTTCATCCACGACGAGGAGAGCGGCGCGATCCTCGACGCCAACCGGATGGCGGCCAGCCTCACCGGTTATCCGGTGGATCTGCTGCGCTGCATGGACGTGGGCGACATCAGTTCGGCCCGCCGCGGCTGCGACAGCCGGGCGGCACGGGCGCTGATCCACCGGGTGATCCAGGACGGCCCGCAGATCTTCGAGTGGTGGCTGCGCCGGCCCGACGGCAGCGACCTGCCCGCCGAGGTGAACCTGAAGCGCATCATCTCCGACGGCCACCCGCGGGTGATCGCGCTGGTGCGCGACATCCGCGAGCGCAAGGAGGCCGAGGAGCGGCTGGTGGCGCGCGAGGCCTACTATCGGCGGCTGATCGGCAGCATCAGCGACGGCATCGCCATCCTCGACCGGCGCGGCCACGTGCGCTGGGTGGGGCCGTCGATCCGCCAGGTGCTGGGCTTTCGCGAGCGGGAGGTGCGCGGGGTGAGCGCGTTCCGGCGGATGGACCACGACGACGCCAACCGGCTGGCGGCGCTGCTCGAACAGGCCGCGCGGGACGCGGGCGGGGTGGTTCCGCTGGCCTACCGCATCCAGCACCGGGACGGCAGCTGGCGCCACCACGAGGGCAGCTGCGTCAATCTGCTGGAGGACAAGTGCGTCGATGGCCTGCTGGTCACCTTCCGCGACGTGACCAGCCGCATCGAGGCCGAAGCCCGGGTGCGCCAGCGGGACATGGAGCTGTCGCACATGGCGCGGCTATCGACCACCGGCGAGATGGCTTCGGCGCTGGCCCACGAACTCAACCAGCCCTTCTTCGCGATCATGAACTTCGTGGGCGGGGCGATCCGCCGGGCCCAGGCCGGCCGGCTCGACGACGCCAGCCTGAAGGAGGTGCTGGAGAACACCCGCGTCCAGGCCGAGCGGGCCGGGCGCATCATCCGCACGGTGCGCAACTTCACCCGCAAGAGCGGCTATCACCGGGAGACGGTGGACATCCGCACCATCGTCGAGGAGATCGCCCCCTTCATCGAGATCGAGGCGCGCAGCCGGCGCATCCCGGTGCGCTACCGGCTGCTGCGCGAGCCGGCGGCGGTGAACTGCGACTGGGTGCTGATCGAGCAGGTGATCTCCAACCTCGCCAGGAACGGCATCGAGGCGATGGCGGACACCCCCCAGGAGCGCCGCCAGCTCACCGTCGCCACCACCCTCACCGCCGCCGGCACGGTGAACGTGAGCATCGAGGACCGCGGCCACGGCCTGCCCAAGGCCAACCCGGATCGACTCTTCGACGCCTTCTACACCACCAAGAAGGAGGGGCTGGGCATCGGCCTGTCGTTGTGCCGCTCCATCGTCGACTCCCACGGCGGCCACCTGTGGGCCACCCGGGCGGCGGGCGGTGGTGCCAAATTTCACTTCAGCCTGCCGCTGGCTACAGGAGAATCGAGCGATGTCCACCCCGACCGTTAAGCCTGCCGCCATCCCCACCGTGTTCGTCGTGGACGACGACGACGGGGTGCGCGAATCCCTGCGCTGGCTGCTCGAATCGGTGGGCCACCCGGTGCGGGTGTTCCGCAACGGGCGCGAGTTCCTCGATGGCTACGACGCCGACCGTCCCGGCTGCCTGCTGCTGGACGTGCGCATGCCGCTGATGGGCGGCTTCGAGCTGCAGGAGGTGCTGCGCATCGACAACCCGGCGCTGCCCATCCTGTTCCTCACCGGCCACGGCTCGATCCCCATGTCGGTGCGGGCGATGAGGAACGGCGCCTTCGACTTCATCGAAAAACCCTTCTCCGATCAGGCCCTCCTCGACCGGGTACAGGACGCCGTCAATCGCGCCGCCGAACTCCACCGCCAGCAACGCCACAGCCGCTCGATCAACCAGCTGCTGGCGCTGCTGTCGCCGCGGGAGCGCGAGGTGCTCGACCTCTTGATCGACGGCCTCTCCAGCCGCGAGATCGGCACGGAGCTGGGCATCAGCAAGAAGACGGTGGAGGTGCACCGCTGCCACATCCGCGAAAAGCTGGGCATCGGCTCGGTGGCCGAGCTGGTTCGGCTGGTGCTGAACAACGACGGGCGCTGAGCCTGGGGCTGGCCGGTGCATCCCGGCAAGATTTGTCCTACATGCCAATCCGCCCTGTCGGACAGAACGGCGGAATGCGCAAACCTATTCTGGAATCAGCACCACGAATCGGGAGACGCGCTTTCCCGGCCAGAAAAAAGACCTCAAGGAGTCCGAAAATGAAAGTCAATGCCGCCACCCTCGCCCTTGCCGGCCTGCTCGCCTTCACCGCCGCCGGCTGCGCCGTCACCCGCGAGCAATCCACTGTCGGTCAGTATGTGGACGACGCCACCATCACCACCCGCGTCAAGGCCAAGTTTGCCGAAGACTCCACCGTGAGCGCGATGGCCATCAGCGTCGAAACCCTGAAGGGGGTCGTCCAGCTCTCCGGTTTTGCCAAGAGCAGCGCGGAACGGAGCAAGGCCGAAGACTTGGCGCGCGGCACGCCGGGCGTCGTGAA
Organism: Zoogloea sp.; assembly: GCF_041904905.1. Lineage (GTDB taxonomy): Bacteria > Pseudomonadota > Gammaproteobacteria > Burkholderiales > Rhodocyclaceae > Zoogloea. The sequence continues at coordinate 21,346 of NZ_JAYRMI010000029.1, read as the reverse complement.
TATCAAGAACGACATCGTGGTCAAGCCGTAACCGGCGAGCCGAGGGGCAACAGCGAAGAGGGGCGGAGAACCGCCCCTTTTTTTGGCGTCGCGCCGTCTTCCGACGGGCTGGTCTGTGGCTGCCGCGGGTTCAGGCGGTGCTCTCAGCCAGCGCCTGGACGAACTCGAGCAGCTCGTCCATCTGGAAGGACTTGTCGAAGAACGCCGCTGCGCCAAGGGCGAGACAGCGCGATTTCACGATCGGGTGGGCGTGATTGGAAAACACGACCGTCCGCGGCGCCCCGAAATCGGCGGCGTTGCGCTGGATGGCGCCGAGCACCTTGAGCCCGGTTCCCGCGCGCAGCTCAAGGTCGACGATGGCCAGCCTGGGGCGGGTGCTGCGGATCATCGAGATGGCCTCCGCCTCGCTGGCCGCGGTGCCGACGACCTCGACCCGCTCGATGCCGCCCAGCATGCCGGAGAGCAGCTCCAGGAGTGCCGGATTGTCTTCAACGATCACGGTGTTCAGCGATGCAGGGGCGGACGACATGCAGATAACTTGGTACAGAAGTCGGTTAAGAAGCGCGGTTGCCCAGGCGCCCTGCGGGCTGCACCTGCAGGAGACGACACGGACTACGACTGTCTCCAGCGTAGCGCGACGCAAACCGCCTGTCTGTCGGTGACGTCCTACAGCGCATCGGGCGGTCGGCCCACATTCCTGCCCGGGCCGCCGGGGCTAAGCTCTGGGCGTCTCCTGCGGTGTCCGCGGGGGTTCAACCGGGAACCGACCGATGCCTGCCTTGCCTTGCCAGCGCACCCCGTCCGCAGTCGGCCACCCCACAGTGGGGCGGGCGTGAGCCATGGGCCAGGCCGACGCACCCCGGCTCGATGCCGTCCCGCCGTGGCTGGTGGTGGTCAACGCCGCTTCCGGTCGGCAGGAGGGCGACGCGATTGCCGCGTTGATCCGCGACACGGTGAGCGCCCGCGGGCATCAGGTGAGTGTGCGGCTGATAAACCACGCCGCGGAGCTTGAGCAGACGGCCCGCCAGGCAGCCCGGCAGGCCCGCGATCGCAACGGCCTGCTGGTGGCGGTCGGCGGCGACGGCACGCTCAACGCGGTGGCCGCGGCGGCCCTCGAAGCGGGGGCCGCGTTCTCGGTGATTCCCGGCGGCACGTTCAACTATTTCGGCCGCAGCAACGGCTTTCCGACCGATCCCGAGGCGGCCATCCACGCCGTGCTGAGGGGGCGCCTGAGGCCGATCCAGGTGGGGCGGGTGAACGAGCGGATCTTCCTGGTCAATGCCAGCCTCGGGCTGTATCCCCAGCTGCTGGAAGACCGCGAGGCCTTCAAGCGGCAGTGGGGCCGCAGCCGGCCCGTGGCGTGGGGGGCGGCGCTGCTGACCTTGCTGGGCAGGCATCGTCTGCATCGCCTCCATCTCCAGTCCGGCGACGTGGACGAGCACTTGCTCGCCTCGACGCTCTTCGTCGGCAACAATCGCCTCCAGCTCAGCCACATCGGCCTGCCGGAAGCCGGCGAGGTGGATGCCGGGCAGCTGGTCGGTCTGGTGCTGCGCCCGGTGGGCCGGCTCGGGCTGGTCCGCCTGGCTCTGCAGGGGGTGCTCGGTCGCCTCGCCGACGCGGACGAGGTTGAGCGGCGGGTCTTTCGCCGTCTGTGGGTAGCGCCGGGGCGGTGGTGGCGCAGGCGTCAGGTCCGGATCGCGGTGGATGGCGAGCAGCTTCGGATGCGGACGCCGCTGGTCTTCGAGGTGGCACCCCGGCCCCTGTGGCTGGTGGCGCCCGACCCGCCGCAGGACGAGGCGAGCGGATGAGCGTCATCCTGCAGATATCCGACACCCATTTCGGCACCGAGCAGACGCCGGTGGTGGAGGCGCTGCTGGCCCTGGCGTGGCAGCTCCAGCCCGATCTGGTCGTGCTGTCGGGGGATGTCACCCAGCGCGCCCGTCCGGCCGAGTTCGCCGCCGCCGCAGCGTTCGTGGCGCGGCTGCCACCCGGGCTGCGGCTGGTCGTGCCGGGTAACCACGATATTCCGCTGTTCAATGTGCTGCAACGGCTGATGGACCCCTTCCAGGGCTACCGGCAGTGCCTCGGTTCGGCGCTGGAGGGTTCGTGCCGCCTGCCCGATGTGTTCGTGACCGGGGTGAACAGCGCGCGCGCCTGGCGCCACAAGCACGGCGCCCTGTCGCCCGAGCAGATCGAGGCCGTGGCGGAGCGGCTGCGCCGCGCGGGGCCGACGCCCATGCGGATCGTGGTGGTGCACCATCCGCTCGACGTGCATGACGCCGGCGACCTGGGGGACATCGTCCGCGGTGCGTCCGAGGCCGTGCGTGCGTGGGCGCGCGCAGGCGCCGATCTGGTGTTGTCGGGCCATGTGCATGTGCCCCTGTGCCGACCGCTGGCCGTGCGCTACGGCCCGGGTGCGGGCGCCTGCTGGGTTGCGGTGGCGGGCACCGCCACGTCGAGGCGCACCCGGGGCGGGCATCCCAATTCGGTCAATGTGATCCGGGTCGACCGCTTTGCCGGGGCGGTCCGGCATGTGCTGGAGCAGCGGGATTACGACAGCGAGCGGCAGGCCTTCCGCGTGGCGGCTACCCGCGATCTCTCCGACCGCCTGCCGACGATCATCGCCCCTTGAGGGCAATGTGGCTGCGGCAGTGCTGTCGCCGGCCCCGCGCGTGGCTCAAACGCTCAGAGAAGCCAGCGTTGCGGCGCCGCATCGTCGCGCCCGCCGCTGGCGCCGAGCACGATGCGGTCGCCCTGCAGGTCGAGCTGGGCCACCGGGATCGCGATCTCGCCGGCGAGGCTGGCGTCCCGATCGTAGGTGGAGATCAGCGCGAAGCTGCTGCCGGTGTCGGTGCCGCGGATGATGGCGGTGAGGCGTCCGAGGGGCGTGCCGCGGGGGGAGTACACGTCACGCCCGATGGCATGGCCGTCGATGGCCGATGCCGAGCGGTCGCCCGCGGCGGTCGAGACGAGTTCGATCGACGGCCGCTTCGCGGAGGACAGGGTTTCGGCCGTGATCGCGCCGGCGGCGAAGGCGGCGACCAGCATGCCGGCAAACAGGCCCAGCAGGGCAGGGCGGTGGCTGAGGCGCTGAAGGCGGCGGATCGTGTACATGATGACTCCCGGTGGTGCGTGCGTAGCGGACGGACTACGATGTTTCAATGATCTGCCCGTTTCCGGCCGGTAGCCAGTCGTTCAATGCCGATAGCGTTGTAGGCGTTGTCCTACGCTTCTGGCGTTGGATGTAGGACAAGTCCTGCATCAATGTCAGACCGCGAAGACGGCCAGTCCAGAGGGTGTCCGATACAATGAGGTCATTGAATCGAGGAGAACTCTCATGCTGCGTCTGGCCATCGTGGACGATCACAAGATCGTGCGGGCGGGTTTCCGGGAGATGCTGTCCGACGAACTCGGGATTCGCGTCGAGTTCGAGGCCGCCAGCGGCGAGGAGGCCATGCAGAAGCTGCGTGAAACGCCTTGCGACGTGCTGCTGCTCGACCTCTCGCTGCCCGGGCAGAGCGGTGTGGATGTGCTGCGCGCGGTGCGTCAGCGCTACGAATCCCTCAAGGTGCTGGTGCTCAGTGGCTTTCCCGAGGAGCGCTACGCGCTGCCGATGATCCGCAACGGCGCCAACGGCTACCTGTGCAAGGATTGCGAGCGGGACGAACTGCTCAAGGCGATCCGCACCGTGGCCCAGGGGCGGCGCTACGTGTCGGCGCGCACGGCCGAGCTGATGGCCGACGATCTGGCCGGGGCCGGCACCGCGCTGCCCCACGAGAGCCTGTCGGAGCGGGAGCTGCAGGTCTTCCTGCGGCTCGCCAGGGGTGAATCGGTGTCGGGCATCGCCGAGGTGCTCAACCTGAGCGTGAAGACGGTGAGCACCTATCGCTCGCGCCTGCTCGAGAAGATCGACGTGGCGAGCAACGCCGAGCTGGCCGCCTACTCCTTACGCCACGGGCTGATTGTGGACTGATTCGGGCGGCGGCGGGCCGTCCAGCAGGGGCATCCGGGCGTCGATGCGGGTGCCTTGGCCGGGGGCCGACACCAGCGAGAACTCGCCCTCGAACATCTGCACCCGGTGCTTCATGCCGGCCAGGCCGTGCCGGTTGAGGGTGGGGCTGGCGATGTCGAAGCCGTCGCCATCGTCGGCGATCCACAGGTGGACGTCGCTCCCCCTCACCTCGAGCCCCAGCTCCAGGTGGTGCGCGTTGGCGTACTTGCGGATGTTGGTGATGGCTTCCTGGGCGATGCGGAAGAGGGCGAGGGCCTGCTGCTCGGGGCAGTGGATGTCCTTGTCGGGCAGATTGAGCGTCAGCGCGTAATCGTGGCGCAGATCGTCAGAGGTGGCGCGCAGCGCCTCCACCAGCCCCAGCCCCTGCAGCAGCGGCGGGCGCAGGTCGTCGATGATGCGGCGCTTGATGGTGATGCCGGAGCCGATGGTGTCGATCAGGCGGCGGAAGCGCGCCTGGATGTCCGGGCTGCTGTTGGCGCCCAGGCTGCGCAGCAGCCAGCTCGCGTCCATCTTGGCGGCGGTGAGCAGGGCGCCCAGCTCGTCGTGCATCTCCCGGGCCAGCCGGGCCTTTTCGGCCTCGCGGCTGTCGGTGAGGTAGCTGGCCAGATCCGACAGCTCCCGCGTGCGCTGCACCACGGTGGATTCGAGCACGTCGTTCTCGTGCTTGAGCAGTTCGGCGATCCGGGCGCGCAGGGCCGCCTGACGCTGCTGCACGGCGAACAGCGCGACGATGAGGCCCAGGGCGCCCACCGCCAGCGCGGTGACCGTGCGCTGGATGCTGCCGAGGCGTCGCACCGATTCCTCGACGACCTGACGGTTGCGCTCTTCCAGGCGCGCGCGGAGGGCGTCGATGGAGGTCCGGATCTGGTCCATGTAAGCCTTGCCCGGTCCGCCCGCGCCCTGCGAGATCAGCGGCGGAGGCCGGCCGGACAGGATGGCCTCGCTGAGGATCGAGCGCTTGAGCGCCACCAGACCGCGGAGCATCTCGAACTCGGCACGGTTGGCGCTGCCCTCGGGGAAATCCTGGCTCATCCGCTCCAGCAGCGGGCCGACCTCCTTCTCGCTCGACTCGTAGGAGTCGAGGTAAGCCGGGTTGCGTCCGGACAACAGATAGCCTCGTACGCCGGTTTCGGCATTGAGCACCGCGACGAGCAGGGCGTCGATGCGGTCGATCCGCGCCTTGTAATCCTGGGTGCTGCGCATGGCCTCGATGCCAAACTCCGAATGGAGCCGGCCGAAGGCAAGCAGGCTGATGACCGCCAGGCAGCCGGTGGTGATGAGGAGATAGGACCACAGCTTGTGCGGGAGCAGCCGGGTGATCTGCTGGCGGAGGGGGAGACGGTCGGACGGCGGCATGGTTGGGGGCGGCATCGATGGCTAGGCGGGAGTCTGCCAGACTTGCCAAAGGCTGGCACGGCTGGCGGGACGGGGCCGCCAGCGCCAGCCGGGTCGGGGGTGTCGCCGCGTCAGCTTCGGCCGCGCAAGGCGTTGATGACGAAGCTGGCGATGGCCAGCACGAGGAAGACGAAGAACAGGATCCTGGCGATCTCGACCGCGCCCGCGGCAATGCCGCCAAAGCCGAACAGCGCGGCGATCAAGGCGATCACGAAGAACACGACGGCGTAGTGGAGCATGAGGGTCTCCCGGGTTGGCGGATCAGCGCGGGGCTTCGTTCGCCTGGTTGGCGATCGACCTGCGCACCTTGTCGAGCTTGCGGCCGGAGCGCAGCTTGCGCATGTCGATCTCGTCCTCGATCCATTCGTTCCAGCCACTGCGGGCTTCACCGCGGCGGGCGGCACGGATGGGACGGGTAGGGAACTCGATGTTGACGCGCTTCATGGCCTGCTCCTGAGCTGATCCGGTGGGGCAGTCTGGCCGGGATGCATGGCCCTCGCTGCATGTTTCCACTTTAGGCCGGCGCGCGCTGCGGGGCCGTCGGTGCGGGCCGAATGCGCTGTGGGAATCGTCTGACGACGCAGGTGCGGGACGAAGGTCTCAGCCCTTCACGCAGACCACCTGGCGCAGGGTGTGGACGATCTCGACCAGATCGGCCTGGGCCGCCATCACCGCGTCGATGTCCTTGTAGGCCATCGGGATCTCGTCGATCACCCCGGCGTCCTTGCGGCACTCGACGCCCTGGGTGGCGCGCACCTGATCGGCCACGCCGAAGCGTTTCCTGGCCTGGGTGCGGCTCATGGTGCGCCCGGCGCCGTGGCTGCAGGAGCAGAACGAATCGGGGTTGCCGAGGCCGCGGACGATGAAGCTCTTCGCGCCCATCGAGCCGGGGACGATGCCCAGCTGCCCGCGGTGGGCGGCGACGGCGCCCTTGCGGGTGACGAGCACCTCGCGCCCGAAGTGGGTCTCGCGTTGCACGTAGTTGTGGTGGCAGTTCACCGCCTCCACGTCGGTCTGGAAGGGTTTGGGCAGCACCTGCCGGGCTGCGGCCACCACCGCGTCCATCATCAGCACGCGGTTGTGGCGGGCGAAATCCTGGGCCCAGCCGACGGCCTCGACGTAATCGTCGAAATGCCGGCTGCCCTCGGTGAAGTAGGCCAGGTCGCGGTCGGGCAGGTTGGCGATGTGCTGGCGCATGTCGTCCTGGGCCAGCGCGATGAACAGGTTGCCGATGGCGTTGCCCACCCCGCGGGAGCCCGAATGCAGCATGAACCACACCCGGTCGGCCTCATCCAGGCACACCTCGATGAAGTGGTTGCCGGTGCCGAGGGTGCCCAGGTGCAGGCGGTTGTTGGTGCGTTCGAGCTTGGGGTACTTGCCGGCGATCCGGGCGAAGCGCCCGGCAAGCTGGCGCCACCCGGCATCGACCGCGGCGGGCGCCTCGTCCCAGGCGCCCCTGTAGCGGCGGGCGCAGGTCTTGCCGTGGGGGACCGCCGCCTCGCTGGCGCTGCGCAGCGGGTGGAGGCTGTCGGGCAGATCGGCGGCGGTGAGCGAGGTGCGCGCCGCCATCATGCCGCAGCCGATGTCGACGCCCACCGCCGCCGGGATGATCGCCCCGACGGTGGGGATCACGCTGCCGATGGTCGAGCCCTTGCCCAGGTGCACATCCGGCATCGCCGCCAGGTGGCGGAAGATGAAGGGCATCCGGGCGGTGTTCATCAGCTGGCGGCGGGCGTCGTCCTCCACGGGGACGCCGCGGGTCCACATCCGGATCGGCGCGCCGCCGGCAACGAGAAGGGTGTCGTGATTGGGCATGGGGGAATTATCAATGATCGGAATGGGGTTTTTCGAGCTGTCCACTTAATGGACATTTTGTCTTTTTTCGATTCAAAACGGCACCGTTCGGCGAATTTTGCCGGTTTTTGGCTTGCCCGGGATCAAAGCGCGGCGAGGTTGGCGGGGCTACGCTCCCCCCGCTTTCGATCCCCTCCCCCTCACTGCGAGACATCACGATGACCACCACCACCTTCTTCATCCCCTCCGTCAACCTGATGGGCAGCGGCTGCCTGGCCGACGCCGCCCGCACGATCCAGTCCCGCGGGTGGACCCGCGCCCTTGTGGTGACCGACGCGCCGCTGGTCAGGACAGGCCTCGTCGCGCGTGTCACCGAGTTGCTCGGCGCCCATGGCGTCACCTCGATCGTGTTCGACCACGTCAAGCCCAACCCGAATGTCGCCAACGTGGTCGATGGGCTTGCGGTGCTCCAGGCCAACGCCTGCGACTTCGTGATCTCCCTGGGCGGCGGCTCGCCCCACGACTGCGCCAAGGCCATCGCGCTGGTGGCTGCCAACGGCGGCGCGATCACCGACTACGAGGGCGTGGACAAGAGCGCCCGCCCGCAGTTGCCGCTGGTGGCCATCAACACCACCGCCGGCACCGCCAGCGAGATGACCCGCTTCTGCATCATCACCGACGACGCCCGCCACGTGAAGATGGCCATCGTGGACAAGCACACCACGCCGGTGCTGTCGGTGAACGACCCCGACCTGATGCTCGGCATGCCGCCGGCCCTCACCGCCGCCACCGGCATGGACGCCCTCACCCACGCCATCGAGGCTTACGTCTCCACCGCCGCCACGCCGATCACCGACGCCTGCGCGCTGCAGGCCGCCGGCCTGATCGCCCGCCACCTGCGCAGCGCGGTGAGCGACGGCTCCAACCTGGAGGCCCGCGAGCAGATGGCCTACGCCCAGTTCCTCGCCGGTATGGCCTTCAACAACGCCTCGCTCGGCTACGTGCACGCCATGGCCCACCAGCTTGGCGGTTTCTACGACCTGCCCCACGGCGTGTGCAACGCCATCCTGCTGCCCCACGTGCAGGCCTTCAACGCCCGGGTGGCGGCACCCCGGCTGGGTCAGGTGGCCCGGGCGATGGGTGTCGACGTGACCGGCCTCGACGACGCCGCGGCGGCCCAGGCCTGCCTGCAGGCGATCCGCGCGCTGGCCGCCGACGTGGGCATCCCGGCCGGCGTGGGCCAGCTTGGCGCCAGGGAGGCGGATATCCCCACCCTCGCCGCCAACGCCATGAAGGACGCCTGCGGCCTCACCAACCCGGTGCAGCCCAGCTTCGACGAAGTCTGCGCGATTTTCCGCGCCGCCCTGTAGGCGTATCCTGCCCCTGTCGCCGGCGCCGCCGGCGGCTGACGGATGACGGCGCCCCGGCCCGCCGGCATCCGCTGGCGGAGCCTCCGCCGTGTCGTCTCCGGCCGGGTCGGGAGCTGCCAGATGAACATCTCGATCCCCCCCTCCATGCGCGCCATGGTCCTCCACCGCCCGGGTGAGCCGCTGGTGCTGGAAACCCGTCCGGTGCCCCGGCCCGGCCCCGGCCAGGTGCTGCTGAAGGTGGAGGCCTGCGGCGTGTGCCGCACCGACCTGCACCTCATCGACGGCGAGCTGCCCGACCCGCTGCTGCCCATCGTGCCCGGCCACGAGATCGTCGGCCGGGTGGCCGGGCTGGGCGACGGGGTGAGCGGCTTCGTGCCGGGCCAGCGCATCGGCGTGCCGTGGCTGGGCTGGACCTGCGGCACCTGCCGCTTCTGCCGGAGCGGCCGCGAGAACCTGTGCGACCACGCCCGCTTCACCGGCTACCGGATCGACGGCGGCTACGCCGAATTCACCGTGGCCGACGCCCGCTACTGCTTTCCGCTGGCCGATGGCGCCGGGCTGCCCTCGGCGCTGGAACTCGCCCCGCTGCTGTGCGCCGGGCTGATCGGCTACCGGGCGCTGCGGCTGGCGGGCGACACCGAGCGGGTCGGCATCTACGGCTTTGGCGCGGCGGCCCACATCGTGGCCCAGGTGCTGCGCCACCAGGGGCGGCCGTTTTACGCCTTCACCCGGCCGGGCGACGTGGAGAGCCAGCAATTTGCCCGCCAGCTCGGCGCCGCGTGGGTGGGCGACGCCAGCCAGCGGCCGCCCGAGCGCCTCGATTCGGCGCTGATCTTCGCCCCCGCCGGCCCGCTGGTGCCGGCCGCGCTCGCGCACCTGGAAAAGGGCGGCGTGGTGGTGTGCGCCGGCATCCACATGAGCGACATCCCGGCTTTTCCGTACGCCGACCTGTGGGGCGAGCGGTCGATCCGCTCGGTGGCCAACCTCACCCGCCAGGATGGGCTGGACTTCCTCGACCTCGCTCCCCGCGTGCCGGTGCACACCGCGGTGACCCGCTTTGCGCTGGCCGACGCCAACCTCGCGCTGGAGGCGCTCCGCCGCGGCGTGATACAAGGCGCGGCAGTATTGGCGATGAATTGAATCAGATCGCGTCGCGGAGCGCCCGGGCGAGATCCTGCAGCGCGGTGCGCAGCCCCTCTTCGACCACCGGATGGTAGAAGGGCGCGGCGAGGGCGTCCGCCACGGTGTCGCCGCGCTGGATGGCCCAGGCGAGCAGATGGGCGAGGTGCTCGGCGTCGGGCCCGAACAGCTCCGCTCCCAGCAGACGGCCGTCCGCCTTGCCGGCATACACCCGCATCTCCCCCAGGTTGCGGCCCATCGTCCGGGCCCGGCCCTGGTCGGCGAAGGACGCCGCGCCCCGGGCGAAGGCCACGCCGCGGCGGGTGAGGTCGGCGTGGCTGGCGCCCGCGATGGCCATCTGGGGGTCGGTGAACACGATCGTCAGCGGGGTGCGGCGCGCCGCCGGGCGCACGTCGGGGTAGCGGCCCGCGTTGTCGCCGGCGATGCGCCCTTCGTCGGCCGCCTCGTGGAGGACGGGCCGATCGTCGTCCGCGTCGCCGGCGATGAACACCGGCGTGTCGCCGATCCGCCCGGTGGCCGGATCGAAAACCGGCCGGCCCCGCGCGTCCAGCGGAACGCCCGCCTTGTCGAGATCGAGCCCGTCCAGCGCCGGGCGGCGGCCGGCGGCGGCGAGCACGAAGGCAAAGCGTTCGCGGCGCGGGCGGCCGCGCTCATCCTGCCAGGTGACCACCACGCCATCTCCGTCGCGGCCCACCTCGGGTTCGCCGACATTGCCGCTGTAGGGCAGGGTTGCGTCGATCCACGCCGCAACCGCGGCCTGGAGGGCCGGGTCGGTGAGCGGGCCGACCCGTTGGCTGCGCCCGAACAGCCGCACCCGCACCCCCAGCCGGTGCAGCGCCTGGGCCAGCTCCAGCCCGACCACGCCGGTGCCGACCACGGCCACCGACTCGGGCAGGGCGTTCCAGTCGAACACGTCGTCGTTCACCACCAGCCGGTCGCCCAGGCGCGCCCGCCAGCCGGCCGGCACCGCGGGGGTGGCGCCGGTGGCGATGATGACGCGCGCCGCTTCGATGGGCGTGTCGGCCACCCTCAGCCGGCCGGGCGCCTCGAAGCGGGCTGCCCCGGAAAGCTTGTGGGCGTCGGGCCAGCGATCCACTTCGTCGAGCACGAAGCCGACGAAGCGATCCCGCTCGCGGCGCACCCGCGCCATCACCGCCGCGCCGTCGATCTTCAGGCCGGCGACGGTGACGCCGAAGCGCTCGCCGGTGGCGGCGGCGTGGGCGTGATCGGCGGCCGCGATCAGCAGCTTGCTGGGCATGCAGCCGACGCGGGCGCAGGTGGTGCCGTACGGGCCCTGTTCGATCACCGCCACGCGGTCGGTGTGCTTGCGGGCGGCCTTGTAGGCGCTCATGCCGGCCGAGCCGGCCCCGATGATCGCGACGTCTACCTTGAGAGGATTCATGGAGAGGGCTCCTGGAGGGCGGCGGGGGCGTCCCGCCGGGTCTGCACGTACAACACGCACGCGCCGTAGAGGAAGATCTGCGCCGATGCGTAACACCACACCAGCACGGCCGCCAGCGAGCCCGCGGCGCCGTAGGCCGAGGCGACACCCGCGTGGGTGAGGTAGGCGGCGATCAGGTAACGCCCGATGGCAAACAGCACCGTGACCACCAGCGCCGCCGGCAGCGCGTCGCGCCAGCGCGTCCGCCCCGGTGCGAGGCGCGCCAGCAGCAGCGCGAACAACGCGGCGCTGAAGGCGTTCATGAGGGTCAGGTCCACCAGCCCGGCGGCGATGTCGAGCCCCGGCGTGTCCTTCCCCAGCCACGCCACCGCCGCGTGCATCGCGGCTTCGGCGAGCAGGGTCACGCCCAGCAGGAAGCCCACGCCGAGCGCCAGGGCGAGCCCGCTCAGGCGACCGACGATCAGGGCAAGGGTGGCCGAGCGGGCGACGGGCCGCACGTCCCAGATCGACGCCAGCGCCGCCTTGAGTTCGAGGAAGGTGACGCTCGCCCCCAGCAAGGTGCTGCCCATCGCCAGCCACGCGGCGCCGCCGCTGGCCTGGAGCCGGTCGAGCGCATTGCGGGTCATCGCGGCGATCACCAGGGCCTCCTCCGGGCCCAGCATGCGCTGGATGTACTCGCCGATGGCGTTCTGGGCGGTGGCGGTGCCCAGCAGTACCGCAATCCCCGCCGTGACGACGACCAGCAGCGGGGCGAGGGAGAACACCGTGTAGAACGCCAGCGCCGCGCCGTGGCGGGGGGCGTCGCGCTCGACGAACACCTTGGCGGCGGGCCACAGGGCGGCGGGTAGCGTGGCGAGGCGCGACGCCTGCCGCGCGGGCGCAGTCTCGGGGGCGGTCGAAGAGCGGGTCATGGCACTCAGCCCTGCTGAAGCGGCCAACGCGGGAGCGTCGGCACCGCCCGGTCATTATCGGCGGTTCGGCCAGCCGCGCCATCGGGCCTCGCCGACACCCGCGTAGGACTCGTCTGGCGCGGCGCGCGGGCTGTGGGCGCCGTCCTACGCGTGTTCTCGGGTCAGTCCGACAGCCGTGGGTGCGCGTTCCGGTTGAAATGACGACAGGCAAGCTCGCGGTTGGCGCAGGACGCGGCGGCGCCCAGGGGGATGAAACGGGTCAGGGTTCGAGATCGACGCTATCGACGAGATCGGGAATCCGCAAGACCACCTCACCCGGCGTGAGCCGGGTGAATGCAGTGAGCAGCGTCTCATCCGCCGTGACCGAGTAACCCATCGACCAGTTGCGGAACAGCCGGGGGCCGGCGAACGGCGTGGAGAGCAGCTCGGTGAACTGATGATGGCGCTCATCCTGACGCAGCTTCCGGACCAGATCGAGCACGGCGTCGGCGTCTCCTTCGATGTATTGGAAAAAGCGCCAGCCGTCGAAGACCAGAATGCCGGTGATGTTCGCGCTCCGGTTGTGCTTGCGTGAAACCTGGACGATTTCATACACCCGGGTCAGGCTGATCTCGGGACGGATGCAGCTCAGATAGGCGTACTGATAGAGGTTTCCCATGGGGTTTCCGGTCGGCGCAGTGAGTCCGGCGCAAATCTAACGCGTCTGGCTCCTCCTGGGTACGTCATAAGACATTGCGTCGAGCGGGTGTTTTCGATCTGTACGGCAGCGTGTCCCGGAAATGGGCAAGGGCACGATCTTCAGGGGGGTGACATGAGCGATACGTCTTGTGCGGCGTGCCCGCTGCGGGGGCAGGGGGGCTTCACGCGGGTCAGCGACGCGGAGCTGGCCTTCATCGAGCAGTTCCGCTGGCGGGAATCCACGCTGGGGCCGGGCGAGGCGATCCTGCGGGAGGGCGAATCCTCCAGCCTGCTGTTCACCCTGCGGGCGGGCTGGGCCTTCCGCTTCCGCAGCCTGCCCGACGGCCGCCGGCAGATCCTCAACTTTCTGCTCCCCGGCGACTTCGTCGGGCTCCAGGCGGAGCTTTCCGGCCAGGTTCCCCACGGTGTCGAAGCGCTCACCCCCGTGCGCCTGTGCGTCTTCCCCCGCGACGCGCTGTGGGATCTCTACCGGGGCTTTCCGGGGCTCGCCTACGACCTCACCTGGCTCAGCGCCCATGAGGAGCTGATCGTCGACGAGAACCTGCTGGGCGTGGGCCAGCGCAGCGCCATGGAGCGCATTGCCATGCTGCTGGTCCATCTCTACAAGCGCGCCCGCAGCGTGGGCGAGGGCGATGACTCCGGCGTCAATTTTCCCCTGACCCAGCAACACATCGCGGACGCCCTGGGCCTGTCCCTGGTGCACACCAACAAGTCGCTGCGGCGTCTGCACGCCTACGGGCTGCACGAACTTTCTGCCAATCGTCTGCGCCTCCTCAAGGTCCAGGCGCTGCAGCGGCTGGCAGACTACTACGCGTTGCCGCTGCGGGCGCGTCCCCTCATCTGACCACCCAGGCGCTCCCCACCATGAAGACATTCCGCTGCAGCCAATGTGACCACCCGGTCTACTTCGAGAACACCGCCTGCGCGGCCTGCGGGGCGGCGCTGGGCTACCTGCCCTCCGAGGCCGCCATGGCCGCCTTCGAAGTCACGCCGGCAGGCCCCTGGAAGGCGCTGGGCAACGCCGTCGAAGGTCAGTGGAAGCCCTGCGCCAACTACACCGGCCCGCAGGTCTGCAACTGGATGGTGGCCGCCGACGACCCGTCGGCGCTGTGCGCCTGCTGCCGGCAGACCGAGGTGATCCCCACCCTGGAGAAGCCCGACAACGCCCTTTACTGGGCGCGCCTGGAGGCGGCCAAACGGCGCCTCTACTACGCCCTCGATACCCTGGGCCTGGATCGGCCGGGCCTCGCCGAGGACCCGGAGCGCGGCCTGCGCTTCCGGTTCCTCGAAGCCGTCGAAGGTGGCGAGCCGGTGCTCACCGGCCACGACAGCGGCTGCATCACCGTCAACATCGCCGAGGCCGACGACGCCGAACGCGAGGCCCGCCGCACGGCGATGGGCGAGCCCTACCGCAGCCTGCTGGGGCACTTCCGCCACGAGATCGGCCACTACTACTGGGATGCGCTGGTGGCCCAAGGCGGCTGGCTCGAGCCGTACCGCGCCCTCTTCGGCGATGAGCGCGCCGACTACGCCACGGCGCTCGATACGCACTACAAGGACGGCCCCCGCCCCGACTGGCCGGCGCATTTCATCAGCGCCTATGCCGCGTCCCACCCCTGGGAAGACTGGGCCGAGACCTGGGCCCACTACCTGCACGTGGTCGATGCGCTGGAAACCGCCGACCACTGGGGGCTCCACTTGAACGATGGCGCCGACGGCCCGGCCGGCGCCGACCCGGGCGCGTCGGCCGGCAAGCCCTTCCGGGAGCGCCTGAGCTGCGCGTGGCTGCCGCTCTCGCGCTTTCTCAACAGCATGAGCCGCAGCCTGGGCCACGGCGACAGCTACCCCTTCGTGCTGCCCGACCCGGTTCTCGACAAGCTGGCCTTTGTGGACGAGGTGGTGCGCAGTGCCCACGGCGTGGCCTGGCGCGACTGGCCCCCCGCGCCGCGGGAATGAAGTTCCGAATCGACGCCTGACCGCCCGGCGGCGCCCGATAGTGAGGATGCGATGAAACCCGTCTCCCTGTTCTCCCAGCATCTCTGGCGCCGCTTCTGGGCCATCGCCTCGCCCTACTGGCGGGGCGAGCAGCGCCTGCGGGCGTGGGGCCTGCTCCTCGTGCTGGTGTTGCTGATGCTGGCCGAAACCCGCCTCGCGGTGATGCTCAACGCCCAGACCGGCGAGTTCACCTCAGCCCTCGCCGGCGGCGACCGGGATCGCTTCTGGACGGCGATCCGCACCTGCCTGCTGGTGCTGGCGGTCTTCGTGCCGGTGCACGCCCTGTACTACTACGCCCGCGACTACATGGGCATCCACTGGCGGCGCTGGCTCACCTACAGCCTCCTTGGCCGCTACTTCGCCCGGCGCCGGTATTACCGGCTGGGCATCGGCGACGAGATCGACAACCCCGACCAGCGCATCGCCGAGGACGTGAATGTCTTCACCCAGCGCTCGCTCTACTTCCTGCTGATCTTCATCGGCTCGCTGATGCAGCTGGTGGCTTTCAGCAATGTGCTGTGGTCGATCTCGCCCAAGCTGGTGTATTTCCTCGCGGCCTACGCCACCGTCGGCACCGCGCTCGCCGTTGGCGTGTTCGGCATGCCGCTGATGCGGCTCAACTTTCTGCAGCTGCGGCGCGAGGCCAACCTGCGCTACGGCCTCGTGCGGGTGCGCGAGAACGCCGAATCCATCGCGTTCTATGGGGGCGAGGCGCCCGAACTCCAGCAGATCAAGGGGACGTTCGCCGCGGCTTACGCCAACTACCGCAGGTTGATCCGCAAGCAGTTCGGTCTCAACTTCTTCCAGCAGGCGTACAGCCAGCTCACGGTCGTCCTGCCGAGCATCATCATCGCCGACGCCGTGCTCTCGGGCGAGGTCGAGGTCGGGCGCGCGATCCAGGCCGCCGGCGCGTTTGCGGTGGTGCTCAGTGCGGTCTCGTTGATCGTCGAGAACTTCGAGAGCCTCAGCCGCTTCACCGCCGGCATCGACCGGCTCGACACCCTGGCCCGGGCGCTCGAATCGGAGCCGGGCGCCGGCCCGTCCGGGCGCCGCATCCGCAGCCGCGACGGCAGCACCCTCGCCGCCCGCCACGTCACCGTCGAGACGCCCCAGGGCGAGCAGACCCTGGTCACCGACCTCAGCTTCGAGCTGCCCACCGGCGGCGGGCTGCTCATCGTCGGCCCCAGCGGCTGCGGCAAAAGCTCGCTGCTGCGGGCGATCTCGGGCCTCTGGAACAGCGGCGAAGGCGAGATCCAGCGCCCGCCCGACATCGACACCCTGTTCCTGCCCCAGCGGCCCTACATGCAGATCGGCAGCCTGCGCAGCCAGTTGCTCTATCCGCGGCCCAGCCGGGACGTGGACGACGCCCAGCTCGCCGAGGCGCTGGACGCCGTGCAACTTGGCGGGCTGATCCAGCGCTGTGGCGGACTCGACCGGGAACTCGACTGGTCGCGGGTGCTCTCCATCGGCGAGCAGCAGCGGCTGGCCTTTGCCCGGCTCCTCCTCATCAACCCCCGGGTGGCCATTCTCGACGAGGCCACCAGCGCCCTCGACAGCGCCAACGAAGCCCTGCTCTACCGTCGCCTGCGCGAGCGCAACACCACCATCGTGAGCATCGCCCACCGGGAATCCCTGCTCACCTACCACACCCAGGTGCTCGAACTCACCGGCGATGGCGGCTGGCGTCTGCTGACGCCCGACGAATTCCGGCGGCGGAACGACGCCGACACCCCGGCGCCGGCGGTGGCGGTGGTCTGACCCGCCGCGGCGCAAACGAAGCCGGCCCACCCGGCGATCCCCCCGATGGCCTGTCCGGTGTCCTGCATCGGGCAGGCCATCTGCCTTCTCAGGATTCCCACACGGCCGTCAGCGCATTCTCACATTCCATTCGGATGGGGCCGACTGCCCGGGAAAACGCGCCCCGCTAAAGTAGAACCATGCAGAAACCACTGCATCGCCGCGAAACAGGGCCGCAGCCCGGAATCGCAGATCAACCCGAAAAGGAGAAGCACCATGAACCGCGACATCATCGAAGGCAACTGGAAGCAACTCAAGGGCAAGCTCAAGGAACAGTGGGGCAAGCTCACCGACGACGACATCGACGTGATCGAAGGCAAGCGCGAAATGCTGGCCGGCAAGATCCAGGAGCGCTACGGCATCACCAAGGACGAGGCCGAGAAGCACGTCAAGGAATGGGAAAAGACGTTCGACGCCTGATCGTCGCGCCCTGACCTCAACCTGAACCCAGGAGAACCGCCATGCTGCACTACGCCGTCGTCTTCTTCGTGATCGCGCTGATCGCCGCCGTTTTCGGCTTTGGCGGGATCGCCGCGGGTGCGGTGGGAATCGCGAAGACCCTCTTCTTCATCTTCCTGATCCTCGCCATCGTGAGTTTCATCTTCAACGGCGTACGCGGCAAGGGATAAGCCCGCCGCCAGCCGAGGAAAGTCGGGGGCAGATCGAAAGGTCTGCCCCCGACTTCTTGCGTGCCCGGCGGGTTTCCGCGCGGGCAGCCTGGGCAAGCTTCAGGGCTTGGCCGGCGTCGCCCGGCGGCGGGCGAGGAGGGTGGCGCAGGGCGTGTCTTCCGCGCCGCCGGTCTCGACGAGGGCAAGCAGGGCCAGGGGCGGAGAGATCAGCCCCAGCGCCACCGCCCCCGCGATCCGCGACCCCAGGGGGATCGGCTCGGGCCGGACGACCGGCGCGGCAAAGCTGCCGCCGAGATACAGCGGCCCGCGCAGGGCCAGCAGGCTGCCGTCCTTCGGCTCGGTCCGCAGATGCAGGTCGAACTGCTCGTCGCGTAGGCTGATCGTGCCCTGGCCGATCACCCGGCTGCGGGTCGTGTCGAGCACGAGGGTGCGCGGCTTGAGCACGCCGCCGCTGGCCGTCATGTCGCCCACCAGGCAGCGGATGTCCTCCCTCTGGCCGCCCGACAGCCAGGCGATCAAGGCATTGGCCACGTCCAGGTTGGCCAGCCGCACCAGCAGGCGGTTGGTGCTGCCACCGGTCATCGCCAGCGCCACCTCGCCGTCGGCGCTGCCCAGCAGCTCGGCCACCGACCGGCCCCGCATGGCGAGTCTGGCCCGGCCGCCCAGGTGCCCCGAGGTGAAGTTGCGCGATTCGGTGCCGGGCAACAACTCGCGCAGGTGCAGCCGGGTGGCGCGCACATCCAGCACGGCCTTGGCGGGCTGGCTGCGGGCGTCGAGTTCCAGCCGCCCATCCACCTTGCCCTTGGCGAGCCCCAGCCGCAGGGGCGCCAGGGTGACGCGACGGTCGTCGATGCGCAGATGGCCTTCCGCCGCCTCCAGGGGCAGGCCGGTGTTGCGGATGTCGTCGATGGCGAAATCCACATCCACATTGGCCGCCGCGATCTTCTCGAAGCCAAGGGCGCGGGACGGCAGCACCTTGCCCGGCCGAGGCGCGATCTCCTGCCCCGACGTGGCGCGGGCGCCGATGAAGCCCGACAGGTCCGACAGATCCAGGCGGCGCGAGCGCAGGCGCCCTTCCAGCCGCTGGGGCTGGGTGCCGCGATCGACCGTGAAGGTGCCGCGCAGGTCGCTCGAACCGACCAGGCCGTCCAGGTCGTCGAACTGCCAGCGCTGGCCGCTGTGCACCAGGTGCCCGGCGAGCCGATAGGGCGGGGTGGCGGGCAGCGGCACGCCGGTCAGGGCGTAGAGCGGCGCGAGGCTGGGGCCGGAAAGCGTGAAGCGGATGTCCAGCCCGTCGAGGTCCGGCAGGTTCGCGCCGCTGCCGGCCACGCTGAAGCGGGTGGCGCCGATGCTGCCGCCGGCCTCCACCGGATAGGGCTTGGCGCCGTCGAGATAGCCCTCGACGCTGCCCGCCTTGCCGCGGATGTCGAGGGCCTCGCCCTGCCAGCGCCCGGTGGCGCTGAAGCGCAGCGCGCCGCCGGTGTCGTCGCTGGCGACGCGCAACTGCAGGTCGGTGCGGCGCGAGGGCAGACGGACGGAGAGCACGCTATCGCGGATGCGGATCGTGCCCAGGCGCAGCGCCGGTGCGCTGCCGCCGGAGTCCTTGCCGAGCAGCCAGTTGCCTTTGCCGTCGGCGTCTTCTTCAAGGTGGATGTCGGCGCCGTCCAGCGCGATGCCGTCCAGCACCCACTCGCCCCGCAGCAGGGCGGGCAGGTCGACGGAGAAACTCAGCCTTCCGACGGCGGCCAGCTGGGGCACCTTGCCCCCGCTGACATTCGCCACCGACAGCCCGTCGGCGCTGACGCTCGGGTGCAGGCTCCACGGCCGGACCGAGAGCGGCCCGGCGATCCGGAAGCGCCGCTCCAGGCGCTCGCTCACGATGTGCTCGATCGGCCGGCGCAGCAGGTTCCAGTCGAACAGGGCGACGCCGAGCCCAACGACGGCGAGGGCCGCTGCGGCGGTGCGCAGGCGTCGCTGGCGGCGCGTGGCAGGGGGGATGGCTGAGGGCATGGTCGGTGAGGCGAGACGTTGGCTGGTTACATCTTATTCACGCCCGACCGGCGCCGGTGTCGGTGCCGGACGAGCCCGATGTCGGAATCCTCCTTCAGCAGGGCATGGCGCAACCCGCCAGCCGCCACGCCTGGCCCGCCCGACGCGCCGCGCGTCCGGCCTGCCGCTCCCACGCGGTCGACGGTCGATTCCTACATCGCATTCGGCGCTTGTCGGACAGAACGGCCCCAGCCCCACGCATAAAGTGAAACCATGGAAACGCGGACGTCAGCCTTCAAACGACAGACGTGCTTCCAGAAACCCCCAGAACTTCAGGAGAACGCCATGAGCAAGCCCGTCACCCGAATCCTCGTCGCCAGCCTGCTGGCCCTCGCCACCGCCTCCTCGGTGTATGCCGCCGAGAAGGCGCACACCGAGAAGACCGACAAATCTGCCGCCGCGCAGTACGTCGACGACGCCTCGATCACCGCGAACATCAAGGCCAAGCATGCCGAAGACAAGTCGGTCCGGGTGACGGCGATCGGCGTCGAAACCAAGAACGGTGTCGTCCAGCTCTCCGGCTTCACCCCGTCCAACACCGAGAAGGTGCGCGCCGAAGAGATCGCCAGGACGGTGCCCGGCGTCAAGTCGGTGAAGAACGACATCATCGTCCGCGCCAACTGAGCGTGACCTGAGCCCGCCCGGCCATGTCGCCGGCGGCGGGCCCCAAGCCCCCACAACCCCGACAGGAGATCGCCATGAACACCATCGAATCCACCCCCGCCAGCACCGCCACCCCGGGCAGCCTGCGCCAGGTAGCGACCGACCTTCAGGACACCGCGCGCGACGCGATCCCGGGCGTCCGCCGCCAGGTGGACGCCGCCGCCGACGCCACCCGCGATGCCGCCGCCAGCCTGATCGACAACCTGCGCTCGGCGGCCAAGGACGCGGCCGGCGTGCTCCGCCGCGACGCGCACCACTCGAAGGACGTGGCCGAGCGCTACATCGGCAGCAACCCGTGGCGCGCCGCCGCGATGATCGGCGCCGCCGGCCTGCTGCTGGGCGCGGCGCTCACCCGCCGCCGCTGAACCGGGTCGTGAATGACCCGCAGGCACCGGCCCCGGCAGCCGTCGGGCCGGTGCCCCAACACAACGACAGGAGCCCCGCGATGAAGCACCGAACCCTTCCCCTGGCGCTGGCCCTGGTCCTCGGACTGGGCGCCTGCACGACGATGACCGATACCCAGCGCAACGCCGGCCTGGGCGCCGTGGGCGGCGCCGTGGGCGGCGCCCTCATCGGCAAGGCCACCGGCAGTGACAAGGTGGGCC
This sequence comes from Zoogloea sp., assembly GCF_041904905.1. GTDB lineage: Bacteria > Pseudomonadota > Gammaproteobacteria > Burkholderiales > Rhodocyclaceae > Zoogloea. Next base: position 885 of record NZ_JAYRMI010000029.1, on the reverse strand, counting down.
GCGATGCCGCCGTCGGGGCAGGCCTGGGCGCCCTCGGCGGCTACGTCTGGTCGCAGCGCATGGAGGCCCAGCGCCAGGCCATGAGTCAGGCCACCGCCGGCACCGGCGTCGAGATCAGCCGCACCGCCGACGACCAGCTCAAGCTGGAGATTCCCAGCGACATCTCCTTCGACGTAGGCCGCAGCGACATCAAGCCCGACATGCGCCCGATCCTCGCCCGTTTCGCCCAGACCTTGAAGGACAACCCGGCGACCGCCATCCGCATCGTCGGCCACACCGACAGCACCGGCGGCGAGGCCGTGAATCGCCCCCTGTCGCTGGATCGCGCCATGAGCGCCCGGGATTTCCTCGTCGACCGTGGCGTTGCCGCGTCGCGGGTGGGCGTGGCCGGGCGCGGCGAGCAGGAACCCATCGCCAGCAATGCCACCGAAGCCGGCCGGGCGAAGAACCGCCGGATCGAGATCTTCGTGGGCGAGCCGGGCAAGTAAGCCCGCGGCCAGGAGGGATCGAATCATGCGTGGAGTCAGCCATCGCCCCGCGGAGCCCCTCTGGGCGCCCCCCGGTCGCTGGGACTGGACGGTCACCCTGTCCTTCGTCGGCACCGTCCTCCTCAGCGTCGGCATGCCCTTCTCGAACGTGGTCTTCGGGCAGACCGGCGAGCAGCGCTGCGCCGCCGAAACGGCGCGCCTGCACCGGATGCTCGGTCCGGTGGCGTGGCATGTCGCCAGCCCCTGCCCCACCCCGCCCGGCGACCGTCGTTGACCGACCCGGCAGGGGGCGACGCTCGCCCTCGTCCGATCGTCGCCCCTCCTTTTCCCCCTCCTTTGCCATTTACCCACAGCCAGTCCCCCGCCGGCAGCGCCCCCCGGGGCGGCCAGTTCTTGC
>NZ_JAYRMI010000028.1:0-46098 GCF_041904905.1 Zoogloea sp. | reverse complement strand
CTCCATTCATCGTCGATCCTCGATCACCTCCCGCTGGCAGGCCGCTAACTGCCGGGCAACGTCGTCGGCGTCGCTGGCGAGTTCGAGAAGAAATCCAGCAGCCGCTGCCGAAAGTTCGCCGGGCGCTCGACCATCACGTCCGGCGGCACCGGCGCCAGCCTGGGCGGCGGGATCTCCACAACCCGCAGCGGCGCTGTCGGGGTCGCGCAGGCGCAAAGTGCCAGCGCGAAGAGCGGCGCGATCCGCCGCCCGAACGTGGTTCGCTTCATTGATCCTCCGTTGATAATCCGTTGAGACGTCTGCAAGGGCCTGGGCGTGGCGCTGCTCTGCCGCGCGGGCCTGCTGCTGCAGCACCTGCACGCGCTCGGCCACGGCCTGGGCGGTGTCGCGCTCCCGCGCGAGGGCATCGGCCCCGGCATGCTGGGTGCCATCGAGCCACCCGATCACGCCGGAGGCGGCGCACAGCAGCACGATGGCCAGCGCCCGCCAGGGCCAGGGGATGATGGCCGTCAGCACGGTCAGGCCCCCATCACCGGCACGTACTTGGCCCGCCGCACCACCATCACGTTGCGCACGTGGGTGCGGTTGATGTCGAAGGCGCTGAGGCCGTAGCCCTGCCACTTGGCGCGGCTCTTGGTAGAGTGGTGCTCCACATGGCCGAACCACCGCCCGGGGTCGCAGCCGGCCACCTGGGCACACAGGCGCCGTTCGGCCATCACGCCGCCCTCACCCCCGTTGTAGGCCGCATCGCACATGGCCAGGGCGTTGTAATCGTCGCGCACCAGGCGGGAGAGGCGCGCGTGGCACGTTCGCACCTTCACCACCACGGCGCGTAGCTGCAGGCGCGGGTCGTAGCGGTTGGCCCACGTCCAGGCGGCGAGCGACGGATCGAGGCGCGACACCTCAGCCAGCGCATCAAAGCGCAGCCGGCCATCCGCCGTGTAGGCCCGGGTGAACTGCCCCAGCCCGACGCCCTCCTCCCGGCTGGTCTTGAGGGTGGCCCGCTCGCGCCAGCCGCTCTCCTGCTCCACCAGCGCCCCCAACATCGACGGCATGCCCATGCCCGGCCAGCGGGCCGCGATCTCGGCCTGCAGGGTGGGCAGGTGCGTTACCGCGCCCGGCGGCATGGGCGCCGCAAAGGCCCGCGGCGCCACCGCCAAAAACAGCAGCCCGGTGAGCAGGCACAGGCCCAAGTAAGCGAGCCCGGCCGCCACGTTGCCACTCCGGATCTGGTCGGCCAGATCCTTGCCACGCACCGCCTCGGCAAACGCCCGGCGCAGCGCATAGACGAGCGGCGCCGCCACCAGCACCCCGACCAGCGTGCGCAGCTGTTCGGTCACCTGCAGGCCGCCGGACGGGTCGCCCGCCAGATACCAGCCGCCCACCACCAGCACGGCCACCCACAGCACCCAGAAACGAACCGACTTCAACATCACATCACCCCCATTTTCTTGAGAAGAATCGTTGCGAGCAGCCCGGCCCCAAAGCCCACGATGCCTATCGTCCAGCCGGACGTGAGCTTCTGGACGGGCTGCGCCTGTTCGAGGTCGCGCAGCCGCGCCTCGAGGTTTTCCGGGAGGGTTTGCTCAAGGTCGCGCACCCGCTCGGAGAGTTTGGAAAGGGCCGAGAAGGCCCGGTCGAGTGCCGACGACACCGTCTGGTGGCGCTCCTCGAGGACGGCCAGGCGCACCACCGCGTCGGCCATCTTCGACATGGCGCTGCGGATCTCGCGCACGTCCTCCCGCACGCCTTCCAGCGCCTCCTGCACCTGCCCAATGTTTGGCTCTGCCACATCACCCCCTAAAAAAGAAAAAACCCGCCGGAGCGGGTTTCAATCGCGGTGCAGACGTCTGCACGCCATGCGGCGCATGCTGCCCTTTAAATGGCGTCCAAGGCAGCGACCACTTCTTCCATTGCGGCGACCACCTCCGCCGGACGATTGAGCCTCGACACGCGATCCTTCCCGTTCACCCGGGTTGCCTCGATCTGCGGGCCGATCACCAGATTCCACTGGTCGCCAACGGCGATGATCCGGTCCGCCGCTTCGCGGGCGGATCGGTTGGCTTCCGGCCTCGACTCACCCGCGATATACGGGAAGCCGGCCACACAGTCCGGATAGCCCGCCGCCGCATAGGCCTGCGCCTCCGCGTACTTGGCGGTATAGGTGGCATCCTGCCCCGGCACCGACGTGATGTAACGAGCGCGCGCACGCCCTGCAGCCACATCGATCTGCTCTGCCGCCGCAGCCCGCACCGCCTTCGGGGTCGGCGACGACGCCCACCGCCACGCCTCGGCATCCCACGACCAGACCACGAGCTCCGTATCGGCGGGCCGCGGCGGCTGGTACTCCACCAGCTCGCCCGCCTCGACACGCCAGCGCTGCGGGTCGGGCGGCGCGGCGTCGTAGCGCCACACGCTCATGCCTTCCGGCACAAGGCGCAACATCAGCGACTCGTCGGAGCCCGCAACGAGACCCCCCGTAAACAGCCCGTCAGGGCCATAGATCGCACCCATCATCGTTTTATCACCTCAATTCGCGTTGTTTGCTTGACGTACATATACGCGCTCGACGGACGCAGCTTCACGAAGATCCGGATGTTCTGCACCGGCGGCAGCACAAACGATGTCGTGATCGAATATCCCCGTTCGTCGGCACTCGGAAACTTGGCGACAACGAAGTCCGACACCAGCGTGTACTCGGCTCCCCACGGAGGCCCCAGCCCGGGACCGCTCGGCGTGCCAGGAATCGCCGTGATGCTGCAAATGACGTCGGTGGCACCTTGCGGCCAGAACATCCCGCAGCTCGACACCGCCACGACCGCGCCGGTCTTTGCCTCATCAAGCAGGTCGAAATAGCCGATTGCGGACGCAGCACCCGACAGGAGCCCGGAATAGGTCGAACTGCCGGCCTGCATGACGGACGTGGCAGCCTGCGATGCAAGCTGAGTCGTCCCCATCGCCCCATCTGCGACCAACGTCGAGACATTGCTTGCAGATATCTGGCCAGCGACGTTCACGCCTAAGGTGGCGCCCACGGTCGCATTGTCCTGGGGCTTACCGGCTCCCGTCACGCCAGACCAGTTCGCGGTCTTTCCCAAGTTCGCGCCGTCAGCGAGCTGTGCCGTGTTAGTAACAGCCCGCGCCCCATCTGACCATGGCGAGAGCACGCTTTGAGCGTCAAGCGCCTCGCCGATGTAGGCCTGGTCGCAGAACACATAGGCATCAGCCCCTGTCATGTCGCGGAGCTTGATGCAGAGCGACATCCACCTGGTGCCAGCCGGCGCGACGGCAAAACCTCCGGTCTTCTTGAAGTCGGCCAGCGTAGTTCCGCCGGGCTTCTCGGCCACGTTGCTCCCTACGGTAACCTGTGTAAGTGCCCCAGTAGCGTCATACCAGTTGATACACACCGCTGCGGTGCAGCGCATAGCGCCAGTCAGCGCATGAGCCTCTACACGGGTACCCGGGAGCACCTGAATCTGCTGCGGATGAACATTCCACTCCAGCTCTCGCCCGATGACCACCGGACCGACAGCATGCAAGAACCGCGACGCCCCCCCGGGCATTGCGTAGGTAGCCCACGCCGGGAGCACATACCCCTTCTCGGCCTCGCTGCCGGCAAACCCGCTACCTGCGTTCGTCCAGACCGACCACCCGTCATCATTGGGATAAAGCGGATGTGCCGACGTGTTGAATGCCCGGTTTGCCCCACCTACCGCACTGACCGGCGCCGACCCCAGCGTCACGGTCACCCGCGCACCGGCTGCGCTGTAACCGCCCGCACCATCGAGCATGCGCGCCTCGAAGGTCCACGTGCCGGCAGCAGGCAGGCTGGTCTCGAATCGACCGGCCTTGTAGAGCACCACCGCACCACTGCCCATGGAGGCCCAGGCGGTCGAGCTGCTCGCCGCGCAGCGGATCTCGATGTACCCCACGTCGGCCGACACGGCATCGACGGCCCAGGTGAGGACGCGCGTTCCATCCGCCGCAGTCGAAACCCCAAAGCCGGTGACGGCCGGCGGCAGCGTGTAGCGACCGACGATGTTCCGCGAGCCGCTCACCTTGGCCGATGCCGGCACCCGGCCGGCGCCGTCGTAGCCCAGCACCGCCACATTCACCGTACCGCTCGACGGCACATCGATCCGGACCGACGAGCCATCCACCAGGCCGAGATCGATCCACGGCCCACCATTGACCTGATACCGCACGCGGCGCGTTGCGATGTCCCCCTTCTCCGACCACGTTGCGATGAGCACCACCGAGTAGCCCGCGCCGGCAGGCACCAGCTCCTCGGCAAAGCGCAGCCCGGTAATCACCGGGTCCGAGGACGTCCAGGGCGTGACGGCCGGGGGCGTGTAGGCACCCGACTCGTAGGCGTAATACTCGTCCGGATCGTCCATTGCCGTGATCCGGACCTCGGTCATGCTCGCCGGCTTGATGTCGGTGATCTTGAGACGCTTGCCCGGCGTGGCCTTGTAGTCGGCCACCCAGCGCCAGTCGATGGGGTGATCGGCGTCCGGCGCGCTGGGCAGCGGATCGAGCAGCGTCACGCTCGCCACCTCGCCCGCAACGTACTGGACACGGCAGGTGGTCATGGTGCCGTCAGGCGACACCACGGTGATCCAGCTACCTGCCGCGTTCAGGGTGATGCTCCGGTCGAGCTGCAGCACGGTGGTCGAGCCGCCCACCAGCCGGCCGGACATGCCCCACTGGGTCATGTCGTGGGAGAGCATCACCACGTCGCCACGCGTGACGACAAGGCCTTCCATGTCTGTCACCCAGCTCACCATGCGGCTGCGATACGCCTGCTGGGCGGCCTGCAGGCGGCACTCGCGCACGGCTTGGTCGCGGTTGGTGACGCCCCACAGCTCCAGCGCGGCGGGTTTTTTGGGCGTGGTGACGCCCGGCGCCAGCACGCGGATGGTGTCGGTCTGCCAGTTGTTGGCGGCGTTGATGTAGGTGAGCGTGATCTCGTCGGCGGCGGCCTCGGAGCCATATACCACCTCGAAACTGCCCTGTTTGATGTTACTGGGGCCGAACACGGCGATCACCGGGAGGCTGGCTGCATCCCACAGCACACCGAGCTTTCCCGTGGCCCAGCTGGGCGACCCACGGCCGCAACGGGTGATGGCTTGCAGGATGTCCCACACGCTCTTGGCGCTGTCGATGTGGATGTTGCAGGTGAGCGCCTTGGTGTTGCAGTAAGTGCGCCAGGCGTTGACGGACGCGAGATCGATCTCGCTATCTTGCAGGCCGGCGCCCCACAGCAGGCGCCCACCCATGCGGTAGCCGCGGGCGTAGAGCAGAAAGAGGTCGGCCGGGTTGGAGGAGTACTCACCCGGGGCGATGGGCTGCGAGACGACGCCCGAGAGCGTGGCCACGGTGCCGTTGAGCTGGCCAGAGGCGAGGATTTTGACCGCGAGGAAGGTCTGCCCGGTGAAGCTGCCGGCCTGGGATTGGTAGCTTTTGACCGCCACAAGGCTGATGTCGGACGTGGCGCGGCTGTCGGTTTCGTCGGGCGACACGCGGGTGACGCGGATCTCATACTGGCCCTTGGCCACGTCGATACCGTAGGTGCGACGGATGGGCGTGGCGCTGGCCCCGTTGATGTGGAGCACGGCCGAGCTGTCGGTAAGGTAGTCGGGCGGGGCTGGGTCGCTCACGGGGCGCTCGGCGTAGGGGCGCCACCACCAGCCGCCAACACCGTCAACGTGCGCAGCGGGACTGCGGTTGCCGTCGTAGGCAGTCTGCTTCCAGTACGGGTCGCCCATGCCGGCGAGCGGGGTGTACGTGTAGCCAAGGGACCAGTAATGGGTGTAGTAGCCGTAGCTGGGCGCATCGCCGATGGGCAGCCAGGTGGCGGACCCCACGGCGCGGTATTCGAGCTTCACGTCCACGGCGCGGCCGATGAGGCCGGTGTCGCCTGTGTAGAACAGGATCAGTTGCAGATCCAGCTCGATGCGGGTGGTGTCGATGCTGGTGGTGCGGGTGACCGGGCCCCCGGCCACGCTGACAGATGCGCCCGCGAGGGTGTCCACGTTGTAGGGCATGAGCGTGGGCATGGCGTCTTCGGTGTACTGGGTGACGACGCCGGAGTAATCGGAGAGCGGGGTATCGCCGATGCGCAGATCCGCCACGCGCAGCGGGCCTTGGCCACCGCGCAGGCCAACGTGGAACACCTGGTAAAGATATTGGTCGTCGCCCACATTGACGGAGTAAGGGCGGCTCGCGAGGTCAAAATATACCCGGTGCGTGCCCAGGGTGAGGGCGAGCGGCTCATACGGCCGGGGCTGGTTGCTGCCGCCGGCCAGGCTGTAGGTGGGGCTGTCCTTGGCGGTGGACATGGCGCGGCCGAGGTCAACCTTCGGGCGCGGGACAAGCGCCGAGACGAGCATGCTGCCCGCAACAGTGACAACGGCCGTGCCGATCATGGCAGGCGTGAGGGTGGTGCCCGCAATGAACGTGGTAGCGGCAATGCTGCTGCCCGTCATCCCGGTGGCAAGCGCCATGCCAAGATACGGGGCCGCAATCATGAGCGCAATCATCGCCACCATGGCGACCACCTGAGAGCCATCCCCCCCCGCCACCGCCGCGCGCACCGTGATGAGCGTGCCGGGCTTGGGCTTGACCCGGTGCAGCCACTCGCGCGGGATCACGGTGCGATCCACCGCCACGATCACCGGGCCGGACAGATCCACACCGAGGCGCGTGAGATAGGCATGGAGGGACTCGCCACCGGTGGGCGGATCGAAGGCCACCACGCGCCCCTCGGCGGCAAGCAGCGGGTGCGGAGACCAAACAAGCGAAGCCTGCCGTGCAGACGTCTGCACGGCAGCAGGAGAGATCAGATCCATGTGTAATACCCTTCAACGCTGAGGCCGAACCGCGCCAGATCGCGCAGCCGAACCACGGTGGCCGCACCCGCGCTGCGGGTGGTGTGCAGGATGCAGCCCTCGCCGCCCTGCTCGAAATAGGTGCCCACATGCCACGGGCGGGCAAGCGGGCCGCGCCGCATGAGCACCACGGCGCCCTCCTGGGGCTCATCGAGGCGCCGCGCGTGATCGGCCTGCAGGCTGACCAGCATCGCCGCCGACGCGGCAGGATCGTCGGGCCGCTCACCCGGGATTGCGACGGGCCGGCCAAACACCTCACGCTGCACATCGGCAGCCAGGGCGGCGCAATCGTAGGTGCCGGGCACATAGGGGCGCCCGATGTAAGTCTCGCTCCAATGCGCCATCAGAAAATCCCCGGCATGGTCTGCGGATCGGCGCGGATACCCACCGCCGGCACATCGAGCAACCGGGGGAAGCCCAGCTCGCCCGACACCTCCGAGACGGTCGCCCTTACGTTGTTGAGGTACATGCTGATCTCCCACTCGATGTTGTCTGGCGCGCTGCGCAACACCTGCATGAACCGCACCTTGGCATTGCGCCCGCCGGCAGACTGCTCGATCCACTGCATGAGCTCTCGCCCGATGTTGTCGACGCCCAGCTCGGCACGCGGCTGCTGGCCCTGAACGTCGTCGGGCAGCCGAACCCGGAAGCCCATGCCGACGAATACATTGCCGTTGCTCACCAGATCCTGCGAATCCCCCACCACGCGCACCGGCTGCGGGAGCGCCTCATGGGTGATCTCCAGCAACACAAGCGGCGGATCGTCGGACACGGTGCCGTGCAGCTGCCGGCGGGCGGTAAGGCTGTAGGTGCGGCTCATTGCCAGGTCTCCAGGGTGAGGGTGAGGCGCACGCCTCGGTCGAGGGATGCGGAGCCAAGCAGCACGGCATCGCCTAGCTCGCCGGCCTTGATGCGAGCTTGCCGGGTGCTGCGGGTGATGGGGTCGAGCCAGTCAAACCACAGGGCGCCGTGCTTGATGTCGGTCTGGAACCAGGTGATGAAGCTGAGGTAGTCGGCTCGGGTGGCGAAGCGCACAACCGCGGGCCGGCGCACCATAACGCGGCTTTTGACGCGGACAACCTTTGGGGGGCCGGATTCCATGTCGGTGCTCTGCAGCGCGGTTTCGCGCTGCTCGGCGTAGCCGTCGAGCTGGATGTGGGCATAGCTGGGCCAGGCAGGCATGGATCAAGCTCCCAGGGCCTGACGGATCGGCCCGTTGTTGTTGAGGTCGCGCAGCACGACACGTACCACCATGCCGTCCACGTCGAGCGTGGGCTGCACGGATGCGGCGCGGGCCGGCTGGCTGGTTTCGTTGATGATCTCTACGCGTACGGACTGCACACCGCCGCTGCCCCGCCCTTTCATGGTGACGGGGATGCTGCGGCCGTCAGGCAGGGGGACGAAAGCTTCATTCATGTGACCTTCGCCAAAGAGGGCGATCTGCGGGCTGGTGGCCACGCCACCGGAGGCGTAGGCCTTGAGCGGCAGCGGGCCCGCGGAACTCATGATGCCGCCGTCGGCGAAGCCGAACATGGCGCCCCAATTGACGCTGCTGAGCGCCGTAGTGGCCGGGCCGGTGACGTTCTTGTAGATCATCTGCGCCAGCACGTCGGAGAGGATGCGATTGGCGAAATCGGCAAAATCTGCGAGGCTGGCCTTTCCGCTGGTGAGGGCGGTGGCGATGCTCTTGGCGCTGTCTTTCCCCCAGCCGTCGATGATGCGCTCGAGGTCATCGAACTCCTGTTTGCCTTTGTCGGCCACGTTGCCGAGGGCAGCAGTGGCTGCCTCCTCGAACTGCTCAGCCGTGATCGTGCCACCCTCGAGAGCTTCGGCCAGCAACTTCATGTCGGCGCGGGTTTTTTCGAGGCGGGCGGAGTCGGTGGCGGCGAGCAGCTCGTTGAGGCGCTTCATGTCGGTCGCCGCTTTTTCGGCGACGATGGCGGCTTCGGCTTCGGCCCGGATGACGTCCTTCAGTGGCTCGGACATGGCCTGCCATTCGGGCGAATTGACGATGTCGTAGAGGGCGCGTTCGGAGCGGGTGAGTTCGGCATTGGCAACGGCGGCGTCGAGGCTGATGTCGCGCAGCCGCTTGAGGGAATCCTCGAACGGCTTGTAGCGGGCTTCGGCGTCCTGGATGAAATCCCCCAGGGGGTCTTCGACTTTCTTGGCCTTAGCCTTGGGGGTCTTCGGGGGCGCATTGCCACTGAAGCCAACATCCGGTTTATTGCCGCTGCCCTGCCGATCACGAGGATCCTTATTGGATTCTGGATCGTCGCCGAGGGCCTCAGCCGCTTGGCGAGCCTTGTAGAACTCGTAAAGCCGCTGTTTATCTGCCAGCTTTGACTCGTAGTTTTCCTTTATGAACTTTACATTCCCCAGCGGACCGAGATTCTCAATTGCCTTCTTGAGCCCTTCGATATCGCGTCTGGCATCTGCGGCCTTTTTGCCCCACGATTCATTGAATGGCCCTTTCATTCGGCCAACCTGATTGATTATTTCGAAGAACCCAAGACCGGCCGTCGATGCATCTTTGAACTCGTCGGCCAAGGCGTTCAGGGCCGGAATTGCCGCGTTGCCAATACGCACCTTGAAGTCGTCGAAGGTAGCCGCGAGACGCTTCATGTTTTTGTCGTACTGATCTGCGGCGTCAATCTGGGCTTGCGTGATCTTGAGGTACTTGCCGCCGACTTCTGCGACGTCGTTGAGCGTCGGGATCAGCTTGGCGCCCTCCTTGCCGAAGAGGGCGGTCATGACGGCCGCCTTGCCGGCGCCGTCGGCGTAATCCTGCGTGGCGTTGGCGATGGCGATGAAGGCTTGATCAGGCGACATCTGGCGGATGTCGGCGACGTTGAGCCCCAGGGCTTCCAATGCCCGGGCGGCGTCGCTGCTGCTGTCGCCGGCTTCGTCGAGGGACTTGACGAGCTTGGAGAGCGGGCCCTCCATGTCGGCGATGGTCTTGCCGCCGAGCGCGGCGCCAGCCCGGATCTGGGAGAGGCCGTCGACACTTGCGCCGAAGGATTCCTGCATGTCCTTCATGGCGCCGGTGACGTCGACGGCATGATTGACGATGCTGGCCAGGGCGGCGACGGGCGCTGCCGCAGCGAAGACGGCCAGGGCCGCGGAGGCCGCGGCAAAGACCCCTTCGAGGCGCTTGGCGCCGGACTCCGACACGGCCACGGCGCGATCCATGCCGTCTTGCAGCTTGGCGAGCTTGGCTTCGATGTCGATTGATAAAGTGGCAATAGCCATGACTACTCCTGCCGCGGCCGGTCGCGGATGGCGACGAGCTGCAGCACCAGGGTTTCAATGTCAGTAATACCGAGCAGCTCGGCGACCACTTCCAGGGCAGACCAGTCGAGCTGACCGCCCATGAGGTTCCAGGCGGCGACGGCAAAGCGGGTGGCGGTGTCAGGCGAGGCGGCTGGCCGAATGGCCTCGGGGAGATCGAGGCCATCGAGCCAGCCAGTCAGTTTCCCACTGCGGCCTGTTGGCTTGCCTTGTGGTCGGTGTAGGTGGCGAGCACCGCTTCGGCGAGGGGGCCGTAGAGGTCGAGGCGATCGGACAGCCATTCCGTAAGGAGGTCGGGGCTGAACGGGGCCGGGTGCGGGTCGCCCCCGGGGATGATGTCGATTTCGTTGACGCCATCCCACCCGACGACGAACTTGAAGAGGTCGGCGTGAGCGGGGTTGCCACGCCAGCGGGCCATGTCGAGGTCGGTGGGGCGGCGGATCACGAAGGTGTGCGCGCCGATGGGCTTGCGGACTTCGCGGGCTGCCCGGAGTTTGTCGAGGAGGCTCATGGCTTAGCTCGCGTAGTAGGTGGGAGTGCCGTCCATGGTGATGGAGCTGGGGGTGGTGACTTTGTCTTGCGCAGAGCCGCCGGGCAGCAGCGTACAGGCGGGGTAACCACTGAAGACCATGGTCGGACCGCCGGGGCCGAACGTGAATTTGAAGCAGCGCTTGGACTGCAGGTCGGTGGCGTTCTTCATGGCTACGAGGCCGGCGTCGGTAACGTCCCAGATATTGTCGAAGCTGTAGCTGGCGGCGCTGGGGAGACCGGGGATCTGGGTGCGGCCGTTGGCGTGGATGGTGGTGGTGTCGATGAAGTCGTAATCACCGCCCGCGGCATTGACGGTGAGCATGGTGCCGATGCTGGTGCCGAAGGTGATCTTTTGCGCCGTGCCGCCAGTGAAGGCGTCGTAGCCGGTGGTGTTTTCGCCTTCGAGCACGAAGGTGGTCGAGGCGGAGGCGGATACGCGGAAAACGCGGCTGTCGATCTGCCGCATGCCGCTGGCGGCGATAAGGACGTAGTCGCCGTTGGCGTAGCCGTGGGCGGCGGAGGTGGTGACGGTGGCAGTAGCGCCGATGGCGACGCTGCTGATGGTGACGGCGGCGGCGATGGCCGATTGCATGGCGACGGCAACGCCGGTCCATTTGCGGACGGTGGGCATGGTGCGGGCTCCTGATAGTGAAACGGCCCGCAATGGGCGGGCCGGGGTGGTGGAAACGGGGAGGGGTTACAGCAAGGTGCTACAGGTTGATGAGCAGGGTGACGGTGATCTCGACGCCCTCGAGGCCGGTGGCTTCGTCGGCAATGTCCGCGCGGTTGGTGGGCAGGTTGCCGGAGGCTTGGAGGGCGGCCTGGATCTGGTCGCCGACGGCGTTGGCTTGGGTACGGCCACTCCCCCACGCCTGGACGCTGAGGGTGACGTCTTCTGCGATGCGGCTGCCGTGGAGGGTGTCAATGCCTTGGGTGTCGGTGCGGGCGAAGACGATGGCGGGGTAGCCGGCGCCTTCGGGGAGCGCACCGGGGTAGATGCGGTCGGCGACCAGGCCGGCGAGGCCTGGGTGGGCATCGAGAATGGCGTAGAGGGTGCTTTCGGCGCTCATGGTTTGCTCTTGGCGTTGAGTCGGTTGATGGCGGGGATGGCTTCGCGCATGAAGACGCTGATGGCGTCTTGGCCCTTTTCTTTGGCGGCGGTGGTGAGAAAGTATTTGCCGGGAATGCGCCGAGCTTTGCCGCTTTCGAGGGCGCGCTTGCGGACAAGGGCGCGGGTGTGGCGGCCGCCGCGCACACGCTGCCCGCCGGCAACCCAGCCGAATTCTTGCCACCACCAGTAGTAGGGGTCATTCGGGTTCTTTGCCCCTGCCCTGCCCTGTTTGATCTGGGCCTTGCCGCGGAGGGGCTTGACGCTGACGAAGACGCCGACGTCGCCGGCCCGGCTGGCGAACTTGCTGGCCCGCACGACGATGTTGCGCTTGACGGTGCCGGGCTTGCGGTGGCGTGCAGACGTCTGCAGGACGGGGGCGCCGGCCCGTGCGGCATCGCGCACGGTGTTGCCGGCGAGGCGCAGGGCACGCTTGAGGGCGCCTTTGCGGATCTTGTTGGGGACGTCGGCGAGGGCGCGCTTGAGGTCGGCGAGCCCTTCTATCTTGACGGTGACGTCATAGGGCATTGCGAACCCCCGAGCTGGCCATGATTTCAAGGTGGAGCCCGTGCTTGCCGACGGGGGCGATGCCGATGATGTCGAGGGGCACGTCGCCTTCGGTGCTGTGCCAGACGAGGCGCATTTCGCGGGTGAGGCCGGGGCGGCGGTGGATGATGACGCGCATGTCCATGGCGGCTTGCACCTGAGCGGCGGCGATGAATTCGCGGCCGCGCAGGGGCTGGACGTCGGCATGGATGCGGGTGGCGATGTCGCCCCAGGTGGTGACGGCGTCGCCGATGGCGTTGCGGGCGTCGGTGCGCTGCTGGATGCTGATGTGGTGCTTGAGGGTGCCGGCGCTGATGGGTTTGGTGCGCTGCTGGATGCTGATGGGTTTCATTGGGGGACCTCGTGGATGCAGTAGGGGTCGAGCAGGCGGTCGACCAGGGGCATGGGTTGCAGGCCTTCGGCGCTGGCTTCGGGGTTGTTGAAGAGCTGGGCGACGTGGGCACGTATCCAGCGCTTGATGGAGCCGGGGACGCTGGCCGGGGTGTCGCCATAGCCGACGGTGAGGCGGATGCGGACGGCGTTGGGGATGGCGCGCGTTTCGGGCCAGGTGGTGCCGTAGCCGGGGAAGAGCCAGCCGGGTTCGGCGTCTTTGTCGAGCAGCCAGGCGGGGGCCGTGAGGCTTTGTTGGGCGCCCGCAGTGTCGGTGTAGGTGACGCTGACGATGCTTTGCACGGGCGGCGCCGGGAGCTTGACGGGGCCATCGGGGAAGGCGTCGAGGACGACCTCCCAGGTTTGGGTGATGAGGGCGCGACCGAGCTTGCGCTCGGCCGCGTCGGTGACGTCCGCGATGAGGTCGGCGATCAGGGCGTCGCTGTCGGTGGTGTCGAGGCGGAGGTCGGCACGGACTTCGGCCAGAGTGACGGCGCCGACGGCGGGGGCGGTGATGCGCTTGTAGATCATGGTGGCGGACGGGCTTGGGTTTGAGGGGGCTTACTCGGCGGCTTCGGCGTAGTTGGCGTCGATGAGGATCTGGGCGAACTCTTTGTCGAAGGTGGCAATGGAGCCGGCGGGGTAGCAGCCTTCGGGGCCGGCCATGGTGGCGAGCATCTTGACTTTCATGGGGGTCTCCTGCCCCGTGGGCCGGGGCGTAGTGGGTGGGAGGGGTTAGACCGGGCCGCGGCGCAGCAGGGCACCGAGGACCTTGGCGGAATAGACACCGCCGGTGGTGGCACCGGCGACGGTGACGAGGGCGCGGACGTAGCGCTTGCGGCCCATGTAGCCGATCTTCTGGATGACGTTGCTGGCGAGGGCTGCAGGGGTACCGATGAGGTCGCCCGCCGCGACGGTGGTGAAGGTGGTGTTGTCGTCGCTTTCCTGGATCGACGGGGTGTGGGTGCCGTCGGTGATGGTGCCGGGGTCGAGGATGACGACGACCTGCGAGCTGTTCATGGTGTCGACACCCGTGCCCGTGACGGTGGCGGTGTAGGCGGCCGGGGCGATGCTGCGGCCGACTTCGATGGTGTTCTTGAAATCTTGCATGGTGGCTCCTGGTGGGTGTAGGCGCCTGCGCTGGGCAGGCGCCGGGGTGGCGAGGGCTTACGCGAGCTTGACGCGTGCGAAGGCTTCGGGAAGCACGGGCATGCCGTCGGTTTCGAGGCGGCCGATGTAGCCGGTCTGGTTGCTTTCGGCGTAGAGTTCCTTGAGCACCTGGATCTGCATGTCGAGGGCGTCGGCGATCCAGTAGTGTTCCCAGTTGGCGATGACGCCGACGTACTTGCCGGTGAGGAAGATGTTGGGGACGTACTCGGACATGTCCACCGGCAGGCCCAGGACCATGTCGGATTCGCCTTCCTTGCGGGAGGGGTTCCAGAGGTATTGGCCCGTGGTGTCCTTGAGCTTGGCGATCTGTGCGACGCCGTCACGGTGGAAGAGCCAGCGGGCCTTCTTTTGGTGGGCGGGCTTGAGGGCGTACTTGGCACTCACCAGGCCGTCGAAGGTCATGCCGGTGGTGGTGTTGCCGGTGGCGATGTCGCGGGTGGTGGGGATGCCGGAGTTGTGGGCCGTGAAGACGCCGAGGGGCTGGCTGGAGCCGCTGCCGATCAGGAAGGCTTTCTCCTGCGTGATGCCGAACTTGTAGGCAAGCCGGGTGGCGACAAGGGTGCCGACATCCATGTTGCTGTTGTTGAGGAGCTTGTTGCTGACCTTGAGCCGCTTGGCGAGGGGGCTGGCGAGCATTTCGCGCTTGCCGAAGCTCATGGTGCTGTCTTCGGCGCCGGAGGCGATTTCGCTGGTCCAGTCGGCATCGGCGGGGTCGTTGTCGAGGCTGGGGGCGCCGAGGCTCGAGTAGCCCTTGATCTTGTACTTGGTGGCGTAGCGGCGAATGAAGACTTCGTCATCCACGAACTTCAGCAGCGTATCGACGAACAGGGTGGGGGCAATGGTGTAGCCGCCCTGGGGGGAGACGTCGGCGGAGAGGGCGCGCAGCTGGTCGCCAGTGAGGCCGGAGCGGCCGTTGAGCAGGAGGCTGCGGAAGGCGGCACGGTAGGCCTTGCTGTCGCGGCCGGCGCCGTCGGGGCCGTCGTCGGGGTTGCCATCATTGGCGCGCTGCTCGTTGAGCTGGGTGCCGGCGAGGCTGCGTTCGAGTTCGACCTGGCGCTGTTCGGCTTCGATGGTGCCGCGCAGCTGTTCCTGGTCGGCGAAGATCTTGTCGTACTGGCCTTGCTCTTCGGCGGTGAGGCCGCGCTTTTCGGTTTCGGCTTTGGCGAGGATGCCGCGGGCTTGGTCGACGAGCTGGCTGCGCTGGTGGCGGAGGTCGTTGAGGCGTTTGGTCATGGTGTGGCTCCTGGTGGGCTGCGAAATGAAAAGGGCCGCGCGGTTGCCCGGGCGGCCCTTGGTGGTGCTGCGGGTGTTGCGTTTATGCGCTGAGGTCGAGCTGCATGCGCAGGTGCTGGATGTGCCGGAGTGCGGCGGCGTGCTGTTCGGCCTGGGCGGCGGTGCTGCCCTGCCCTTCCCAGCTGCGCAGCTCGCGGACGGCGACGTCGGTTTGGGGATAGGCGGGGTAGGTGACGGGGGAGACGTCGAAGAGGCGGACGCGCTTGAGGGTGCGGATGACCTGGCCGGCGTCGTCCTTGGCCCAGTCCTGGCCGTTGGGGCGGAGACTGAAGCCGAACGACATTTGATTGACGTCGCCGCGCTCCATGCTGATGAGGAGGTCGCGCGCCCATTGGGTGTCGGGCGGGTCGATTTCGATGGCGAGGCCGCGGGCGTCTTCGGCGAGGACGAGGGTGCCGGAGAGGTTTCGGCCGAGGACATAGTCGGCGTTGTGGTTCCAGAGGGCGCGGACGTCGTCGAGCTTGATGGCATCGGCGAAGGCGCCGGGGGCGATCTGTTCGCGGAAGCCGCCGAGGTCTTCGGAGAGTTGGTTGAAGACGGCGGCGTGACCGCGGATGACCGGGCGTTCTTTGCCGTCCTTGGCGCGGGTTTCGATCCGGAGCGCGTCGCAGTGGAAGAAGCGGCGTTCGAGGTCTTTCATTGGAGCTTTCCTTTTACGGTTTCGGCCAGGAGGTCTGCGGGCGTCATGTTGAGGGGGGTGAGGTATTCGTCGAGCCCCTCGGCGCGGTTCATGTTTTCAATGGCGCGGACTTCGTTGCGGTTCATCCAGCCGGTGAGGATGGCGGTGCGGAAGTAGTTGGCGCGGGCGGTGGCGTCGCCCCGCAGGAGGCCGTCCACCAGGAATTCGACGTAGTAGTCTTGTTGCTCGGCTTCGCTGAGCAGGCCGCGGGTGAGTTCTTGTTCCCACCGGGCGAAGTACGGCTGCATGGTGTAAACAACGAAGTCGATGGACTGTTGTTCGATGTTGCTGAAGGTGGCGCGCTCGAGGTCGCCGATCATGTGCGGGGGGACGCGGTAGATGCTGGCGATTTCGGTGCGGTGGAGCTTGGTGCTTTCGATGTACTGGGCGTCGGCCATGTTGAGGGCGAAGCTGTTGTATTTCATGCCGGGCTTGAGCATGGCGGTCTTGTGGCGGTTGGCGCCGGTCATGCTTTCTTGCCATTGCTCGCGGAAGCTTTTGCGGGCGGCGTCGTCCTTGAAGTCTTTGTCCCATTCGATCCAGCCGCCAGTGGGCCGGGCGTCGTTGGCCCAGAAGCGGGCGCCGTAGTCGGCGGTGGCGATGGCGGAGCCGATGGTTTCGCGCTGTACGCCGATGGGGGTGAGGGGCGTGACGCCGTCAAGGGTCATGAAGGGGATGCGCAGGACTTCGTCTTGCAGGAGGGTGATCTGCCCTGCAGACGTCTGCACGCGATAGGCGAGCTTGCCGCTGTCGAGGAGGCCGGCGCGGATGTTGTCGGGGTGGATGGGAATGAGCTGCCGGCGGCCGCGGGGGTCGCCGACGATGCGGCTGTAGGCTGCGCCCTTGAGGCAGAGGTGGGCCACGCCCATTTCACGCCAGGCGAAGCTGGTCATCCAGCCATTCGGGGCGGCGTGCAGGAGCGGGTAGAGCCAGTGGTCGGTGGCGCGCTCTTTGCCGCCGCCAGGCTTGCGCCGATAGACGATGAGCGGGACGCTGGCGAGGGTTTCGGAGAGGACGCGGACGGCGGAATAGACGGCGGCGACGCGCAGGGCTGATTCGACGGTGACGGCGACGCCGGACATGGCGAGGCCGCCGGTGAGCCATTCGGCAAGGGCGGGGTCGCGGGGGTGGAGCCCGCGAAGCAGCCAGGTGGTGAAGCGGTGGCGGAGGTTCATAGGGTGTCGAGGCTTCCGTCGTAGACTTTGGTTTCGGTGACGTTGGCGAGCGCACGGCCGATGGCGATGATGCCGGCGACGATGGGGTCGATACGTTCGGTGCTCTTGCCCTTGTTGGGGCGGTAGTTGCCGTTGCTGTCGCGCAGGAGCGTGACGTTGCCCGCGCACCAGCGCAGGACGGGGTGACCGCCGTGCCGCAGGCGCCTGGAGATCACCAGCTCTTCAAGCCGCTTGGAGGGGGCAGAGAGGTGGCCGAAGTTTTGCGGGACTTTGACCATGTCGACGCCGTCTTCGAGCAGCTGGCTGGTGAGGTGCGTGGCGTTCCAGGGGTCGATGCCGACCTCGCGGAGGTCGAACAGGCCCTTGGCCTTGAGCACTTCTTGCCGGATGCGTTCGTAGTCGGTGACGTTGCCGGGGGTGGCGATGAGGTGACCGCTCTTGACCCAGTCGGGGTATTGCACTTTGTCGCGCTTGGTGCGGGTTTCGATGTTCTCTTCGGGGCAGAAGACCCAGGATAGGAGATACCAGTCGGGGTCGCCTTCGACCGGCGGGAAGACGAGCTCGAAGGCGGCAAGGTCCGTGGTGTCGGCGAGGTCGAGACCGCCGTAGCATTCCCGGCCGTGCAGCGCCGTGACATCGATGGGCTTGGCGCCCTTGTCCCATACGAAGATGTCGAACCAGGCTTGGGCTTGATTGACCCACACGTTCAGCTCCTTGGTGAGAAAGTTGTTGAGTTGGCTGGGCACCTCGGCCGCCGACCGCGCTTCGGAGCGCATATAGGCGAGGCTCTTGGCGGTGCCGAGGCTGGGGTTGGCTTTCTTCCAGGTGGCTTCCTTCCGCCAGTCGTCGCCTTCATCGAGCGTGAAAATGACGCCGAAGTAGGCGTCGTTGTCGACTTCACCCTGGAGGATCTGCACCAGATAGCGACGCTGCTCGGTGCAGATGCCATAGGGGATGAATCCGGCGGTGGTGATCGCCAGTAGCAGCGGGTGACGGCGGGCGCCCATCGCGGAGCGCATGACGTCCCACACGCCGCGGGTCTTGTGGGCGTGCAGTTCGTCGATGAGCGCAACCGATGGGTTGAGGCCGTCGAGGGTGTCGCTGTCGGAGGCGAGCGGGTCGAACTTGCAGCTGCCGTCGAGACTGGTGATCTTCTTGCGTGAGTCGAAGACCTTGAGCACGGCCGAGAGGGCCCTGCTCTTCTTGACCATGAGCGCGGCGGGATCGTAGATCTCGAGTGCCTGCTCCTGCTTGGTGGCGACGCTATGGACGTTGGCGCCGGGCTCGCGGTCGAACCGGGTGAAGTACAAGCCGAGGCCGGCCATCCAGGTGGACTTGCCGTTCTTGCGCGCGACTTCGATGTAGCCAGTGCGGAACCGGCGGGAGCCGTCGACGTTGCGCCAGCCAACCAGGACCGCGGTGAAGAACTGCTGCCACGGGTCGAGTTCGAAGGGCTTGCCACCGAGCGGACCTTCAACGTGCACCAGGAACTTCGGAAAGAACCCGATGCAGTGCGCCGCGTGGGCCGGGCTGAATTCCAATCCGCGCTTGGCGCCGTCCTGCAGATCCTGGTAGTGCCGATAAACGGACAGCCAGGTGTACTCGCAAACGACGATCTTGCCCGTGAGGACCGCAACACCGTAGGCGTCCCACGGGTGCAGTACGTCCGGGATCAGCCGGGATGCGCGCTTGCGAAGCCCAGCACGTCTTCGAACAGATCGCCGGTTTTTGGTCCGCCCTGCCCTTCCTTGACCTTGGCCAGGGACGGGATCGTCAGGCACGCTTGAGGCAACCATTTTTCAAGCACCTTCAGATTCTGGTAGTAGCGCTGCGTCCACGGCGCCATGTAAGGGTTGCCGGCTTCGGAGATGAGGTCTTCTCCCTTCTCCGCCATGTCCTTCAGAGATTCGATGACCTTCAGCCAGGCCCGCACGATGATCACAATCGTTATGCCGGCAGTGCGGTGCTCGACCCCGGACAGCTGGAGCTGCTCGCAGATGTACTCCCACACCCGACGCTCTTGCGTGCTCAGGTTCGCCCCGGGTGGCGGCGACGGAGACACGACCTCGCCTCCAACCGGGCGCGCGGCGGGTTTCCCGAAGCTGCCGGAAATCACCTTCAGATCAGGCGTATCACCGTCCACAATCGCCTCCTGGCTTTCAGCCATAAAAAAAGGCCACCGAGCGTGAATAAACGCTTCAGTGACCTGCAGCCTGTTACCCCCCTCCCCCCTCAAAAATCCCTGCGCGAGGTTCGGGACCTTGGTGCTCGGTCCTGCGGGGTTGGGAGGTAGAGATTTACACCCCCCTCCCCCTCCCCCTACCCCTCAACTTCTCGCGATCAGTCTTCGCGCGATGGCATGAAGAACATAGGGTCTGGAGGTTGTCGTCATCGTCCGTGCCGCCTTCGGCCTTGGGCCGGATGTGATCGCAGAACGCCGTAAATGGTTTGTGACCACAAGGCGTCACACGGCCCTGCCTCAAGCACTCCTGACAAAGCCCGTTGTCTCGCTCCAATATCTGCAGTCGCTTCGCGTCCCAGTCCGTCCCGTAGCCGCGCTGATGCCGCGTCCCCCGGGAGCGGTCTGCGAACGACCCGGCCGCAACTACGTGAGCCTCGCAGCGACTACCACCAGGCACAGCTCGTGCCTTACAGCCCGGGCTCGTACATGGCTTTGGTGCAGATACAGGCATGCCGCCCCCCAAAAGCGAAAGGCCCGCCAGCGGTGACTGGTGGGCCTTAGACGCAAAAATACTGCTATAGCCGAATTCTTTCAAAAGTGACCGGATACGTCAACAGCCGGCCGCTACATCGCTCAGATGACCTAACAAACGCCCCCCTGCCGCATCAAGCCGTTCAGGTACGCGCTGCCGATGCCAACCAAGCCGCTCCGCAATGGCTTTCGTCGTGCCCCCGATGACATACACCTCCTTCAACAGCATGCGGTCTGCTTCGTTCAGCCGTTGCACCGCCTGCTCAGTCTGCTCACATTCATCGATACACCACCCAATACCGAGCGGCGGCCTCGATCCAACGGGTACCGCGCCCACCGGCGCATCATTGAACATCGGCGAGCACTTCGGCCAGCCGACCCCACCGTCCTGATTGCGAACCACCCACCTGCCCCATGCGACCAACAGCGTATTCACGTACGGAATCACTTCACTCCCCTTTCACTCTCAACTGCCATGCCTCGCCAACACTTGCACACGTCCTGAATATCCCGGTCGGTGCCGCTTTCCATGATTCGTCGGATTTCCACCCGCCACGACTCAACCTCCACAGCCGAATGCCAGCCCTGCCTAACCCAACGCCCTGTGACAACATTGAAATCCGCGCGGAATTGCACGACCGCCGCCCGCAGGTGCGCCGGATACTTCAAAACTCGATCTCCTCGTAAACCCCCTCGACCGGCCGGGCGCCGATCTGGCGAGCAGTCGGCCGGTACGCTGGTGCAGACGCCTGCACGAGCGATTGCCGGTACTCATTCAGCCGAACCAGCCGCGCCCGCACGCCCTCGCCCGGCACCATGGCGCCGTGCGCCACAAGCCAGGCCTGCGCCTGCGCAGTCGCCGCCCGGGCAATCTCGGCGCAACGCGCCCGCTGCCGCTCATTCGCCTCCCTGCGATTGCGCTCGCGCTCTTCGGGCGTGAGCGCCGGCTGCCTACGCTGCGCCATGACCACCCCCTTGCTGGGCATTCCAAGCGGCAGCCACTCGGGCACGGAATGCCGCCGCATCCTCGCCCGGCCGCGCCCCGGAGATCCGGAGTCGCCGCGCGAGCGCTTCGAGATCCGCCACGCCGCCCCGCCACGCCCTGGGCGCATCACCCGCGAGCCGTGCAGCCGCCCGTCGCGCTGCCGCCAGATCGTTGGTCACGATCTGAGCGAGATAAGGCAAATTTATGGATTGGGTCGAACCCGCCTTGATCCGCGCCGCCCGCGCCCGCTCGATGACGCCATCCAGCTCGTCCGCAGAGATTCCCGCCGCCACCCAACCGGCCAGCACCGCCGAATCCGAAGGCAGCGCCCGCACCCCGCGAGCATCGAGAACGGCCCTCAAAAACCGCTCCTCGGCGTCCGGAGGCATGCCACTCGCAAACGACTCGTTTTCTGCCGAACTGCGAGCGCTGTCCGCGCCCTGCACGCCGGGAGACGCACCAGACGGATCAGGCTCGGCAGCCAAACGGCGCGCCTGCGCCGGGTGCGAGGCCGGAGGCCGATCTCGACAACCTTCCTCGAAGTCGGCCCCCCGTGGGCCGACGTGTGAGCCCACAGGGCGATCTCGATAAGGGTCGTCGTGGGTTTCGCCGGGTCGCCCGAGCAAGCCGGCTTGTGAGGGCGCAGCCCGATCTCGATTCACCCCCGCGCCAGCGTCGCCCGGCGCTACTTCACGACCAGTTGTTGACGATGATTGGGAGGTGTACAAACCTTGATTCTTGATGTGTGGCGCGTTCGGCTGTTTTTGCCCTTCCGGGTGGGTGGTGCGTTCCACCCCCAAACCCGTCAAACCCCGCATAAAATCAGGGTTATCCGTAGCGTCTGGGGTGGTGCGTTCTGTGGGTAAATGGGTGGTGCGTTCCCGGTGCGTTTGATTTGGGCGGACTTGTCCATAGTCGGCCTTCGCGCACAAAAAACAGAGCACCGGCCCGCCGATGGCGACGAGCAGTCCGGCCTTGATCAGCCGCTTCACGTACCGCCGGGCCACCTCCTGCGCCTCGTCCGGCGTCTTGCCGAGGCGCACAACCTGCACCCCGGCTCCCTTCCGCACCTCGTACTCACCGTGCTCCGCAATCGCCTGATAGCTGATGCCGGATACCGTGCCCACACGTCCGGTGCGCCGATCCATCCGGCTCCGGATGAACACGTACGTCTTCACCAGACAGTCCTCGATCCGGTAAAGCGTCTCCAGCTCGGCGTCGTTCAGGTAAATGCCCATGGCGTCTTATCGGCTCGCCTCGACGCCAAGCGCCCACACGTAACGCCCCAGGTCGTCGCGGGAGATACCGACATCATCAATCTGGATCACCAGCCGAGCGGCCTCTCGCGGCATGCGTGCCGCCGGCAGCCAGACAATCTCATCGCCCTTGATCGCATCCCGGTTGCGGTAGCGGAAGTAGCGCCCAACCTGCGCCCAAGGCTCCCGGCACCACAGCAGATCGCCAGGACGCCCCCACGGGCAACGCCAATCCAGCACGCCCTCGCGGAACGCCGTATCCAGCAGATCCGCCTCGCTATCCCCGGGCGCGTACATCATCCCGAGTTCGGCCAGCGCCGCCCGCAACAGCGCGAGCGCCTTGTCACCCAGCGCAGGCTGAGGCGACATCGGCAGCAAGACTTCGCCACGCCGGCACAACATCAACTCCCGATGCTTCTCCGGCGCCAGCTCGATGGGGCGTTCGATCACTTCCCGCCTCACTTGGTCACCCGCGCCATCTCGTTGATCGATCTCCGCAGGGCGGTGAGCTCTTCCGCCACCGACCGCATCAGCACTTCGGTCTGCTTCTCGAACTTCGCCAGCGCCGCGCCCACGTCCTTCTTCACCGCGGCATTGCCAGCCCGGATCTCAGCGACCAGCCCCGCACAGTTCTGCGCGACATCACGCAGCGTCTGGCCATTGGCCCCCTGCTGACGGAACAGCCCCTGAATCCCCTCCTGAAGCTTGTCGAGCCGACCGTCCATCTCATCGAGCGCCGTGGAGAGATTGCGATCCACGGCCCGCTGCACCGCCGTGCCCGCTTCGGCCTGCAGCACCTCGCGCACCACATCGGCCAGCGCCTCGCCGCCCAGCCCCAGCCCGGAGAGCTTCAGCTTGCAGCGCGTCCGGACCGCCTCCTGAGCAGCTACCACGTCAACATCCGCCCACAACAGGCTGCCCGCCGCATCACGGCCAACGGGCGCAATGCCGCAGTCCGACAACACCTGCTCAAGCAACCGCGCCGGCACAGCCGACACCTTAAGCACTTCCTGAACCCGCTCGATGCGCATCAACTCCCGCATCACCATTACGTCGGCTCCCACGTCACCTCCCGATAAACAAAATCGCCCGAGCAATCGGGCAAGCCCCAGGCCACCGCCTGGGCGCGCATCACCCGGCAACGCTCGGCCGGAGCCACGTACGCGCACGCCAAGCACGGCGCCTGCTGCTGCGGTGCCGGCAACAAGGCCACCGGCACAGCCAGAAAGCGCAAGGTCACCCCGGGCAGTTCCACATCACGCTCCACGCAGAAAGGCCCGGAAGGCCACCGCCGTGCAGATCAGCTCATCCACCATCGGCTCCAGCACCGCACGCTCGTCCGGGTCGATCCGGCCGTCCTCCAGCGCCTCGGCGCCCTGCGCCATTGCCTCCGATGCGCGCCGCGTCAGCGCCATGAACGCCTGCACCACCTCGCGCGGGCTCGCGTCCGCGTCCCCAATCCGCACCGTAGTGCGGTCGATCAACAGCGCCAGCGCATTGGCCGTCGGCACACTGCGCGTCCGCTCGAACACCTCCAGCAGCTCCCGCGCGGTGGGCACCTTGTCGAAGATGTTCGGGTTGAGCTTGTCGGCCAGCACGCACGGGTTCATCCCCAGCTCGTTGGCCAGCGCCGTCACCCCGCCCGGGTAGCGCTTCGCGTCGCTGTGCAGCGCCACAAACACCGGCCGAAACCGCGTCTTGGGGTGCTCCAAATCCGTCAACGCCGGGCCTCTTTCACGTGTCATCGCCTACACCCCTCCATAAACTAAATTCATCCCGCTGCCCATATCGAGCACCTAGAATGACAATCAGGTTCAACCCACCCATCCGGTCATGCCCACCAAGTTCACTTACCCCACCGCCGCTTACGGGCAGGCCACCATCGAACCCAGGCGCGACGGCCGCTGGCACATCGTGTTGGGCGGCGAACATCTCGGCAGCTACCCCAGCCCGCGCAAGGCATTCAGCGCCCTCGTCACCGGCAGCGCCCTATCCCACACCCGCTGCCCCGACACCTCCCGCATCGGCCTGCCCACATCCTTGTGCGGCTGGACGCGCATCAAGATCTCGCTCGAACCCATGCCGCCCCATCCCTCACGCGAACGGCTCATCAGCGGCAACCTCAGCCCCCTTCGCTAGGCGAAAAAATCCCCGCCGGCACCCATGAACCGGCGGGGGGAAGCACTCGGCGGAGGAGACACCACGCCGAGAGGAGGGAGAAAATTGCGTGAGGGGCATCATGCAGACGCCTGCAAAGCAGCAGGCCTGGCCGTACCGCGCAGGTACGCCCAATCGACATCCGGGCGCAGTTCCTCGACCGTTACCCGGCCACCCGATTCGCGGTCGATGGCGATGGCCAGCGCCTCGCCACAGGTCTTGCCATAGGCGATGTTGCGCAGGTGGGCGTGGGACGTTCCACAACGCGCCGCGAAGGCTTTGCGGGCCGCGACGGGGATAGAGCGGAGGTAGGCCTTGAGTTGCATGCGCCGAAACATACACCAGAAGGTGTAATCAAACAACACCTAACGGTGAGTATTCGGCGCTGCAACCATTTGGTGTAATCGAATCATGGAAAAAAATGACATCGCCGCAGCTCGCCGCGCGCTGCTTCAGGCGGAAGTGAATCGCCAAGGCCTAGCAAATGTCGCCAGGGCCGCTGGCAAACCTGATCGGCAGATCAACGACATGATTGCCGGCCGAAAGTCATTCGGCGAAAAGGTAGCGCGGGAGATTGAGTCACGCTTACGTCCCGACCTCCACGCGGGATGGCTGGTGTCACCTCACCTATCACTTTCGTCTAATACCCATCCGTCACAAGAATCGGCAGAATCACGTCTTGTTGAGAACGTCACCCCGGCGCCAGAGATCAAGGGCCGCATTCCGCTGATCTCCTGGGTTCGCGCCGGAGAGTGGAGCGAGGCTGTCGATATTTACGAACCGGGGTACGCCGAACGCTGGCTGCCGCACCTGAAGCGCAACGGAGAGCACACCTACGCGCTACGCGTCGATGGCGACTCGATGACGGCCCCCTACGGCAAGAGCTACCCGGACGGCTGCATCATCTTCGTCGACCCAATGCGCCGCAGCCCCAACTCGGGGGACAGGATCATCGCCAAGCTCGAAGGCGCCAACCAGGTGACGTTCAAGACCTACGTGGAGGATGCAGGCCGCCGATGGCTCAAGCCCCTCAACCCTCAACATCCACCGATCATGGAGCCGTTCCGCGTGCTGGGGACGGTGATTGGGAAGTGGGAAGACGACTAACGATGCCCTTCAGAACGCATTTCGGGCATTCCTTGGTCAATCTGCGCATTTGACATAAAGATCAGATTCGCAGCGTGTCGATTGATTTTTCAACGGAAAATACATCGCAGCCATGAAGGCCAATCAACATCCCCCTACCGCGCTCCAGGTCAATCAGTACCACACCATCTCTTCACGGCTTGTGCATCTGGACGGAAACAATCCACGACACATAAGTCTTGAGCGCGAATCAGAGATCATCGCGGCGCTCTGTGACAATCAACTGATTGCACTCGCCACCGATATTGCATCGCAAGGTGCGATGAGCCCTCTGGAGGTCATGGGAGTGATCGAACACGAGGGCATGCCCGGGCACTTCATCGCCGTAGAAGGCAATCGACGGACGTGCGCCCTTATCCTACTCACCGACCCGGCCCGAGCCCCTAATGCCGAGTCTCGCAACACCTTCAAGCGCCTCGCCAAAGAGGCCAAAATACCCAGCCAGCTTCACGTCTTCCTGTTTTCCGACCGAGCGAAGGCTCAACCCTGGATTGATCGCCGGCACCTGGGCCTGCAGGGCGGCATCGGCACCAGGGAATGGGATGCAGGTGCAAAGACGCGGGCCGCCACGCGCTCGGCAGCAAACACCACAGCGAAGGCCAACATCCTCGCGCTTCGCGTGCTCGAACGCTTGCTTGCGCTTGGACTGCTGAGCAAAGAGCAGCACTCCGCAGTTCCAATCACCACGCTCTCGCGCTACCTCAACAACAAAACTCGCCGGGCAATATTGGGGCTGGGCGATCTCGACGCGGAAGGGCAACTGGTCTTTACCCACGAAGCCGCAGAAGTCGATACGGCGCTCCACAGACTTGTGCTCGATGCCCTACCGAGAGCAGACAACGAAACACCCCGCGTTCACTCGCGCGCGCAAGCAGGCGAGCGTGACGACTACGTTGGACAACTCGCGTCGCAAGGGCTCACCCCCTCCACTCGGCTCCCAAAACCCGCACCACCCCCAAAACCGCAAAGCACGGCCGCCGAGACATCCGGTTCCAGCGCAACCCGCACCCGAAGCACGGCCAACCCAGCACATCGTCTTCGGCTCATCAACAGCAGCTTCACGGTCAAGACGACAGACAAGGCGCTAGCCAAACTTCGAAATGAAATGCTGCACCTACCGATTGACGATCATGAGTTTGCCGCCAATTACCTTGTGCGCGCATTCGTCGAGCGCGTAATGCTGCTCTACTTTCGCCACCATCTCCCGAACCGTCACCCCAAGAACGACGCCGAACTTGCTCAGCAGTGCGCCCATTTTGCGCAGGCAAACAGTGCCCCTCGCCCTGTACAACAAGTGCTAGGCCAGGCCAATTCGGACAAACACATTTCTCATGGCCTTCACGCCCTGGGTGGAGCGGTTCACGGAAACACCTTTCCAACGCGAAGGCAGCTCATCGCCGTGGTTGACACTTGGGAACCCGCCCTTCAGTACATGCTCGCAGCCATAAAATCCTGAGTCCAATCGGGCCAGGCACTGCTGGCCAAGTGAGGTTGTTTTTGCTACCGTGTCTTCATGCCTACCACAGACTCCCCCCTTCGATACCCAGGCGGAAAGACGCAGCTGACTCCGTTCGTACTGGATCTGGCTCGCACAAACGGGCTTCTGCGGGGCGTTTACGCCGAGCCCTTTGCGGGCGGGGCCGGAATCGCGTGGCGCTTGTTGCTCAATGGCGACATGAACGAAGTGTGGCTGAACGACGTAGACCCCGCGATACATGCATTCTGGCATTCCGTCGTTAACGAACCAGACCCACTGTGCGAGCGAATTCTCAACACCGAGATCACGCTGGCTGAGTGGACGCGTCAGCGAACCGTTCTCCAGGATACGGGCGCAGACATGCAGTCACTGGCCTTCGCCACACTGTTCCTCAACCGGACCAACCGGTCTGGCATTCTTAAAGGGGGGGTGATTGGGGGAAAGAACCAGGACGGCAACTACAAGCTCGACTGCCGCTTTAACCGCGACGAATTGATCCACAAGATTCAGCGAATTCACGGTTACCGAGAAGTCATCCAGCTGAGCCGCCTTGATGCCGAGGAGTGCCTTAAGGCTTGGAGCACGCGGCTTCCAAAACGGTCGTTGCTCAATATCGATCCGCCGTATTTTGCACAGGGCCGCGACCTGTATCTGAGCTACTACGAGACCGACGATCACGCTCGCCTGGCGAAATTGGTCAAAGGGCTTCAGTGCCACTGGATGCTAACTTACGACGACACCCCCGAAATCGAAGAGCTGTACACCGGGCTTCCGATGTACCGCAAGGGGCTCACCTACTATGCGCAGGTCAAGCGCAAAGCATCTGAACTACTCGTCCTCTCTCCCCGACTCACAGTGCCAACCGGTCTCACAACCAACCCAATCGCACCCATCCCTGAGACGCAAGGATCAGCGTCCTCAATGGCTATCGCAGGCTAACCTGCAACTTTAGGCCGCCTGCAGCAGCGACGCATCCACCCGCACCACCACATCGTCCCAGGGCACGAAAACCCGCCCGCCCTCGTCCTTCTCAATCAGCCCGTGCTCGATGAGCTTCTGCACATCGGCATGCACATTTGAGTAATTGCGCGAAAGCGCTTTTGCGACCGCGTAAATCGACACCGGCCCCGCGCGCTTCACCTCACGTAGCGTATCCAGGCGACGCGGTGGCAGCTCGCTGAGCAGCTGCGCAGCGCTGGCAAAGTTCAGCCGGTAGTCGGCGGGCTCCCCCACCTTCCCCGCCTCGAGCGCATCCGCCAGGGCGAGCAGGCCGTCTCGGGTCTTGCTCCAGTCCGAGATTCCGATGATTGCGCGATTTGCCATGATCAACCTCCTGTCAGTGCGTCGACTTCCACCAGGAAGCTACGCAACGTCTGCGCCATCGACACGAAGCTGAAGGGCACTTCCGCCTCATCGGCCCCCACGTGCTTGTGGTCGCCCTTCCCCGCTTCGTTGTCGTAACGGACCAGCGTCTTGCCTTGCAGGCCCGCGTAGAGCCGGTACTTGTAGCCATGCGCGCTGCCGCGCACCGGCGGCTCCACCGCCCAGATCACGATCTCAATCACCACACCGTTCGGCAGGGTGTCTTTGCTTCGCTGCAGTAGTGTGGCGCCCATGTATTGCATTGTACAGATATAGCATCAGGCACGCTTTACACCGTACGGTGTTGACTTAATTTTCACCATTTGGTGTAATCCTCTGACCCCACCGCACCCGGCCACCGGCCGGGCGGTCCGGAGGCTGGAGAAAACCGTGCAAACGTCTGCACAACACACTTACTCAACCAAGCCCCTCGCACTGGGCAGTCGCGTCAGCCTCGAAGGCAGCAACGAGGTTGGCACCATCATCGGCCATGCCACCTATCTGAACGACGCCCCGTCGTGGCGGGTGCGCTACATCAACGCCCACGGTTGCTTGACCACCGATTGGTGGCCGACTGAGGCGCTGAAGCCCATCCACGAGGCCACCTCGGACAAGCCGGCCGCCCTCCTTGGCGTCCAGGAGAAGCTCGAGATTGCGGCGCGGCTCGTTAAAAAAGGCGATGCCGCCATGTCTCCTGAAGACAAGGCGGCATTCGGGATCGACACGTTCAAGCTGACTCAGAACACGCCGGATGAGCTCAGCGCCCGTGTCGGCGCATTCCTCCAGGCGCTATCTGATCGCCTCATCGAGCAAGGCGACCACATCCGCCTTTGTAAGGACGCCCCGCTCCACCAAGAGCCCGGCAAGCAAACAGGCGAACTTGGCTGAGCGCAGACCTTCTATGCCCTTTTTTTCAGTCAGGGCATAGAACAACTCCCGCTCCAATTCGTATTCCTTTTCTTCCATGTTGATCTCCTTGGCTGATGACATGCAAATCATAGCCGAGGACTCCGAGGAAAGAACCATGACTAACATCAACACCACCCGCATCGACCGCCTGCACGCCATCTGGCAGCGCCGCACCGCGCGCTTTCGTGAGGCCCACTACGCCCCGCGACTGGCCGACGAGCATTGCGACCGCGTAGGCCGCAACCATCCCACCTACAAGCAGGCCCGCGAGCTGGTGCAGCGCGCCCTGCGCCGCATGGAGATCATCAACCGGCAGACCATGCGCCTCGCGCGCCTGCAGATTGCCGCCGCCGGCATCGCGGCCAGCGTGGCAGCGCCGGCCCTTGCCGACGAATGGACGGATACCCAGGTCACCAAGGCGCTCGCGCTGGCCACCCTCACTGCGGCCGACTGGGCGCAGACCCGCAACATCGCCCGCCACCCCGTGCGCTGGCATGAGAACAACCCGCTCCTGGGCGAACACCCGAGCACGGGCGCGGTGGATCGGCACTTCATCGCCGGCGCCCTGATCGGCGCCGTCGTGCTCGACGCGCTGCCCACGCCCTACCGCGACTGGGCGCTGAATGCCGGCCTCGTCCTCGAGGCGGGGTGCGTGGCCAACAACCTGCGCCTGGGCATCGGCATCAAGTTCTGAGGATATTCGCCATGCCCACCTCCCCTTCCGCCGCCCAGCGCCTTGCCCGCCTCGAGGAGATCGCCGATGGCATGTTTGCCGCCCTCGCCGATCTGCGCCTGACCGACGCCCGCCGCAAGGGCCGCGACTCGGACGTGCATTACGGCCAGTGCCATGCGCTGGCCAACCTCGGGTTGATCGACGCGCCCCGGGTTCAGGCGCTCGACCAGCAGGTCGCCGACGCGGCGCTCTCCTACTACGCCAACACCCCTACGACCGAAGGAGCCAACCATGGCTGAAATGGCCCCCAACCAAGCCGCCATCCTCGCGATGATCGTCTGCATCCTTGGCCTGATCTGGATCGCCCACCGGCTCGACTGCCGGGCACGCCGCCGCAATGCAGCGCACCGGGCCGAGCGCGCACGCCGCGCGGCCCAGCTGCAGCAGGTGATCGCACGCCGAACCGATCCCAGCCCGCTACCTGGCGAGGCAGCGGCCGAGCACCTGGCGCGACTTGCCCGCCTTCGGCTGCCCCGAGCCCAGTCGGCGCTACACGAAGACCCGATGCGCCGGCACACCTCCTCCCCCTGCGTGATCGCGCCCGCCTCGATGGCCGAGCCGCCGCGCCCCATCACCATCGGCGACACCACCGACCACGCCCGCCCGCGCCGGACGCCGGCTTCGACCACCACGGCCATCGAGGAGTGATCGCCATGGCCTACAAGATCATCGCGGGCCTGATCGGCCTCGTCTGCTACAGCGGGCTGATCTGGTTCTGCTGCCGACTGCTGGCCACCAACCACCTCGACGAGGACGAGCAATGAGCGCCCTCGCCCTCGTCATCACCCGCCAGGTGGCCGAGCAGCTGTCGCAAGCCCTGCTCACCCTCGCCGCCAGGCAGCCGGACATCGCCACCGCCGAAAGCGTGGCCCGGCGCCTGACCAGTGCCGGCGTGCCGGCCGAGGCCTGCGGTCACGCCGACAGCTGCGCGATTCATGTGTGGGTCAAGGTCGGGCCGGTCAACCCGCTGCGGCTGGAGGCTGCGCTCACCCGGCTGGATCTGTGCATCGCCGACCAGTACCCCGGCCACACCGACTACACCCTGCGCCTCGCCGGCATCGACGTGCCCCTGTACGTCACGGCGAGCACCGCGCCGCTCGATGGCCCCGAAAAGTGACCGTCTATGAAGGCCGGCTCTTATGCGTGCATCCGCTCTGCCACCGCTGGCCGGACGCGCGCAAAGAACTCCGCACGTTCGTGTCGGCCCGCTCACCGGAAGAGGCAACCGAGGCTGCGAAAGAAAACTTTGCATCGTCGGATCGGCGCCGGTGCCGCGAATGCCACCGCCCTATCGCACTGCGCCACCTTGAAATGTGGAACACCGACGGCAACGGCAACGCCACCGACAAAGTAATGGTAACGCCATGAACACCCGCTTTCCGCCACCTACCGAGGATCAGCTGCGCGAGGCCTACCAACGCACCCAACTGGCCCGAATGGGCATCACGTTCGAGGCAGCGCTGCAGGACCGCGCCATCACCGGCTCGCTGACCGGCATGGTCAATTCCGACCGGCGCTGGGCAGAGACGACTCTCGGCAAGGGCTCGCAGCGGATCGAACGAATGAACAAGGAGGAATGATGGACAACGTGATCACGATGGTGCCCGACAACGCCACGCTGTGGGACATCGCGCATCTGGCCAGCGCACAAGGCCTGCACCTCATCGACAACGGCAAGCGCTGGGCCCTGGCGCGCACGATCCCGCCGGGCTGGAAGGCCGTTCCCCTGAACACCGACATCCTGAACACCGACATCCTGAACCGGAGCGCAGCATGAGCTACAGCTACAGCACCAACGGCGAGCAGTTCCACGGAAAGTTCGACACGCCCGAACAAGCCGCAATCGAAGGCTTCACAAAGCACCCCGAACAGCAGGCTGTCGAAGTTGGCGAGGCCATCACCCACCCCGCAGAGCACTACGTTTCTGCCCGGTCGATTGTCGACGACATGAAGTGCGCCGCAGACGATACGGCCGGCGAAGCGGCCGAAGACTGGCTCGATTACGCCACGGAAGCGCAACTTGCCGAGCTGGAGGCACTGGTCGCCGCGTGGGTGAATGAGGTCGACCCGCCCAATTTCTGGGGAATCGGCAACACCCACACCATCACCCGTGCCGAACTGATCGCGAAGGGCTTGCTCCAGGGAGGCGCAGCATGACCGCCCGCGACGAAGGCCAGCTGCTGCGCGCCGACGTGGAGCTTTGCTTCCCCAGCCCCACAAACCCGCGCAAGAGCTTCCCCGAGGCCGAGCTGCAGGAGCTTGCCGAGAGCATCAAGCAGCTGGGCGTGATGCAGCCCATCCTTGTTCGCCCGCTGCCGGCCGAGATCAAGGAGCGCTTCGGCGCCGCCGCCAAGGCCGAGCTGGAGATCATTGCCGGCGAACGGCGGTGGCGTGCATCGTGCCTGGCAGGGCTGCGGTCTGTCCCGATCCTGCTGCGCCACCTCGACGACAAGACTGTGATCTGCATGCAGGTGGTCGAGAACCTGCAGCGCCAAGACCTCAACGCCATCGACGAGGCAGAAGGCTTTGGTCAGCTGCAGGCCCAGGGCATGAGCGCCCAGGACATCGCCACCCAGGTGGGCAAGAGCAAGGCCTACATCTACGCCAAGCTCAAACTGCTGGCCCTGTGCGAGGAAGGCCGCGCCGCCCTACGCGAGAAGAAGATCACCGAAAGCGTGGCGCTGCTCATCGCGCGCGTCCCGGTGGCCGACCTGCAGCGCGAAGCGCTGGCCGAGGTGACCGAGCTCGACTATGACGGCGAGCCGATGAGCTACCGGGCAGCCGCCCGCTACATCCAGCGCGACTTTACCCACCGCCTGGAGCGCGCCCCGTTCGACCTCTTCGACAAGACCCTGAACCCGGCCGGCACCAACTGCAACGACTGTCCCAACCGCCTGGGCAACCAGCCCGACACGGCCGAGGAACTTGCAGACGTCTGCACCGACAACGCGTGCTACCGCGCGAAGGTCGAGGCCCACAAGGCCGCCCTGCAGACACGTGCCGCCGCCGAAGGTCGCGAGACGATCAGCGGCGCCGCTGCCAAGAAGATCCGGCCTTACCCCACGTCGAGTTGCCAGGAGGGCTACGTCGCCCTGGACGAACGCTGCTACGAGCTGGAGGGCTACCCCAAGTACCGCGAACTGTTTGCCCAGGTGCTGGCTAGCCAGGTGCCCGTGACGCTGCTCGACCACCCGGACGGCGAATCCCTCGAGGAGATCGTCGTCAAGGCCGATCTCTCGAAGGCGCTGCGCGATCTGGGCGTGGAGCTCATCACCCGATCCAACGACTCCCTTGCCCTACGCAAGAAGGAGGAAGAAGCCGCCGAGGCCGAGAACCGCTTCCGCCGCCGCCTTTTCAACGAGATCCGCTCGCAGCCCGTGCTGATGCTGACCACCCCCGATCTTCTCGGGCTGGCCACATTCGGCCTCGAACGCCTCTACGAGGAATACCGCTATCTGGTCGCCCAGACGTGGTACCCGGAGTGCAAGAAGAAGGAAGCACTAGAGCGGCTGCACGAACGCCTGCCGAACATGGCCGACGTGGAACTCATGGCCGTGCTGCGCGACATCGTGCTGGCCCAGGACGTGAAGTCCATTTCATGGATGGGCACCAGCCAACCCACCCGCCTGCTCGCCGCCGCCGAACGCATCGGCATCGACCCCGAGCGCGTCCGGAAGGACCAGCAGCGCGAGGACGCCGGCACCACCGTCATCTATCGCAACCCCAACGCCCCCGACTCTGAATGGAACGGCAAGGGCAAGAAGCCCCTATGGGTCGAGGCCTGGGAGAGTACCGGCAAGTCCATCGACGAACTCGCCGTCGAGATCAGCACCAAGCAGCCCGCGAACAAGAAGAAAGGGAAGAAGTAATGCCAAAGCCCCGCGTCAATCCAACCAAGGCCGTCCTGAAGCCCGTCATGGTCTGCCGCGAGACCCTGTCCGACCTCACCGGCCTGTCGGAATCCCTCATCGAAGCCAAGATCCGCGCCGGCACCTTTCCGAAGCCCCGTCAGGCTTCGGAACGGCGCGTGGCGTGGCTGCTGAGGGAGATTGAGGAGTGGGCGGAGAAACTGCCGGTGTCGGATCTACCGCCACCGGCGAATACGGGGCGTATCTAGTGATGCTGGAATCCTACTTTTGATGGGAGTTGCAGCTAATGTTAAATCCGATCAAAGACGAATCAGGTGATCTCGAAACGTATGTCGCATAACACTTTTTGCCTTCAGATACGAAATCCACAAACCCGCCGGATAAAAGACTGCGAGGCGTATTGTTTAGAGTTATCGCAAGGTTACCGTTTGGATCGACGCTACGAATACCGAAGGAGGCAGATTCGCCAAGACGTATTCCACCGCCTCCAGGGCGAAGCCAGAAATCTGGACGCTGCGCACCCAGCTTAGTGCTATCCCCAAGGAAAGCGGCCGCCGCCTCCACAGCCCGGGCTTGACTAGCAATTTCCTGTAACTTTGCTGTCAAGTCTGGAGATGTCGGCTGAGCCGTATGTAGCTTTAGTGCTTCATTACTCAATGTGATGAGATTCTGCGAGTAAGCAACAGTACGTTCTGGAGCTGTTGCAATATCAAACTTGGTCTTTCCCCAAGCACCACCGACCACGGCAACAACGAGGCCAACAATTATTGGAAGAAAAAGGTCTTTTACCGGATACCATCTCCCGCCCGTTCCGCCACCCGACGTAACATGGAATTCCTGATGCACGTTGCCGGATATTTGGGCACCTGCGCCGATGTTTCCCGCGCGATTAACAGCTTCTGAATTGTCCACACCAGGGGGGGAGCGATCAGCCATTTACCTTCTCCACGTTGAAATTTGCGCCTCTTGCAGCAGTCTCCAAGCCGCTGTCGAGTCGCTCAAGCCAGCACGCGCGTTGTTCATTATAGTCGTGGCGATTGTACACCCCAACCATTCGTTTTGGCATATGCCCAATAAGGGCCTCACCGACTTCATCCGGGCATCCAAGCTTCGCCAGTAACGTCCTCGACGTACGTCGCAGGTCATGCGGCGCCCAGTGCGTTACCCGCAGCCGAGGTCTAACCCACTCCGGCCTCGTCTCGCTGTATGGCTGATACGTGAAAACCGCCGCTTGGATGGACTTCTGCTCCACCGGCCGCACCGGCACTACCCCCTTCGCGGGGAACAGATAGCCGTCACCGTAAAGCGCCTTTCGCCGCTGCACTACGGCTAGCGCCCGGCCGAACAGCGGCACCCGATGATCCGTTGCATTGGCGTACCTCGCGTTCTTCGTCCGAGCTTTCGGGATCGTCCACCACCATTGGTCGCCCTCAACCGTCACCTCGGCGCCAGACATGCCGCAGATCTCTGAGCCGCGGGTGCAGGTCCAGAGGTACATGGTCAGCACATCCTCGACCAGGCGCGTGAAGTTCGGTAGCCAGCGGATCAACTCGCCAACCTCCTGCTCTGACAGTACACGCTTCACCACCCCGACCTTCTCGCCAGCGATCGCCTTACCTTTCGAACGCACTTTGCCACGCAGTATCAGACGCCACCAGTTCGGCACCGTCTCGGCCAGGCGCCCTGCATCAATGGCGTAATCCCACGCGGCACCGAGCTCCGCACGGAGCTTGGCGGCCTGTACCGGAATCCGCGTCGCGTATCCCTGGATCAGGTCGAAAGCCTGCGCCCGCGTCACCTCCGCCGCGGGCACTTGGTTGAGTTCATCGAGCATCGTGTTGAACATTCTTCGAATCTCGACACGGCCCTTCATGGCCCGATTGTGGTCAATGTATCCGTCCAGGTAGTCCTCACAAAGCCGCTGTACCGTATAGGCCTGCACCTTGGCCTTTTGGGCCTGCTCCGCCGCTTGGGCGCGCGCCTCTGCTCGCGCGGCACGCTTGTCAGCGGCAATGTCCTCGCCCGCATCCCGGCGACGCTTCAGTCCCTCCCATGCGACAATCGCAGCCGAAACCGACATCTCCGGCCAGCGACCGATTTTTACCTGCCGTATGCACCCATCGATGGGGCTTCTGTAGCGATAGGCCCACGTTCGATACTGTGCAGACGCCCGCAAACGCAGGCCCGGATAGTCGTCAAGGGTAAGGATCTCCCCAGGTGCAAGCAGCTTGGCCGCCCGCGCGTCAAAGGTGGTCATGGTGTAACTTTCCTATCGCTCTCGGTGCGGAGAAGCGTAGCAAATAAAGTTACATCAAAAGCTACACAGAAATGCCTAGTTTGACTGCGTAGCCACTACCCCATGACTAAGATCGTCGCCCGCACTACCGATACAGTTTAGTAAGCAGGATCAACGGCTTGACCAAGAAAACCGAAAAAATTCAGGGCCTCACGGAAGACGAGATAAGCTCTCATACCCCGATGATGCAGCAGTACCTCCGCATCAAGAAGGATCACCCGGACACCCTCCTCTTCTACCGCATGGGCGACTTCTACGAGCTGTTCTTCGAGGACGCCGAGAAGGCCGCGCGGCTGATGGACATCACCCTCACCACACGGGGTTCGTCCGCCGGGCAGCCGATCAAGATGGCCGGGGTGCCGCACCATGCGGTCGAGCAATACCTCGCGCGGCTCGTCAAACTGGGCGAATCCGTGGTGATCGCCGAGCAGGTGGGCGACCCGGGGGCCACCAAGGGGCCGATGGAGCGCGCCGTGTCGCGCATCGTCACGCCCGGCACGCTCACCGATGCCGCGCTGCTCGACGACAAGGCCGACGCGCCGCTGCTGGCGGTCAACCTGCACCGGGGTGTGCTGGGGCTGGCGTGGCTCAACCTCGCGAATGGCGACTTCCGGGTGCTCGAATGCGACGCGCCCCAGCTCGCAGCCCAGTTCGAGCGCCTTCGCCCGGCCGAGGTGCTGATCCCCGACGGCCTGCGCCTGCCGCTGCTCGATCAGCTCGCCCCCAGCCTGCGCCGGCTGGCCGACTGGCAGTTCGACGCCGAGACTGCCCGCCGACTCCTCACCGCCCACTTCGGCACCCGCGACCTGGCCGGCTTTGGCGCAGACGAGATGCCGGTGGCCCTGGCCGCGGCGGCTGCGCTCTTCGACTACGCCCGCGCCACCCAGCGCCAGGCGCTCGCCCACATCACCGCGCTCACCGCCGAGCGGGATTCGGCCTACCTGCGCCTCGACGCCGCCACCCGGCGCAATCTGGAACTCACCGAAACCCTGCGCGGCGAGGCCGCGCCCACCCTGCTGTCGCTCCTCGACACCTGCGCCACCAGCATGGGCTCGCGCTGGCTGCGTCACGCGCTGCACCATCCCCTGTGCGACCGCGGCATCGCCGCCCACCGCCATGCGGCCGTGGCCGAGCTGGGCGAAGGCCCGGCCGAGATCGCCCGGCGCGTGCTGCGGGGCGTGGCCGACGTGGAGCGCATCACCGCCCGCGTGGCCCTGCGCAGCGCCCGCCCGCGGGATCTCTCCGCCCTGCGCGACAGCCTGGGCCGCCTCGCCGAACTGCGCGCCGCCATCGGCACGCCCACCGCGCCGCTGCTGCAGCGGATGATGGAAGAACTCGCCACGCCGGATGCGGCGCTCGACCTGCTCGTCGCCGCCATCGCCCCCGAGCCCTCCACGGTGCTCCGTGACGGCGGCGTGATCGCCGAAGGCTTCGATGCCGACCTGGACGAGCTGCGCGGCATCCAGACCAACTGCGGCGCCTTCCTGCTCGATCTCGAAGCCCGCGAGCGCGAGCGCACCGGGGTGCCCAACCTCAAGGTCGAGTTCAACCGGGTGCACGGCTTCTACATCGAGATCTCCGCCGCCAACGCCGCCAAGATCGAGCTGCCCGACGACTACCGCCGCCGCCAGACCCTGAAGAACGCCGAACGCTTCATCACGCCCGAGCTGAAAGCCTTCGAGGACAAGGCCCTGTCGGCCCAGGAGCGCGCCCTCGCCCGCGAGAAGCTGCTCTACGAAGAGGTGCTCGACAAGCTCGCCGCCGACATCCCGCGCTTCCAGCGCATCGCCCGCGCCTGCGCGGTGCTGGACGGCCTCTCCGCCTTCGCCGAGGCCGCCGCCCGCTACGGCTACGCCCAGCCGCAATTTACCGACCAGCCGGGTATCGAGATCAATGCCGGCCGCCATCCGGTGGTCGAACGGCAGGTGGAAAACTTCATCGCCAACGACTGCCGGCTCGACCCCACCCGCCGGATGCTGCTCATCACCGGCCCCAACATGGGCGGTAAATCCACCACCATGCGGCAGGTGGCGCTCATCGTGCTGCTCGCCCACGTGGGCTGCTTCGTGCCGGCCAGCAGCGCGCGCATCGGCCCGGTGGATGCCATCTTCACCCGCATCGGTGCGTCGGACGACCTGGCCTCCGGGCGCTCCACCTTCATGGTCGAGATGACCGAAGCCGCCAGCATCCTCCACGGCGCCACCGACCGGAGCCTGGTGCTGATGGACGAGATCGGCCGCGGCACCTCCACCTTCGACGGCGTGGCCCTCGCCGTGGCCATCGCCCGCCACCTGCTCGAGAAAAACCGCTGCTGGACGCTGTTCGCCACCCACTACTTCGAGCTGACCCGCCTCGCCCAGGATTACCCCGAGTGCGCCAACGTGCACCTCGATGCCGTCGAGCACAACCACGGCATCGTCTTTCTGCACGCGCTGGAAGAAGGCCCGGCCAGCCAGAGCTACGGGATCGAGGTGGCGGCGCTGGCCGGCATCCCCGGCGCCGTGGTGCGCGACGCCAAGCGCCGCCTGCGCGCGCTGGAGAACCGCGAGGTGAGCGGCGGCCCCCAGGCCGACCTGTTCGCCAGCCTGCCGCCCGACGAGCCCGAAGCCGTCTCCCACCCGGTGCTGGGCGCCCTGGCCGACATCGACCCGGACGCCCTCACCCCGCGGGAAGCCCTCGAAGCGCTTTACGAACTCAAACGCCTCACCCGCTGACGATGCGCCCTGCCCTGCTCCGCCGCCTGCTCGCCGGCTTCGCCCTCACCCTTGCCGGCAGCACGGCGCTGGCCGCCGAGGGCTTTGCCTTCGGCCTGTTCGGCGACACGCCCTACAACGGCTTCGAACGCCGCCACCTGCCGCTGCTCATCGCCCAGATGGACGCCGAACCGCTGGCCTTCGTGGTGCACGCCGGCGACATCAAGGGTAGCAGCGAGCGCTGCGACGACGCGCTGTACGCCGCCCGGCTGGCAGATTTCCAGGCCAGCCACCACCCCTTCGTGTTCGTGCCCGGCGACAACGAGTGGACCGACTGCAACCGGCGCGCCGCCGGGGCTTACGACCCGGTCGAGCGCCTGGCCCGCCTGCGCCAGCTCTTCTTTGCCGACCCCCGCAAGAGCCTGGGCGCCAACCCGATGCCCGTCGAGAGCCAGGCCGACGACCCGGCCTTCGCCGCGTGGGTCGAGCACCAGCGCTGGCAACTTGGCCCGGTGCTGTTCGCCACCCTCAACGTGCCGGGCAGCGACAACAACGTGGGCCGCGGCGCGGGCCCGTCGGAGGAGTTCGTGCAGCGCAGCGCGGCCGTCAAGGCCTGGCTGGCGGATGCCTTCCGGCTGGCACGGGAGAAAAAGCTGGAGGGCGTGGTGTTGATCCAGCAGGGCAACCCGGATCTGGAAGATTTCAGCGCCGGCCGCCCCAGCCGGGGCTACCGCCAGCTGCTGGAGCAGCTCCTCGCCGAAACCCGCCACTTTGCCGGCGAGGTGTTGTTCGTGCACGGCGACACCCACGTGCACCGCATCAACCAGCCCCTGGCCGACCCGGCCAGCGGCGCGCTGGTGGAGAACTTCACCCGCGTCGAAACCTTTGGCTCACCCTTCATGGGCTGGGTGAAGGTGGAGGTGAAGCCGGGGGCGAGGCCGCTGTTCCGCTTCCAGTCGCGGCATTACTCGCCCGGTGGCGGCCAGTGAGCTTACTGCTGGACGGGGCGCAGGCGAGCCTGGACGCGCTCCAGCGCCCGGCGCACGCCTTCGGCCGCCGCCTCGACACCATCGACGGCCGCCGCTTCCTGCACCACGTGGTAGTGCAGCACCAGCAGGCCGCGCATCTTGTCCCAGGCGAGCTGGTTGGTGGTGCTGCACAGGCTGGTGTCGCCCCGCAGCACGGCCTCGGCCACGCCGGGTTCCAGCAGCGGCACGTCGCACAGCTGGGCCAGCCGGGCGATCTCCAGGTCGATGGCTTCCAGCTCGTGATTGAAGTTTTCGAAGGTGCTCATGTTCCGTTTCCTTGAATCGCGCAGCCCCGATGCCGGCGCCGTCGCTGCACTGCAGCATACACCCGATCGACTATGAACGACGACATCGACATCAGCGAGGAAGGTGGCGTGCGCTACCTGCACTTCGGCCCGGATTCCATCCAGGGCGCGATGCGCATCCGCAAGCCGGATGCCCTCGAACTCGACTACACCCGCGAGATGATGGTCGGCCTGCTGCTGCGCGATGCGCCGTGGCCGGCCCGGGTGCTGCTGATCGGCCTGGGTGCCGGCTCGCTGGCCAAGTTCATCCATCGCCATGTGCCCCAGGCGCACACCACGGCGGTGGAGATCCTGCCCGAGGTGCACGCGGTGGCGTGCCAGTTCTTCCGCCTACCCGACGAGGACGAGCGCCTGCGGGTGGTGATCGGCGACGGCGCGGCCTTCGTGGCCGAGGATGAAACCCGGTGGGATCTGATCGCGGTGGACGGCTTCGACAGCAAGGCCAGCGCCGGCGCCCTGGCTGGCCAGCCGTTTTACGAAGCGTGCCGGGCGCGGCTGTCGGATCGCGGCCTGCTGACGGTGAACCTGTTCGGGCAGATGCGGGGCTTCAAGGCCCAGCTCCAGCGCCTGCGCAAGGCTTTTGGCGGCCGGGTGCTGGCGCTGCCGGCGGTGGACAGTGGCAACGTGGTGGCCTTTGCGACTGCCGGCGAGGCGGTCGAACTGAGCCTCGCCACCCTGCGGGAGCGCGCCAAGGCGCTCAAGGCCGCGACGGGCCTTGATCTGGCGCCGACGATCCGCCGGCTGGCGCAGTCCGGCAACCTGCCCGACGAGCGCGTCCGGCTCTGATTCAGCCCTGGCAGGCCGCGGCCCGCTTCGCCAGCACCGCCCGCGCCACCTTGGAGGCCGGCGGGCGGCCCAGGCGTTCGCTGATCCAGCCGGCGGTATCCACCAGCTTGTCGAGGTCGATGCCGGTTTCGATGCCCAGGCCGTCGAGCAGATACACCACGTCTTCGGTGGCCACGTTGCCCGAGGCGCCCGCCGCGTAGGGGCAGCCGCCCAGGCCCGCCACCGCCGCGTCGAACACCGCCACGCCGGCTTCGAGCGACGCGTAGATGTTGGCCACCGCCTGGCCGTAGGTGTCGTGGTAGTGGCCGGCGAGTTTTTCCACCGGCACCTGGCGGGCCACCGCGTCGAGCATCCGCCGGGTCTTGCCCGGGGTGCCGACGCCCACGGTGTCGCCCAGGCTCACCTCGTAGCAGCCCATCCGGTAGAGCGTGGCGGCCACGTCGGCCACCACTTGCGGGCTCACCTCGCCTTCGTACGGGCAGCCCAGCACGCAGGAGACGTAGCCGCGCACCTTCACCCCGGCTGCCTGGGCGGCGGCCATCACCGGCTCGAAGCGCTTGAGGGATTCGGCGATGCTGCAGTTGATGTTCTTGCGGCTGAAGGATTCGGACGCGGCGCCGAACACCGCCACCTCGGTGGCCCCGGCGGCCAGCGCGGCCTCGAAGCCCTGCAGGTTGGGGGTGAGCACCGGGTAATCGACGCCCGGCAGGCGCGCGATCCGGCGCAGCACT
The DNA here is from genome assembly GCF_041904905.1 of Zoogloea sp. Lineage (GTDB taxonomy): Bacteria > Pseudomonadota > Gammaproteobacteria > Burkholderiales > Rhodocyclaceae > Zoogloea. Next base: position 4,582 of record NZ_JAYRMI010000028.1, on the reverse strand, counting down.
TCGGCGTTGTCGCCCATCTGCGGCACCCATCTGGGCGACACGAAGGAGGTGGCTTCGATGGCCGGCAGGCCGGCGGCGCCCAGGCGGGCGATCAGCTCGAGCTTGGTCTCGGTGCCGACCACCTGCTTTTCGTTCTGCAGGCCGTCGCGGGGGCCCATCTCGACGAGGCGGACGTGAGTGGGGAGGGTCATGGCGGGGGCTCCGTCAGGCGGTGGCGGCTTCCTGGAGGCCCAGGGTCTGCTTCATCTTCTCGCGGATCTGGAACTTCTGGATCTTGCCCGTCACCGTCATCGGGAAGCTGTCCACAAAGCTGATGTAGCGCGGGATCTTGTAGTGGGCGATCTGGCCCTGGCAGAAGGCGCGCACTTCATCTTCGGTGAGGCGCTGGCCGTCGCGCACGATGATCCAGGCGCACAGCTCCTCGCCGTATTTCTTGTCCGGCACGCCCACCACCTGCACGTCGAGCACCTTGGGGTGGCGATAGAGGAACTCCTCGATCTCCCGCGGGTAGATGTTCTCGCCGCCGCGGATCACCATGTCCTTGATGCGCCCGACGATGTTGCAGAAGCCTTCCTCGTCGAGGGTGGCGATGTCGCCGGTGTGCATCCAGCCAGCCTTGTCGATGGCTTCGGCCGTCTTGGCCTCGTCGCCCCAGTAGCCCAGCATCACCGAATAGCCGCGGGTGCACAGCTCGCCGGGGGTGCCGGGGGGCACGATGCGGCCATCGCCATCGACGATCTTCACCTCGCAGTGGGGCTGCACCCGGCCCACGGTGGACACGCGGCGTTCGATGGGGTCGTCGGTGCCGCTCTGGAAGCTCACCGGCGAGGTCTCGGTCATGCCGTAGGCGATGGTCACCTCGCTCATGTTCATCTTGTCGATGACGCGCTTCATCACCTCGATGGGGCACGGGCTGCCGGCCATGATGCCGGTGCGCAGGCTGGAGAGATCGAAGCGCGCGAACTCGGGGTGATCCAGCTGGGCGATGAACATGGTGGGCACGCCGTAGCTGGCGGTGCATTGCTCTTCGGCCACCGCCTCGAGCACCGCCAGGGGCTCGAAGGCTTCGGACGGATAGACCATGGTGGCGCCGTGGGTGAGGCAGCCCAGGTTGCCCATCACCATGCCGAAGCAGTGGTACAGCGGCACCGGGATGCACACCCGGTCGCCCGGCACCAGGCGGATCGCCTCGCCCACGAATAAGCCGTTGTTGAGGATGTTGTGGTGCGAAAGCGTGGCGCCCTTGGGGTTGCCGGTGGTGCCGGAGGTGAACTGGATGTTGATGGGGTCGTCGAACTGCAGCGCATCGCCCAGCGCCTGCAGCTCGCCCAGCTCGTCGCGGCTGGGGCTGACGAACAGGTCGTCGAAGTTGAGCATGCCGGGGCTGTGGTCGTGCCCCAGGCGGATCACCATCTCCAGGCTGGGCAGCTTGTGGGCGCGCAGCAGGCCGGCTTCGCAGTGGGCAAGCTCGGGCGCCAGATCGGCCAGCATGGCCAGGTAGTCGCTGTGCTTGAAGCTGGGCGACAGGATGAGCGCGCGGCAGCCCACCTTGTTGAGGGCGTATTCCAGCTCGCTGCGGCGGTAGGCCGGGTTGATGTTGACCAGCACCAGCCCGGCCTTGGCGGTGGCGAACTGGGTGAGCGCCCACTCCACGTTGTTCTGGGACCAGATGCCGATGCGCTCGCCGGGGGCGAGGCCCAGCCGGCGCAGGCCGCAGGCCAGGGCGTCCACCTTGCGGCGCAGCTCGGCGTAGGTGAGGCGCACCTGCTGGTGGCGCACCACCAGCGCCTCGCGGCTGCCGTGGCGGGCGCAGGCTTCGTCAAAATGGCGGCCGATGGTCTGGCCGATCAGGGGCTTGTCCGACGCACCGTGGACGTAGCTCGATTGGATCATGTGTCTCCTCACACTCGATTCTCGGGTCAGGCTCCCACCCGTCTGCGCGGGCCTGTGGGGAGCGGGAATAAAAACGTCGATCGACAGCGGCAGCCCGCGCGGGGCCCGGCGCCGGGCACCCTGGGGCCCTGCCCCGCCGTGTTGCGCCGGGCGCCCGGGGCCTTGCCCGTGGGGCACGGGGCCTTGCGGCGGGGTTCCGGTGCCTTGCGCGCAAGGCAAAAAGCCTTGCGACCGAAGCCCGACGCCTTGTGGACGCGGGCGCGGGCCTTGCAACCGGCACCCGGCGCCTTGCAGCTGGTTCGACACGCCTTGCGGCCGAAGCCCGATGCCTTGCGTGCAAGGCAAAAAGCCTTGCGACCGAAGCCCGGTGCCTTGCGGGGGCGGCCCGATGCTTTGCGCGCAAGGCAAAAAGCCTTGCGGGCGAGGCCCCCGGGCTGGGGCGCAAGGCAATCAGTCGGCCTCGAACTCCACCAGCTCGGCCCCGTCGCCCACCTGATCGCCCACCGCAAAGCGGAAAGCCTTCACGGTGCCGGCGGCCGGCGCGGTGATGGTGTGCTCCATCTTCATGGCTTCGAGGATCAACAGCGGTGCGCCCTTCGCAACCGTGGCGCCCTCGGCCGCCACCAGGGCGATCACCTTGCCGGGCATCGGGGCCAGCAGGCCGCCCTCCGCGCCGCCGCCCTCGCCGCCGTGGTGCAGCGGGTCCACCGCCGCAAACTGCCACGCCAGCCCCTGGCCGAACAGGTGGCGCCGCTCGCCGGCGTGGATCACCGTGGCGGTGGTGCGCAGGCCGTCGAACTCGGCCCGCAGCAGCCCGCGGGGGTTGAGGCTGCCCGAGACGCGGCTCACGCTGCCGTCCAGGGCCACCTCGAAGCTGCCGCCGCGATGGGTGACGGTGAGGTGCTTCTCCACCTCGCCCAGGCGGTAGATCTTGTTGCGGCTGGGCGTGGTGTTGAGGCGCCAGCCGTCGCGCCGGTGCCAGGGCGAATCGGGCTCGCTGTGGCGGGCGGCCAGCTGGGCGGCGTGCTCGCGCTCGCGCAGCAGGTCGGCCAGGGCCACCGCCAGCCAGGCCTCGCGGGCCGGCTCGCGCTGGGCGGGGAAGAGGTAGTCCTTCTCGCGCTCGATGAGGCCGGTGTCGAGATCGGCATTGGCAAAGGCCGGGCAGGCGGTGAGGCGCGACAGGAACTCGATGTTGTTGGCCACGCCCACCACCCGGTATTCGGCCAGGGCCTGGAGCATGCGGGCCAGGGCCCGGTCGCGGTTCACGTCCCACACGATGAGCTTGGCGATCATCGGGTCGTAGAAGGGGCTGATCTCGTCGCCCTCCTCCACCCCGGTATCCACCCGCACGTGCAGGTCTTCGGCGGGGGGCGAGAGGTGCACCAGCCGGCCGGTGGAGGGCAGGAAGCCCTTGGTCGGGTCTTCGGCGTAGATGCGCGCCTCCAGGGCGTGGCCGTTGATGGCGAGCTGCTCCTGGGCCAGCGGCAAGGGCTCGCCGGACGCCACGCGGAGCTGCCACTCCACCAGATCGAGCCCGGTAATCATCTCGGTGACCGGGTGCTCCACCTGCAGGCGGGTGTTCATCTCCATGAAGTAGAACGTGCCGTCCTGGTTGGCGATGAACTCGACGGTGCCGGCGCCCACGTAGCCCACGGCCTTGGCGGCATCCACGGCGGCCTTGCCCATCGCGGCGCGGCGCTCCGCCGTCATGCCGGGGGCCGGCGCCTCTTCGAGCACCTTTTGATGGCGGCGCTGCACCGAGCAGTCGCGCTCGAACAGATACACCACGTTGCCGAAGGTGTCGCCGAACACCTGGATCTCGATGTGGCGCGGGCGGGTGAGGTATTTCTCCACCAGCACGTGGTCGTCGCCAAAGCTGGACGCCGCCTCGCGCTTGCAGGAGGCCAGCGCATCGATAAAGTCCTCGCTCTTCTCGACGAGGCGCATGCCCTTGCCGCCGCCGCCCGCCGCGGCCTTGATGAGCACCGGGTAGCCGATGGCGTCGGCCTGGGCGTTGAGGAAGTCCGGCGCCTGGTTGTCGCCGTGGTAGCCGGGAGTGAGCGGCACGCCGGCCTTCTCCATCAGCTTCTTGGCCTCCGACTTGGAGCCCATCGCCCGGATCGCCGACACCGGCGGGCCGATGAAGACGATGCCGGCGGCGTCGCAGGCGTGGCAGAAGGCTTCGTTCTCGGACAGGAAACCGTAGCCCGGGTGGATCGCCTGGGCGCCGGTCTGCTTTGCCGCGGCGATGATCTTGTCGATCACGAGATAGCTCTCGCGGGCCGCGGCCGGGCCGATATGCACGGCCTCGTCGGCCAGGCGCACATGGCGGGCGCCGGCGTCGGCGTCGGAATACACCGCGACGGTCTTGATGCCCAGGCGCCGCGCCGTCTTGATGACGCGGCAGGCGATTTCACCGCGGTTGGCGATCAGGATTTTATTGAACATCACGGACTCCCGCGGTGAAATCGCCAGCGCGGGCCCTGCCCGCAAGGCGATGTGACTTCGTCGCTGCGCCGCTTCGCGGCTGGTCACCGCGGTTGGCGATCAGGATCTTGTTGAACATGCTTGTCTCCCCCGCCCGGGCCCATGCGTGCCCGAAGCTGCTGATTCCGTAGGTCGGGGTTGGGCGGCGGAAACCCACGCCCCCAAAAACACCCCCCCCGCCCCCCGCCCACCCCCAAAACGC
>NZ_JAYRMI010000027.1:0-46660 GCF_041904905.1 Zoogloea sp. | reverse complement strand
GTGCTGCGCCAGACCTTCGAGAAGGAAGGCCGCAGCCTCAAGCGGCGGGCCGGCGGCTACGCCCACGCCAAACAGTACCGGCGCCTGCGCCGGGTGCTCAAGCGCCAGCGCACGATCCTGGGCCGGGTCATGCGTGACCTGGAACGCCGTTTGCCGACGCTGGCTGACGGCATGAAGGAGATCACCACCCTGTGGCTCGAGCGGGCCCGGCGCATCCACACCCAGCGGCCCAAGGACAAGAACAAGCTCTACGCCCTGCACGCGCCGGAAGTCGAGTGCATTGGCAAGGGCAAGGCCCGCCAGCCCTACGAATTCGGGGTCAAGGTGGGTATCGCCACCACCGAGAAAGGCAACCTGATCGTCGGCGCCCGGGCCTTTCCCGGCAACCCCTACGACGGCCACACCCTCGCCGAGCAGATCGAGCAGGCGACGATCCTGATGCAGGACGTCAAAGGCGCCCCGAAGCCCCACACCGCCATCGTCGATCTGGGCTATCGGGGGGTTGAAGTGCCGGGAGTCGAGATCATTCACCGCGGCCGGATCAAGAGTCTGAGCGCCCAGGCCCGCCGTCTGCCCAAACGCCGTCAGGCGGTGGAACCCGTGATCGGGCACCTGAAGGACGACTGCGGACTACGGCGGAACTGGCTGAAAGGATCGGAAGGGGATGTGCTGCACCCGGTGCTGTGTGCTGCCGGGTACAACCTGCGTTGGCTGATGCGGGCGGTGGCCCGTCTGGGGCTGAAGGCCCTTTTTGCGCTCTGGCTTCTGGTTGGGATGCTTGGGCGGGTGGTCAGCGACAACGCGGCCTGGCCGTCAGGCTGGGGGCTGGAAGCGGCGAATTGAATATTTCAGGACCGACTAAAAAAGCCGACGCACCAGCGTCGGCTTTTCAGGCGAGGTTCGTCGGGTTACTTGACGGTTGCCTTGGCGCGTAGGTCGGCGATATGGCGTTCGACACTCTGCTGCTCAAGACGTTGCTTGAGCTGGCCCTTCACTTCGTCGAAAGCCGGTGCCTTGAGGGCGCGGCTGTCTTCGAGCTTGATGACGTGGTAGCCGAAGTCGGTCTTCACCGGGGTGGCGGTGATCTTGCCCTTTTCGAGCTTGGTGAGTGCTTCGGCGAACGGCTTCACGAAGCTGGCCGGGTTGGCCCAGCCCAGATCGCCGCCCTTTTCGCGGGAGCCCGGATCTTTGGACTGCTTGGCGAGCTCGTCGAACTTTTCGCCCTTCTCGAGTTTGGCGATGATGGCCTTGGCGTCTTCTTCCTTCTCGACCAGGATGTGGCGGGCCTTGTATTCCTTGTCGCCAAGCTGGGACTTGATCTTGTCGTACTCGGCCTTCACGTCGGCGTCGGAGATCGGGTGGGTCTTGACGTAATCCTGCAGGTAGGCACGGATGAGGATGGCCTGACGGGCCAGATCCATCTGGGCCTGGACTGTGCCGTTCTTCTCGAAGCCTTTCTTGCGGGCTTCCTGGGACAGAATCTCGCGGCGGACCAGTTCTTCCTTGACGGCGTTGCGCAGTTGTTCGGAGTCAGGGGCGCCCTGAGCCTTCTGCTCCGAGATCATCACGTCGGCGCGGGCCTGGGGAATGGCGGTGCCATTGACGGTGGCCGCAGTCTGGGCAAGGGCGGGCAGGGCGACAAAGGCCGCGAAGAGGGAGACGACCAGACGGCTCGGGAGGGTTTTCATCGGTTTTCCTTGCTGGGTGTGTAGGGGTGTTCAGTGGTCTTGCGGGGTATCGGCCTGGATGGCGAGGGCGTGGATTTCCTTGCGCATCATCTCGCCAAGGGCATCGTAGATCAGGCGGTGGCGCGCGACGGTGTTCTTACCGGCGAACGCGGCCGATACGATGGACAGGCGGTAATGACCGCCGCCGGAGCGGGCGCCGACATGACCGGCATGCAGGGCGCTGTCGTCGATGAGTTCGAGCCTGAGCGGCGCAAGCACTTCGAGGCGCCGGCGGATTTCGTCCGTGACGCTCACGGGAGGGTCTTCCGGAAGGGTTTGACGGTGCAGCGGGTGAATACCCCGGTCGTGATGTAGGGGTCGGCGGCGGCCCAGGCTTCGGCATCGGCCAGCGAGGGAAACTCGGCGACGATCACGCTGCCGGTGAATCCGGCCGGGCCGGGGTCGGGCGAGTCGATGGCAGGGCAGGGGCCGGCCAGGACGAGCCGGCCGTCGGCCTGCAAGGCCTGGAGGCGGGCAACGTGCTCAGGGCGCGCGGCCATACGCTTGTCCAGGGAGCCGGGGGCGTCTTCGCCGATCAGGACATACAGCATTACTTGGGTTCCTCTTCAATGTAGCGGGACAGCAGCATTCCCTGGGCCAGCACGAACACGAGCATCAGGCCCATGCCGCCGAACAGCTTGAAGTTGACCCAGGTTTCTTCGGAAAAATTGTAGGCGACAAACAGGTTGAGGACGCCCATCAGGGCGAAAAAGCCTGCCCAGGCAAAATTGACGCGCTGCCACAGGGGGTCGGGCAGCTTGAGCTGGGCCTCGAGCATCTTGCGGATGAGGTTCTTGTGGAGCACGAGCGCCGAGAAGATCAGCGCCACGGCAAAGAACCAGTACAGCACGGTGGGCTTCCACTTGATGAAGGTGGGGTTCTGGAAGACCAGGGTGGCGCCGCCGAAGATGCCGATGATGGCCAGACTGACCCACAGCATGGTGTCGACCTTGCGATGACGGAACCACACCCAGGCGATCTGCCCCACGGTGGCGGCGATCGCCACGGCGGTGGCGGCGAAGATGCCTGCCGACTTGTAGGCGGCGAAGAACAGGATGATCGGGAACAGGTCGAAGAGAAATTTCATCGCGGGACGCAGGGGCTCAACGGGTTGCCGGTTTGGCGACGGACGGGGTGGCGGGCAGGGCAATGCCCCGTCGGTCGTGAACGGTTGTACTGTACCGAATTACAGCCGATACTGGAAGCGCCCGGCCGAAAACGGCGGGCGATTTACTCACGGGGCTCCGGTGGATCAGCCTTGTTGCGCATGTGATCGGCCAGGCCTTCGATGGCGCCCCACAGGCGCGGGCGGAGCGGGTGATCGGGCAGGATCTCGTCGAGCGCCAGATTCATGCACATCAGCCACTGGTCGCGTTCGGCGGTGGTGATGGTGAAGGGCAGATGGCGGGCGCGCAGGCGGGGATGGCCGTTGGCCTGCTCGTAGAGCGGTGGGCCGCCGAGCCAGCCGCTCAGGTACATGAACAGCTTTTCTTCGGAGCTGGACAGGTCTTCCGGGTGCATCTGCCGGATGCCCCAGGCTTCCGGCAGCGTGTCCATCAGTTCGTAGAAGCGGTGCACCAGGCGGCGCAGGGTGGCTTCGCCGCCGAGCAGGGCGTAGGCGGTGGAGGCTTGCTCAGGTGCCATGGACATCCAGCGAGCGGCTACGGCCGCAGTTGAGGTTGGCGGGCAGCGCTTCGTCCATCATTTCGGGGCGGGGCAGGCTGAGGGCTGCCATCTGCTCGATGAAGCTCTGCCGGTTGTGGCCGACGAAGCGGGGGTTGCTTTCCTTTTCCTGGACGACGCAGGATACCCGGGCGCCGCGGTAGTCGTGACCGGGGTAGATCAGGGTCTCGTCGGGCAGGGTGAACAGCCGTTCGGTGACGCTGTCGTAGAGCTGGCCGGCGTCGCCGCCCTGGAAGTCGGTGCGGCCGCAGCCGCCGATGAGCAGCGCGTCGCCGGTGAAGATGCGGTCGCGCCACTGATAGGTGACGCAGCCGGGAGTGTGGCCCGGGGTGGGGATGACCCGGATCACCTGGTTGCCGAAGACGATGGTGTCGCCGTCGCCGAGCAGACGGTCTGCGCAGCCGGCCCCTCCGGCGCGGCCCATGGCGGTGCGGGCGCCGGTGACTTCGCGCAGACCGGCCGAGCCGGTGATGTGATCCGCGTGGATGTGGGTCTCCAGAATCCAGTCGAGCTGCAGCTCCTGTTCCTGCAGGAAGCTGATGTAGGCGCCCAGGTGGGCCTTGACCGAATCGATGATGACGGCGTCGCCGGTGACGGGATCGGCGAGCAGGTAGGTCAGCGTGGAACTGGCCTCGTCGAAGAACTGGCGGAACAAGATCATGGGGTTTGCGCCATAAAGGGGATTGCTCCGATTCTAGCTTTAACTTGGGTCCTTGGGCGCAGCCTGGAGCAGGATGCAGGCGTCCAGGCCGCCGCCGGGGCGCGGCGCCAGCTGGAAGTCGCCGAACTGCCCGCGGACGATCCGGTCCACGATGGCCAGACCCAGGCCGGAGCCCTTGGTGTTGCTGCGGGCGGCTTCGAGTCGGGTGAAGGGGCGCTTGACCCGCTCGGTCTCCGCCGCCGGAATGCCGGGGCCGCGGTCGAGCACGTGCAGGGCGGGGCGGTCGCCGGACAGCCTGATCTCCAGCTCGGGCGCCCCGCCAGCGTAGTGCAGGGCGTTTTCGACCAGATTGGTGACGGCCCGGCGCAGTGCCTGGGGGCGTGCCAGCGCAGGCGGCGCGCCGCCGTTCCGGACCGCGATGGCGACCCCCCGCCGGGCATACACGCCGGCCAGCTCGTCGGCCAGGTCGCCCAGGTCGACCGCGGCAAGCGCCTCGCCGCCGTCGACGCGGGAGAACTCGAGGAACTGCCCGATGATCCGGTCCATGTCCTCGATGTCCGACACCATCGCGTCCACGTCGGCGGGGTCGGCGCCGCACATCTCGATGCCCAGGCGCAAGCGGGCGAGCGGGGTGCGCAGGTCGTGGGAGACGCCGGCGAGGATCAGCGCCCGGTCGGCGTCGAGCTGCTGCAGGTCGTGGGACATCTGGTTGAAGGCGTGGGCCAGATCGGCCAGCTCGGTGGGGCCGCTCTCGGACAGGCGCGGCGGAATCTCGCCCCGGCCCACGGTGCGGGCCGCGCCGGCCATCGCCCGCAAGGGGCGGTTGAGGCGCGAGACGATCATGTAGGCCCCGAGCATCGCCAGGCTGAGGGCGGCCAGGCCCCACCACATCCACTCGCGGGCGTGGGGGCGGATGATGCGCTCGGCGGGCAGCATCACCCAGAAGTCGTTGTGGTCGGCCGGGTCGTCGGCCTCGATCCGGAAGCTCACCCAGAACCCCGGCAGGCCTTCCCACGACGACCCGAAACGGGTTTCGGCACCCAGTTGCAGGCGCACGTCGGTCATCACTTGGCGGAGCACGGCGGTGTCCTCGAGCGGGTCGATCTTGTCCTGGGGCTCTGCCGGATAGATGCGGATGCCTTCAAGGGTGGCGAGGTCGAGGAGCAGATCCTTGCGCAGCGCCGGGTCGGCGTTGAGCAGCGCGGTGCGGGTGAGGTTGATGATGCTGACGACGGTCTGGGCAGTCTGCCGGGCCCTGTTCTGCTGATCGAAGTGGCTGAAGATGACGGACCAGACGGTGACCGAGGCGAGCATCAGCACCGCCACCAGCAGGAAGATCCGCCACAGCAGCGAGCCGGGCAAGAGGGCGCGGAGGCGAAGCGACGACACGGACCGGCGTTACTGGGCGGTGTGCTTGTTGCCGTCCGGCACGAAGACGTAGCCGAAACCCCACACCGTCTGGATGTAGCGGGGCTTGCCGGGGTCTTCCTCGATGAGCTTGCGTAGGCGGGAGATCTGGACGTCGATGGAGCGGTCGAAGACGTCGTATTCGCGGCCCCGGGCGAGTTCCATCAGGCGGTCGCGGGACAGGGGCTGGCGTGGGTGCTGGAGCAGCACCTTGAGCAGCGCGAATTCGCCGGTGGTGAGCAGGGTCTCCTCGCCGTTGCGGATCAGCACCCGGGAGCCCAGCTGCACCACGATCTGGCCGAAGCGCACGTCTTCGTCCTCGGTGGCGGGGGCGCCTGGCGGGGTCTGCGGCTGGCGGCGCAGCACCGCGTGGATGCGGGCGACGAGCTCGCGGGGGTTGAAGGGCTTGGGCAGGTAGTCGTCGGCGCCCATCTCGAGGCCGACGATGCGGTCCACGTCGTCGCCCTTGGCGGTGAGCATCACGATGGGGATCGGGTTGTTGGTGCCGCGCAGGCGCCGGCAGATCGACAGGCCGTCCTCGCCCGGGAGCATCAGGTCGAGGACCATCAGGTCGAAATGCTCGCGCAGCAGGGCGCGATCCATCTGGGCGGCGTCGCTCACCGTCTTGACGGTGAAACCCTGTTCGCCGAGATAGCGCTTGAGCAGGTCGCGCAGGCGGAGGTCGTCGTCGACGACCAGAATGCGGTAGCTTTCTTTTTCCATGGGCCGAATCGTAGCGCCTCGCCCGCGCGGCCGCCACCGGGGCGGATGGGGGCGGGTAAGCAAACGTAAGTGTTTTCGGGGGTCTAACATCTCCTTACAAAGGCGGGTTCCATGCCGGGGAGGGGCTGCCAGAATCCAATCGGTCAGGTTAGGATTCAGCCCCATGGAACGTCTCATGAGATTCTCGAAACGACGTGCGCTCGGCTTTCTGGTGGCCGGCGCGCTGGGTCTGGGTGCCGCCGCAGCGGCCTCGGCCGACGGCGTCGAGCGGGCTGGGACGTGGCTGCGCTCCTACGCGGGCCCCTACGACCGGCAAGGCCAGTTGCGCGACGCGCAGGGTTTTGCCCCGACCGATCCGCCGCGCCGACCGGAGGCCGAGGAGGCCCGCAACCCGCGGCGCTGGTCATCTGAAGAGCGTCGCCAACTGCGCAACGACGTGCACGAGGCCGGACGCGATCTGTATGGCCCGGTGCGTCGGCGAGACTGAACGCCGGAAGCGGCTCGCCGCGCCGGAAACGGTAGAATGCGCGGGCCATGAAAATCCTCGCCATCGAAACCTCCACCGAAACCGCTTCCGTCGCCCTGCTCGAAGGGGAACGCATCGGCGAGCGGTCGGTTGCCGGTCGCCCCGGCCACTCAGAAACCCTTCTTCCCGAGATCCTCGGCCTGCTCGCCGACGCTGGCGTTGCGCTGGCCGATCTGGACGCCATCGCCTATGGCGCCGGGCCGGGGGCCTTCACTGGTCTGCGTCTGGCCTGCGGCGTGGTGCAGGGTTTGGCGATGGGGGCGAACAAGCCGGCGATTCCGGTGGGCACCCTGGAGGCGCTGGCGAGCCAGTGCGCGGATGAGTCCGGCGCGATCTTCATCGCCGTGGATGCGCGGATGTCTGAAGTTTACTTTGCGGCCTATGAGCGCCGGGACGGTGCGCTGATCGAGCGGCTGGCACCGGCCTGCGCGGCCCCCGCCGACGTGAGGCTGCCGGCGGAAGGCGAGTGGTTCGGCTTCGGGTCGGCGTTCAAGGCGTACGGCGACACCCTGGTGCCCGCCCTTGGCGAGCGCCTGAAGGGCTTCGACGCCTCGCCGCTGCCCCAGGCGTCGAGCGTGGCCCGGCTGGCGGCGCAGCGCTTCGTGCGCGGCGAGACCATCGACGCAGCCCTGGCGGCGCCTCTTTACGTGCGCGACAAAGTGGCGATGACCACCGCCGAGCGGCTTGCCCGCGGTGGCAAGGCGTGAGCGTGGCGGCGTTCCGTTTCGCGCCGATGCAGGCGTCCGATCTGGCCTGGGTGGCCGCCCAGGATCGGGAGCTTTACCCGTTCCCGTGGTCGGAGGGCAACTTTTCCGACTCCCTTGCCGCGGGCTACGGCTGCTGGATGATGTTCGACGGCGCCGAGCCGGTGGGCTACGCGGTGCTGATGCGGGTGCTCGACGAAGCCCACATCCTCAACATCAGCGTGGTGACGGGGCGCCAGCGGGGTGGGCTTGGCCGGCTGCTGCTGGCCCATCTGGCTGATCGTGCCCGTGAAGCCGGCGCAGCCCAGCTCTTTCTCGAAGTGCGGCCGTCCAACGCGCCGGCGCTGGCCTTGTACGCCGGCGCGGGGTTTGAAACCATCGGGCGGCGCAAGGGCTACTACCCGGCGCAGGGCGGCCGCGAGGATGCGCTGGTGATGAGGTTGCCCCTGTGACCCGTCGGCGCGACGCGATCCTGCGGGAGATGGGGCTGGCGCCCCTGTGGCGCCTGCGCGGGGCCGAGCCGGTCGACGACCTGCCGGCCGAAGTGCCCGCCCCCGAGCCGGTTGCCCCGGCGCCTGCTGTGCCGACGTCCCGGCCGGCGCCGCTGGCCGATTTCATGCCGCCTCCGGTCGCCTCGGCGGCGGCGCCTGTGGTGGCGCCTGTCCCGCGTCCCGTCCCGTCCGGCGACCTCGCCGGGCTGGGCTGGGAGGAGCTGGAGGCGCGCATCCGGGCCTGCGACGCCTGCGCCTTGTGCAAGCGCCGCAAGCAGGCGGTGCCCGGGGTGGGCGACCGGCAGGCGGACTGGCTTTTCGTGGGCGAAGGGCCGGGCGCCGACGAGGACGAGCGGGGCGAGCCCTTCGTCGGCCAGGCCGGGCGCCTGCTCGACAACATGCTGGCGAGCATCGGCCTTCGGCGGGGCAGCGACGTTTACATCGGGAATGCGGTCAAGTGCCGGCCGCCCAACAACCGCACCCCGGAGACCGACGAGCTGGCCGCCTGCTTCCCGTATCTCGCGCGCCAGATCGCCCTCATCCAGCCGCGGCTGATCGTCGCCCTCGGGCGTCCGGCGGCTCAGGCGCTGCTCAATCAGGAGGTCCGCATTGCGGCGGCGCGGGGCAAGCTGTTTGCCTACGGCGAGATTCCGGTGGTGGTCACCTATCACCCGGCCTACCTGCTGCGCAACCTGGCGGACAAGGCCAAGGCCTGGGAAGACCTGTGCTTTGCCCGGGCCACGATGAAACGCCTCAAGGCCGACGCGGTCTGATTGCAAGATTTGATGGCGCCCGACGGGGGGCGGCTCGGGCCTGACCCGGGCGGCTAGAATGTCCGGCCCGGGCGCCGGTTCCCGGTTTTTTCACCAGACGAGGACACACCATGCGCATCAAGCTCTTCCTGTCGATGATCCTCTCGCTGCTGCTCCTGTCGGGCTGTGGCTACAACCAGATCCAGATCGACGACGAGCAGGTCGGCGCGTCCTGGTCGGAGGTGCTCAATCAGTACAAGCGCCGGGCCGACCTGATTCCGAATCTGGTTCAGGTGGTGCAGGGCTATGCCGCCCACGAGAAGGACGTGCTCACCCGGGTGACCGAGGCCCGCGCCAACGTGGCCGGCATGAAGGTGACGCCGGAGCTGGTGAACGATCCCGAGGCCATGGCGAAGTTCCAGAAGGCCCAGGGCGAACTCTCGGGCGCGCTGTCGCGCCTGCTGGTGGTGGCCGAGAATTATCCCAACCTGAAGGCCGACGCCAGCTTCCGCGATCTGCAGGCACAGCTCGAGGGCACCGAGAACCGGATCACCGTGGCCCGCAACCGCTACATCAAGGCGGTGCAGGAGTACAACGTGACGGTGCGCACCTTCCCCAACAACCTCACCGCGATGGTGGTTGGCGCCAAGCCGAAGGCCAACTTCTCGGTGGAGAACGAGGCGGCCATCAGCGAGGCGCCCAAGGTGAATTTCGGCGCGCCCACGGTGCCGGCCAAGCCGGCTCAGTAAGCCCGGCAAGGCGCATTCCGCCGTGGCGCCGGCGCGCGTGATCGGACTGCTGGTCGGGCTGTGGCTCGGGCTTTTCGGGCTGGCCTTTGCTCAGGAGTTGCAGCCAGTCCCGGCGCTCCGCGCCCACGTCACCGACACCGTCGGCCTGCTGCCCGAGGATCGGCGTCAGGCGCTGGAGGCCCGGCTCGTACAGCTGGAACGGGATAAGGGCGTCCAGCTGGCGGTGCTGATCGTCCGCACCACCCAGCCGGAGCCCGTCGAGGCCTACGCCCTGCGGGTGGCCGAGGCGTGGCGGCTGGGCCGCAAGGGCGCGGACGACGGCCTGCTTTTCCTGATCGCCCGGGACGACCGGCGGATGCGCATCGAGGTGGGCTACGGGCTGGAGGGCTCGGTGCCCGATGCCGTGGCCCGGCAGATTGTGGCCGATACGGTGGCGCCTCGTTTCAAGGCGGGGGATTTTCCGGGCGGTATCGAGGCCGGGGTGGCTGCTCTGGTGGCGCGCATCGAGGGTGAGGTGCTGCCGGCGCCTGCCGCCCGCCCGGACGGTGGCGGCGATCGGCAGATCGGGCTGGAGGAGCTGCTGGTGCTCGGGATCATCTTCACCATCGTGCTGGGCGGCGTGCTCAAGGCGATCTTCGGCCGGCTGGTGGGGTCGAGCCTGGCGGCCGGCGCGGTTGGCTTCGGTGCGTGGGCGCTGACCGGTGTGGTGCTGGTCGGTGTGGTGGGCGGGGTGCTGGCGCTGGTCTTCGCGCTGGCGAGCGGCAGCGGCGGCGGGCGCAGCGGCGGCCCGTGGATCGGTGGCGGCGGTTTCGGCGGCGGCTTTGGCGGCGGTCGGGGCGGCGGCGGTTGGTCCGGCGGTGGCGGCGGGTTTGGCGGCGGCGGTTCGTCGGGGAGCTGGTGATGCGGATCGGACGTTTGCTTCGCCATCTCTTCACCCCGTCGTGGGTGCTCGGGCGCACCTTCAGCCGGGCGGCGATGGCCGACATCGACGCGGCAGTCAAGGCGTCGGAGGCCCGCCATCGGGGCGAGATCCGGTTTGCGGTCGAGGCGGGGCTGGAACTGCCCGACCTACTGCGCGACACCTCCGCCCGGGAGCGGGCCGTGGCGGTGTTTGCCCGGCTGGGGGTGTGGGACACCGAGGAGAACACCGGCGTTCTGATTTACGTCCAGTGGCTCGACCGGCGGGTGGAGATCGTGGCCGACCGGGGAATCGCCCGGCGGGTGCCTCAGGCCGATTGGGATGCGGTGTGCCGGCAGATGGAGGCGGCTTTCCGCGACGGGCGCTTTGGCGAGGGCGCGGTGGCTGCCGTGCGTGCAGTGGGCGATCTGCTTGCCGGGCCGTTCCCGGCCGCGCCCGACAACCCCAACGAGCTGCCCGACCGCCCCGTGCTGCTGTAGGCGGCGCGCCCGTCGGGTGGTGTCAGTTGCCGCCGAGCAGGGGCGTCTGGCCGATGCTGAAGTAGAGCGAGGCGCCGTGGCCGACTTCGCCTTCGGCCCACACCTCGCCCCCGTGGCGGCGAACGATGCGGGCGACGGTGGCCAGCCCGATGCCGGTGCCGGGGAATTCCCGGTCGGAGTGCAGGCGCTGGAAGGGGCGGAAGAGGTTTTCCCGGTAGCGCATGTCGAAGCCCGCCCCGTTGTCGCGCACCACGAAGGCTTCGACGCCCTCGTGCTGCGTGGCCTCGAAGCGGATCTCCGGGTGCTCGACCCGCCCGGTGAATTTCCAGGCGTTGCCCAGCAGGTTTTCGAGCACGGTGCGCATCAGGCTGGGGTCGCCTTCGACCTGCAGGCTGGGGGCGATGTCGATGAGCACCTCGCGGTTGGGCTCCTGCTGGCGAAGCTCTTCGCAGATGACCTGGGCGAGCTGGGTGAGATCGACCGGGCGGCGTTCGAGTTCTTTCCGGCTGACCCGCGACAGGGTGAGCAGATCGTCGATGAGCTGGCCCATCCGATGGACCGCGGCGCGGACCCGGCGCAGCAGCTCCTTGGCCTCTTCGTCGAGCTTGTCGCCGTAGTCGGAGCCGAGGATGGCGCTGTAGCCTTCGATGGCGCGTAGCGGGGCCCGCAGGTCGTGAGAGACGGAGTAGCTGAAGGATTCCAGCTCGTTGAGGGCGGCACTGAGCTGGGACGTGCGCTCGGCCACCCGGCGTTCGAGTTCGGTGTTGAGGCGCTTGATGGCCCGCTCGGCGAACTTGCGTTCGGTGAGGTCGGTGCCCACCCCGACGATGTGCGGCTTGCCGTCCAGGATGACCCGGCGGCCCACCACCAGGAAGGGCACCGGCTCGCGGTCTGCGCGGCGCAGCATGACTTCGGCCGATGCCTCGCCGGAGAGCAGGGCGGATTCGATCCGGTGGGCCATCACCGGCTCCTGCTCGGGGATGACCAGGCTTTCGGCTTCGGCGTTCTGGAGCTGCGCGTCGGGCAGGCCGGTTAGCTCGGAGACGAAGCGGTTCCACAGCACCAGCCGGCCCTGTTGGTCGAACAGGAAGAAGGGAGCCGGCAGGCTGTCGATGAGGCCGCGGGAGAAGTCGCGCTCGGCCTTGAGCTGCTCTTCGGCCAGCTTGCGGGCGGTGATGTCGCCGATGGAGCCGACGATGCGCACCGCGCGGCCTTCCTGGTTGCGGTGGGCGAGGCCGCGGGCGAGCACCCAGTGGAACTTGCCGTCCTTGTCGGCGAGCCGGTATTCGGATTCGAAGTGGTCGGTCTCGCCCCGCAGGTGGGCGACCACGTCGGCCCGGTAGCGGGCGCGGTCGTCGGGGTGTATGAGCTTGAGCCATTCCTCGCCGGTGGTGCGCAGGGTGTCGCTCTTGAGCCCGAGCAGCGACAGCAGCCGCGACGACAGGTAGAGGTGGCGGGTGGTCGGATCCCAATCCCACAGGCCCTCGTTGGTGCCGCGCTGGGCGAGCACGTAGCGCTCCTTGGTGTCGCGCAGCTGGGCTTCGGCTTCGAGGTGGGCGGTGCGATCCTCGACGATGCCGACGCCGCCCAGGACCACCCGGCCGGTGGCGTCGAACTCGGGCGCGACCCGGATCGACAGGATGTGGACGTCGGTCGAGAGGGGCGAGACGAAGGGGCCGTCGTAGCTGCCGGGCTCGCCCGTGAGGGCCCGCTGCAGCATCGACAGGATGGCTTCGTCGCCCAGGCCGTGGAGGTCGACGCCCTGAAGCTGGGCGGGCGACGAGTGCAGGATGTCGGCGAGCCGGTTGTTGCAGTAGCGGATCTTGAGATCGCTGCCGTAGTGGAAGATGCCGACCGGGGCGTTCTCCACCAGCGCCCGGTAGTGGGCCTGCAGCTCGGGCAGGCAGTCGCGGAACACCAGCACCTTGCCCAGGCGGGCGTGGCCGGCGTCGGGCGGCGTGCCCCGGGCGATGGGCCGGCGCTGGCCCAGGCGGTCGATGAGCACCGTCTGGCCGTCGGTGCTGTCTTCGGTGCGGAAGACGCTGGCGAGGGCTTCGCCCCGGGCCTGCTCTTCGGTCCAGCCGGTGAGCGTTTCGGCCACCGGGTTCATCAGGACGATCCGCGCTTGCGGGTCGGTGGCGATCACCCCCTCGCCGATGCTGCGCAGCATCACCTGCAGGTAGTCGCGGGCGACCCGCTCGGCGGTGTGGTCGATGGCGCTGCCGACGATGGCCTTGAGGCTGCCGTCGGGGTTGCGCAGGAGGGTCATGTTGTCGCGGATCCACAGGGCGTTGCCGGTGGTGGGTTCGAGACGGTATTCGAGGGTGATGCCTACCGGGGCGGTGCCGGGGCTGGCCAGCGCCTCGTTGATCCGCGCCCAGGCCCGGCCCAGATCGTCGGTGGGGATGCGGCGGGCGAAGTGATGCCAGCCGCCGGGGGCGCACAGCAGGTCGGTGGTGGTGCCCAGCCAGGCTTCGGCGCAATCCGAGATGTAGTCGTAGCACTCGTGGGTGGGGTTGAAGCGGTAGAGCACGTGCTGGATATCGGACAGCGCCTCGCGGAAGAGGGCGGGCGGATCGACGGGCAGCGGGCCGGCGCCGAACTCTGCGGGCTGGACGTCGCTGAGCAGGGGCTGGGCGAGGGCGGGCGCCGCGACCGCCTTGGCCGGGGCGCGCAGGAAGAACAGCAGGATGGCGGTGGCGCCGATCAGGATCGGGGTGGCGTGGCCGGGCAGCAGGCGCTCTGCGAGCAGCACGAGCGCGGTGGCGGCCGCGGCGTAGAGTGTCGCGAGCAGCGCCGGGGGGGCGTGCGGCAGCAGCCGCCCGGCCGCAGTGGCGGTGGGCGGGGCGGCGGCTGGCGTGGCGGGGGCGTCGAGCATCGGTTCCCGGCCTGGATCGGACGTCATCGGTTCGTTCCTGTCGGGCTGCGTGCCGGCGCGGTCAGGGCGAGCGTTTCCACGTGGGTGCTTTAAAATCTGTTCTTTTCGATCCAAGAGCCGGTTTCGGTCTTACCATGATTTCTCCATGTCCCGAGGCGGACGCGCACTTCATGCGTCTTGCCCTCGATCTTGCCGAGGAGGCCGGTCGCAACGGCGAGGTGCCGGTTGGCGCGTTGATCGTGGCGCCCGATGGGCGCATCGTCGGGCGCGGTTTCAACCAGCCGATCGGACGTCACGACCCGACCGCCCACGCCGAGGTGATGGCGCTGCGCGACGCGGCGGTCACGCTGGAAAACTACCGCATGCCCGGCTGCACACTCTACGTTACTCTCGAACCGTGCGTCATGTGCGCGGGGGCGATTATGCACGCCCGCATTGCCCGGGTGGTCTTTGGCGCACGCGACCCCAAAACGGGTGTTGCGGGTAGCGTAATCGATCTGTTCGGCGAGACACGCCTAAACCATCACGCCGAGGTGGCCGGAGGCGTGCTTGCCGACACCTGCGGCGGACTTTTGTCCGGTTTTTTTGCGGCTCGCCGCAAGCGGCTGGCGGGAGCGACGCCGTCGTGCTGATCCGCATTCGCATTCCCACCCAGACCCTCGAGCTGTTCGGCGACGATGGGGCGTGCATCCGGCGCTACGCGGTCTCCACTGCCAGGAACGGCCCCGGCGAGCGCACCGGCAGCCATTGCACGCCCCGCGGGCGGCATGTGGTGCGGGCCAAGATCGGCGCGGGCGAGCCGATCGGCGCGGCCTTCCGGGGTCGCCGCCCGACCGGCGAGGTGTGGACGCCCGAAGTGGGCGCGCAGATGCCCGGGCGCGACTGGATCCTCACCCGCATCCTGTGGTTGTCGGGCAAGGAGCCGGGCGTGAATCGCCTGGGCGAGGTGGACACCATGCGCCGCTACATCTACATCCACGGCACGCCCGACACCGAGCCGATGGGGGTGCCGCTGTCCATCGGCTGCGTGCGGATGCGCAACCGGGAGGTGGCCGAGTTGTTCGATCTGGTGCCGGCGGGCACGCCGGTGGAGATTCTGGCGTGAGCGTCGGGCTGGCGGTGCGCCTGGGCAGCTGGGGTGAGCTTGCCGACAAGGCGTCGGCGATCCGTTTCACGGTGTTCGTGGATGAGCAGAAGGTGCCGGCCGAGCTGGAACTGGACGAATTCGATGCCGTGTCGTGTCACGCCCTGGCGCAGGTGGGGGCGGCGGTCGTGGGCACCGGCCGGCTGCTGCCCGACGGCCACATCGGGCGGATGGCGGTGCTGGCCGGGTGGCGTGGTCAGGGGGTGGGCGCGGCCTTGCTGCGGGCGCTCATCGACGAGGCGCGGCGGCGGGGGATGGCGCGGGTGGTGCTCAACGCCCAGACCCACGCGCTGGGTTTTTATGCCCGTTTTGGGTTTTCGCCGGAGGGGGGTGAGTACGAGGAGGCCGGCCTGCCCCACCGGACGATGCACCGCGCGCTGTAAACGCTCTGTTTTAAAGGCAACGAATCTGGTTTTAACTGCAGCGACCGGCGGCAGGGTCAGGCCGCGCCTTCGTGAGTCGAGCGTGGCCGCAGGTGGCTGCGGAACCATGCCGTGGCGAGGGTGGCTGCGGCGTCCAGGGTGCCGGGTTCGCGGAAGAACTCGTCGGTGCCGGGCACCGTCTGCCACGCTTTGTGGGCGCCGATCAGGTCGAAGGCCTGGCGGACGTTGGGGAGGTGCTCGTCCCGCCCGCCGACGATCATCAGGGTGGGGCAGGCGAGCTGGCGCAGGGGGCTGATGCCTGCCAGGCCGGGGCGACCTCCGCGGCACACGAAGGCGTCGATCATCTCCTGCTCGCGGGCCAGGGCGCGGACGGCGGCGGCGCTGCCGGTGCCACTTGCCACCAGGCCGATCGGCAGGCCAACGAGCGGCGGCTGGTGGCGCAGCCATTCAAACAGGGCGTCGATGCGCTGGCCGAGGAGCGGCGTGTTGTAGCGGGTGTCGGGGTCGCGGCTTTCCTCGTGGCGGGTGAGGAGGTCGAAGATCAGGGTGGAGAAGCCGGCGTCCTGCAGCCGTCGGGCGAAGTGGGCCTCGCGGGATTCCCGGTGGTTGCCCACGGCGGTCTGGGCGATGACGATCAGCCCGGCGCTATCGGGCGCGTGGGCCTGGAGCGCTTCCAGCCAGACCGGGCCGGCGGGAATGCTGAGTTCGGTGTGGCGCAGTTTCATCATGGGCGGGACGATGGCACGAGCCCTTGCCGGCGGACAAGGGAATGCGTCACCCGTGCTCCGCGCGAATGTGAACGGGAACACGGCGCGGGCCGAAAGCGCCGTGGAATTCGCCGAAGCGCCCGGCTAGCGGGGTGCCGCAGCCGGTGCAGGCGCCGTGGGCGTCGAGCCGGTAGGCGCCGACGGCGTACCAGTCGCGCTCGATGACGACCTGACCGCAGCCGGGGCAGTAGGTGGCGCTGCCGTCGGGGTCGTGAACGTTGCCGGTGTAGACGTGGTGCAGGCCGGCATCGCGGGCGATGCGCCGGGCGCGGGTGAGGGTGGCGGGCGGGGTGGGCGGAATCCGGTCGAGCTTGTAATCGGGGTGGAAGGCGGTGAAGTGCAGGGGCACGTCGGGGCCCAGTTCGGTGGCGACCCACCGGCTGAGTGCGGCGATCTCGGCGTCGGAATCGTTGAGGCCGGGGATCAGGAGGGTGGTGATCTCGACCCACACGTCGGTGTCGTGGTGGAGCCAGGCGAGGGTGTCGAGCACCGGCGTGAGGTGCGCGCCGCACTGGTGCACGTAGAAGTCGTCGGTGAAGGCCTTGAGGTCGACATTGGCGGCGTCCATCGCGGCGAAGAAGTCGCGCCGGGCGTCGGGGTGGATGTAGCCGGCGGTGACCGCCACGTTGGCAATGCCTTGCGCGCGGCAGGCGAGGGCGGTGTCGATGGCGTACTCGGCGAAGATTACCGGGTCGTTGTAGGTGTAGGCCACGCTGCGGCAGCGGTGGCGGGCGGCGGCCGCGGCGATGTCGGCCGGGCCGGCGGTGTCCATCAGCCGGTCCATGTCGCGGCTCTTGGAGATGTCCCAGTTCTGGCAGAACTTGCACGCCAGGTTGCAGCCGGCGGTGCCGAAGGAGAGCACGCTGCTGCCGGGGTAGAAGTGGTTGAGGGGCTTCTTTTCGATGGGGTCGATGCAGAAGCCGGAGCTGCGCCCGTAGGTGGTGAGCACCATCCTGCCGTCGACCCTCTGGCGCACGAAGCAGGCGCCGCGCTGGCCTTCGTGGAGCCGGCAATCCCGCGGGCACAGGTCGCACTGCAGGCGGCCGTCGTCGAGGGCGTGCCAGTAGCGGGCGGGATGGGCGGTCATGGTGTCAATCCCGGCTGGGTGGCGGCTCGTACCACTTCTGGACCTGATACACCGCGATCATCACGTTGGGCCCCCAGAAATCCACCGGCAGCCGGGCCTTCTGTTTGAGGGCGGCCATGAAGCTGGCCTTGTCGGGCAGCTGTTCCCACACCTGGGGCAGGAAGGTGGCCTTCTGGCAGCCGTTGAAGAAAATCACGCCGTCGACGCCCGGGCGGAGCTGGGCGAGGGCGTCGGCTTCGTCGCGGAACTCGAGGAATTCCGGTTCGCTGAGGAGCGACACCTCGATGCGCACCTTGTCGAACTCATCGGCCGACAGGGGCGGGAAGCGCGGGTCGGAGAGGGCGGCGGCGACGGCGTTCTCGCGCACGTCGATGCCCAGCGCCCGGTGGGCGTTGAGGCTGCCGATGCAGCCGCGCAGCTCGCCATCGATGGTGAGGGTGACGAAGGTGGCGCCGCGCTGGGCCAGCTGCGGGTCGTCGAAGCTTGCCGGGGTGGGCAGGTCGAGGGCGTCGGCGATGGCCTTGCGGGCCTGGGCGAGGAGGACGCGGCCGAGGGGGTTGTCAGTGCTGGGCATGGTTGCGGTCTTCGGAGAAGGCGATGGAGGCGTAGCCGACCACCCGGTCGCGGTCGCCGGCGGTGTCGCCGGAGTTGCGCAGATCAAGCAGGTGGGGCGCAAGGCGATGGCGCTGGGCGGCGATGAGCAGGCCGTTGATGGCGCCGGCGCCGCAGGCTTGCTCGCCGTCCAGATGGGGGTCGAGCTGGGCGATCATGGCGATGGTGGCTTTGTCGCGCCACTGGGCCTGGCGGTAGGGGTGGTAGTGGGAGAGGTCGGAGCTGATGACGATCAGGGTCTCGGGCCCGCCCCACAGGGCTTCGAGCAGCCGGGCGACGAGATCGGGGTCGAGCTGCCCCACGGCCACCGGCAGGATCTCGAAGTGATCGAGGGTGGATTGCAGGAAGGGGAGCTGGACCTCGATGGCATGCTCTTCGGCGTGGGGGCGGTCGTCCACCAGCACGCCGGGCAGCTCGCGGGCGGCGAGCCAGGCGGCGCGGTCGACGGCCACCGTGCCCAGCGGGGTGACGAAGGACTGGGCGGCGGGAATGGCCATCCCGCGCACCGCGACCCGGTGGGTGGGGCAGAGGATCAGCACCCGGCGGACGATGTCGCGGCGCAGGACGAGTTCGGCGTAGGCGCTGGCGGCGACCGCGCCGGAGTAGATGTAGCCCGCGTGGGGCACGATGATCGCCTTGGGTGAATGGACCACCTCGGCCGGCAGCGCGCCGGCGAGGTAGCCCGAGATCTGGGCGTGGAGACTGTGGGGGTCGGCCGGGTAGAACAGTCCGGCAACCGCCGGCAGACGCTGTGACGCTTGAGCCATGATTTCCTCTTGCCTTGAATGCCGTGGGCGAGCCTTGATTCCATTATAGGGAGGTGTGCGCCAACCATGCGATGCCACCGGCGATGCCGGCCCCCACCGCCAGCATGCCGCCCAGCACCCGGCGGCCCAGGCCGCGCCCGCCGAGGGTGAAGGCCAGGGCCGACTTGAAGGCCAGATTGGCGAGCATCGCCAGCAGGATCGCCACCGCCGCCGGGGCCGCTTCGAGCTTGCCCACGCTGAGCAGGCGCAGGGTGGACAGGGTGATGGCGTCCACGTCGGTAAGCCCCGAGACGAAGGCCAGCAGGTAGAGCCCGCCCCGTCCGGCGATGTCCGACAGCCACGCGGCGCACAGCAGCACGCCGGCGTAGAGCAGGCCGAAGCCGAGGGCGGCGCGCAGCTCGGTGGGGTTGCGGGTTTCGGGCACCGGCAGGGCGTCGCGCCCGGCGAGCTGGCGCCAGTTGAGGGCGATCACCACCCCGCCGATCAGGATCGCCAGCGTGCAACCCAGCAGCAGTAGCGGCACCACCGACTGGGACAGCGCCCAGGCGATCCCCAGGATGCGCACCACCATGATGAGGTTGGCGAGGAGGATGACCAGCGTGGCGGTGGCGGCCATCGCGGGGTTCTCCCGGGCGTGGCGGGCGAAGACCATGGTGGTGGCGGTGCTCGACACCAGTCCGCCCAGCAGGCCCAGCAAGGGCGCGCCGTAGCGGGCGCCCACCAGGCGCAGCGCGGCGTAGCCGGCCAGGCTGACGCCGGCGATCAGCACCACCATCAGCCACACCTGATGCGGATTGACCGCCTCGTAGGGCCCGAAGCCGCGGTTGGGGAGAATCGGCAGGACGATCAGCGAGAGCACCGAGAACTGCAGGATCGAGCGCCAGTCCTGGGCGGTGAGCCGGGCCGCCACGCCGCGCAGCTCCGACTTGTAGTAGAGCAGCATGGTGGCGCCCACCGCCGCCATCACCGCCAGCCGTCCGTGGCCCAGCCACACCATGGCGCCGAGGATGAAGCACACCAGCAGGGCGATCACCGAGGTGGTGCCGGGATCGTCCGGTTCGGGCTGGCGCAGGTTGGTGGCGATGATCATCGCCGCCACCAGCACAAAGCCGGTGATGACGAAGGCCGGCGTGGCGAGCTGTTCGGCCAGCAGCGCCGACAGCGCCCCCAGCAGCCCGGTGAGACCGAAGGTGCGCACCCCGGCCCGGGCGGCGGGGCGGCGCTCCCGTTCGAGCCCCATCAGCAGCCCGATGGCGGTGGCGAGGGCGAGGGCTTCGAGCTGGCGTGGTTCGAAAGGCAGGGAGAACAGCATGGCGATCTCGACTGGGGTAGTGTCCCATTTTGCGGCAGGATTGGCCCGAGCTGAAGCCCGGCATCGAGCCGCGACGCGGTTTTCCGGCGGCGGGGCGGGTTGGTCGGGGCGGCCGCGGCGGGAGTGAGGTTAAAATGCGGCGATGCGAACCCACACCAGCCGTCGCTTCGCCATCGTCCCCGCTGCCGGCAGCGGCAGCCGGATGAAGAGCGAGCAGCCCAAACAGTATCTTTCCCTCCTTGGCGAGCCCCTCATCCGCCACACCCTGCGCGTGCTGTGCACCTCGCCGGTGATCGACCGGGTGTACGTGGTGCTCTCGGTGGGCGATCAGGAGTGGGACCGTCACGACTGGCGGCCGTTCGGCGATCGTCTGGTGCCGCTGTTCTGCGGCGGCGTGTCCCGGGCCGAGAGCGTGCTCAACGGCCTGCGGGCGATTGCCGAGCATGCGGCCGAATCCGACTGGGTGCTGGTGCACGACGCGGCGCGGCCGTGCCTCGCGCCGTGGCACATCGAAACCCTGGTGCAGACGCTCGCCCACGACGAGGTGGGCGGCATTCTGGCGGTGCCGGTGGCCGACACCCTGAAGCGCGAGGACAGCACCCACCGCATCGCCGACACCGTGGCGCGGGATGGCCTGTGGCAGGCCCAGACGCCCCAGATGTTCCGCTACGTGATGCTCAAGCGCGCCCTCGAGAGCGCGCGCCACGTCACCGACGAGGCCAGCGCCATCGAGGCCATGGGCCTGCGTCCGCGGCTGGTGCGGGGCGATCCGACCAATCTGAAAGTCACCTATCCCCTCGACCTGCACCTGGCCGAGTGGATTCTTCAACACCGCGAAGGCACAGAATGAACGTTCCGTTCCGCATCGGGCAGGGCTTCGACGTCCACGCCCTGGTCCCCGGCCGCCCGCTGATCGTTGGCGGCGTGACGATTCCTTACGCCCGCGGCCTGCTCGGGCATTCCGACGCCGACGTGCTGCTCCACACCATCACCGACGCCATCCTGGGCGCCGCCGGGCTGGGCGACATCGGCCGGCACTTTCCCGACACCGATCCGCGCTTCGAGGGTGCCGACTCCCGCGTGCTGCTGCGCGAGGCCGCTGCAGCTGCCCGCGCCGCCGGCTGGCAGACGGTGAACGTCGACGCCACCGTGATCGCCCGGGCGCCGAAGATCCTGCCCCATGTGCCGGCGATGATCGCCAACATCGCCGCCGACCTGGGCGTTGCGCCGGCGGCGATCAACGTGAAGGGCAAGACCACCGAGAAGCTCGGTTTCACCGGCCGTGGCGAGGGCATCGCTGCCCAGGCGGTGGCGCTGCTCGCCCGGGTGGATGGCTGAAGCCACCCGCCGGCTCTTCCTGGCCCTGTGGCCGGGGGAGGCAGTGGCGGAGCGGCTCTTCGCTGTTTCTGCCGATGCCTGGCGGGTGTGCGGCGGGCGGCGGATGCGCCGCGAGACGCTCCACCTGACCCTGGCCTTTCTCGGTGAGGTGGCCGAGGGCCGTCTGCCCGAACTGCGCGCGGCGCTGGCCCCGGTGCGGGGCGAGGCTTTCCGGCTGACCATCGACCGCCTGGGTTACTGGCCCCACAACCGCATCGTGTGGGGCGGCTGCCCGGCGACCCCGCCTGCGCTGGCCCGGCTGGTGGCCGACCTGCGGGCGGTGCTGGCGGCCGCGGGTTTCCTGCCCGGCACTGGGGCGGCCGGGCTCGTGCCCCCGTTCGTTCCCCATCTCACCCTTTTGCGCAAGGCGGCGCCTGCCGCGGCGCTGCCCGACTGTCCGCCCATCGACTGGCCGGTGACCGAGTGGGTGCTGGTGGCTTCCGCGCTGTCGTCGGCCGGGCCGGCCTACACGCGGCTGGGCGTGTGGCCGCTGGAATAAAAAAGAGCCGGCGGGTGCCGGCTCAAGTCCTTCAAGATCGCTCTTCAGTGCGGGGTTCGACGCCGGGTGAGGCCGGCCAGGGCAAGGCCGGTCAGCACCAGGGCCGGAATGGCGGGTTCGGGGACGGTCGTGGCGGCCACGTTGAGGGCCACGATGTCGTTGGCGCACAGCATCGTCCACTGGATGCTGAAGGCTTCGGACGGGTTCATGCCGTGCCAGTGGCTGCCAAAGGCATCCACCGGAATCTCCACTTCGTAGAACCAATGGTTGCCACCCAGGATGCCCATGTTGGTGAAGGCATTCGAGATCGCGACGCTGGCATTGCCCACGTCGGTGCCGCTGGCCACCTTGGTCACGTAGGGCGAGGATTCCGGCGCAAACACGCCGGGCGAACTCCACAGGCCGGTGGACCAGTCGGCGTTGGCGGTGGCGACCACGTCGCCGCGCAGCAGGGTGGCGCTGCGGTTGGCGGTGAGGATGCCGAAATCCCAGCTGCCGTTCTTGCCGAAGTCGATGGCGATGTCGCCACGGCCGTAGCTGTTGGCGGTGGTGGCGGTGCTGGGGTCGTGGCCGGTGACGATGCCCACGTCGAGGTAGGTCTTGCCGTCGGCCTTGGTCTGCCAGGTGACGTAGAGGGCTTCGGCGTCGTAGGCCTGACCGCCCCAGCCGGGGCTGAGGAAACCGTTCATGGCGTTGCTCTGATCTTCGACGGTGTAGACGACGCCGCTCTTGGGCGTCCAGCCGGCCGTGGTGCCGTTGTTTGCGATGCCCCAGTCGGTGAAGTTGCCGTCGATCGTCACGCTGGCCGCAGAGGCGCCGAGCGGGGCGAGGAGGGCGACGGTGGCGGCGAGGCCGGTAAGGAGTTCTTTTCTCATGATGCGCACCAAACTTGATGGGGTGCGCCGAGAATAGGTCTCCGGCCGGCCGCGGCCTGCGGCACTAACTCACGGATTACAGGTGGGTTTGAGGCAAAGAACAGGCGGATGAGACGGGTATCACATCCGCCTGAAAGCGCGGTGTTTCCCTCGGGCGGGAAAAGGATGTCCGGGGCGTTTCAGGCCGCCGGAGCCCGAGGGGCACGCGGGGAGGTCAGACGAGGATGCAGTTTCCGAGGTGGCCCCGGAGGGCGGGTTCGGTGGTCTTGGTGTAGTCCTTTTCGAGGCGGTCGGTGACCATCTGGGCGGTCGGGCCGTCGAGGTTGGCGTTGAGCATGCCCATGAAAGACGGCGGCGCGACGAGGATCGCGCGGGCGAACTCGTTGCGGCTGCGGCCGAGGTAAAGCTCCTTGGCCAGAGCCTGGGCGAACTGCTTGGCGGCGTTGAGCTTGGGTGGGGTCTGCTGCTCGCGGGCGCCATGACCGCTGCCGCTGGCCTGCATCTGGCCGGCGCGGTCGGAGGACAGCTCGGAATTCTTCATGCGGCTCTCGGGATGGACGAGTTCCTTGACGAGCTTGAGCCCCTGCTTGGGGCCGAAGTTCGCGTACAGACGGGCGAGGCTTGCGTTGGCAACCAGAATCCAGGTAATGGCCATGAATCACGCTCCAGTTTTGTCGGAAATGCCACAACGGCCTAATCACTTTAGACAGCCCCCGGCCAACTAGCAAAGTTTTGTTTCGGCGATGCTATCGGGGTGGTGCGGGCGGCGTTTCGCGCTGCGCTGGGTCCTGGCGGAAATAGCGGGAGAGCTGCCCGTAGACGGCCGGATACTGCTGGCGCAGCAGCCCCGGGGTCTCGAAGAAGGCCTCGCTCATCACCGCAAAGAACTCCGACGGGTGGTCGGCGCCATAGGGGTCGAGGGCGGTGTCTTCGCCGTCGTCCACCCGCTGGCAGAAGTCGTCGTAGGCGGGCCGGAAGGCCGCCGCCCAGGCTTCGGGGCTCATGTCGGCGGGCAGGGCGGGGAAGCCGTCCACCTCGCCGTTGCCCATGTCGAGCTTGTGGGCGAACTCGTGGATCACCACGTTGATGCCGTCGAGGGCCTCGTCGTCGTCGAACCA
Organism: Zoogloea sp.; assembly: GCF_041904905.1. Classification (GTDB taxonomy): domain Bacteria; phylum Pseudomonadota; class Gammaproteobacteria; order Burkholderiales; family Rhodocyclaceae; genus Zoogloea. The sequence continues at coordinate 23,020 of NZ_JAYRMI010000027.1, read as the reverse complement.
CGACAGGATCACCGGACCGCCTTCCCAGGCTTCGCCCAGCACCTCGTCGTCGTATTCGTGCACCACCCCGTCTTCGTCGACGAAGCTGCGGGGGATCACGAAGTCGCCCGGGTACACCACGATGCCCACCCAGTCGGCGTAGGCGTCGAGGCCGATGTGCAGCACCGGCAGGCAGGCCTGCAGGGCGATGGAGAGCAGCATGTCGTCGGTGACGACGAGGCCCTCGGCGCCGTGGACTTCCTTGTCGGCGAGGAACTCCAGCGCCATCCGGCGCAGGCTCGGGCGATCCTCCGGCGGCAGGTAGGCGAGGAAGGGCAGGCGGGCTTCGACGCGGCTCCACTGCTCGGGGGGAACCTGCATCCGGTCGGCGGCGCGGCGGCGGCGCCAGTTTCGAAGGGCGGAGAACATCGGGCGGAATCGCTGGTCGAAGGGGCGGGTTGGCGGGATAGGGCGGGTTGCCCGTCACCGCCGATACGATCAAGATCAAACGCTGCAACGGCAGCCTATAGGATAATGTCGGCATGGTCGCCGTTACGCACTCGATTTCCCAGTCCGCATCCTCCACCCTCGCCCTGCTCTGCGAAGGCTTGCTTCCCGACGACGTCCGCCGGGTGGGCGAAGCCCATGAGTGGGTCCAGGGCCTTTATGCCGAGCGCAGCCTTGGCACCCGTGAGCCGGTGTGGCCCCACGCGCTGGGCACCGCCCTCATCGCGGCGTCGCTGCGCCTCGATGCCGACGCGCGGGTCGCCGCCCTGTGCTTCGCCGTGGGCGACGTGCTGCTTCACCCCACCGACGAGATCACCGCCCGCTTCGGGGACGGCGTCGCGCGGCTGGTGGATGGCCTGCGGCGCCTCAACGGGCTGCGCGTCATCACCCGCATGACCACCTCCACCAGCGCCCCCGAGATCCGCGCCCAGAGCGAGGTGCTGCGCAAGATGCTGCTGGCGATGGTCGAGGATATCCGCGTGGTGCTGCTGCGGGTGGCCTCGCGCACGCAAACCCTGCGTTATTTCACCGACCACCCGGGCCCGATCCGCGAGTCCATCGCCCGCGAGAGCCTCGACATCTACGCGCCGCTGGCCAACCGGCTGGGCATCTGGCAGCTCAAGTGGGAGCTGGAGGATCTGTCCTTCCGCTTCCTGGAGCCCGACACCTACAAGCGCATCGCCCGGATGCTCGACGAGCGGCGGGTGGAGCGCGAGCAGTTCATCGTCGATGCGGTGGCGCGCCTCAAGAGCGAGATCGCCGCCATCGGCATCAAGGCCGAGGTGTATGGCCGGCCCAAGCACATCTACAGCATCTACAACAAGATGCGCGCCAAGCGCCTGGATTTCTCGCAGATCTTCGACGTGCGGGCGCTGCGGGTGCTGGTGGATGAGGTGAAGGACTGCTACGCGGTGCTGGGCATCGTGCACCAGATCTGGACGCCGATCCCCAAGGAGTTCGACGACTACATCTCGATGCCCAAGGGCAACAACTACCAGTCGCTGCACACCGCGGTGTATGCCGCCGACGGCCGCGCTCTGGAGGTGCAGATCCGCACCCACGGCATGCACAACCACGCCGAGCTGGGCGTGGCGGCCCACTGGCGCTACAAGGAAGGCAGCGGCAGCGCCGCGAGCAGCGACTACGACGAGAAGATCGCCCTGCTGCGCAGCCTGCTGTCGTGGCGCGACGAGGTGACCGACGCCGCCGACTGGGTGGAGCAGTTCAAGCGCGCCTCGCTGGACGACACCATCTACGTGCTCACGCCCCAGGGCCGCGTGATCGACATGCCCCGCGGCGCCACGCCCATCGACTTCGCCTACCGGGTGCACACCGATCTGGGGCACCGCTGCCGGGGTGCCAAGGTCAATGGCCAGCTGGTCACCCTCAACACGCCCCTGGAGAACGGCCAGACGGTGGAGATCATGTCCACCAAGGAGGGCGGGCCGTCCCGCGACTGGCTCAACCCGCAGCAGGGCTACGTGGCCACGCCGCGCGCCAAGCAGAAGATCAAGCAGTACTTCAGCGCCCTCGAAGAAGAGGAGATGCTGGTGCGCGGGCGCAGCGTGCTGGTGAAGGAAATCCAGCGCGAAGGCCACGGCCAGGCCAACATCGACGAGCTTGCCACCCGGCTGGGCTTCAAGAACGCCGAGGCGCTGTTCATCGCCGCCGGCCGGGGCGAGGTGGGCCCGCGGGCGATCCAGACCGCCCTGCGTGGTGCCGACGCGGACGAATCCGCCCCCGAGGAGCCCGAGGTCGTCATCGGCCAGAGCCACGCGGGCGACGCGGGCGACACCATCCTCATCGTCGGGGTCGGCAAGCTGATGACCTCGCTGGGCCGCTGCTGCAAGCCGGCGCCGCCGGATGCGATACAAGGCTACGTCACCCGCGGCCGGGGTGTATCGATTCACCGGGTCGAGTGCCGCGACTTCCAGTCGCTGGTCAAACGCCATCCCGAGCGGCTGGTGAGCGCGGAGTGGGGCGGCAGCGGGCGCAGCGCGGCGAAGGACGCGGTGTTCCCGGTGGACATCCTAGCCCACGCGATGGACCGCCAGGGGCTGCTGCGCGACATCTCCGAGGTGCTCTCCAAGGAGCGCCTCAACGTGATCGCGGTGAACACCCTCAGCCGCAAGGGCGCGGCGCGGATGCGTTTCACCCTCGAGGTGCAGGGCGTGCAGCAGATCCAGCGGGCCCTCACCCTGATCCGCGAGGTGAAGGGCGTCACCGACGTGGAGCGTGGCTGAGCGATGACCGTCGGCGCCGGCCTGGACCGCCACCACTTTGCATGGCTGTCGATCGCCGCGGCGGTCTCCACCATCGCCCTCAAGGCCTTCGCCTGGTGGATCACCGGCTCGGTCGGGCTGCTCTCGGATGCGCTGGAATCCTTCGTCAATCTGGCCGGGGCCTCGTTCGCCCTGTGGATGATCGTCGTCACCCGGGCGCCGGCCGATCGGGGGCACCCGTTCGGCCACGGCAAGGCCGAATACTTCTCCAGCGGCTTCGAGGGCATCCTGATCCTGGGGGCCGCCGTCGGCATCGTGTGGGCCGGCGCCGAGCGGCTGATTCAGCCCCGGCCCATCGAATCGCCGGGCTGGGGGCTGGCCTGGTCGGCGGTGGCCACGGCCATCAACCTGGCGGTGGCCCGGGTGCTGGGCCGCGCCGGCGAGCGCTTCAACTCCATCGCCCTCAAGGCCGACTCGCGCCACCTCATGACCGATGTGTGGACCTCCGCCGGGGTCATCGCCGGGGTGGCGCTGGTGGCGTGGACGGGCTGGCTCGCCCTCGACCCGCTGATCGCCATCGCGGTGGGCCTCAACATCACCCGCGAGGCCATCCGGCTGGTGGGCGAGTCGGTGGATGGGCTGATGGACCGCAGCCTGGAGCCCGACGCCCTGGCCCGGGCCGAAGCAGTGCTCGACAGCTTCCGGGCCCGCGGCGTGGGCTATCGCAACCTGCGCAGCCGCCGGGCCGGCGTGTCGGCCTTCGTCCAGCTCACGGTGCTGGTGCCCGGCGACTGGACGGTGCGCGAGGGCCACGCGCTGCTGGACGAAATAGAATCCGCCCTGGCCGCGGCCCTGCCCGGCACCGAGGTGACCACCCACCTCGAACCCCTCACCTGAATTTCCACGGTTTTGCTTGCACCATGATCTTCGTGCTGTCCCCCGCCAAGGCGCTCGACTACGCGACGCCGCTCGTCACCGCCCGTCACACCCAGCCCGACTACCTCGACGACGCCGCCGAGCTGATCGACGGCCTGCGCGCGCTCTCCCACGCCCAGGTGGCCGAGCTGATGAGCCTGTCCGATCAACTCGCCGCCCTCAACGTGGCCCGCTACGCCGAGTGGTCGCGCCCGTTCTCGCCCGACAACGCCCGCCCGGCGGTGCTTGCCTTCAACGGCGACGTCTACGACGGCCTCGACGCCCGCACCCTCACCGAAGCCCAGCTCGACTACGCCCAGCGCCACCTGCGCATCCTCTCCGGGCTCTACGGCCTGCTGCGGCCGCTGGATCTGATGCAGGCTTACCGCCTGGAAATGGGCACCCGCTTCAAGAACGGCCGTGGCAAGGATCTGTACGCCTTCTGGGGCATGACCCAGACCGACGCCCTCAACCGGCTGCTGGCCGACGAGGCCGACGCCGGGCGCGAGCCGGTGCTGGTTAACCTGGCTTCCGAGGAATACTTCAAGTCGGTCAAGCCGGCCAAGCTCAAGGGGCGGCTGCTCAACGTGGCGTTTGAAGACTGGAAGGGCGGGCGCTACAAGATCATCAGCTTCTACGCCAAGCGCGCCCGCGGCCTGATGGCCCGCTACGCCATCGCCCACGGCGTCGAGGCGGTCGAGCAGCTCAAGGGTTTCGACAGCGACGGCTACGCCTTTGTGCCCGAGGCCTCCGACCAAGGCCACTGGGTCTTCCGGCGGCGGCTCGACTGAGGAGGGCAGGGCAGATGGCATCTCCCGAGAAGGCGGCCGCGCTGGCCCGCATGAAGTTCCTCGCCACCGGCCTGCTGGTGGCCGTCACGGTGCTGTTCGTCTTCGCCCGCCGCGAAGGCCTGCCCTGGCTGGCGGCCTTCGCCGAGGCGGCGATGATCGGCGCTCTGGCCGACTGGTTTGCGGTGGTGGCGCTGTTCCGCCGGCCGCTTGGCCTGCCGATTCCCCACACCGCCATCCTGCCCCGCAACAAGGCACGGCTGGCCGACAACCTGGCGGTGTTCATCCGCGACAAGTTCCTCGACACCCACTCGCTGGTCAGCCGCCTGCGCGCCGCCAACCCGGCCGAACGCATCGCCGCCTGGCTGCAGGACGAGCGCAACGCCCGCCTGCTGGCCGACCGGCTGGCGGTGGTGGCGGTGCAGTCGCTGGATTTCATGGACGACCGGCGGGTCCGCCGGCTGATCCTCCACGCTCTGCGCCGCCGCGCCGGCGATCTCGACCTGGCCGGCACGGTGGGGCGCATCCTCAACCTGCTCACCGAAGATCGCCGCCACCAGGGCCTGCTTGACGACGGCCTCGCCAAGCTGGCCGACTGGCTGGGCCAGCCCGGCGTGCAGCAGGGCTTCGCCGGCATGATCGTGGACGTGGCCAACAAGGAGTACCCGAAGATCGTCGCCATGCTGGGTCTCGTCGGCATCAACCCCGCCGAGCTGGGCGAGAAGGTGGCTCACGGCATCGTGGGCGGCGTAAACGGCCTGCTCGAAGAGGTGGCCAAGGACCCCAACCACCCGCGCCGCGCAGCCTTCGACGAGGTGATCCAGCGCTACATCGAGCGCCTTCAGCACGACGAGGGCTTCCGCGCCCGCATCGAGCAGGCCAAGCGGGATTTCCTCGCTCACCCCGGCGTCGGCACCTACCTGCAGGGCTTGTGGGACGACCTGCGCGGCTGGCTGGCGCGCGACCTGGGCAAGCCGGAGTCCCGCGTGCGCCGCAAGATCGCCTCGGTGGCCGGCGCCATCGGTGCCAGCCTCGCCACCAACCCGGCCCTGCGGGATTCGGTCAACGAGCACATCGAGCACAGCGTCGAAGCCCTGGCGCCCGAGCTGCGCGAAGGGCTGTCGCGCCACATCGCCGGCACCGTGCGGGCCTGGAACGACGACGACCTGGTGCGCGAGATCGAGCAGAGCGTCGGCCGCGACCTGCAGTTCATCCGGCTCAACGGCACCCTCGTCGGCGGCCTGATCGGTCTCGTGCTGTACGCCGTCACCCACCTCATCGGCTGATTTCCGCCTCGCCATGACCCTCCGCATCAGCAGCAATTTCGACGCCGGCGCCATCGAGGTGCTCGCCATCGACCGCCCCGACGACATCCGCCTGCGCCTGCGGGCCGATCAGGGCGTGGATGGCGATTCGACCTTCCGCCAGTGGTTCCACTTCCGGCTCCACGGCGCGGCCGGGCAGGACGTGCGCCTCATTTTCGAGAACGCCGCCGACGCCGCCTATCCCGACGGCTGGCCCGGCTACCGCTGCGTCGCCTCCTACGACCGCCGCCACTGGTTCCGCATCGCCGGCACGCGCTTTGAAAACGGCCAGCTCATCGTCGAACACCGGCCCGAGCGCAACAGCATCTACTACGCCTACTTCGAGCCGTACTCCCACGAGCGTCACCTGGATTTGCTGGGGCGGGTCGAGATGTCGCCCTTCGCCTCCGTCACCAATCTGGGCGCCACCGTGGATGGGCGCGATCTCGACCTCGTCACCGTCGGGCGCGCCGGCCCGGGCAAGCGGCCGATCTGGATCGTCGCCCGCCAGCATCCGGGCGAAAGCATGGCCGAGTGGTTCGTCGAAGGCCTGCTCGAGCGCCTGCTCGACGCAGCCGACGCGGTGGCCCGGCGCATCCGCGAGAAGGCCGTGCTGTACGTGGTGCCCAACATGAACCCGGACGGCGCCATCCGCGGCAACCTGCGCACCAACGCCGCCGGCGCCAACCTCAACCGCGAGTGGCGCGACCCCAGCCCCACCCGCAGCCCCGAGGTGCTGCGGGTGCGTCAGGCCATGGAAGCGAGCGGAGTCGAACTCTTCCTCGACATCCACGGCGACGAGGCGCTGCCCTACGTGTTCTTCTCCACCGCCGAAGAGGTGCCGGGCTTCTCCGACGTGCAGCGCGCCCGCCAGGCCCGCTTCGTCGAAGCCTTCCAGGCTGCCAGCCCGGATTTCCAGACCGAACACGGCTATCTGGCCGGGCGCTTCCAGGACGAGCTGCTGACCCTCGCCTCGAAGTGGGTCGCCCACCGCTTCGGCTGCGTGTCGATCACCCTCGAGATGCCCTTCAAGGACAACGCCAACCTGCCCGACGGCGTCACCGGCTGGAACGGCGAGCGCAGCAAGCGCCTTGGCGCCGCCATGCTCAACCCGATCCTCGCCCATCTCGCCGGCTGAGGGCAGCGGGCGCCGGGCCCACGCCGGCTTAAAGCCCCGGGCGCTTGTGTCGATATTGGACAGGTGTTCAACCTGTTCAATTGGAGTCACGAACTTGCCCATCGGAAATCAAGCCCGGCCCGCCCTTGCGCGCCGGCTCCAGGCCGCCTGGCCCTGGATGCTGTTGGGAGGATGGCTGGCCGTGGCGGCCGTCCAGTTGTGGTCGATGCAGCTTGAGGCCGTCCAGCGCGGCGACGCGTGCAGCACCGGGCCGCGCGGCCCGCTGTGGGGCGGAGGTGGATCATGACCCGCCACCCGAACGCGCCGTCCGCCGACGACCTCTCCAGCTTCCGCGCCCGTGCCGACAACCTGCTGGTCGGCGCCCTGGGCCTGCACCTGCTGCTGTGCCTTGGCGTTGCCGCCTACTTCGGCGACTGGAGCGCGGCGCTCGCCGTGGGGCTTCCCGCCTTCCTGGTGCCCCTCGCGATCAGCCGTGGCGCCCCTGGCCGGCTGGTGACGCGGATCGCCGTGGCCTGTTCGGCGATGATCTTCTCCGCGCTCCTGATCCACCAGACCCGCGGCACCATCGAAGCCCACTTCGGCATCTTCGCGCTGCTCGCCTTTCTGGTGCTGTACTGCGACTGGCGTCCGCTGATCGCCGCCGCGGGCCTGATCGCCGTGCACCACCTCGCGTTTGCCTGGCTCCAGGCCACCGGCGCCGGCGTGTTCGTCTTTCCCCAGGTGGACGGGGTGGGGCGGGTGCTGGTGCACGCCGCCTACGTGGTCGTCGAGACCGGCCTGCTGTGCTACATCGCCGGGCTGTTGCGAGGCATGGTCATGGACGGGGTGATGGTGGCCGAATTTGCCCAGCGCGCCTCGGCCGGCCATCTGGACTACGTCTTCGACCGGTCGGCCGTCGAATCCCGCCCGCTGCTGAAGGCAGTGGCCCGGATGCAGGACGAGCTGCGCCGCACGCTCAGCGAGGCCCGCGACACCGCCGACGCCCTCCAGGCGCTCGCCGCACGCCTTACCGAAGCGTCGGTCGGCATCGCCGAGGGCGTGACCGACCAGACCAACTCCACCGGCGCGATGGCCGCCGCTGTGCAGGAGATGACCGCGTCGATCAACCAGATCGCCGACAGCGCCGGTGAAGCCCGGCGGCTGGCCTCCGATTCCAGCCTCGCGGCGGTCGAGGGCAGCCAGGTGGTGAAGGCCGCCGTGGGCGAGATGTCGGGCATCGCCGGCGTGATCGGCACCGCGGTCGAGCGGGTCGAGGCGCTCGGGCGCGAGTCGGAACGGGCATCGGAGGTCGTCACCATCATCAAGGGCATCGCCGACCAGACCAACCTGCTGGCGCTCAACGCGGCCATCGAGGCGGCCCGGGCCGGCGAACTCGGGCGTGGCTTCGCGGTGGTCGCCGACGAAGTGCGCAAGCTGGCCGAACGCACCACCACCGCCACCGACGAGATCGGCCGGATGATGAACGACATGCGGGGCGCCAAGGAGTCGGTGCTGGCCTGCATCGAAAGCGCGGTGAGCCGGGTCAATACCGGGGTGAGCCACGCCGGTCAGGCCGGTGAGTCGATCGACCTCATCACCGGCCGCGCCGATGGTGTGGGCGACATCGTCACCCGCATCTCCGACGCGCTGGTGGAGCAGAGCGTCTCCGCCCAGGAAATCTCCCGCCATGTGGAACTCATCTCGCGGATGGCCGACCGTTCGGCGATGGCGACCCAGTCCATCACCGGCGAGGCCCAGGCCCTCGCGCGGAGCGCCGACGGCCTGCGGACGGCGCTCGATCGGTTCCAGATCTGACACCTTGGCGGGTGTCGGACGCGTGACCGAAAAAAGTCCGAAATTTTTTCGAAATCGTGTCATCCACCGTTCGATTCGGTGCGTTAAGGGAACACAGGCGAGAGATCGCCGGATTTGACAGGAGAAGTCGATGGGCAGTTATTGCAACGAGTCCTACGCAGAGTTTCTGGATTCCCTCAAGGCAGCGGGTGTCGTCATCAGCAACGAAAGCGAAGTGCGTGAGCGTCTGGCCGAATGCCAGCGCTGGCGGACGGCTTTCATGACCCTGGCCGCCAACGGCCGTCAGCTCGGGATCGAGTTTTCGGTGGCGGGCGAGGGTGGCGACCCTGGCGCAGTCCAGCGCGTGATGGCGCAGCATGCCTTCCCGGCCGAAAAGGAAGCCGCCTTCCTGGCCCAGCTGACCAGCCAGCGCTGAACGTACCCGATCTGCCCGGCAGCCTGCCGGGCGTGATCGCAGCACCCGACCGATGCCCCCCTCACCCACGGTGACGGGGGCATCGGTTTTTTGCGTGCCCGCAGGGGCCGTCGCCGTGACGGTGTGCCGCTTTGGCAGTCGAGACGCTTAAAGTTTCCGGTCGCCGCGTCGTCAATACGAGGACGATATTCTCTAAGGACGGCAGCCCTGAACTCCCAGTCTCCGGTTCCCACTCCGGGCATCTCGGCCCTCGACGTGCTTGCGCTGCAGGCGGCGGTGGTTTCCCACCCGCGCCTCGGGCCGGCGGCGACGGCCTTCGCCTCGGAGCTGGCGACCAAGCTCGGTTGCGACCGGGTGGCGATCGGTTTCGTCGAGGACCGCTTCTCCCGCGTGGTCGCGCTTTCCCACGGGGTGCTCGGCGACGGGCGGACCGAAGCCCTGCGCGCCATCGGCGCGGCCATGGACGAGGCGATCGAGCAGGCGGCCACGGTGATCGCGCCGGCGCCGCCCGAGCTGCCGCCGCGGATCGTGCTGGCCCACGAGGCGCTGGTCCGCCAGGAGGGGGGCACCGTGTGCACCCTGCCCATTGTGGTTCAGCACGATCTGGTGGGTGCGGTGTTGCTGCAGTTTCGCCAGGGCGGTGCGCCCGACCCGGCGGTGCTGGTGGAGTGGGAGCACGCGGTGGCGCTGGTGGGCCCGGTGCTGCACTACATGCGCCACGGCGAGCGGCCTTGGCGCAAGCGGCTGCGGGATCGTCTGCGGCGGGGCTGGACGGCGCTCCGGTCGCCGGCCGGCGCGCGGCTGCGGATGGGCCTGGGCGCGCTGCTGGTGGCCTTGGCGGTGCTGTTGCTGGTGCCCTTCGAGTACCGGGTGGGCGGCAATGCGCGGGTGGAGGGGGAGATCCAGCGGGTGATGGTGGCGCCGGTGGATGGCTTCCTCAAGCGCAGCCTGGTGCGGCCGGGCGACGCGGTGAGGGCCGGGCAGGTGCTGGCCGAGCTGGCGGAGCAGGATCTTCAGCTGGAGCGCAACAAGTGGGCGAGCGAGCTTGCCCAGCACGAGAACGCATACGGCGCGGCGATGGCGCGGGCCGACCGGGCCCAGCTGGTCATCAGCCAGGCCAAGGCCGAGGAGGCGCGGGCCCAGCTGGCGCTGGTGGATGAGCAGCTGGGCCGGATCCGCCTCGAGGCGCCCTTCGACGGGGTGGTGATCCGGGGCGATCTGAGCCAGTCTCTGGGCGCGCCGGTGCAGCGGGGCGACGTGCTGCTGACGCTGGCGCCGCGGGACCGCTTCCGGGTGATCGTGGAGGTGGATGAGCGCGACATCGGCCGGGTGAGGGTGGGGCAGACGGGGCGTCTGGCCCTGTCGGCGCTGCCCTGGGACAGCCTGCCGCTGGCGGTGACGCGCATCACGCCGATGGCGAGCGCGGTGGAGGGGCGTAACGTGTTCGAGGTGGAGGCGGCTCTCTCCGCCCGTCCGGACGCGCTGCGGCCGGGGCTGCGCGGGGTGGCGAAGATTGCGGTGGGGCGCGAGCCGCTGGCCTGGGCGTGGACGCATCGGCTGATCGACTGGATGCGGATCGGCCTGTGGTCGTGGCTGGGGCATTGAGATGAGCGGGCCGAGCGCCTTCAGCGGCCAGTGGTACCGGGTGGCGGGCCTGCACCCGAGCCTGCGCCCCCACGTGCGGGTGCGTCGGCAGATCTACCGGAACGAGGTGTGGTACGTGCTGGCCGATCCGGTGAGCGGGCGCTTCCACCGGATGAACGCCGCCGCCTATGCGTTCGTGGGTCGCTGCGACGGAACCCGCAGCGTGGACGCCCTCGCCGAGGCCTTGCTGGCCGACGACCCGGACGGCGCCCTCACCCAAGACGAGATCGTGCAGCTGCTGGTGCAGCTCAACCAGCGCGGGCTGATCCAGTGCGAGGTGACGCCGGACGTGGAGGCGATCTTCCAGCGCCAGCACCAGGAGCTGCGCCAGGAGCGCCGCCTGGGGGTGAATCCGCTGGCCTTCCGGGTGCGCCTGGGCGACCCGAACGATTTCCTGAAGCGCTTCGACCGCTGGCGCTACGCGATCTTCTCGTGGCAGATGTTGCTGCTGTGGCTGTGCGCGATCGGTGCCGGCGGGCTGGTGGCGGGCACCCATTTCGACGAGCTTTCCCAGGCGGCGCGCACCTGGATGGGCTCCCCGCGCTACCTGCTGATGGCGTGGTTGCTGTATCCGCCGATCAAGGCGCTCCACGAGCTGGCCCACGGGCTGGCGGTGCGGCGCTTCGGCGGCGAGGTGCATCAGGCCGGGATCAGCCTGCTGCTGCTCACCCCGGCGCCGTATGTGGATGCGTCGGCCGCCGCGGCCTTCCGCCACGCCGGCCAGCGGGTGATCGTGAGCGGGGCCGGCATCGTCACCGAGCTGGTGCTGGCCAGCGGGGCGCTGATCCTGTGGGCGCTGGTGCAGCCCGGCGCGGTGCGGGATCTGGCCTTGGTGGTGGCCGTGGTGTGCGGGGTGTCGAGCCTGCTGTTCAACGGCAACCCGTTGCTGCGCTTCGACGGCTACTACGTGCTGTGCGATTTGCTCGACCTGCCCAACCTTTACATGCGCAGCCGGGCGTTCTGGCGCCACCTGCTGCTCAACCGGCTGCTCCACGTGTCCGGCGTGCCCTCGCCCGAGCCGGGTCGGGGCGAGCTGCCGTGGCTGATCTGCTACGCGCCGGCGTCGTGGGTCTACCGGGTGGGGCTGTCGATCGCGATCGTCGGCTGGATCGGGAGCTGGTCGATGGTGCTCGGTACGCTGGCCGGGGCCCTGGCGGTGATCGCCCTGATCGGCAAGCCGGTGCTTGGCTTCTGGCGGGGCTTGCTGCGCATGGCCTTGCCGGAGCGGCAGCGGCGTCGCGCGCTGCGGATCGCCGGTGTGCTTTCGGTGGCGGTGGTGGCGCTGGTGGGCGTGGTGCCGGTGCCGTTCTCCACCCTCGCCCAGGGGGTGGTGTGGATTCCCGAGCAGGCCCAGCTGCGCGCCGGCACCGACGGTTTCATCGTGGCCATGGAGAGCCGGCACGGCGACCGGGTGGAGGCCGGGCAGGTGGTGATGCGGATGGGGGACAGCCGCTTGGTTGCCGACGAGGCCCGGCTGCGCAGCCAGCTCGAGGGCCTCGGCGCCGACCTGTTCCTGGCCATGCAGCGCGACCCGGTGAAGGCACGGGACGTGGAGGCGGAGATCGGGCGGGTGACGGCCCAGCTCGGGCGGGTCGAGGAGCTGCAGGCGGCGCTGGTGCTCAAGGCCGGGGTGGCCGGTCGATTGGCGATGCCTCGCCCGGCAGACGTGGAGGGTGCCTTCGTGCCCCGCGGGGCCTTGCTGGGTCATGTGTTCACCGGCGAGCCGGCCACGGTGCGGGTGGCGGTGGAGCAGGACGTGGCGGCGCTGGTGCGGGCCGACACCCGCAAGGTGGACGTGCGGCTGGCCGACGCCCTGGGCGACGTGCTGCCGGCGCGGCTGCTGCGGGCGGTGCCGGCCGCTACCGAGAAGCTGCCCAGCCCCGCTCTGGGCGAGTTTGCCGGCGGCCGCTTTGCGGTGGACCCGGCCGACAAGGATCACCAGCGCACCCCGTCGCCGGTGTTCGTGTTCGATCTGGCGGTGGATGGCCTGATCCCGGAGCGGGCCGGCGGACGGGTGTGGGTGCGCTTCGACCACGGCTGGGCGCCGCTGGCGGTGCAGTGGGCGCGCCAGCTCAAGCAGCTCTTCCTCAGCAACTTCAATCCGGCCACGTGATGCCCCTCGATCTGCGCGTGCCGCTGCCCGGGCTGGTGTGGGGCGCTTATCCGGAACGCCGGGAGCCGCCCCGCTCGAGCTGGCCGTGGCAGCGCGCGCCGTATCGCCGGCAGCTGGCGGCGGTGCGGGCCGCGCTGGGCGCCTGGCGGGGGCTCGACGAGGCGGCCTTCGGCGCCCGCCTGCGCGGCGTGCAGGGCCGGCTCGGGCGCGAGGGGCTGGTGGGCGAGGGCTTGATCGAGGCGCTGGCGGCGGTCGCCGAGGCCGCCCGGCGCAGCCTGGGCCTGGCGGCCTACGACACCCAGCTCCACGCGGCCTTGGCGATGCTCGACCGGCGTCTGGCCGAGATGGCCACCGGCGAGGGTAAGACGCTCTCCGCGGCCCTCGCTGCCGCCGTGGGCGCCCTGGCGGGCATGCCGGTGCACGTGCTGACCGCCAACGATTATCTGGTGGAGCGCGACGCGACGCGGCTCGCGCCGTTCTATGCCCGCCTCGGGCTGCGGGTGGATTTCGTCGTCGGCGGGATGGGCGAGGCCCGGCGGCGGGCGGCCTACGGGGCGTCGGTGTGCTATGTCACCGCGCGGGAGCTGGTCTTCGATTATCTGCGCGACGGGCAGCGGCGCGGCTTTGCCCGGAGCGACCTGCAGCGGCGGGTGGCCGCCATCGGCGGTGCGGAGGGCCTTGAGCCGCTGCTGCGGGGGCTGTGCATGGCGGTGGTGGATGAGGCCGACAGCCTGTTGATCGACGAGGCGATGATGCCGCTGATCCTCTCCCGGCAGGTGCGCGACGGCGGCGCGCGGGCGTTCTTCTGGCAGGCGTGGTCGCTGGCGGGCGAGTTGCTGCCGGGGGTGGATTTTCGGGTGGACGCGCCGGCCATGCAGGTGCACCTGACCGATGCCGGGCGGGCCCGGCTGGCGGCGCGGGCGGCGGCGCTGGGCGGGCGCTGGCGCTCCGCGCGGCTGCGCGACGAGGCGGTGGGGCTGGCCCTGGTGGCCCGCCACGTGTATCGCCGGGATGTGCACTATCTGGTGCGGGACGGTCAGGTGGAGATCGTCGATGAGATCACCGGCCGGGCGGCACCGGGCCGGGTGTGGTCGCGCGGGCTGCACGGGCTGGTGGAGCTGAAGGAGGGCTGCCGCCCGTCGCCTGCCACCGAGACCCTGGCCCAGATCACCTTCCAGCGTTTTTTTCCGCGCTACCACTGGCTGTGCGGGATGAGCGGCACCCTGCGCGAGGCGCGAGGCGAGCTGCGGGAAATCTACGGGCTGGATGTCGTGTGCATTCCGTCACGCCGGCCGTCCTCAAGGAAATCGCTGCCGAGCCGTTTATACAGGGCAAGACACGCTTTGTGGGACGCCGTCGCCCGTCGGATCGTCGAGATCCGCCGGACGGGGCGCCCGGTGCTGGTGGGCACGGCGTCGGTGGCGGATTCGGAGTCGCTGTCGGCGCGGCTCACGGCGGCCGGGGTGGCCCACGCGGTGCTGAACGCCCGGTTCGATGCCGAGGAGGCGGCCATTGTGGCCCGCGCCGGCGAGCCGGGGCAGGTGACGGTGGCCACCAATATGGCCGGTCGGGGAACGGATATTCCGCTCGCGGCCGGTGTGGCGGCGGCAGGAGGGCTTCACGTGATGTGCTGCCAGTTCAACGCGTCGCGCCGGATCGACCGGCAGCTGGAGGGCCGCTGCGCCCGTCAGGGCGACCCGGGCAGCGTGGAAACCTGGATCAGCCTGGACATGGCCCGGGTGGCGGAGGTGCCGCTGCTGGGCCTGCTGGCGCGCCGGCATGGCGTGGCGCCGGATGGCACGGTGCGGCTGCGCCCGCAGTGGTTGCGGCCCTTGCTGAGCGCGCATCAGTGGCGTCGGGCGAGGCAGGAACGACGGGCACGGAGAGGCCTGCTGGAGGCGGATCGGGAGTGGGAGCGGGGCTTGTCGTTCGGCGGCCCGGGGGAATGAGGACAATGATGAGATGGATGCTGGGTTGCGTGTGCTGGGGGCTGGCCGGTCTGGCAGGCCTGGCCGCGGCTGCCGGTCCGCAGGGGGCGGGGGGCGGCGGTGCGGCTTCGGCGCCCGGAACCCTGGGCTGCCTGATCGAGCCCGACAAGGTGGCCGATCTGGGCAGCGCCGTCATCGGCGTGCTGGACAGCCTGCGCGCCGAGCGCGGCGACGCGGTGCGCAAGGGCCAGGTGCTGGCGACGCTGCGCAACGACGTGGAGCGGGCCACCGCGGAGGTGGCGCGCACCCGTGCGACCACCGAGGCCGACCTGCGCAGCGCCGAGGCCAGCCGCGATCTGGCGCGCCAGAAGATGCGCCGGGCCGAGGATCTGGTGGCCAAGAACTACGTGGCCCAGCAGGCGCTGGATCAGGCCCGGGCGGATTTCCAGGTGGCCGAGCAGAAGGTGCTGCAGACCCGCGAGCAGCTGCGGGTGTGGAGCCGCGAGGTGGGCGTGGCAGAGGCCCAGGTGGGCCTGCGGACGATCCGCAGCCCCTTCGATGGGGTGGTGGTGGAGCGCTATCTCTCGCTGGGCGAGCGGGTGGAGGAGAAGCCGATCTTCAAGGTGGCCAAGATCGACCCGCTGCGGATCGAGGTGATCGTGCCGGCGGCCCGCTTCGGCACCATCCGGGTGGGGGAGGTGGCCAGCGTCAAGCCTGAGCTGCCCAACGCCGCGCCGGTGGAGGCCACCGTGGCGCTGGTGGATCGGGTGGTGGACGCGGCCAGCAACACCTACCGCGTCCGGCTGGCGCTGCCCAACCCGGGCAACGCGCTGCCGGCCGGCCTGCGCTGCCGCATCACCTTTGGCGACAGCGTGCCGCAGACGCCGGTGGATGCCGCCGGGGCCCGCCTGGTGGGCGGCATGCGCATGGCGCCCAGCCTGGCGTCGTTCAAGGAAAAGGTGCGTCACTAGCCGCCATGAGCCGCCGTCGCCACCGCCGGGCGCTGATCGAAACCTTCGAGTCGCGCATCCTCTATTCGGCCGATCCGGGGCCGGCGGGGATTGCCGCGGCGGTGCTGGGTGCGTCGCTGCACCCCGGCGACGGCGCCGCGACGGCCGGGCAGGGCGGCGCCGAGCTGGTCTTCGTGGATGCCCGGGTGCCGGACCTGCAGCGCCTGCTGGACGACCTTTCGGCCCAGCAGCAGGCCGGGCGGCCCATCGAGGCGGTGGTGGTGGGCGACGACGAGGACGGCATCGCGGCCATCGGCCAGGCCCTGGCCGGGCGCAGCGACGTGGCCGCGGTGCATGTGATCGGCCACGGCAGCAGCGGCGTTGCCCAGATCGGGGCGAGCGCCCTGGATGAAGCGTCGATCTTCCGGCGGGCCGGCGAGATCGCCGCCTGGGGCGACGCCTTTGCGGCCGACGGCGACCTGCTGCTGTACGGTTGCGACGTGGGCGAGGGCGACGCCGGCCAGTCTCTGGTGACGACCCTGTCCCAGCTCACCGGCGCAGACGTGGCCGCCAGCGACGACCCCACCGGCAGCGCGCTGCTGGGGGGCGACTGGGCGCTGGAAGTGCAGAGCGGCGCGGTGGAGGCGCTGCCGTTTGCGTCGGCCAGCCTGCAGGCGGAGTGGGGCGGCGTGCTGGCCCTGACGGCCCAGGGGTCGGAGACGCTGGTCAATACCACCACCGTCGGCACCCAGACCGACAACTGGTCGGCCAAGACGGTGGCGATGGACGCCAATGGCAACTACGTCGTGATCTGGATGGACGGTTCGGGCGCCACCGACACCGGCATCGGCATCTACGGTCAGCGTTACAACGCCAGCGGCGTGGCCCAGGGCGCCCAGTTCCACGTCAACACCTACACCACCGAGAACCAGCGCAACCCGGCGGTGGCGATGGACGCCAACGGCAACTTCGTGGTGGTGTGGGAGAGCAGCGGTCAGGACGGCAGCAGCTACGGGATCTACGCCCAGCGCTACAACGCGAGCGGGGTGGCCCAGGGCAGCGAGTTCCGGGTCAATTCCACCGTCACCCAGGACCAGCTCGAAGCCTCGGTGGCGATGGACGCCAGCGGTAACTTCGTGGTGGCCTGGCAGAGCTGGAGCCAGGACCTGGCCAACGGCCACGGGATCTACGCCCAGCGCTACAACGCGAGCGGGGTGGCCCAGGGCGGCGAGTTCCTGGTCAACACCTACACCACCGACAGCCAGACCGAGCCCAGCGTGGCCATGGACGCGTCGGGCAACTTCGTGATCGCCTGGCAGAGCTTCGGGCAGGACGGCAGCAACGAGGGCATCTACGCCAAGCGCTACAACAGCAGCGGGGTGGTTCAGGGGGCGGAGTTCCACGTGAGCACCTACACCGCCAACAACCAGGATCTGCCGGTGGTGGCGATGGACAGCACCGGCAACTTCGTGGTGGTGTGGGAGAGCGCCCAGGACGGCAGCGGCAACGGCATCTACGGCCAGCGCTACAACGCCAGCGGCGTGGCCCAGGGCGGCGAGTTCCAGATCAACACCACCACCGCCAACCAGCAGCAGAACCCGGTGGCGACGATGCTGGCCGGCGGCGGCTTCGTGGTGGTGTGGCAGAGCACCGCCCAGGACGGCAGCTTCGACGGCGTGTACATGCGCCAGTACAACGCGTCGGGCACGGCGCTCACCGGCGAGACGCTGGTGAACACCACCACCACCGACTACCAGGACGTGCCGAGCATCGCCGCCGACGAGAAGGGGCACCTGGTGGCGGTGTGGCACGGCAACGGTCCGGGCGACACCGACGGCATCTTCATGCAGCGCTACCAGTACGCGGCGCCGCCGGTGCTGACCCGGACCGGCTACAGCGGCACCTACGTGGAGAACGCGGGGGTGATCTACGACGCCGGCGCCACGCTGACCGATTCCGATACAGCTGTGCTCACGGGCGGCCAGCTTGTGTATCAGATCACCGCCAACGGCACGGCCAGCGACGAGCTGGGCATCCGCAACCAGGGCACGGGCGCCGGGCAGATCGGGCTCTCCGGCACCAACGTGACCTACGGCGGCACCACCATCGGCACCTACAGCGGCAGCTTCGGCAACGGCAGCACGCCGCTCACCGTCACCTTCAATGGCAACGCCAGCGTGGCGGCGGTGCAGGCGCTGGTGCGCAACGTCACCTTCCGCAACACCAGCGAGAACCCCAGCACCGCCACCCGCAGCATCAGCCTCACCGTGTCGGACGGCACCGGCATGACCAGCACGCCGGCCGTCGTCTCGATGGCCGTGACGGCGGTGAACGACGCCCCGACGATCACCAGCGCCGCCAGCGCCAGCGTGGCCGAGAACACCACCGCGGTGCTCACCGTCACCTCGTCCGACGTGGACGGCGGCACGCCGGTGTACTCGATCAGCGGCGGGGTGGATGCGGCCAAGTTCTCCATCAACGGCAGCACCGGCGCGCTCCGCTTCGTGTCGGCACCCGATTACGAGACGCCCACCGATTCGGGCGCCAACAACGTCTACGACGTGACGGTGCAGGTGAGCGACGGCGCCGGCGGCACAGCCAATCAGGCGATCGCGGTGACGGTGACCGACGTGTCCGGCGCGCTCATCGTCACCACTACCGCCGACACCAACGACACCGGCCTTGGCAGCAGCTTCACCGCCGAGCAGCTCAACGCCAGCAAGGGCACCGACGGCAAGATCTCGCTGCGCGAGGCGATCATCGCCGCCAACACCACCGCCGGCACCGACACCATCAGCTTCAACATCACCGAAGCGCTGGTGAGCGGCACCCATACCATCAAGCCCACCACGGCGCTGCCCACCCTCACCGGCGCGGTGGTCATCGACGGCACCACCGAGCCCGACTACGTGGTCGGCCGGCCGGTGATCGAGATTGACGGCAGCCTCACCGGCACCGGGGTGAATGGCCTGGTGCTGGGCTCGGGTTCGGGCGGGTCCACCCTCCGCGGCCTGGCGATCAACAGCTTCAACGCGGGCGACGGCTACGGCGTGTACATCGCGTCCGGCTCCGACGGGAACGTCATCGAAGGCAACATCATCGGCCTGGACGCCGACGGCACCACCGCGGTCGCCATCACCAACAACTTCGGCGTCTACGTGCTCTCGTCCGGCAACACCATCGGCGGCACCACCGCCGCGGCGCGCAACGTGCTGTCGAACAACGCCAACGCCGGCGTCGTGCTGTATGGCTCGAACAACGTCGTCGTCGGCAACTACCTGGGCACCGACGCCAGCGGCACGCTCGTGCGGGCAAACGGCCACGACGGCGTCGACGTCTACGGCGGCGCCAACAACCGGGTGGGCGGCACCACGGCCGGCGAGCGCAACATCATCTCGGGCAACGTGCGCAACGGGATCGAGGTCTCCACCGGCCAGACGGGGACGCTCATCCAGGGCAACTACATCGGCACCGACGTCACCGGCACCCTGTCCCTGGGCAACAGCTACGGCGGGGTCTGGATCGGCTCATCCACCACCGGCGTCACCGTGGGCGGCACGACGGCCGGCGCCGGCAACGTCATCGTCAACAACCCCACCGGCGGCTTCTACACCGACAACTCCACCGTCAGCGTCGCGCTGCTGGGCAACACCTTCTACAACAACACCGGCCTGGCGATCGACCTGAACTTCGACGGCGTCACCGCCAACGACGCCACGGACGCCGACACCGGCCCCAACAGCCTGCAGAACTTCCCGGTCATCTCCACCGCCCGCACCGACGGCAGCGGCCACGTGGCCCTGGTGGGCACCCTGGCGAGCGCCGCCAGCAGCTACTACCGGATCGAGTTCTTCGCCAACGCCGCCCAGGACGGCTCGGGCTACGGCGAAGGCCAGCGCTACCTGGGCTACGTGAATGTGGCCACCAACGGCTCGGGCAACGCCAGCTTCAACACCCTCCTCACCGCCAGCGTGGCGGCGGGCGAGTACGTCACCGCCACCGCCACCAAGAGCAACGCGACCTACAGCAGCTTCACCGACACCTCCGAATTTGGCGCCAACGTGGTGGTGGCCGCCAACCAGCTGCCGGTCGTCGCCACCACCGGCACCACCCTGGCCTACACCGAGAACGCCGCCGCCACCGTGATCGACAGCGGGCTCACGGTGAGCGACGCCGACAGCCCCAACCTCACCGGCGCCACGGTGAGCATCACCAGCGGCTTCGCCGGCGGGCAGGACACCCTCGCCTTCACCGATCAGCTGGGCATCGTCGGCAGCTGGAACGCCACCACCGGCGTGCTCACCCTGAGCGGCAGCGCCACCGTCGCCAACTACCAGACGGCCCTGCGCAGCGTCACCTACATCAACACCGCGGAGACCCCCGGCACCGCCACCCGCACCGTGTCCATCCGGGTCACCGACGGGCTCGGGACGAGCACCGCGGCCACCCGCAGCGTCTCGGTGGCGGCGGTGGACGACGCGCCCAGCTTCAACGCCGCCGACTACACCGCCATCGTCGCGGCGGGGGCCGCCGCCGACCGGGGCTACGCCACGACGATCCAGGGCGACGGCAAGATCCTGGTGGCGGGCTATTCGAGCAACGGCAGCAACCTCGACTTCCTGCTGATGCGCTACAACGTGGATGGCACCCTCGACACAGGCTTCGGCGGCGGCGACGGCATCGTCACCACCGCGGTGGGCAGCGGCGACGAGGAAGCCCGCGCCGTGGCGGTGCAGTCCGACGGCCGGATCCTCGTCGCCGGCTTTACCAGCAACGGCCTGCAGCGCGACTTCGCCCTGGTGCGATACCTGGCCAACGGCAGCCTCGACACCGGCTTTGGCGGCGGCGACGGCATCGTCACCACCGACATCGGCAGCGGCACCGGCGACGAAGCCTGGAGCATGGCGGTGCAGAGCGACGGCAAGATCGTGCTGGGCGGCCTCTCCGGCACCGATCTCGCGGTGGTGCGCTACAACGCCGACGGCAGCCTCGACACCGGCTTCAGTGGCGACGGCAAACTCACCCTCGACATCGCCGGCAGCACCGACAGCGGCTACGGCCTGGCCCTGCAGTCTGACGGCAAGATCGTCCAGAGCGGCAGCGCCTACGTCGGCCCCACCCTGGATTTCGTCGTGGTGCGCTACAACGCCGACGGCAGCGTGGATACCGGCTTCGGCGGCGGCGACGGCATCGTCACCACCGCCATCGGCGCCAGCTACGACATCGCCCAGTCGGTGGCGATCCAGAGCGACGGCAAGGTCGTCGCCGGTGGCTACTACAGCAACGGCACCAACAACGACTTCGCCGCGGTGCGCTACACCGCCGCCGGCGTGCTGGACACCGGCTTCGGCGGCGGCGACGGCATCGCCACCGTGGATTTCGGCGGCTCCGACGCCGCCTGGGGCATCGCGATCCAGTCCGACGGCAAGATCGCGATGACCGGCGGCGCCAACGCCAGCGACATCGCCGTGGCCCGCCTGCTCGCCGACGGCAGCCTGGACACCGGCTTCAGCGGCGACGGCAAGTTCACCGCCCACCCGGCCGACAGCAGCTTCCTCTACGCCACCGCCCTGGCCAGCGACGGGCGCATCGTCGCCGCGGGCTTCGGCACCACCGCCACCGACGACGTGCTGCTCGTCCGCCTCACCGCCGACGGCCAGCTCGACACCCGCGCCAACCCGTCCGCCACCAGCCTGGGCGGCAGCGCCAGCTTCACCGAGGGCGGCAGCGCGGTGACGATCGACTCGAGCGTGTGCATCTTCGACGCCGAACTCAACGCCGCCGACAGCTACGCCGGCGCCACCCTCACCCTCGTCCGCAACGGCGGCGCCAACGCCCAGGATCTGTTCTCTGCCAGCGGCAACCTGGGCACCCTCACCCAGGGCGGCAGCCTGCTGCTCTCGGGGGTGAGCGTCGGCACCGTCACCACCAACTCGTCCGGCACCCTGCTGCTCACCTTCAGCGCCGCAGCCTCCCAGGTGCGGATCAACGAGGTGATGAGTTCCATCGCCTACGCCAACTCGTCCGACGCCCCGCCGGCCAGCGTCACCCTCAACTGGACCTTCAGCGACGGCAACACCGGCGGGCAGGGCAGCGGCGGGGCGAAGACCGCCACCGGCACCAGCACCGTCAACATCACCGGGGTGAACGATGCCCCCTCGATCACCAGCGGCAACACCGCCAGCGTGGCCGAGAACACCACGGCGGTGATGACGGTCACCTCGTCCGACGTGGACGGCGGCTCGCCGGTGTACTTGATCGTCGGCGGCGCGGATGCGGCGAAGTTCTCCATCAACGCCAGCACCGGCGCCCTCGTCTTCGCCGCCGCGCCCAACTACGAGTCGCCCACCGACAGCGGCGCCGACAACGTCTACAACGTCACGGTGCAGGTGAGCGATGGCAGCCTCACCAGCACCCAGGCGATTGCTGTGACGGTGACGCCGGTGAACGACAACACCCCCGCGATCACCAGCAGCGCCACCGCGAACGTCGCCGAGAACACCACGGCCGTCCTCACCGTCACCGCGACGGATGCCGACCTGCCGGCTCAGACCCTCAGCTACAGCATCGTCGGCGGCGCCGACGCGGCCAAGTTCTCCATCAACAGCGCCACCGGCGCCTTGAGCTTCATCGCCGCGCCTAACTACGAAGCCCCCACTGACGCCGGCGCCGACAACGTTTACAACGTCACGGTGCAGGTGAGCGACGGCAGCCTCACCAGCACCCAGGCCATCGCCGTGACGGTGACGCCGGTCAACGACAACACCCCCGCGATCACCAGCGCTGCCACGGCGAACGTCGCCGAGAACACCACGGCCGTCCTCGCCGTCACCGCCAGCGACGCCGACCTCCCGGCGCAAACCCTCAGCTACAGCATCGTCGGCGGTGCCGATGCGGCGAAGTTCTCGATCAACGCCAGCACCGGCGCGCTGAGCTTCATCGCTGCCCCCAACTACGAGTCGCCCACCGACAGCGGCGCCGACAACCTCTACAACGTCACGGTGCAGGTCAGCGACGGCAGCCTCACCAGCACCCAGGCCATCGCCGTGACGGTGACGCCGGTCAACGACAACACTCCCGCGATCACCAGCGCGGCCACGGCGAACGTCGCCGAGAACACCACGGCCGTCCTCACCGTGACGGCCAGCGACGCCGACCTGCCGGCTCAGACCCTCAGCTACAGCATCGTCGGCGGCGCCGACGCGGCGAAGTTCTCGATCAACAGCAGCACCGGCGCCCTGAGCTTTGTCACTGCCCCGGACTACGAAGCCCCCACTGACGCCGGCGCCGACAACGTTTACAACGTCACGGTGCAGGTGAGCG
>NZ_JAYRMI010000026.1:0-47929 GCF_041904905.1 Zoogloea sp. | reverse complement strand
CGGAGAAGTCGTAGGTGCCGGAGACGAACACGAAGCGGTAGGTGCCGCTGGTGCCGATGGTGGCGCTGGCGGTGGCCCAGTTGGTGGAGGCGGCGGTGCTGGTGCCGGTGGCGTCGAGCACGGTGGTGGTGGCGCCGGTGGCGGTGTTGAGGATGTAGCCGAAGACGTCGAAGGCGTCGGCGCCGGCGTAGGCGCGCCAGTCGAAGTAGATCTTGTCGCCGGCGCTGGCAGAGAAGGTGTCGCTGTACACCGCCGGGCCGTGGACCACATCCCAGCCGGATGCGGTGGTGATGCCGGTGCTGAGCAGGCTCAGGGAGCGGCTGCCTTCGGTGTATTGGCTGGTGCTGACGGTGGTGCTGTAGCTGCCCGCGGTGGAGGGGTAGGGGTCGTCGTTGCCGGCGTTGGCAGGGTAGGTGCCGTCGTTGGGCGAGGTGAAGCCGGCGATGCTGGTGGTGCCCAGGTTGATGACCTGGTTCATGGCCGTCCAGCCGGTGAGGGTGCCGGACTCGAAACCGGAGTTGGTGAAGGTGGAGACGAAATTGATCTTCAGCGCCTTGCCGGCGGTGCCATCTTCGGTGGCGTCGATGGTGCCGATGATGTCGCGACCGCTGCCGTTGCCCAGGTACACCGAGCTGCCGGCGTACGAGATGGCGCCGGCGGCGTTCACGTTGGCGGCGTTGGTGAGGGTGAGGATGTCGGTTGTCTGGCCGTTGGTGAGGCTGAAGCGGATGTACTTGCCGTCGTAGGAGCTGCCGCCGGTGATGGAGATGTTGCTGTCCACGACGACCGCGCCGCTGCCTTCGACGTAGGTGGTGTCGTCCACCGAGGTGACGCTGGGCACGCCCAGCAGGAAGGGGTCGATCGAGTCGGCGTAGGCGAGGGCGGGCGCGTCGATGGTGCCGGTGGTGTATTCGAGGGTCCAGTCGCCGCCTTCCTGGGTGGCGCCGGTGGCGTCGGTGGAGGCGGCCACGTCGGCCTGGGTGATGCGAGCGATCTCGTCCACCAGGGCCTTGCCGTCGCTGCCGGCGCCGATGTCGCAGCCGTAGATGAGGATGTCGCCGGTGGCGGCGAGGCTGCTGCCGATGGCGGCCAGGGCGTCGGTGTGGGCGGCGACGGTGTTCCGGTTGATGTGGAGGTCGCCGAGGGTGATGTCGCCCTGGCTGCCGTGGGACAGGATGTGGATGGACTGGAGGTCGCTGCGGCCGGCCACGGCGTCCTGGATCTGCTGGAGGGCGTTGCTGCCCGGCGCGAGCACGATGACCTGGGCGCCGGTGGCGACGTTGCCGGCGAGCACCCGGGCGTTGGGCAGCTGCCCGTCCACGAAGACGATGCTCGTTGCGGGGGGCGTGCCGCCGCTGGCCGCCGGGTCGACGGAGGCGTCGACGGTGGGGTCGGCGGCGACGGGGTCGGCGGTGGCGTAGGCGACGGCTTCGGCACCGGCGGCGCCATCGAAGACGAGTCGCTGTTCGAGGGCCAGGGGGGCCGGGCCCTGACGGTTGAGGCGGCGCTTGCGGGTGGAGCTGCGGGTCGGGTTCGAGGGCATCGTGAGCCTCCTGCTAATTCTGATGGGCGTTATTTCGGCGAGGCGGGCGTGGAGGCAGGCGGTGCTAGCTGCACCCGCCCGCTCATGCCGGCGATCAGATCGGGGAAGTGGCCGTCGATGACGGCGATGGTCTTGACGGACTGGCTGACCGGGTCGACCTTGGCGCCAAGTCGGATGACCTTGGCCGGGTAGGTGCCGCCGGTCTCGTCGATCTTGACCTGGAAGCGGTAGCCGTCCTTCAGCCACGCCATCCAGCGCGACGGGACGATGAATTCCAGTTCGAGGGCGCTGTCGTCGATGATTTCCAGGATGCCCTGGCCGGGCTGGGCGAACTGCTGCTCGCGCACCTTCTGCTCGGAGACGCGACCCCCGAAGGGGGCGGCGATCTGGCACTTGGAGAGGGTGGCGTTCATCAGCGACACGTCGGCGCGGGCCTTGGCGACTTCCGACTGGGAGGTTTCCAGTTCCAGCTTGCCCACCGAGTTGAGTTCGGCCAGCCGGGTGTTGGCGGCGTAGGTCTTCTCGGCGGCGGTGAGGGTGGCTTTGGCCTTGTTGAGCTGGGCGGCCTGCAGCGAGCAGTCGAGGACGATCAGCACCTGGCCGGCCTTGAAGCGCTCACCTTCGCGCACGGCGACGCGATTGACCTTGGCGCCCACTTCGGCGGCAAGGGTGGTGAAGCGCCGGGGCGAGAGCTGGGCGCGGATTTCCTGGCGATCCAGCGCAGGGGCGGCCGCGGCCCCCGGCGGAGGCGGCGGCGGGTTGCCCCGCGGCGGAACCTGGGCCGAGGCGCCCAGGGCGGTGGCGCCCAGGGCGATGGCAAGCATGGAACGGAGCATGGCGGACCTCGTCAGGGGGCGGTCGTGGGGGCGATGGCGGCGAGGGCGGCGCGCTTCACCTGCCCCATCGAGCGCTCGTGGAGGTCGGCGATGGAGAGCGTCGCGGCGCCGGTCCGGGTCTGGCCCAGGGGCTGGGCGGCGGTCACGTTCGACCAAGCGTAGCCGCTGGCGGCCAGCGGGGCGGTGGCGGGCGAGGGGCCATCGGCGGCCTTGCCGGCATCGGCCGCGGGGGCGCGCTCGCTGTCGCCGCCGGTGTCGGCCTGGGGGGCTGCGGGTGCCTTCAGGGCTTCACCGCGGTTCCACTGGTCCATGGCGTTCTCCACGCTGCGGCGCAGGTCGGCCAGGGAGGTGTCGTTCAGGCTGGCGATCTCGGGTTCGAGGCCCAGGGTGGACTGGATGCGGCTGCTGGCGGCGTAGAGCTGGCTGAGGGCCTGGTAGCGGCGCAGCAGGCTGACGATGGCGGAGGTGTTGCTGAAGATCAGGTCGAGGCGGCCCTTGGTGGCGGCGTCCTCGCGGCTCTTGCTGTGCTCGAAGATGCGCTGGTCGACGGTGTAGATCGAGTCGGCGCGGTCGAGCAGCCTGTAGGCGTTCTCGTACTGCTGGCGGGCCAGGTGCACCTGGGCCAGCACGGCCATCTGGGTGGCCATGCGGCGGTGCTCGGCGAGCTTCTCGGCCGACTCGTTGTACTTCATCGCGGTCGGGGCGGAGAGCAGGGTGAACAGGTTCCAGCTGATCTGGGCGCCGGCTTCCTGCCAGGAGTTGTGGATGAGGTAGCTGTTGGTGTCGTGCTTCAGGCTGTAGTTGAAGGAGATGCCGGGGAACATGCGCAGCATCGACTTCTTGGTTTCGGCCACGGCGATGCGCACGTTGTAGAACTGCTCGCGCAGGTCGGCGTTGCGGGCGATGGCGATGTCTTCCATCTGCTCGATGGGCAGCGGCAGGGCGGCGGGCTTGAGTTCGGTGGCGCTGGGGTTGGCGAGCTGGAACTGGGTGCCCGGCGGCAGGTTGATGAGCGCGGCCAGCTCGATCTTGGCGGCGGCGAGTTCCTGCTGGATGCTCTCGAGGATGCGCAGGTTTTCAAGCACGGTGCGCTGGTAGCGCAGGGCTTCGAGGGGGTCGCGGATGCGCTCCTGCTCGATCTTGCGGGAGTCGGCGAGGGCAGATTCGGCAAGCTTGATGGTTTCGCGCAGATCCTTCTCGATCTTCTCGGCGCTGGCGGCGCGCCAGTAGGCGGTGCGTACTTCCTGGATCAGGTTGTGCATGGCCTTGCGGCGGCGCTCGGCGGCGATCAGCACGCGGTCGGCGTTCTGCTTGGAGTTGTAGTAGCTGACGCCGAAGTCGAGCACGTTCCAGGACAGGGCCAGATCGGTGAGGGTGTGGGAGCGGTCGGACGAGATGTAGGGGTTGGCGAGCGAGGGCAGGCCGGTGACCGAATCCTTGCTGTTGGTGACGAGGTCCTTGTCGCGCCACTGGTAGCCGGCGGAGGCCACCAGCTTGGGCAGCATGTCGAAGCGGCCTAGGTCGAGCTGGCCGATGGCCAGGGCCTCTTCCATCATCCGGCTGCGGTGGTCGAGGTTGTACTTGATGGCGCGGGCGATGGCGTCGGCGAGCGTGAGCTGGCCGGCGAGGGGCTCCACGTCGGCGGTGGCGGCCTTGCGGTCGTTGGCCGCGATCTGCTTCTGGTCGTCCGCCGAGAACGGCGTGGGCAAGGTGGAGCAGCCTGCGAGCAGCGCCGCCAACAGGACGCTGCATGCGCCAACCAGACGGCCGCCGGGTACAGCGCGGGTGCGATTCAACTTGTTCATGATTCCCCCTCAGTGCGAAAAAAGGATGGCGTTGGCACGGTGATTGTTTGGTTCGTCGTCACGGCCAGCCTGCGGATCGGGGGGCATCGGCTACTTCTGTACTCCCCCGGGGTGCCGCGTGGCCGGACTGCCCCCGAACTCGGGAATACTTAACGGCGAGCTGTCGCCGTTCTTTATCGGAAAACGGTATTATTTTTTTTGTCGATTTTGTTGATTTTGAGGGTGGGCTCAAGCCGGCCGGATTTTGCTCGTAATCCTTCTGTTACCCATATTGAGAACAGGTGGTTGCGATGTCGACAGGCAGGCTCGGACAGCTTCAGGCGCTGCTCGTGGAGCCGTCCCCGATGCAGGCGAAGATCATCCGCAAGTGCTGCGACGAGATCGGCCTGACCCGGATGGAGGTGGTGGGAAGCATGGCGGAGGCGCTGGCGGCCGTTCGCCAGGCGCGGCCGGACGTGGTGCTGTCGGCGCTTTATCTGCCGGACGGGTCGGGCACCCGGCTGGTGGAGGCGCTGCGGGCCGAGCCCCTGTGGGCGTCGGTGGGCTTCATCCTGATCTCCAGCGAGACCAGCCCCAGAGCGCTGGACGCGGTACGCCAGACCGGCGTGTGCGGCATCCTGCCCAAACCGTTCAGTGCCAACCAGCTGGCGCTGGCGCTCAACGCCACGGTGGATTACCTGACCCCCAACTACAGCTTCGACAACGCCTTCGACCTGGAGGCGGTGCGGGTGCTGCTGGTGGACGACAGCCCCAACGCGCGCAGATTCATGCGCCGGGTGCTGGAGAACCTGGGCATCCGCCACATCGTGGAGGCCGGCGATGGCAAGGAGGGCGCGGCGGTCCTGGCGGAGACGCTGGTCGATCTGATCGTCACCGACTACAACATGCCCGAGATGGACGGCCGCGAATTTGTGGAGTTCGTGCGCAACCGGAGCTGGCAGCGCACCGTGCCGATCCTGATGGTGACCAGCGAATCCAACGAGGGCCGGCTGGCGGCGGTGGAAGAGGCGGGTGTGTCCGGCATCTGCGACAAGCCCTTCGAGCCGGCGGTGGTGCGGAGCCTGCTGGGGCGGATGCTGGGGGGCTGAGACGGCGCAGCCCTGGATGGCCTGATCGTTGGTACTGGCCGCGGCCAGGGACGGTCAATGATCGCCTCAAACACAAAATTTCCGATACTCCCCGTCCGCCCCGTTGAGCGCGCCGCAAGATGATTTTTTCCCAGGAAAAAAGCCTCGGCTGGCGCCACGGAATCCTCGGGAGGCGCCGCAAAACCATTCCGATGCGCCGCAAATGCATTTTGTGGCGCCACGCACAAGAAACCGGGCGCCACGCCAAAATTTTGTGGCGCCACAAAATGCCTTGGCGGCACCCTGAAATGATTTTATGGCGCCTCCCGACACTTTTTTCCTGGGAAAAAATGATTCCGGCCGGGTGTTCCTCTCCTCCTCGTCCGACTGCTTTCCGGCGTCTATCAGGTGGCCGCAGCGCGTGGTGACGGGGGTCGGGAGATCATCGCCGGCGCCTTGGCGGTGCTGGCCGCAATCCGCGAGCGCCGGCTGATGCCTCGGGCTCAGGCCTTTACGGCCTCCAGCAGCTCCCGCACGGCGGCCACCCGCTGCTTGAGTTCCGGCGTCGAGACCTTGCGGATGAGCTTGTCGGGGCCCGACATTTTGATCGACTTGTCCTTCTGGATCAGCATGATGACCTTCACCGGGTCGATCGGCGCGTGCTGGCCGAACTGGATGCTGATCTGGCTCTCGGACGCGTCCATCTTGGCCACGCCGAAGGGCTTCACCAGCATGCGCAGGCGGTGGGTTTCGAGCAGGGTGCGGGTCTGCGGCGGCAGTTCGCCGAAGCGGTCGATGAGTTCTTCCTGCAGCGCTTGCAGGTCGTCCTCGGATTCGCAGTTGGCGAGGCGCTTGTAGAGCGTGAGGCGCTCCTGCACGTCGCTGCAGTAGTCGTTGGGGAGCAGCGCCGGGGCGTGGAGGTTGATCTCGGAGACAACCTCCAGCGGCTGGCTGAGGTCCGGCTCCTTGCCCTGCTGCAGGTCGCGCACGGCGCGCTTGAGCATCTCGGTGTAGAGGCTGACGCCGACCTGCTGGATCTCGCCGGATTGATTCTCGCCCAGCACCTCGCCGGCGCCGCGGATCTCCAGATCCTGCATCGCCAGATAGAAGCCGGAGCCCAGCTCCTCCATCATCGTGATGGCCTCCAGACGTTTCTGCGCCTGGGCGGTGGGCTTGGCGTGGGCGTCGGTGAGCAGGTAGGCGTAGGCCTGGTGGTGCGACCGGCCGACGCGGCCGCGCAGCTGGTGAAGCTGGGCGAGGCCGAAGCGATCTGCGCGGTTGATGATGATGGTGTTGGCGGTGGGGATGTTGATGCCGGTCTCGATGATGGTGGTGCACAGCAGCAGGTTGGCCTTCTGCGTGGTGAAGTCGCGCATCACGCGTTCGAGTTCGCGCTCCGGCAGCTGGCCGTGGCCGATGACGATGCGGGCCTCGGGCAGCAGCTCCTCCAGCGCTTCACGGACGTTCTCGATGGTCTCGACCTCGTTGTGCAGGAAGTACACCTGCCCGCCGCGCTTGAACTCCCGGATCACCGCCTCGCGGATGATGCCCTTGCTGTAGCGCTGGACGAAGGTCTTGATGGCCAGGCGCTTTTGCGGCGCGGTGGCGATCACCGAGAACTCCCGCAGGCCTTCCAGCGCCAGCCCCAGGGTACGGGGGATCGGCGTGGCGGTGAGGGTGAGGATGTCCACCTCGCTGCGCAGGGCTTTCAGCGCCTCTTTCTGGCGCACGCCGAAACGGTGCTCCTCGTCGATGATGACGAGGCCCAGGCGCTTGAAGGTGACGTCCTTCTGAAGCAGCCGGTGGGTGCCGATGAGGATGTCCACCTTGCCTTCGCCCAGCTGCTTGATGGCCTCGGCCTGCTCCTTGGCGCTCTTGAAGCGGGACAGCTCGGCCACCTTGATCGGCCAGTCGGCGAAGCGGTCGGCGAAGGTCTGGTAGTGCTGCTCGGCCAGCAGCGTGGTGGGGCACAGCACGACCACCTGCTTGCCGTCGGCCACCGCGATGAAGGCGGCGCGCAGGGCCACCTCGGTCTTGCCGAAGCCCACGTCGCCACACACCAGGCGGTCCATCGGCCGGCCGGATTTCATGTCGGCCACCACGGCCTCGATGGCGGCGAGCTGGTCGGGGGTTTCCTCGAAGCCGAAGCCGTCGGCGAAGGCCTCGAGATCATGCTGCTTGAAGTCGAACTGGTGGCCCTTGCGGGCGGCGCGCTGGGCGTACAGCGCCAGCAGCTCGGCGGCGGTGTCGCGCACCTGCTGGGCGGCCTTCTTCTTGGCCTTCTCCCACTGGCCGGAGCCCAGGGTGTGCAGGTGCACGGCCTCCGGGTCGGCGCCGGCGTAGCGGGTGATTACGTGCAGCTGCGACACCGGCACGTAGAGCTTGTCGCCGTTGGCGTATTCGAGGTGCAGGAACTCGGTCTGGCCTTCGCCCAGATCCATGTGCACCAGGCCCATGTAGCGGCCGATGCCGTGGCTGGAGTGCACCACCGGGTCGCCGGGCTTGAGTTCGGACAGATCCCGCAGCCAGCCTTCCATCGTGGCGGCCTTGCGGCTGTCGCGGCGGGAGCGGGTGCGGGCGGTGGCGGCGTAGAGTTCGGATTCGGTGACGACGGCGATGCCCGATTCGGGCAGCACGAAGCCGGCGGCGAGCGGGCCCGTGCCCAGGGCGAGCCGCGCGTCGCCGCCCAGGAAGGCGTCGAAATCGGCGGTGGGCGCGGGCCTCAGGCCGTACTCGGCGAAGTATTCGGCGATGGTCTGCTGGCGGCCGGCAGATTCGGCCAGCACCAGCACCCGGCCCTCGAAGCCCGCGCAGAAGGCTTTGAAGCGGTGGAGCGGGTCGCTGGCCTTGCGCTCGACGGAGATGTCGGCCAGCGGCACCGATGGCCCGTCGCCGGCGCCGGCCGGCAGGGCGAGGCGGGGACGCTCCTTGAGGGCGACGAAGAAGGCTTCCTCGGACAGGAAGAGCTGATCCGGCGCCATGATCGGCCGGGTCTTGTCGCCGCCCAGCAGCTGGTGGCGGCTGCGGGCGTCCTTCCAGAAGGCTTCGATGGCGCCGGGCACGTCCCGGTGGAGCAGGATGCGGCTGTGGGCGGGCAGGTAGTCGAAGAGGGTGGCGGTCTCGTCGAAGAACAGCGGCAGGTAGTACTCGATGCCCGCGGGGGCGATGCCGTTGGAGACGTCCTTGTAAACGGCGCAGCGGGACGGGTCGCCCTCGAAGGTCTCGCGGAAGCGGCCGCGGAAGCGGGTGCGGCCGGTCTCGTCCATCGGGAACTCCCGCGCGGGCAGCAGGCGCACTTCCTTCACCGGGTAGACGGTGCGCTGGGTGTCCGGGTCGAAAGTCTTGATGCTCTCGATCTCGTCGTCGAAGAGGTCGATCCGGTAGGGCAGGGCGGCGCCCATCGGGAACAGATCCACCAGCCCGCCGCGCACGCTGAACTCGCCCGGCGACACGACCTGGGTGACGTGGGCGTAGCCGCCGACGGTCATCTGGTTGCGCAGGCCGTCCACGTCGAGCCGTTCGCCTTGCTTGAGGAAGAAGGTGTAGGCCGCCAGGAAGGCCGGCGGCGCGAGCCGGTAGAGGGCGGTGGAGGCGGGCATCAGGGCCACGTCGGCCTCGCCGCGGGTGATGGCGTAGAGGGTGGACAGGCGCTCGGAGATCAGGTCCTGGTGGGGCGAGAAGCTGTCGTAGGGCAGGGTTTCCCAGTCGGGCAGCAGGTGGGTGCGCAGATCGGGCGCAAGCCAGGCGATCTCGTCCGACAGGCGCTGGGCGTCCAGCGGGTTGGCGGTGACCACCACCAGCATCCGGCCACCGCCGGCCAGGCGGGCGATGGCGAGGGCGTCGCTGGAGCCGGCCAGGGCGGGCAGGTCGAGGCGCTGGCCGGGGGTGAGCGGGTTGAGGGCGTCGAGGGACGGGAGCAGGCGGGCAAGCGGTCGGGAGGAGGCGGTCATGCGGAGGGTGCTGCGGGAAGACAAACCAGGCGGCGGATTATACGGCGGCGGCGATCAGGCCCGGGCGATCTGGAAGCGCTCGACGACCCGGCCGGTTTCGCTGCCGACCTCGTTCCAGGTGGATTCGGTGAAGTGGGCCCAGCCGTGGCGGTCGAGGGTGAAGACGGTGGAGCAGCGGGTGCCGTAACCCGGCGCGCGGATGAAGGCGCTGGAGAGCATGCGCTCCCAGGCGAGGCTGACGCCGGTGCGGGGGAGTTCGGCATCCGGCGCCGGGCGGTCGTCCCGCAGCAGCTCGCGCAGGGGCGTGTCGTCCGGCAGGGCGGCGAGGGCGCGGGCGAGGCGGGAGCGGCCGGCCTTCACCTTGGGCCAGGGGGTGTCGAGCAGGTGGTTGGAGAGGGCGTGAACGCCGGGTTCGAGGAGGCGCGCGGCGCGGCGCTCGCTCTCGTAGATGCCCAGCGTGGCGCCATCGCAGACCAGCAGGTTGAAGGCGTTGTAGCGCGGGCCTTGGTGTTCGAGGCGTGCCAGTGCGGCGGCGGTGGATTCGTCGCCGGCCAGGAAGTCGGCCACCAGGGCCCCGCGGGTGGGCGTGCCGCTGCGCAGCCGGGCCGGGTCGCGGAAGTTGGTGAGGCCGGCGAAGCGGCCGCTGCGGCCAACGCCCAGCCAGGTTCCGCCGGCTTCGAGGTCGCGGCCGGCGAAGATGCCCTGACCGGCCCACCAGGCGGCGGGGGCCGCCGGGCGGGCGAAGAACTCGTCGCGGTTGGCGGCGACCACCAGCGGGTAATCCGGGTGGGCGTGCCACGCAACGAGGATCAGGCACATGCGACGAAGCGCTCGGTGTGGCGGCGGCCGCCGTCGTCGACGAAGCGGTCGAGCCCGTGCCGGTCGATGCCCTGGGCGAGGGCGTCGTCGAAGGCGGCCGGGTCGGTGACGTTCTCGTAGACCTCCATCCAGGTCCACGGGTCGTCGGCCTTGCGCAGGAAACGCCCGGCCACGCCGGTCTGGCCGTGGAGTTCGTCCTGCAGGTTGTAGAGCGTGCGGGCCAGGTCGCGCTCCAGGCCCATCCGCACCGGGTAGTAGATGTAGTAGTGGGTCGCGGTCGTCACGGGTTGCCCTCAGGGAAGCGCGTAGGGCAGGGGCAGGAAGGCGACCGCCGGGCCATCGGGGGCGCCGAGGCTGGCCTTGCCGCCTTCGGCGCTGGCGGTCTGCAGCACCGCCAGGGCGTCGAAGCCGCCATCCGGCGCGGGGGCCGCGCTCACTACCTTGCCGGCCGACTGCTCGCCGAAGTCGGGGGCGTACAGGTCGGTGCCGGCGGCGAGGGCGGGCACGTCGGCATGGATGCGGTACATGCGCTTCTTGAGCTTGCCGAGGTAGTGGGTGCGGGCCACGATCTCCTGACCCGGGTAGCAGCCCTTGTTGAAGCTGACGCCACCGATCAGGTCGTAGTTGACCATCTGCGCCACGAACTCTTCCTGCACCGGCTGGGTGACCACCGGCTGGCCGGCGCGGATGTCGAGCCACTGCCAGGCGGCGCTGCCCGCCGGCTGCGCGCCCGCCGCCACGAACTTGGCCCACAGGCCGGGGGCCTCCGAGATCGGCGCCGACACGATGAAGCGGGCGTCGTCGAGTCGTACCACGGTGGCCAGGCCCGAGGCGGTGGCAAGCTGCGCACCGGGAATGCCCAGACCGGCGGCCTCGAGGGCGGCGCCAGCCTGCGGGCCCGCCAGGCCGATCAAGGCTGCGTCGCCGCCGTCGTCCATCAGCCGCACCTTGGAGCGCAGGACGTACATCGAGAGCTTCTTGAGCATCGCGGCATGGATGTCGGCCGAGAGGGCCAGCAGGTAGTCGCCGCCTTCGCGCCACAGCACCATGCTCGCCAGCATCCGGCCCTTGGGGCTGTTGAAGCTGGTGAACTGGGCCTCGTTGGAGCCGAGCTTCTTGACGTCGTTGGAGAACAGGTTGTGCAGGAAGGCGCAGGCATCTTCCCCGCTGGCGCGGATCGCACCAAGATGGATCATGGGCACGACGATCGTACCCTGGGCGGCACGGACGACATCCTGCCGGGCGTCGTCGGAAAACTGCACGGCGGTGTCGCCGGAAAACTGGGCGCCTTGGTTGGCGAGATAGGTTTGCCAGGTTGCGTTCATCAGTGGTCGGGGTCCTGAGTCTGAAACGAGTCCAAAAGCGGTTTGCGCTATTATAGGGGCCTGACCGCGCGGGCTTTGGCCCGTCTGCGGTGTTTGTGCTTGCGGCAGGCAAGTCCTCACGAAATTTGTTCCTGTGTCGGGCCGCAACACGGCGGCCGACGTTCCGTTCACCTCCATTCGTTTGCTTCCCACGCGCCAAGTTCCCAGATGAAGCGCCTGATTTACCGCTGCGCCGCGCTCGCGCTCGTCGGGCTGGCTTGCCTCGCCGGGGCGCTGGCGTGGTTCGCCCATCGCCCCTTGCCCCTGCGCCAGAGCCCGCTGGATTTCACCGTCGAGCCCGGCTCTTCGATGAAGCAAGTGGCGCGCCAGCTCGTCGAGGCCGGTTTCGACATGCCGCCGCTGGCCATCGTCACCCTGGCCCGCATCACGCGCCAGGCCAACGCGATCAAGGCCGGCAGCTACGAGGTCGTGGCCGGCGTCACGCCGCTGC
This sequence comes from Zoogloea sp., assembly GCF_041904905.1. Classification (GTDB taxonomy): domain Bacteria; phylum Pseudomonadota; class Gammaproteobacteria; order Burkholderiales; family Rhodocyclaceae; genus Zoogloea. Next base: position 36,094 of record NZ_JAYRMI010000026.1, on the reverse strand, counting down.
AACTGCTGGACAAGCTCAGTCGCGGGGATGTGAGCCAGGCCGAGCTGGCGCTGATCGAGGGGTGGAACTTCCGTCAGCTGCGCGCGGCCCTGGATCGTCACCCGGATCTGCGCCACGACACCGCGGGGCTCTCCGATGCCGCACTGCTCCAGAAGCTGGGCGTGGACGCCGCGCATCCCGAGGGGCAGTTCTTCCCCGACACCTACCTCTTCGCCCGCCGCTCCAGCGATCTCGAGGTGCTGCGGCGGGCCCACGCCAACCAGCAGAAGGTGCTCGGCCGGGAGTGGGCCCGCCGCGCCGACGGGCTGCCCTACAAGACGCCCTACGAGGCGCTGATCATGGCGTCCATCGTCGAGAAGGAGACCGGCCAGGCGGCCGATCGGCCGATGGTGGCCTCGGTGTTCGTCAACCGCCTGCGCGCCGGCATGCTGCTGCAGACCGACCCGACGGTGATCTACGGCCTGGGGGCCGATTTCGACGGCAACCTGAAGAAGCGCGACCTGCTGGCCGATACGCCTTACAACACCTACACCCGCGGGGGCCTGCCGCCGACGCCCATCGCCATGCCCGGCACGGCGGCCTTGCGGGCGGCGCTCAATCCGCCCGTCACCGACTACCTGTATTTTGTCGCCCGGGGCGACGGCTCCAGCGAATTCTCCCGTACGCTCGACGAACACAACCGGGCGGTGGCCCGCTACATTCGGAAACGCAGCCAGTGAAATCCCGCTTCATCACCTTTGAAGGCATCGACGGTGCCGGCAAGAGCAGCCAGATCGCCGCCACGGTGGCCCTGATCGAATCCCGCGGCGTCGAGGTCGTCCAGACCCGCGAGCCGGGCGGCACGCCGCTGGGCGAGAAGCTCCGCGAGCTGCTCCTCCACGAGCCGATGCACCTGGAGACCGAGGCCATGCTGATGTTCGCCGCCCGCCGGGAACACCTCGCCGCGCGCATCGAGCCGGCGCTGGCCGCCGGCCAATGGGTGGTCTCCGACCGCTTCACCGACGCCACCTACGCCTACCAGGTTGGCGGCCGGGGGCTGGACGAAGCCCGCTTCGCGGCGCTGGAGCAGTGGGTTCATCCCCATCTTCAGCCCGACCTCACGCTGATCTTCGATCTCGACCCGACGGAGGCGGCGCGCCGGCTGGCCGGTACCGGGGTCGCGCCCGACCGCTTCGAGCGGGAACAGGCCGATTTCTTCGTGCGGGTGCGGGCGGCCTATCTGCGGCGCGCGGCCGCCGATCCGCGTCGGGTGCGGGTGGTCGATGCCAGCCAGACACCGGAGGCGATCCGGCGGCAGGTGGAGGCCATCGTCGTGGAGGCGTGCTTCCCGTGATCTTCGAATGGCAGGCCGCGCTCTGGCAGCGGGTGCTCGACAGCGCCGAGCGCATGCCCCACGCGCTCCTCTTCGCAGGCCCGGCCGGCGGCGGAAAGCGGGCTTTCGCCGAGGCGCTGGCGGCCCGGGAACTTTGCACCCAGAATGGGGTCGATGGGCATGCCTGCGGCGTGTGCGAGGATTGCCTGTGGCGTCTGGCCGGCAATCACCCCGATCTGCTGCGGATCGTTCCGGAAGCCGACCGGGAAGATCGCGGCGACGCCGCGGCGGAGAAACCCGAAGGCGGCAAGGCGGCCAGCCGGCAGATCGTGATCGAGCAGATCCGCGATCTGCAGCAGGTCCTCACCACCGGCGGTCACCGGGGCGGTCGCCGCGTGGTGATCGTCGATCCGCCGGAGGCGATGAACCTGTTTACCGCCAACGCGCTGCTCAAACTGCTCGAAGAACCGACGACCAACGCCTTGTTCATCCTGGTTTCCGCTTCGCCCAAGCGCCTCCTGCCGACCATCCGCAGCCGCTGCCAGACGTGGGCCTTCCCGCGTCCGCCGGCCGACATGGCCACCCGCTGGCTTGCGGCCAGGAAGGTGCCCGAGGCGGCCGAACTGCTGGCGTTTTCGGGGGGTATGCCGCTTGCCGCCGCCGACATGGCAGAAGGAGGCGCCGCCGCCGCGCGCAAGCGTTTTGTGGACGACATCGCCAGCCTGCCCCGCAAGGCGCCGCTGCGGCTGGCAGGGGAATGGGAGAGCTGGCTCAAGAGCAAGGACGCCCTCGCCAGCGGCTTCGACATGCCAACCCTGGTGAGCTGGCTACAGCGCTGGGTGGCCGATCTGGTCAGCCTGCGGCTGGGCGGGCCGGTGCGTTTCTTTCCCGGCCATTATGACATCCTGCACGGCCTGTCCAGTCGGCTGACCGTCGATGCGGCCCTCGGCTGCTACAATGAAATCACCCAGTCCCGGCGGGTTTCCCAGCACCCGCTGAACGCCAGGCTTTTTCTTGAGGACATGCTTTTGCGGTACGCCCGAAGCCTTCAGGCTGCCGCGCCAGCCCTGCGCAGATGAACGACTCCCTGAAGCGCCCCCTGCAACCGAGACCCAGCGTCCTGTCGCTCAACATCAGCTCCAAGTCGGCGCTGTACGCGGCCTACATGCCGTTCATCAAGAACGGCGGTATCTTCGTGCCGACCACCCGCGAGTACAAGCTCGGGGACGAGATCTTCATGCTGTTGCAGATCATGGACGACCCCACCAAACATCCCGTGGCGGGCACCATTGCCTGGATCACGCCGGCCGGTGCCCAGGGCAACAAGACCCAGGGCATCGGCGTGCAGTTTGCCGGCGACGATGCCGGGCAGGTGCTGCGCAACCGGATCGAGCAGATCCTGGCGGGTCACCTCGGCTCGTCGCGCCCCACGCACACCCTCTGACCCGATCGCGGTCGTCGCGCTGCGCCTGCCGTATCCCGAACGTCACGTCATTTCACGCATCGCCCATGCTTGTCGATTCCCACTGCCACCTGGATTTTCCCGATCTCATCGAGCACGAGGCCGCGATGCTTGCGCGGATGGCCGAGAACGGCGTCACCCACGCCCTGTGCGTGGCGGTGAAGCTTGAAACCCTACCCGGGGTGATCGGTCTGGCCGAGCGTCATCCGAACCTCTTTGCGTCGGTGGGCGTGCACCCCGACAACGCCGACTGTGAGGAACCCGATGTGGCCAGGCTGCTGGCACTGGCGGCGCACCCCAAGGTGGTGGCCATCGGCGAAACTGGGCTCGACTATTACTGGCACAAGGACGCCCCCGAGTGGCAGCGGGCCCGTTTCCGGACCCACATCCAGGCGGCCCGGGCCAGCGGAAAGCCGCTGATCGTGCACACCCGCGACGCTGCCGCCGACACCTTGCGGCTGCTGCGGGAGGAGTCGGCGGGCGAGGCGGGCGGCGTGATGCACTGTTTCACCGAAACCTGCGACGTTGCCGAGCAGGCGCTCGACCTGGGTTTTTACATTTCATTTTCGGGCATCGTCAGCTTCAAGACTGCCGAATCGATCCGGGATGTGGCACGCTTCGTTCCGGCCGATCGTCTGCTCGTCGAGACCGACGCGCCGTATCTGGCGCCCGTCCCGTTTCGTGGCAAGACCAATCAGCCGGCTTACGTCCGGCACGTGGCCGAAGCCGTTGCCAGCGCGCGTGGAGAGACGCTCCAGGCGGTGGCGGACGCGACCACGCGCAACTTCTTCCAGCTTTTCAAGCACGCCAGACCGTCATGAAAAACGCCTCCGCACCCCGTCGCCACGCCCTTCGTTCAACCCGTTTCAAGGCCGTCGCCGCTCTCGCGCTTGGTCTGCAGCTGTCGCTGCCGGCGCTTGCCGCAACCCAGGACGACCTGTTCAACGCCGCCAAGCTTGGCGACGCGAAGGAGATCGTCCAGGAGCTCTCCCGCGGTGCCGACCCCAATCTGGCCGACGCCAGCGGCAACACCCTGCTGATCGTCGCGGCCCGGGAGGAGCAACCCAAGGTGGTGGCCGAGCTGGTCAAGCAGCGCGGTGTGAAGATCGATGCCCGCAACGCAGCTGGCGATTCGGCGCTGATGCTGGCCAGCCTGCGGGGCTACACCGAGATCGTCGAGATCCTGCTCAAAGCTGGCGCCCAGTTCAATCACGAGGGTTGGAATCCGCTGCTGTATGCCGCGTTTGAGGGCCGCACGGCAATCGTGGAGATACTGCTTGCCAAGGGGGCCAACCCCGACGCCCTGGCGCCGAACCGGGCTACGCCGCTGATGTTCGCGGCCCGCAATGGCCACGAGGACGTGGTGGTCCGCCTGCTCAAGGCCGGTGCGAACCCGGATCTGAAGAACGACCAGAACGAGACCGCGGATAGCTGGGCAGCCAAGTATCGCAACACCGACATTGCCGAGCTGATTCAGGCGGAACGCAAGGCCCGCGCCGCTCGCGCCAAGTAAGAACCGCGCCGTGGGCGGGGCGCTTGCTCAGTAGCGGCCGTGCCCCAAGCGCCAGGGCAGGGATGGCGCCACCCGGCGCAGCAGGCCGGCCACGACGATTGCCAATAGCGCCGGCACCAGGGCATGACCGCCCTGGCCGCTTGCCAGCAGTACGCCAACGATGACGCCGCTCACCATCAGAATCCGGCAGATCAGGGTTTCCATCGAAGTCTCCTTTCAGTAAGGCAGGTGCCCAAAGGGGCTGGGGTGGAGATGCGTTGCCCGTGAGTCACCGGGTGGGTTGGCGTGGCTTGCATCCGATGGCTGTAAGTATATACAGCTTATAAATCTCTGCAAGTGTATTTTGCAGTCAGGCGTCTGCCTTGAGCCGGGCGCAGTCGGGCTAAACTCCGGCTCATGAAAAAGAAGACCGCACCTTCCCCGGCGGCGCCCGAGCCCGTTGCGCCGCCACGTGTTCCGATCCGGCCGCTGGACGAGATCCAGATTCCCGCCGGGCTGGACGGACGCGCTGGCGTCAATCGTGCCGACCCGGCCCGCCTGCAGATCGCTGCCGGCAACGACGCCGACGCGATCCGCTGCTTTCTCGCCGAGTACGATCGCTCGCTCGGTACGCTGCGCATCTACCAGCGGGAGTGCGAGCGTCTCCTGCTGTGGGCGCTCAACGATTGCGGCAAGCCGATCTCCAGCCTCAACCGCCAGGATTTCGAGGGTTACCTCAATTTTCTGGCCGACCCTCAGCCGGCGGCGCTGTGGTGTGGCCCGAAGGCGGACAGGCGCACCGAGAAGTGGCGCCCCTTCGTGGGGCCGCTGTCGGAGAGCGCGGTGCTTACCGCGATTGCGGCCATCAACTCGCTGATGCGGTATCTGGTGGATGCCGGTTATTTGGCGGGCAACCCGCTCGGGCTCATCCGCCAGCGGCGTCGCAAGATGTCGGCGGAGGCGGCAGGGCCGCTGCGGGCGGTGGCGACCACCGACGAAGTGGAGAAGATCGAGCGCTTCCTCGACGCCCAGATGTGGGGCGCTGTGACCGCTGCCATCGAGGCCATGCCGCGGGATTCGGAGCGTGGCCGGGACGAGTACGAGCGGGCGCGTTTCATCGCGGCGGTGTTGTACATGCTGGCGCCCCGGGCGGGTGAGCTGGAGAGCCACCGCATGAACAGCTTCCGCGAGGAGCGGGGCTTGTGGTGGTGGCACGTGGTGGGGAAGGGCGGCAAGAAGGCCAAGGTGCCGGTGGCCGACGACATGCTGCAGGCGTTGATCCGCTACCGGAAGTACCTGGGCCTCAGCGCCGTGCCGCGACGCGACGACGCCACGCCGATCCTGGTTTCGGTCAAGGATGGCAGCCCGATCACGGCGCGCCGCCTCAACCAGATCCTCAAGAAGATCTTCAGCGCCGCGGCCGATCTGCTGCCGCCGGATGCGGAGCACAAGAAGGAGAAGCTCCGCGCCGCCTCGGCCCACTGGGGGCGCCACACCGGGATCACCGCCAAGCTCGATAGCGGCATCGACGAGCGCTATGTGCAGAAGGATGCCCGCCACACCGATGCCCGCACCACCCAGCGCTACATCCATGAGGAGGAGGAGCGCTGGCACGACGAGGCGCAGAAACAGCGGCTGCCGTGGTCGGGCGGGGAGTAGGGCGGTCGGGTGACGTAAATCTTTGAGGTGTTTCCGGTCGACTGTGGCGCGCTTGGCGAGTCGTCATGAAAATTACGTTTTCCGGACGTATACGTATGGTAATGTTTCCTTGTCACAGGAGTTTGCACTTTCAGGGCAGGGGAGGGAATCATGGCTCGCAGCAGTAGCGTCACGTTCGAAGCGGTTGAACAGATCTGCTTCCAGTTGCTCTCCCAGGGGGAGAATCCGTCCTTCAACCTGGTTTATGCGGAGCTGGGCAACAAGGGCTCCAGCGAGATCGTCCAGCGTTACATCGACCAGTGGCGGCGTGAGACGGGCGCGGCGTTCTTCCGCCAGCGCAGCATTCCGGGCATGCCCGACGAGCTGATCTCGGCGACGGATTCGTTCATGAGCAAGATGTGGTCGCTGTCGCTCCAGCAGGCCGACCAGCTTCTCGCCAGCCAGCGTCAGGAGCTGGAGCAGGAGCGGGAGGCCTTGCGTCAGCGATTCCAGGAGGCGGACGACCGCATCCGCCAGCTCGAGGCCCAGGGCGCCACCGCGGCCCGTCAGATCGCGGTGCTGGAGCAGGAGGTGGCGAGCCGCGACAGCACGATCGGGGATCTGCGGGCGCAGGCGCTGGAGTTCCTGCGGCAGCGGGAGGGGTTGGAGAACCGCGTGCGCGTGCTGGAAGAGGCGGCCGAGGCGCGGGAGCAGAAGTTCACCGCGGAGTCCGAGCGCATGGTGCGCCTGCTCCAGGCGGATCGGGATCGCTACAGCGCGTCCCTGAAGGACGAGCAGGAGCGGGGCGCTCAGGAACGGGAGTTGCTCCTCAAGCAGATCGAGACGGCGCGTCAGGAGAAGGTGCTCGAGCTGATGGCGATGCGTCAGCAGCTCGCCAACCGGGAGGAGCGCGAGGCCAAACAGCGGGAGCAGACCGAAGAGGCGCGCGCGGCGCTGCGGGAGGCGGTGTCGAAGACCCGGCAGATCGAGACTTCGCTGGCCGCCGCCGAGGGGCGCATCGAGCGCCTGCAGGCGCAGCTCAAGACCGCCAGCGACGCGGCCCACGGCAAGGAGTCGGCGGTGGCGGCGGCAGAGGCCCGGGCGCGTGCCGTCGAGGAAGTGCGGCTGGCCGAAACCGCACGTGCCCAGCGGGCGGAGGCGAACCTGGCCGAGGCGCTCGCCGAGCTGGCCCAGCTGAGGAAGCAGAAGGCCTGAAGCAGCCCGGGGGCGCCGGCGTCGGTTTCCCGATGCAGGCGCCCCCGGTTTGATCGCGGCCGCGGCTCAGGCTGCGGCCGTTTTCACGTTCAGCGTCCGGTGGGGGCGTGCTTGTCGAGCCATTGGCCGAGCATCATCGAGATCCACACCATCTCGCCGTAGTAGCCCGGAAAGGCCGGCAGGTGGGTGGAGAACAGTTCGCTCACGAAATCCTTGCGCAGGATGTTGCGCTCGACCAGCACATCGAGCGATTCCCGCGCGAGCTTGTCGAGGCCCTTGTGCTTGAGCACCCAGTGGCCGTAGGGCAGGCCGAAGCCCTGCTTCTTCTTGGTGATGATCTCGGGCGGGAGGAAATCCTTCAGGGCTTCCTTGAAGAACCAGCGCAGTTGCAGCCCCTTGAGCTTGTACTCGGGCGGTAGCTGGAGCGAGAAATCGAGCAGCGCGTCGTCGAGGAGCGGGAAGATCACGTCCATGCCGGCGAGCCGGGTGCTGCCGATCACCTTGGGCAGGTCGTTGTCGGCCAGGGTGAAGCGCCAGTCGAAGTTGAGCATCTTGTTCACCAGCGCGTGGGCGGTGGTGTTCTGCCAGACGCGGCGCTGCAGCTTGACCGGTGCGTCGGTGTCGACACCCGCGAGGAAATCCCGCGGGAACACCTTGTCCATGCCCAGGCGGTAGATCAGGTTGTACTGGGCGGTGCGCTCGGGCAGCGGGGTGGTGGCCTGCTCGATGTAGCTGGCGGCCTTGCGCATCAGCGGCAGCTTGCCCAGCGGCGTCTGCATGATGACCGGTTCGAGCAGGGCGCTCTTGAGCAGGCCAGGCACGTTCTCGTAGTAGCCGAAGACGCGCTGCTTGGCGTAGCGGGTGTTGCCGCCGAACAGCTCGTCGCCGCCGTCGCCGGCGAACATCTTGCGGTGGCCGTCGTCGTGGGCGAGCTTGGCGCACAGGTAGGCGGGCAGCACCGACGAGTTGCCGAAAGGCTGGTCGTAGGAGGTGGCGACGCTGGGGATGTTGGCCACCAGGTCGTCGGAGGTGATGTAGTACGGGACGTGCTTCACGCCGAAATGCTTGGCGGCGATCTTGGCGAACTCCATCTCGTCGTAGCCTTCGGCCTCGAAGCCGATGGAGTAGGCGGTGACCGGGTTGCCGCTCTTGGCGAGCATGCCGACGACGGTGGAGCTGTCGGTGCCGCCGGAGAGGAAGGCGCCCACCGAGGCGCCGTCGAGTTCGCGCTCGACCGCCGACTTGATGAGCGACTTGAAGGTGCTGGCGCTGCTGGCGAAGTCGGCGCTGGCTGGCTCGTCGAAGCGGGGCTGCCACCAGGCGACGAGCTGGGTGCGCTCCTTGTCGGCATTGAGGCGGGAGCCCGGCTCCAGGCGGAAGATGCCCTTGAAGACGGTGCCGGGCGCCGGGATGGCGTGAAAGTAGAGGTAGTCGAAGACGCCCTGGGTGTCGACCTCACGGCGCAGGGCGGGCACCTCGTTGGCCTTGTCGGCAAAGCTCAGGCGACGGCCTTCGCTGGCGTAGCAGAAGCCGAAGGTGTTGAAGCGGTCGGACGCCATGCCCAGGCGACCTTTGGCCAGATCGATCCAGAGCAGCGCGAACCGCCCTTCGAGGCCGGCGATGAAGGTGTCGGGCGCATCGCACAACTGGGCGATCGCGGCCGGCCAGCCATCCGTGCCGACGCGCTTGCCGAGGGCGGCGTCCCGGAATCGCGGCCGGCCCTGGAGCAGCAGCAGCTTCGGACCGTTCGCAAAAGCCGTCACGTCCTTGCCGTCGGACTGCAGTTGGAGGCCCGGCAAGGCGATGTCCCGGAGGTCGAGCCGGTCGAAATTCTGGTTGCGGTCGAGGGTGTCGAAATCGATAAAGCCGCGGATCATGGATGTGCTGCGCTCTCGGAGTAAGGTCGGGTCGCCGGAAACGGGAAGGCAACCGGCATGTTGATGGAAGTCGGCAAGGTTATCTGTACCGGATTTCACTGGCGCGGACAAAATCGTCGTCCGGTGCAAAAAGATGTGACATCTTCGAGGCCGCCGGAACGGCGCCGGAGGAGGGCGCAGGGCCTTCGGCCGCCGCGCATCGCCTCCACTGCCTCAAGGCCCGCGAAGGGTAGCAAATCGACATGATGTTGGCACGACCCCGCCGCGGTTTCTGTGAATTTCTTCGACGGCGGGCGGGGAAAGGGCGGTTCCGGCCCGCCGGATGGGCCGCCGGGTGGCAGGTTGCGGTCGCCTCAAGCGCGTCCAGGCGGGTCTGGCCTATACAAAAAGATGGTTTTGAATTAGGATGATACGTTGTTACTGGATACCAAACGGCGGCGTGAGCTGCCGTTTCGCCTTTTTGCCGGGCGGGCTTTCCTGCCGGGGCGCCTGACAGCAGCATGCAGTCGCACCCACATGCCTGGCGGCACCATAATCAAGAACGAGTGCCATGAACGCACCGAGACACTACCTACAGTTCAAAGACTTCACTCGCGCCGAGTACGACTACCTTTTTGCCCGCACCCGCTGGATCAAGGAAAAGTTCAAGCGCTACGAACCCCATCACCCGCTGTTCGACCGGACGCTGGTGATGATCTTCGAGAAGGCCAGCACCCGCACCCGCCTCTCCTTCGAGGCCGGCATGCAGCAGCTTGGCGGTTCGGCGATCTACCTCAACACCCGCGATTCCCAGCTCGGCCGCGGCGAACCCGTCGAGGACGCCGCCCAGGTGATCTCCCGGATGAGCGACATCGTGATGATCCGCACCTTCGAGCAGTCGATCATCGAGCGCTTCGCCGAGTATTCCCGCGTGCCGGTCATCAACGGCCTCACCAACGAGTTCCACCCCTGCCAGATCCTGGCGGACATCTTCACCTTCATCGAGCACCGCGGCTCGATCCAGGGCAAGACGGTGGCCTGGGTGGGCGACTCCAACAACGTCTGCAACACGTGGCTCCAGGCGGCCGAAGTCCTCGACTTCCAGGTCCGCGTCTCCACGCCGCCGGGCTACGAGGTTGACCCGGCGCCGCTGGGGCTCAAGGACACCTCCCACTTCACCCAGTTCGCCGATCCGATGGAAGCCTGCCGCGGCGCCGATCTGGTCACCACCGACGTGTGGACCAGCATGGGCTTCGAGGCCGAGAACGAGGAGCGGATGCGCGACTTCGCCGACTGGCGGGTCGACTCCGAGATGATGCAGGTGGCGGCGCCCGGCGCCGTGTTCATGCACTGCCTGCCGGCCCACCGGGGCGAGGAGGTCACGGCAGAGGTCATCGACGGCCCTCAGTCGGTGGTGTGGGACGAGGCCGAGAACCGCCTGCACGTGCAGAAGGCGCTGATGGAATTTCTCATGATCGGCAAGATCGAAGGGGATTGCGCCTGAGCGGCGCGACCGGATTTGATATCAAGACTCATTCACTCATTAGCAGAAAGCAGGACATGAGCGACGTTAATAAAGTGGTGCTTGCCTACTCGGGCGGGCTGGACACCTCGGTGATCCTGAAGTGGCTGCAGGACACCTATCAATGCGAGGTGGTGACCTTCACCGCCGACCTCGGTCAGGGCGAAGAACTCGAACCGGCCCGCGCCAAGGCGTTGCAGTTCGGCATCAAGCCCGAGAACATCTTCATCGACGACCTGCGCGAAGAGTTCGTCCGCGACTTCGTCTTCCCGATGTTCCGCTGCAACACCGTCTATGAAGGCGAGTACCTGCTTGGCACTTCCATCGCCCGCCCGCTGATCGCCAAGCGCCAGATCGAGATCGCCCGCCTCACCGGCGCCGACGCCGTCTCCCACGGCGCCACCGGCAAGGGCAACGATCAGGTCCGCTTCGAGCTTGGCTACTACGCGCTGATGCCCAACGTGAAGGTCATCGCCCCGTGGCGCGAGTGGGATCTGCTGTCCCGCGAGAAGCTGCTGGCCTACGCCGAGAAGAACGGCATTCCCATCGAGATGAAGCACAAGCAGGGCGGCTCGCCCTACTCGATGGACGCCAACCTGCTGCACATCTCCTTCGAAGGCCGCCACCTGGAAGATCCGGCTGCCGAGGCCGAGGAATCCATGTGGCGCTGGACGGTCTCCCCCGAGGCCGCGCCGGACGCCGCCGAATACGTCGATCTCGAGTTCGAGAAGGGCGATCTGGTCGCCATCAACGGCACCCGCATGAAGGCCCACGAGCTGCTCGCCAAGCTCAACGAGCTGGGCGGCAAGCACGGCATCGGCCGCCTCGATCTGGTCGAGAACCGCTACGTGGGCATGAAGTCCCGCGGCTGCTACGAGACCCCGGGCGGCACCATCCTGCTGCGTGCCCACCGCGCCATCGAATCGATCACCCTCGACCGCGAAGTCGCCCACCTCAAGGACGACCTCATGCCGCGCTACGCCAGCATGATCTACACCGGCTACTGGTGGTCGCCCGAGCGTCTGGCCCTGCAGGCCCTCATCGACCAGACCCAGCAGACCGTCAACGGCTGGGTGCGCGTCAAGCTCTACAAGGGCAATGTGATCGTCGTCTCCCGCGACTCCAAGACCGACTCCCTGTTCGACCCCACCATCGCCACCTTCGAGGACGATCAGGGCGCCTACAACCAGAAGGACGCCCACGGCTTCATCCGCCTCAACGCGCTGCGCATGCGCATCGCGGCCAACGCGAAGAACAAGCGCGGCTGACGACCTGGCCATGGATCCCAACGCCGTCTTCATGTTCGGGCTGACCGTCGCAGAGTTCGAGGACATCTCCCTCAAGGTCTGCGTCGGTGGCCTGATCGCCTACATGATCTTCATCATCGGCCACCTCGCCTGGGAGTCCAAGGCAGGGAAGTACGGCGCGATCTGGATGTTCGTCGGCCTGGGTGTCGGCTTCATCGGCTTCATGGCCAAGGGCATCATCCAGCGGCTGCTCGGCATCGAATAACCTCATCTACCGAAGTGACCAAATGACCCAGTCTGCACAATTCGACGGCGTGTCCGTCGTCAAGCAAGCCAACGTGTATTTCGACGGCAAGTGCGTCAGCCACACCGTCCTGTTCGCCGACGGCAGCAAGAAGACCGTCGGCGTGATCCTGCCGGCCAGCCTCACCTTCAACACCGGCGCGCCGGAAGTCATGGAAACCGTGGCCGGCGCCTGCCGCTACCGCCTGAAGGGCGAGACCGAGTGGAAGACCTCCGCCGCTGGCGAGCGCTTCAACGTGCCGGGCGACTCCAGCTTCGACATCGAAGTCACCGGCGAGCCCTACCACTACGTCTGCTACTTCGGCTGAGCGGGGGTCGATCATGCCGTCCTTCGACATCACCTCCGAAGTCGACATGGTTGCCCTGCGTAACGCCGTCGAGGGCGCCAACCGCAAGATCACCGGCCGCTACGATTTCAAGGGCAGCGACGCGCGGGTCGAGCAGACCGAAAAGCTGCTCACCCTGCACGGCGACAACGATTTCCAGCTCGAGCAGATGCTGGCCATCCTGCTGCCCGAGATGACCGCCAAGAAGATCGACGTGCGCTGCCTCAAGCACGGCGACGTGCAGAAGGTGGGCGGCAACAAGGTCAAGCAGGAACTCACGGTCCGGGTCGGCATCGAGCAGGAGCAGTCCAAGAAGATCGTCAAGCTCATCAAGGACAGCAAGCTCAAGGTGCAGGCCAGCATCCAGGGCGAAGCGGTGCGGGTGAGCGGTGCCAAGCGCGATCTCCTGCAAGAGTGTATCGCCCTGGTCCGCAAGGAAATCGCCGACTATCCTTTGCAATATGGCAACTTCCGGGATTGACTGGCAGTCATGAACATCGCTTCGGTCGCCGTCACGTCGCAGGTGCAGCCGCAGGATGCGGTTTCCCTCGTGATGCTGCGCAAGCAGCTCGATCAGCAGCAGGCCAATGCGGCCCAGTTGCTCGCCGCGCTGCCTCCGCCGGCACCGGCGCCGGATCCCACCGCAACCGTTGGCGGGCGAATCGACACCTACGCGTGACATGTTCCCGCGGCATAATTGAAACCAGCCTCCGGGCTGGTTTCTTTTTTTGCGCCGGCTGCCGATAAGAGACGGTGAAGCCGCTTTCAGCCGATCAATCTGATTTTCAGATGGAGTTCCGGTGAGTAAATCGTTTTTCAAGATGAAGTCCGGGTTCGTCGCGGTGCTGGGGGCGCTCGCGAGCGCGCCTGCCACAGCCACCGATGTCGCCCTCGCCGGTGTCTTTCCCGGCAAGGCGCTGATCGTCGTCAATGGCGGCGCACCCCGGGCTTTTGCCGTGGGGGCTAGCTCGCCAGACGGAGTGCGGGTTGTCGGCGTGGATGGCGACAGCGCGACGCTGGAGTTCGACGGTGGCCGGCACCGCCTGTTCGTCGGTCAGCAAGCGGTTCATGTCAGCGCGGCCGGGGCGGGGGGCAAGTCGCCGAGCGTGATCCTCCAGGCCGACGGCCACGGCCAGTTCTACGCCACCGGTGCGATCAACGGCGCCCAGGTGCGCTACATCGTGGACACCGGCGCAACCCTGGTTTCCATCGGTCGCAGCGACGCGCTCAAGGCCGGGATCGATTACACGAAGGGCGAGCCGGTGACCATGCAGACCGCCAACGGAACCGCGCGGGCCTGGCGGGTCGTGCTGACGACCGTGCGGGTGGGCGACGTCACGCTGCGCAACGTGGATGCGGTGGTCAATGCCGGCGAGCTGCCGTTCGTGCTGCTGGGGATGAGCTTTCTCAACCGCATGGAGATGCGGCGGGACGGCCCGACCCTGCAGCTGCGCCAACGTTATTGATGGGTTGAACTCATGCGCCGTCAGGAATCCTGCCTGCCACCTTTCTCCGCCGACTGGCTGCGGGGACGCTTTGCCGACGGTGCCGGCTTCGAACCGCCCGTGGAGGAGGGCATTCCACCCGGCCCGCTTCGGCCGGCGGCCGTGCTGGTGCCCATCGTCCTGCGCCAGCCGGAGCCCACGCTGCTCCTCACCCGGCGGACCGACCACCTCCACCATCATCCGGGGCAGGTGAGCTTTCCCGGCGGGCGCGTCGAGGAAGAGGACGCCTCGCCCGTCGAGACGGCGCTGCGCGAGACCGAAGAGGAGATCAGCCTGGCCCGGGGCCACGTCGAACTGCTGGGCTGCCTGCCCCAGTACCGAACCGGCACCGGCTTCGACGTGACGCCGGTGGTCGGGCTCGTCACGCCCCCCTTCGATCTCACGCCGGACCCCTTCGAGGTGGCCGAAGTCTTCGAGGTGCCCTTGTCCTTCCTGCTCGACGAGGCCAATCATCAGCTGCACCGGGTCGAGGTGCGGGGTCGCCTGCGGGAGTACTACGCGATGCCCTATGGCGATTACTTCATCTGGGGCGCAACGGCCGGGATGATTGTCAGCCTTTATCGATTCTGCCATCGTTGAGCGAACGGCATTTGTGTTGGATGCGTTTGGTGGTATCTTGAGCAACCCCCAATAGGCCTGAACTTCGAGGGCTTCCAAAAAGCCCCCAGCCGCATGACCCTGTTTTCGCTGATCGTCGCCCTGCTCATCGAGCAACTTCGTCCGCTCGCCGTCGAGCGTTTCGTCCAGGCGCCCCTCAAGGCCTTTGCGCGCTTCCTTGAAGACCGTTTCAACGACGGCGATGCCCGCCACGGCGCAGTCGCCTGGTGGGTTGCGATCCTCACCGCGTGCTTTGCGTCGGCCCTGCTGTACTTCCTCCTCTGGAACATCCATTTTATCCTCGCGCTGGCCTTCAACGTGCTGGTGCTCTATCTGACGATGGGCTTCCGCCACGTCAGCCACTACTTCACCGACATCCAGCTGGCGCTCCAGATGGGCGAGCTGCCCCGCGCCCGCCAGCTCATCGGCGAATGGCGAGGGCGCTCCCATGAGCAGTCCAGCTCCAGCGAGGTCGCCCGGCTCGCCATCGAAGAGGCTTTGATTGCCTCCCACCGCAATGTCTTCGGGGTCATCTTCTGGTTCATCCTGCTGCCCGGCCCGAGCGGAGCCCTGCTTTATCGGCTGGCGCGCTTCTTCGAGCAGGAGTGGGGGCAGCGCAAGGGCGAGCCCAACTTCGGCGAGTTCGGTGAGTTCTCCAGCAAGGCCTGCGCCATCCTCGACTGGCTGCCGGTGCGCCTCACGGCGGCCGCGTTCTCCATCGTCGGCGACTTCGAAGATGGGGTCCACTGCTGGCGCTCGCAGGCCAGCCAATGGAAGGACAAGGCTTCCGGTATACTGATTTCCAGCGGGGGAGGCGCCCTTGGTGTCCGCCTCGGCATGCCGATCTACGAATCCGGCGAAGTGGTTGAACGTCCTGAAATGGGAATCGGCGACGATGCGGACGCCGATTTCATGCAAAGCACTATCGGCTTGGTCTGGAGAACGCTTGTGCTGGTGTTTCTTGTTCTGGCACTGCTCAGCGTGGCAAGGATGGGTTGGTAATTTCCCGTAGTAATTGAGAGGAGGAATAAATATGGCTAATCGTGAAGTTGTGGTTCTCAGCGCAGTCCGTTCTGCCATCGGCGCCTTCGGTGGCTCGCTCGCTGACTTCGATACCAGCGAACTCGCCGGTATCGTGATGAAGGAAGCGGTTGCCCGCTCCGCCGTCGATCCCCAGCAGATCAACTACGTCACCGTGGGCACCACCATGCCCACCGATTCCCGTTACGCCTACGCTTCCCGGGTTGCCTCCATCCAGGCCGGGCTGTCGATGGATTCCGTCGCCATGCAGGTCAGCCGTCTGTGCGCTTCCGGCCTCCAGGGGATCGTGACCACCGCTCAGAACATCCTGCTGGGCGATGCCGATTTCGGTATCGGCGGCGGCGTCGAGGTCATGTCCAAGGCCGCCTACATGCTGCCCGCGCTGCGCTCCGGCGCCCGCATGGGTGACACCAAGGCCATCGACTCCATGGTTGCCGTGCTGACCGACCCGTTCGGCGTCGGCCACATGGGCATCACCGCTGAAAACCTGGCGACCAAGCACAACATCTCCCGCGAAGAGCAGGACGCCTTTGCCGTCGAATCCCAGCGCCGTGCGGCGGCAGCCATCGACGAAGGCCGCTTCAAGTCCCAGATCGTCCCCATCGTCAAGCAGACCCGCAAGGGCGAAGTGGTGTTCGACACCGACGAGCACCTGAAGCGCGGCACCACCATGGAGTCGCTGGCCAAGATGAAGCCCGCCTTCAAGAAGGATGGCACCGTCACCGCCGGTAACGCCTCCGGCATCAACGACGGCGCCGCTTTCTTCGTGCTGGCCGACGCTGCCGCTGCCGCCAACGCAGGCTACAAGCCGATGGCTCGCCTCGTTTCCTACGCCGTTGCCGGTGTGCCGAACGACATCATGGGCGAAGGCCCGATCCCGGCGACCCGTCTGGCGCTCAAGAAGGCTGGTCTGACTCTTGACCAGATGGACGTCATCGAGTCCAACGAAGCCTTTGCCGCCCAGGCGCTGGCCGTGACCAAGGTGCTCGGCCTCGATCCGGCCAAGACCAACCCGAACGGCGGCGCGATCGCCCTGGGCCATCCGGTGGGCTGTTCCGGCGCCTTCATCGCCACCAAGGCACTCTACGAGCTGCAGCGCACCGGCGGCCGTTACGCGCTGGTCACCATGTGCATCGGCGGCGGTCAGGGTATCGCCACCATCTTCGAACGCGTCTAAACGCTTCGGAAGAGTAGCCCCCAAGGCCCCGTCGAAAGGCGGGGCCTTGTTGTTTCAAGAAAGTTGTAGAAATAGCAAGCAAAGTGCTTGTCAAGCCGTTGGGCTTTCCCATACAATCCATGGCTTTACTGCATTTCTTTCAGGATTACTAAAAGATGGCCAATTCGGCACAAGCCCGTAAGCGCGCCCGTCAAGCTGTCAAGGCCCGCGCCCTCAACATGAGCCTGCGTTCGCGTCTGCGCACTGCCATCAAGGCTGTCCGCAAGGCGGTCGTCGGTGGTGACAAGCAAGTTGCTCAGCAAGTTTTCGTTGCCTCCCAGCGCACGATCGACAGCATCGCTGACAAGAAGATCATCCACAAGAACAAGGCCGCTCGTCACAAGAGCCGTCTGTCTGCCGCCATCAAGGCGATGGGCGCAGCTGTCGCTGCCTGAGTTCGCGTGAGTCCGCAGCCGTAAGTTAGGGCGGGCGGATAAAACAAAAAGGATCGCGTTGCGGTCCTTTTTGTTTTTTGGGGGGTGAAAAGCGATGGCCGTGCGCACCCCCAGTTTCGGTGCTGTCAGGCCTGTTGCAACAATCGCAGCGCCGTACGTTTGTCCCTTGACATCGCGTTTTTTCGCGCGTTATATAACTGCCACAACTTGGGCGCTCGTGCGAGAGCCGAATATCGCGCCAGCATTCAATGTCGGAGTTTCCTGTTTGTTAAATTGTATAACGAGGGGGCTAGTGTGAACAAATCCGAATTGATTGATCAGATTGCTGAGAGCGCCGATATTCCGAAAGCCACGGCGGGCAGGGCGCTGGATGCGGCGATTGCCGCAGTCAAACAGACGCTGAAGAAAGGGGGAAGTGTGACCCTCGTCGGTTTCGGCACCTTCCATGTGGGCAAGCGCGCGGCCCGGACTGGACGGAACCCGCGCACCGGGGCAAGCATCAAGATCAAGTCCGCCAAGATCCCGAAATTTAGGCCTGGAAAAGCGTTGAAGGATGCGCTAAACTGATGGGCTGTTGCTTTCGCTGCTCTGGCAGCGACTGTGCGGGTGCTTAGCTCAGTTGGTAGAGCGTCGCCCTTACAAGGCGAATGTCGGCGGTTCGACCCCGTCAGCACCCACCATCCGATCCGGATGAGCAGCCTAGTTCTGGAGTGGTAGTTCAGTTGGTTAGAATACCGGCCTGTCACGCCGGGGGTCGCGGGTTCGAGTCCCGTCCACTCCGCCAGATTTTTGCCACTGCCGCCAGGCGTGACAAACAAAAAAGCCACGTGTGTGGCTTTTTTCGTTTCGATTTCATGGCACTTCGCCAGCGTAACTTCCGACTTCATTGTCAGCAGCCTCTGAGGACTCAGCATGTTTGACGCCGTGCGTAACAACAAGAAGATCGTTCAGGTGTTCCTTCTCTTGATCACCTTGCCCTTTGCTTTCTGGGGCGTCGATTCTTACGTGAAGAACGCAGGGAGTGGGGGCGAACTGGCTTCGGTAGGCGGCGTGCCGATCACGCCGGCTGAGTTCCAGCAGGCGCAGCGCGAACAACAGGACCGGATGCGCGGCGCACTGGGTGCCAATTTCGATCCCGCGATGATGGAGACGCCGGAAGCCCGGCGCGCCGTTCTCGAGAATCTGGTGAACCAGCGCCTGCTTGCGCTTGAAGTAGCAAAGATGCGGCTGCGTACGCCGGACGAGCGGGTGCGGAGCACTATCGCTGGCGTGCCGGCTTTCCAGGAGAACGGACATTTTTCGCTGCCGCGCTACGAGGCGATGCTCAAGGCCCAGGGGATGACCCAGCCTGTCTTCGAGTCGCGCCTGCGCCATGATCTGGCACTGCAGCAGGTGCTGGGCGCGGTGGCCGAGGGCGTGATGGTGCCGCGGGCGTCTGCCGAGCAGGTGTACGCGGTGCAGCTTGAAGAGCGGACGGTGAGTGAGGTACGCCTTGCTGCCCCGCAGTACGCGGCGGCCGTCAAGCTGGCGGATGACGCAGCCCAGAAGTATTACGACGCGAACCGCAAGCAGTTCGAGGTGCCGGCCCAGGTGCGTGCCGAGTACGTCGTGCTCAGTCGCGACGCGATGGCCGATCAGCTGGCGATCGCCGATGCCGATGCGCGCAAGGAGTACGAAGCCCATCCCGAGCGTTTTCGCCAGGGTGGCGAGCGCCGGGCGAGCCACATCCTGATCCAGGCGGACAAGGCCGCGGGCGCCGAGGTGCTGAAGGCTGCCCGTGAGAAGGCGGAAGGGCTGCTGAAGCAGCTCAAGGCCAACCCGGCCGATTTCGAGAAGATCGCGCGGGAGAACTCCCAGGATCCGGGTTCGGCGGAGAAGGGCGGGGATCTCGGTTTCTTTGCCCGCGGTGCGATGGTGAAGCCTTTCGAGGATGCGGTGTTCGGGCTTGCGAAAGAGGGTGAGCTGTCGGGCGTGGTGCAGTCGGATTTCGGATTCCACATCGTCAAGCTGACCGGCGTGAAGGCCGAGAAGCTGCGCTCGTTCGATGAGGCGAAGGGCGAGATCGTCGCGGAGCTGAAGCGGACCGAGGCGGCGAAGAAGTTTGCCGAGCTGGTCGAGACCTTCAGCAACACGGTGTACGAGCAGTCGGATAGCCTTCAACCGGCAGCCGACAAGTTCAAGCTCGCGGTGAAGACGACCGACTGGCTGGCGCGGAACGGCAAGGCGCAGGCGCCGTTCGACAACGACAAGCTGCTGGGTGAGCTGTTCTCGGACGACGCTGTGAAGAACAAGCGCAACACCAACGCGGTGGATGTGGGGAACGGCATGTTGGTCGCTGCCCGGGTGGCGGAGTTCAAGCCGGCCTCGCTGCGGGCGCTTGACGAAGTGAAGGCTGCGATCGAGAAGGGGCTGACCATCGACGAGGCGGTCAAGCTGGCCGAGAAGGATGGGGAGGCCAAGCTGGCGCAGCTGACGAAGGGCGAGGCGGTCGAGCTGCCGTGGAGCGCTGCCCACACGCTGCAGCGTTCGATGCAGGGCGTGCCGGCCGAGATCATGCGCGCGGTGTACCGTGCGCCGACTGACAAGTTGCCGAGCTACGTCGGGGTGAAGGTTCCCAACGCCGGTTACGCGCTGTTCCGTGTGGAGAAGGTGAGCCGTCCGGCGGCGCCGAGCCAGGACGATCCGCGGCTCGCCGCGATCAAGCAGCAGTACGCGCGGGTGATGGCTGAGCAGGATTTTGGGGCTTATATCGCGATGCTGCGCAAGCGCTATGACGTGAAGGTGAACGCCGCCGCGCTGGAGGGTGCCAAGGAGCGCTGAGCGGCCGGGCCTCCCATGGGCCCGACGGCGATGACGTGAAGAGCGGTGCCGGTTGACTCTCGAAGAGGGTTGGCCGGCACCGTTTTTTTGCGCCGATGAACTGAACCGAGGCCCTCGCGTGTCCCTGCGCGGAGGCATGCGCGACAGCCAAAAAAAGCCCCCTGTCGGAAGACAGGGGGCGAAGGGGACTACGAACAGAGTCGGGGACGCCGCACTGCGGCGCTGCGATCAGAGGCCGATTTCACCGCCGTTGGTGCGGGTGATGACGACGGTCGCCGAGCGGGGGCGGCGGGTGGAGGTGCTGTCGGTCTGACTGGCGGGCCAGGCGCTGGTCGGGGTGGTGAGGCTGCCGTCTTCGCCCGGGTGCTGGACGTTGATGAACATCGTCTTGTGGTCGGGGGTCATCGCCACGCCGGTGATCTCGCACTCCCGCGGGCCGACCAGGAAGCGACGGAGGGTGGCGCTGGTGGCGTTGGCGCCCTTGATGGTGGCGGTGCCGCCGGCCGCAACGGCGGCGGTGCCGTCGCCGACCTGGCCGGGAATCGCGGCGAGCATCATGCAGTTGGTGACGTCGGTGTAGGCGCCGTCGTCGGTCTGGATCCACAGCATGCCGTTGCGGTCGAACCACAGGCCGTCCGGGCTGGAGAAGTCGTTGATGGCGGTGAGGCCGGAGAGGTTCACATCGGATGCGGCGCCGGCTTCGGCGGCGAAGAGGTAGATGTCCCAGGCGAAGGTGGTGGCGGCGGGGTCGTTGCCCGCTTCGCGCCAGCGAATGATGTGGCCGTTGGGGTTGCCCTTCTGCGAGGTGGTGCCGTTCTTGAGATCCTCGTAGTAGCGGGGGTTGGCGGTGTCGGGCTTGAGCTGGCTGCCGGTGGGGGTGGCGGTGGGGGCGACGCGGTTGCTGTTGTTGGTGAGGGTCATGTAGACCTCGCCGTTGATCGGGTTGACCGCGCCCCACTCGGGACGGTCCATCTTGGTGGCGCCGACCGCGTCGCCGGCCAGACGGGCATGGATCAGTACGTCGGCCTGATCGGCGAAGGCGTAGGTGGCGTTGCTGGCGTCCAGGCCGTTCTTGCCGTGGGTGAGTTCGATCCAGTTGCCGCTGCCGTCGGCATTGAAACGGGCGACGTAGAGCGTGCCTTCGTCCATGTACTTGGCGCCGGCCGCGAGGCCGCCGCCGATGTCGGCGGTGTTCCACAAGGCCTTGGAGACGAACTTGTAGATGTACTCGTTACGGGAGTCGTCGCCCATGTAGAAGACGACGGGCTTGCCGGCAACGGCGTTGCACGGCCAGCAGCCTTCGTGGGCGAAGCGTCCGAGGGCAGTGTGCTTGACCGGGGTGGACGACGGCGCGAAGGGGTCGATCTCGACCACCCAGCCGAAGGTGTTGAAGACGTTGCGGTAGTCGTCCGCCGCGCTGGCGCCGGTGACCGACGCGCTCCAGCGAGCGTACAGGTCGTCGCTGCCGGCGGTTTCCCAGTAGTAGGGGCTCTTGCGCCCCTGGGTCATCCCGTAGCGGTTGAGGCCGGTGATCTCCTTGGCGCTGCGGTTGGCGTTGTCGCCAGCGGCGCGACTGATGACGTTGGTGAAGTTCTCTTCGCAGGTCAGGTAGGTGCCCCAGGGGGTGTAGCCGTTGGCGCAGTTGTTGTTGGTGCCGCGGGTGGCCGTGCCGTCGGCGGAGTATTTGGTCTTGAGCAGGGCGGCGCCACGGGCGGCACCGCCAAAATTCATCGGCGTGGCCGAGGTGACCCGGCGGTTGTAGGTGGAGCCCTTGACCATGCTCATGCCGTTGCCGCTGCTGCCGCGCTTGATCTCGCAGATGCTTACGCCGTGGGCGTTGATCTCCTTGTCCACTTCTGACGGCGTGCGGTTGGTGCCGGCGGTGCGGCCGTTGGGGTGGAGGACGAAGGGGCCGACCACGTATTCGTGGTTGACGCACAGCAGGCCGCGGTCGGAACGGCTGGACTGGTAGGTGCCGGAATCCGACAGGCCGAAGTAGTGCATGCCGTCGTGGCCGTCGCCGATGCGGCGATTGTAGGAGTCGGCGGTCTCGGAGCCGTTGTTGGCCCAATCGGCGTCGGCGGCGGTGAGCGGGTCGCCCAGCGCGTGGAGGATGCCGACCTCGTAGCCGGCGGGCACGGTGACGAGATCGTTCTTGTTCTTGGCGACGGCGTCAAAGCCGAGGCTGAGGGCGCTCTCCCCCGAGGTGCTGCTGCTGCCGCCACACGCGCTCAGACCCAGGCTGCCGAAGAGGGCGGAAGTAGTGGCGGCGAGGCCACCCTTGAGCACGCCGCGGCGGCTCATGCGGGCCGCGATGATGTCGTCGATGTGGGCGTTGTGGGACTGGTTGGTGCTCTCGCCGTCGTTCATCGGGGCGGGGGCGGTGTCGGGCTTGCGGTTCATTGCGGGTATCTCCGGGGGCTTCGATCAGGGGTGGAATCCTGCGTGCTCTCCGTTACACGCTGATTAACGGCAGGCGCGGCTGGCGGTGTGGGGCCTGGGACCAACGGGGCAAAAGAAAAACGGCACCCGAAGGTGCCGTTTTTCAGACTGCGGACCAGCGGTGATTACTTCTTGCCGCCCATCTTGGTGAAGGCCTGGAAGGCTTCGGTGGAGGCCTTGGTCATCTGCTCGTAGGCTGCACGGGCGGTGTCCATGGCGCCCTGGATGGTGCCGAGGGCGTTGTGGTCGCCGATGGGCATGCCCTTGAACATCTTCTGGATGGACTCGAACATGTCGGCGCCGCCGCCGGTGAGCTGCTCACTGACCATCTTGCCGACTTCGGCCTGGGTCTTGGCGGTGATCTCGGCGATCTCGCGGGCACAGGCCAGCATCTTCTCGGTGGTGCTCTGGGCGTAGGAGGTGCGCAGGCTCATGGCTTCGGCCGGATCCTTGACGCTGGACAGCGCCTTGGCGTTGGCAACGCCTTCCTCGAACAGGGACTTGGCAGTACCGACCTGCAGTTCCATGATGCGCTGGGAGTTCTCGATGGAGAGCTGGGCCAGGCGCATGGCGGCTTCAAGGTTCTTCTTCTGGATTTCGTTCAGTTGCTGTTCTTGTTTGGTTGCCATATTTCCTTCCTCCACGATTTTGATAGTAAGGGCCAGAGCGTACGCCGATGGTATGTCGGTCGAGAGCGCCTGCAAAAAACAATATCACACGGAGTCGCTGCGCAAAGTGCCAGGAGTCAAAAAATCGTGCGCCAAAACAAAAAATGTTGCACTGCAACAACAGTGTTTGCGTCAGGGGTTTGCCGGGCTGTCTGCGAGGCCGGCGCGGGCTTCCTCTGCGGATTCGAAGATCTTCGGCTGAACATGCCGGGCGGTGAGCGCTTCGCCGAGTCTTGCCTTGAGGAAGGTGTTGGTGGCGTAGCGGGTGACGCGGCTGTAGCAGGTGTCCATGAGCCCGGAGATCATGTTGGCGTAGGGCTCGATGAGGGCGTCGCGGATGTCGAAACCGTGGTAGTTGACGATCACCGGCACCTTGCGGCCGAGGGGGCGGAGGAGGCCTTCGACGATGCCGCGGATGCGTTCGATGTCGGCTTCGTCGTGGAGGGCCATGCTCTCGAAGTCGATGAAGAAGATGCCTTGCGCTGCGTCGAACTGGAAGCGGGATTCGAGGGGCACGGCGACGATGTCGGCGCGCAGTGCCATGGGGCCGTCCCGGAAGATGCGCGGGTCCATCTCGCGGGGGGTGCCGCGGATGACCGGCTTGAAGTCCATGTGGGCGAGGATGTCGCGCTCGATGTCGACGCCCGGGGCCACTTCGATCAGTTCGAGCCCCTCCGGCGTCAGCTCGAACACGCAGCGCTCGGTGACGTAGAGCACGGGCTGGCGGCGGCGCAGGGCCTCCTGACCGCTGAAGGTGCGGTGCTCCACCTGCTGCACGAACTTGCGCGAGCGGCCTTCGGCGAGGATCTTCAGCTTGCCGTCGGCGAGGCCGATCTCCAGCCCGCCGGCGGTGAAGGTGCCCACGAAGACCACCTTCTTGGCGTTCTGGCTGATGTTGATGAAGCCGCCGGCGCCGGTGAGCTTGGCGCCGAACTTGGAGACGTTGAGGTTGCCCTGGGCGTCGGCCTGGGCAAGGCCAAGGACGGCGATGTCGAGCCCGCCGCCGTCGTAGAAGTCGAACTGGCTGGGTTGGTCGATGATGGCGGCGGTGTTCACCGCTGCGCCGAAGTTGAGCCCGCCCTGGGGGATGCCGCCGATCACGCCGGGCTCGGCGGTGAGGGTGAGCAGATCGAGGATGCGTTCCTCGGTGGCCACGGCGGCAACGCCTTCGGGCATGCCGATGCCCAGGTTCACCACCGCGTTGGGGGTGAGGCTCATCGCGGCGCGGCGGGCGATGATCTTGCGCTCGCTCATCTCCATGGGTTCGAGGGAGGTGACCGGCACGCGGATCTCGCCCGAGAAGGCCGGGCTGTATTGTTCGAGGAAGGTTTGCATGTGCCACTCGGGCCGTTCGGCCACCACCACGCAGTCGACGAGGATGCCGGGGATCTTCACCTGCCGCGGGTTGAGCGAGCCGGATTCGGCGATGCGCTCCACCTGGGCGATGACGATGCCGCCGCTGTTGCGCGCCGCCATGGCGATGGCCTGGGCTTCGAGGGTGAGCGCCTCCTTCTCCATCGTGATGTTGCCGTCCTGGTCGGCGGTGGTGCCGCGGATGATGCCGACGCTGATCGGGAAGGCCTTGTAGAAGAGGTATTCCTCGCCGTCGATCTCCATCACCCGGACGAGGTCTTCGGTGGTGCGGCTGTTGACCTTGCCGCCGCCGTGGCGCGGGTCGACGAAGGTGCCGAGGCCGACGCGGGTGAGGGTGCCCGGCTTGCCGGCGGCGATGTCCCGGTAGAGGTGGGTGATGACGCCCTGGGGCAGGTTGTAGCCTTCGATGCGGTTGGCGACCGCCAGCTCCTGCAGCCGCGGCACCAGGCCCCAGTGGCCGCCGATCACCCGGGCGACGAGGCCGTCGTGGCCCAGGTGGTTGAGGCCCCGATCCTTGCCGTCGCCCTGGCCGGCGCCATAGACGAGGGTCAGGCCCTCGGGCTTGCCGCGGCCCTGGGGGTCGTGGTCGCGGGTTTCGAGGAAGTGCTGTTCAAGGGCGATCGCGATGTTCTCGGGAAAGCCGATGCCGACGAAGCCCGTGGTGGCGACGGTGTCGCCCGAGCGGATCAGCTTGACGGCGTCGGCGGCGCTGACCACCTTGCCGGTGTTGCGGCCCTGGGGGCGCACGAATCGGGTCTTGTTCTGGTTCATCTCCACTTCTCCTCTCGGGCTGGTGCGGCCAATTCCGAAACGATACCAAATGGACCGACTTTGGCGTGAAGATGAAACAGATGATGCCCCGCGGCGGGGCGCTCAGTCGGCCCACTCCTTCTTCTTGAGGCGGTAGTTGAGCTGAGGGCGGGTGATGCGCAGCAGGCGGGCGGCGCCCGAGAGGTTGCCGTTGGACTCGCGCACCGCGAACTGGATCAGCGCTTCTTCCAGGTCGTCCAGGCCCAGGCCGGTTTCGACGATCTTGCGGCACAGGGCCTCTTTGACGCACTCGGCGTCGGCCAGGGAGCCGGCGTCGTCGATGGTGTGCTGGACGGTGCCGAAATCCTGGGGTTCGGTGAACAGGTGCTCGATCTCGATCCAGTCGTTCTGGGGGGTGAGGATGATCCCGCGCTCGATGATGTTCTCAAGCTCGCGGATGTTGCCGGGCCAGGCGTAGCTCTTGAGGGCACGCAGGGCCTTGTCGGTGATGCCGGCGACGCGCTTGTCGTGGAGCGCGCTGAAGCGCTGCACCATCGCCTCGACCAGCGGCTGGATGTCGGCGGTCCGCTCGCGCAGCGGCGGGATGCGCACCGGGTACACGTTGAGCCGGTAGAACAGGTCGCTGCGGAAGCGCCCGGCCTTGACCGCGGCCTGCAGGTCGACGTTGGTGGCGGCCACCAGGCGCACGTTGATCTTGCGCACCCGCTCGTCGCCCAGGCGCTCGATCTCGCCCTCCTGGAGCACCCGCAGCAGCTTGGCCTGGGCGGGGAGGGGTAGCTCGCCGATCTCGTCGAGGAAGAGGGTGCCACCGTCGGCCCGCTCGAACTTGCCGGCGCGGGAGGCGTGGGCGCCGGTGAAGGCCCCTTTCTCGACGCCGAAAAGTTCGGATTCGATCAGCTCATGGGGCAGGGCGGCGCAGTTGACGGCCACGAAGGGCGCCGCGGCGCGGCGGCTCATGTCGTGAAGGGCACGGGCGAAGCGCTCCTTGCCCACGCCGGTCTCGCCGAGCAGCAGCACCGTGACGTGGGTGGCCGCGGCCTTGTCGATCAGGGAATAGGCGTGGCGAAAGCCGGACGAGGAGCCGATGAGGTTCTGGGGTTGCTGGGCGCGTTCGAGGGACGCGCGCAGGGCGTCCACCTGGCCGCGCAGCTCCAGCATGTGGGCGAGGATGGAGTCGGCTTCGTAGTACGAGGCCTCTTCGGCGGCGTCCGGCCACTCCTCGACGGGCTTGCCCACGATGCGGCACTGGTTCTGGCCGGTGGCGGCGCACTCGACTTCCCGGAACAGGATGAAGCGCCCCATGAAGGCCGAGGTGAAACCCGACGCGTAGCCGATCTGCATCCAGCACACCGGGTGATCGGTGTGGCCGTATTCGCCCACGTGGGCTTCGGCCTCGTAGGAGTTGTCCCAGAGGAACTCGCCCAGGAAGGTGCCGGCCTCGACGTCCATCTCGAGGGTGACGGGCGTGACATACACGCTGCCTTCGAGCATGTGCAGCTGGGGCCCGACCACGAAGGTCTCCTTGACGCACTTGCCCGGCCGCACCTTGCGGGCCAGCTCGGCGTCGCGGGCGCCGGAGGCATAGCCCATTCGGGTGAGGATCCGGCGGGCCTGATCGATGCCGAGGGAGTCGATGAGTTCCTTGCGCAGGGCAGACAAAGCCGCGGCATGCATGAGGATCATGCGGTGCTCGTCGAGCCAGATCATGCCCTTGTCGGCGCAGAAGCGCACAAGGCTGCGCAGGTCGCGGTCCTGCGGGTACCGGATGGTGCTCAAGCTCTCTCCTCCGTCGTGTCCACTGGCCTTATGTGAGTTGATGTCCGGCTGGCGTGAAGCCGGGGCAGTGGCAGTCCCCCCTTATATCACGCAGGCAGAGTTCGAACTGCGGCGCAGTTTTCGCGCCGGAAAATGTTCATATCAGCTTGCGTTATCGGATCATTAACGATAATAATACAAAATCTCGAGAAAAATAGCGAGCGCTGGATGAAGACGGACAACCCGCGACAAATCCGGCGCCGAAGGAGGGGACATGGCCAAGAAGCACCTGATTCATATTGAGAACACCGGCGAGCACTACCTGTGCGCCGAAGACGAAAACCTCCTGCGGGGCATGGAGGTGCTGGGGCGCCGGGGCATCCCGGTGGGCTGCCGGGGGGGCGGCTGCGGGGTGTGCAAGGTGCACGTGACCGCCGGCGAGTACCTGGCCCGCAAGATGAGCAAGTCCTGCGTCTCCGACGAGGAGCTGGCCCAGGGCGTGGTGCTGGCCTGCCGGGTTTATCCGCTGGGCGAGATCTCGGTCAAGGTCGTGGGCAAGATGGCGAAATCGGTGTGCAAGGGGGTGGAGGCGCCGCTGTCGCAGGCGAGTTGCCCCGGCTGAGGCCGGCACGCCGCAAGCTTTCCGCAACCAGGAGCACCCGTACCGACAGATCCCTCCCTCCTGTCGGGCTCCCTGGTTTTTTCGAGGCCGCCACGCAATGTGGCGGCCTTTTTTTTGCCCCGTGGCGTCGTTCGGGTGGGGTTGGCGTAACTCGTTACGAGGCTTCACCAGATCATCAAGCTGCGATGCAGCATTTCATCAATTGATCGATCGATAAAATTCTTTTTTATCGATATTTTTTTGACGGTTTGGTGTTTTCTTTTTCGGATCAGTGGCTTGCCTTGACTGGCACGCAACTTGATATTGGGTTGCCGGTGTTCGAGACCAGAAAGAGGAAACGATGAGCGACCCGACGAAGCCCTCGCTAGACGTGAATCGCAGGTATGTGCGCCTTGTGGAGAAGCGGCCCGACGGGCTGGTGGAGTTCGAGTTCTCCATCTCCGACCCCGCGCTCTACGTGGAGATGCTTCTGCCCGAGGCGGCCTACGAGGAGTTCTGCCAGACCAACCGGGTGATTCTCCTGGAAGGCTCGCGGCCGGAATCCGAGGACGGCAGCGACTGGGACTGGAATCTTCACGAAGCAACCCATCAGCGTTTCCGCTGAACACATCGGCCCCTGACTACCCAAAAAACAGAAGGAGGAGAAACCCATGCAAATCGATCTTCGCACGGTATCCATCAAGCCGCTGCGACACACCTTCGACAACATCGCCCGCCGCATCGGCGCCGACAAGCCGGCATCCCGCTACCAGGAAGGCACCCTGGACATGCAGCAGGAGGTCAACTTCCATTACCGGCCGACCTGGGATCCGGATCACCTGATCTACGACCGCAGCCGCACCGCCATCAAGATGGCCGACTGGTACAGCTTCAAGGACCCCCGTCAGTTCTACTACGGCGCCTACACCATCGCCCGGGCCAAGCAGCAGGACACCGCCGAGGCCAACTTCGACTTCGTCGAGAACCGTGGCCTGGCCGCCACCCTGCCGGCCGAGATCCGCGACACCGTGCTCAAGATGTTGATCCCGCTGCGTCACGTGGCCTGGGGTTCCAACATGAACAACGCGGGCATCTGCGCCTACGGCTACGGCACGGCCTTCACCCAGCCGTGCATCTACCAGTCGATGGACCAGCTGGGCATCGCCCAGTACATCACCCGGGTGGCGCTGCTGCTGGGCGACGTGGAGGTGCTCGACGCCGCCAAGCAGGCGTGGATGGAGGACGACGCCTGGCAGGGCTTGCGCCGCTACGTGGAAGACACCATGGTCATCAAGGATCCGGTCGAACTCTTCGTGGCCCAGAACGTGGCGCTGGACGGGCTGCTGTACCCGCTGGTGTACGAAACCATCATCGACGACGTGCTCTCGTCCAGGGGCGGCACGCCGGTGGCGATGCTCACCCAGTTCATGACCGACTGGCATGCCGAAGTGAAGAAGTGGGTCGATGCCACCATGAAGACCGCCGCCGCCGAATCGGCCGAGAACAAGGCCATCCTCGGTCAGTGGACGACCGCCTGGCGCGATCGTGCCGCGGCCGCCCTGGTGCCCGTTGCCCGCATCGCCCTGGGCGAGCGCACCGACGAACTGACCGCCGAGGTCGTCCAGCAATTCAATGCCCGCATGGCCAAGGCCGGCGTGCCCGTTTGAGGATCACCCGATGTCCACCGTATTCATTGCGCTGCAAACCAACGAAGAAACCCGCCAGATCGTGGAGGCCATCGTCCAGGACAACCCGGACTGCACGGTGAATGAGCAGCCGGCGATGGTGAAGATCGACGCCGAAGGCAAGCTGGTCGTGCGCCGCGAAACCATCGAGGAGCTGATCGGCCGCCCCTACGACCTGCAGGAGCTGCAGGTCAACCTCATCACCATTTCCGGGAACCTCGATCAGACTGACGACGAGATGACGCTCTACTGGAACGCCTGAGCGATTTAAGGAGACACGAACCATGGACATGCAAGTTGCCAAGAAGAAGCTCGGCCTGAAAGAGCGCTACGCCGTGATGACC
This sequence comes from Zoogloea sp., assembly GCF_041904905.1. Classification (GTDB taxonomy): domain Bacteria; phylum Pseudomonadota; class Gammaproteobacteria; order Burkholderiales; family Rhodocyclaceae; genus Zoogloea. The sequence continues at coordinate 6,507 of NZ_JAYRMI010000026.1, read as the reverse complement.
CGCGGCCTCGACTGGAAGCCCTCGTACCAGAAGATGGAAGACATCTACCCGTACATCGCCTACGAGGGCATCAAGATCCACGACTGGGACAAGTGGGAAGACCCGTTCCGGCTCACGATGGACGCCTACTGGAAGTACCAGGCCGAGAAGGAACGCAAGCTGTACGCGATCATCGACGCCTTCAACCAGAACAACGGCCACCTGAACGTCACCGACGCCCGCTACCTGAACACCGTCAAGCTGTTCATCAGCGGCATCAGCCCGCTGGAGTACGTGGCGCACCGGGGCTTCTCCCACGTCGGCCGTCAGTTCCCCGGCCCCGGCCCGCGCGTCGCCTGCCTCATGCAGGCCCTGGACGAGATCCGCCACGCCCAGACCCAGGTGCACGCCATCTCGAACTACAACAAGTACTACAACGGGATGCACGACTTCCACCACGCCCACGACCGCGTGTGGTTCCTGTCGGTGCCCAAGAGCTTCTTCGACGACGCCATCACCGCCGGCCCGTTCGAGTTCATGGTGTCGATCGGCTTCTCGTTCGAGTACGTGCTGACCAACCTGCTGTTCGTGCCGTTTGTGTCGGGCGCGGCCTACAACGGCGACATGGGCACCATGACCTTCGGCTTCTCGGCCCAGTCCGACGAAGCCCGTCACATGACCCTGGGCCTGGAGGTCATCAAGTTCATCCTCCAGCAGGACCCGGCCAACGTGCCCATCGTCCAGCGCTGGATCGACAAGTGGACCTGGCGCGGCTACCGCGTGCTGACCCTCGTCGCGATGATGATGGACTACATGCTGCCAAAGCGCACCATGAGCTGGAAGGAAGCCTGGGAGGTGTACTTCGAGGAGAACGGCGGCGCGCTGTTCAAGGATCTGGCCCGCTACGGCATCACCATGCCCAAGTGCGCCGAGCACATCGCCCTGGAGAAGGACCACCTCTCGCACCAGGCGTGGAGCACCTTCTACAACTACGCCGCCGCGGCCAACTTCCACACCTGGATGCCGGACGAGGACGAGATGGCGTGGCTGTCCGCCAAGTACCCCAACAGCTACGACAAGTACTACCGGCCGCGCATGGAGTTCTGGCGCGAAGAGGCCGCCAAGGGCAACCGCTTCTACAACAAGACGCTGCCCATGCTGTGCCAGACCTGCCAGATCCCGATGATCTTCACCGAGCCCGGCGACCCCACCAAGATCTGTTACAGGGAGGTGGATTACAACGGCAACAAGTATCACTTCTGCTCGGACCACTGCAAGAAGATCTTCGAGGACGAGCCCGAGAAGTACGTGCAGGCCTGGCTGCCGGTGCACCAGATCTACCAGGGCAACTGCTTCCCGGAAGGCACCGACCCGACCGTAGAAGGCTTCGATCCGCTGGCTGCCGTGCTGAAGTACTACAACCTGGAATTCGGCCGCGACAACCTGGATTTCGACATCTCGGAAGACAAGAAGAACTTCGCCGAATGGCGTGGCCAGGCGACCAAGAACGTCTGATGCCGGACGCCGCGGGCACCGTCTGCCCGCGGCCGTCGAACCAATACGAACTGGAGACACGACATGGCTGTTGCTGCCGTTAAAACCTACGCGTTCCCGCCCGCCGATTCCGTGGACAAGTTCCACGGTGCCCAACTGCTGTACATCGGCTGGGAAGACCACCTGCTGTTCTGCGCGCCCTTTGCCTTTCCGTTCCCGCCGACGATGCGCTTCGGCGACATCCTCGCCGGCGTGCTGCCGGGCGTCTTCGGCTATCACCCGGACTTCGCCAAGATCGACTGGGCCAAGGCCGAGTGGTTCAAGTCCGGCCAGCCCTGGCAGCCGGATGCCGACAAGTCCCTGGCCGAGAACGGCCTCAAGCACAAGGACGTGATCCGCTTCCGCACCCCCGGCCTCACCGGCATCAAGGGTTCCTGCAGCTGACGCACCCCTGCCGGCGATCCGCAGCGCGCGGGTCGCCGGCCCTTTCGCCCGACCGAGAACAGACAAGAACATGAGTTACGAACTGACCATTGAACCGATCGGCCAGACGATCGAGGTCGAGGAAGGGCAGACCATCCTCGACGCAGCCCTGCGTGCGGGCATCTGGCTGCCCCACGCCTGCTGCCACGGCCTGTGCGCCACCTGCAAGGTGCAGGTGACCGACGGCGAGGTGGATCACGGCGAAGCCTCCAGCTTTGCGCTGATGGACTTCGAGCGCGACGAGGGCAAGACCCTGGCCTGCTGCGCCCGCCTCGAAAGCGACGTGACCATCGAAGCCGAGATCGAGGAAGACCCGGACGCCGAATCCATCCCGGTGCGCGACTTCCCCGGCACCGTGAGCCGCATCGAGACGCTCACCCCGACCATCAAGGGCATCTTCATCGAACTGGACGAGGCCATCCATTTCCAGGCCGGCCAATACGTGAACGTGGACATCCCGAGCCTCGGCGTGAGCCGTGCATTCTCGCTCGCCAACGTGCCCTCCACCGGCCGCGAGATCGAGCTGAACATCCGCATCGTGCCCGGCGGGGCAGGGACGACCTACCTCCACCAGCAGCTCAAGGTGGGCGACCGGATCAAGATCTCCGGCCCCTACGGGCGCTTCTTCGTGCGCAAGTCGGCGGCCGCGGCGTCGATTTTCATGGCGGGCGGCTCCGGCCTGTCGAGCCCCCGCAGCATGATCCTCGACCTGCTGGAGGAGGGCTCGATGCTGCCGATCACCCTGGTGTATGGCCAGCGCACCCGCGAGGAGCTGTACTACCACGACGAGTTCCTCGCCCTGGCCGCGAAGCACCCCAACTTCACCTATGTGCCGGCGCTCTCCGACGAACCCGCCGACAGCGACTGGACAGGCTTCCGCGGCTACGTGCACGAGGCGGCCAAGGCCCACTTCAACAACGACTTCCGGGACCACAAGGCCTACCTGTGCGGCCCCCCGATGATGATCGACGCCTGCATCACCACGCTGATGCAAGGGCGCCTGTTCGAGAACGACATCTACACCGAAAAATTCTTCTCGGCGGCCGACGCCCAGCAGGTGCGCAGCCCGCTCTTCAAGCGGGTTTGAGCTTAGTCAAAAAATATCGAGAAAAAATTAAACTATCGAGAAGTCGACGTTATTCTGTCTATCGCAGTTTTTAGTGGCAAGCACGACTAACCTGCCCGATCCGGCCGTTCAGAACCGGACGGGCATCAACTGGAGGAGAGCTTCATGGCAATGACTGGCGTTATTCGTCCCGGACACATTTCCCTGCGCGTGCTGGATCTGGAAGAGGGGATCAACTTCTACAAGAACACCCTGGGGCTGGTTGAAACCGGCCGCGACAGCCAGGGCCGGGTTTACTTCAAGGCCTGGGACGAGCGCGATCACAACAGCGTGCTGATCCGCGAAGCCGCCGAAGCCGGCGTCGATTTCTTCGCCTTCAAGGTTGCCGACAAGGCCACCCTTGAAAAGCTCGACGGCGACCTGAAGGCCTACGGCCTGACCACCGAACGCATCCCCGCCGGCGAGATGCTGGAGACCGGCGAGCGCGTCCGCTTCATGCTGCCCTCGGGTCACGCGATCGAGCTGTACGCCGACAAGACCGACGTCGGCAACGGCCAGCCCTACGTCAACCCGGCCCCGTGGACCAAGCAGGCCGAGACCGGCATCGCCCCGAGCCGCATGGACCACTGTCTGCTGTACGGCCCGGACATCGAGAAGGTTCAGGAGATCTTCGAGAAGGTGCTGGGCTTCTACCTGGTCGAGCACGTGGTGATGGAAGACGGCAAGACCGACCTGGCGATCTGGCTGTCCTGCTCGATCAAGGCCCACGACATCGCCTTCGTGCGCCACCCGGAGCCGGGCAAGCTGCACCACGTGGCCTTCAAGCTCGACAGCTGGGAGCGCGTGCTGCGCGCCGCCGACCTCATGTCGATGAACAAGATCTCCATCGACATCGGCCCCACGCGCCACGGCATCACCCGCGGCACCACGATCTACGCCTTCGATCCGTCCGGCAACCGCTTCGAGACCTTCTGCGGCGGCTACGATTCCTACCCCGACTACAAGCCGGTGAAGTGGACCTGGGACGAAGTCGGCGCGGGCATCTTCTACCACGACCGCAAGCTCAACGAGCGCTTCCTGACCGTCGTCTCCTGATCGGTCGTGGCGGCGGACGGGTGGGCAGCCCGCCTTTCCGCCGCTCGCCGGAGAGGAACTCAGCTCAGCAGGTCGGCCGGCAGATTGCGGACGGCCTCGAGCGTGCGCAGGATGTGCTCGGTGAGGATGCGCGTGGCTTCCTTTGCGTTGCGGGCCAGGGCGGCATCGACGATGGCCTGGTGCTCGGCATGCACGTCGCGGGAGATCGGCTGACGGAACAGGGAGAGACGCCGGTAGCGCTCCGACTGGAGGTACAGGATGTTCTGGAAGTGCCGCACCCAGCGCGATGTGGAGGCGGAGATCAGCACCTCGTGGAACGCCCGGTTGCGCAGCTCCCATTCTTCCCGCGAGGCGTTGGTGCCATCCACCAGCTTTTCTTCGGCCCGGGACAGCATGTGGAAGGACGCCACCACGTTGGCCTCCCAGGTGTCGTCGCCCAGCTCGATGGACTGCTGCAGCGCCACGGTTTCGAGCAGCACGCGGGTACGGGTGATGTCCTCGAAGTCGTCGAGGGAGATCGGCGCGACGCGGAAGCCGCGCTGCCCCTGGGCCACCACCAGCGCATCGGTCACCAGCAGCTGCAGGGCCTCGCGCAGGGTGCCGGCGCCCACGGCGTACTGATCCTTGAGGTGCTCCACCCGCAGCTTGTCGCCCGGGCGATGGACCCCCTCGATGATGTCGCGGCGCAGCTGGCGGTAGGCCGCCTCGGCGAGGGTCTTCGGCTCGTCGGCATGGTTGCCGGATACATCGGGGACGGTGGCGAGGTCGTTCATCGTGCGGGGTTCTCGGTTGCGGGGCGGGTCAGGATGCACACGCCATCGGTGGAATTTTAGCTGAAATCCCTTATTCCGGTGATAGCAAAAAATCTCGAGAAAAGCATTGACGTTCGAGACAGAAGCTCATATTGTTCTCCCGCGTCATGCCCAGCCGATCACCGACAACCTTGAACCCGGAAGCCTCGATGAGCGATCAACCCATTTCCACCGTCGCAGTTCCCCAGTCCGTCATCTCTGCAGAAGCTGTCAGCGTGGCCCTTGAGGCGGCGGTTGAGCACGCCAGCCGGATCGGCGTGAAGATCAACGTCGCGGTGGCCGACTCGGGCGGCAATCTGGCCGGCTTCCTGCGCATGCCCGGCGCCTTCATCCAGTCCATCGACATCGCCATCGACAAGGCCTACACCGCCGCCGGCTTCGGCTTCTCCACCAAAAAGTGGATGGAGTTCATCGGCCACGATGACGGGATGAAGTTCGGCTTCTCGGCCCGCCCGCGCCTGGTGGTGTTCGGCGGCGGCCTGCCGATCCGCGTCAATGGCGAGCTGATCGGCGGCATCGGCGTCTCCGGCGCCTCCGAGGCCCAGGACGAGGAGTGCGCCCGCGCCGCACTGGCCGCCATCGGCGCTACCGAATAAGGCCGGCCGGACGCCGCCCCCAACCCATCACCACCGAGGCTTTATGGATCTTCAACTCGCAGGCAAGCGTGCCCTCGTCACCGGTTCCACCTCCGGCATCGGCTTTGCCACCGCCCGGCTGCTCGCCGCCGAAGGCGCTGAAGTCATCGTGAACGGCCGTGGCCGGGCCGGCGTCGCCGCCGCGGTCGAGCGCCTCCAGGCGGCCGTGCCCGGCGCCCGGGTGACCGGCGTCGCCGCCGACATCTCGTCCGCCACCGGCTGCGAGACCCTGGTGGCAGGCTGCCCGGACGTGGACATTCTGGTCAACAACATGGGCATCTTCGATCCCAAGCCGTTCGAGCAGATCGCCGATGAAGAGTGGTTCAACTTCTTCGAGACCAACGTGATGAGCGGCGTGCGCCTCACCCGCAGCTACCTGCCGGCCATGAAGGCCCGCAACTGGGGCCGTGTGGTGTTCATCTCGAGCGAATCCGGCGTCTGCCCGCCGGCCGAAATGGTGCATTACGGCATGACCAAGGCCGCCCAGCTTTCCGTCGCCCGCGGCCTTGCAGAAACCTGCGCCGGCTCCGGCGTCACCGTCAATTCCGTACTCCCCGGCCCGACCCGTACCGAAGGTGTCGCGACCTTCTTCGGCCGCCTGGCTGAAGAGCAGGGCGTATCGGTGGAGGAGGCCGAACGGGCCTTCTTCGCCAATGCCCGGCCGACCTCGATCATCAAGCGCCTCATCGACCCCGCCGAGGTCGCCGCCATGGTCGCCTATGTCTGCAGCCCGCTGTCCTCCGCCACCCAGGGCGCCGCCTTGCGGGTCGAGGGCGGCGTCGTCCGCAGCATGGTTTAACCCCAGCGTTTCAACAGGAACAACAACGATGAGCAACAAGATCAAATGCGCCCTGATCGGACCGGGCAACATCGGCACCGACCTGCTGGCCAAGCTGCAGCGCAGCCCTGTCCTCGAGCCGGTGTGGATGGTCGGCATCGACCC
>NZ_JAYRMI010000112.1:0-8147 GCF_041904905.1 Zoogloea sp. | reverse complement strand
ATCGAAGGGCACTTTCAAGCCCGGCGCCCCGGCACGCGGCCTGCGCGCGCACCGGCAGGGTTGGGGGGCGGGCCTAGGCGGGCACGCAGGCCGCCTCGGGCTGGCGTTCGAGCATCGAGCCGGTCTCCTCGGCGCGCAGGTGCCAGGCGAAGGCCTCCCGCAGCAGCTGCGGGGTGTGGCCGCCGCGGCGGCAGGCACGCTTGTAGTAATCCCGCAGCATGTCCCGGTAGAGCGGGTCGGTGCAGTGCTCGATGAGCTGGTGGGCGCGCTCGCGGGGGGCCAGGCCACGCAGGTCGGCCAGGCCGTGCTCGGTGACGATGATGTCCGTGTCGTGCTCGGTGTGATCCACGTGGGGCACCATCGGCACGATGCTGGAGATCGCCCCGCCCTTGGCGATGGACTTGGTGACGAACACCGACAGGTGGGCGTTGCGGGCGAAGTCGCCCGAGCCGCCGATGCCGTTCATCATGTGGGTGCCGCCCACATGGGTGGAGTTCACGTTGCCGTAGAGGTCGCACTCCAGCGCGGTGTTGATGGTGATGAGGCCAAGCCGGCGGATCACCTCGGGGTGGTTGCTGATCTCCTGGGGGCGCAGCACCAGGCGCTGCTTGTAGTGCTCGATGTTGCCCAGCACGCGCTCGTAGGTGGCCTTCGAGAGGGTGATCGACGAGGCCGACGCAAAGGAGAGGCGGCCGTCGTCGAGCAGTTCGACGGTGGAATCCTGCAGCACCTCGGAGTACATCTTCAGGTCGCGGAAGGGCGAATCGAGCATGCCGTGGAGCACCGCGTTGGCGATGGTGCCGATGCCGGCCTGCAGGGGCTGGAGACTGGGCGTCAGGCGGCCGGCCTTCACCTCGTGGGCCAGGAAGTCGTTGAGGTGGCCGGCGATGGCGCGGGTGTCGTCGTCCGGCGGCAGCACGTTGGACGGGCTGTCGGCCTTCTGGGTGACGACGATGGCGACGATCTTCTCCGGGTCGACGGGGATGAACGGCAGGCCGATGCGCTGCTCCGGCGCGATCAGCGGAATCGGCAGGCGGTGCGGGCGGTAGGTGGGGATGTAGATGTCGTGCAGCCCCTCCAGCCCGGCGGGCATGGTGAGGTTGATCTCGACGATGATCTTCTTGGCCAGCACCGCAAAGCTGGCCGAGTTGCCCACCGAGGTGGTCGGCACGATGCCGCCGTTCTCGGTGATGGCGGTGGCCTCCACCACCGCGATGTCCACCGGCGCGATCTGGCCGGAGCGCAGCTGCTCGACGGTCTCGGAGAGGTGCTGGTCGATGAACATCACCTCGCCGGCGTTGATCTTGCGGCGCAGGGTGGGGTCGGACTGGAAGGGGATGCGGCGGCCGATCACGTTGGCGTCGGTGAGCACCTTGTCGATGTCGTTGCCCAGGGAGGCGCCGGTCATCAGGGTGATGCGCAGGGCCTCGTGGCGGGCCCGCTCGGCCAGCGCGAAGGGCACCGCCTTGCAGTCGCCGGCGCGGGTGAAGCCGCTCATCCCGACGGTCATCCCGTCGGCAAACAGGGCGGCCGCGGCCTCCGGCGACATGATGCGGTCCCGCAAGCGGGCAAGGCGAATTCGATCCATGGGCATGGCTGGTTTCTCCGATCCTCGATTTTTCGGGGGCCCCGCCTCGTGCGGGCGGGATCGCGGCGGAGTATAGGGGGGCCGGGCGAGTCGTGTTATGACTTAAAATCCTGCCATCCAGTCGTTTTTTTCATGCACCCCATGGATCTGCGCGCCCTCCGCTACTTCGTCGAGACCGTCCGCCGGCAGAGCTTCACCCTCGCCGCGGAGCACCTGCACGTCACCCAATCCACGGTGAGCAAGATGATCCGCCAGCTCGAGGCCGAGATCGGCCAGCCCCTGCTGATCCGCGACGGCCGCCAGCTCCAGCCGACCGACGTGGGCCGGGTGGTGCTGGAGCGCGGGCAGGAGGCCCTGGCGGTGATGCACCACCTCAGCCGCGAGGTGGCCGATCTGGCCAACCTGACCCGCGGCGAGCTGACGGTGGGCATCCCGCCGATGGTGAACCTGCTCTTCGCCCCGGCGGTGAAGGCCTTCCGGGCCCGCTACCCGGCGGTGGCCCTGCAGCTGCGGGAGGTGGGCGGGCAGCGCATCGAGCAGCAGGTGGCGGCCGAGGGGCTGGAGGTGGGCGCCACCCTCCTCCCCACCGATCCGGGCCTGGGGCTGGCGTCGCGCAGCGTGGGGCACTTTCCGCTCTACGTGGTGGGGCCGCGGCAGGCCGGCTGGGCCAGCCACGCCCGGGTGCCGCTGGCGGCCCTGCGCGATGCGCCGCTGCTGCTGCCGGGCGACGACTTCGCGCTGACCCGTCGGGTGCGCGAGGCCACCGCCGGCCAGGGCTTCGAGGCGCGCATCGCGGCCCAGAGCGGGCAGTGGGATTTCCTGGTGGCGATGGCCGCCGCCGGGCTGGGCACCACCCTGATCCCCGCCCCGCTGCTGGCCCGCCTCAACCTGGGCGACGAGCTGGCCGTGCGCCCCCTCGCCGAACCCCGGCTCGACTGGCACGTGGCGCTGATCTGGAAACCCGGCGGCTACATGTCGCGGGCGGCCCGGGCCTGGCTGGCGGTGTGCGAGGAGAGCCTGCCCACCGGCCCGTGGAGCGCCGCGGCCTGACTCAGCGCTCGCGCCAGGCCTTGTTGAAGCTGTCGGCCAGGGGCTTGAACAGGTAGCCCAGGAAGGTGCGCTCGCCGGTGATGATGAACAGGTCGGTCTGCATGCCCGGCTGCACCTTCTGGTCGCCCAGGCGCTTGAGTTCGTCGGCGGCGACGGTGGCCTTGACCACGAAGTAGCTCGTCTCGGTGCGCGGGTCCACCACCGCGTCGGCCGACACGTAGCTCAGGCGGCCCTTCAGCTCGGGCGTGGTGCGCGAGTTGAAGGCGTGCAGCTTGATGCCCACCTCCTGCCCCTGCACCACCCGGTCGATGTCCGGCGGCAGCACCTTGCCCTCGACGATCAGCCGGTCGGAGCTGGGCACCACCTCCATCAACACCTCGCCGGGGCCGACCACCCCGCCGGCGGTGTGGATCTTGAGATCGGTGACGGTGCCATCCACCGGCGCCCGCAGCTCGGTCTGCTCCAGGGTGTAGCGGGTGGCGCTCTCCCGCTCGATCAGCTCGAAGTTCTCGGCCTGCACCTTCTTCAGCTCGGCCACCACCTCCTCGTGGAAGGTTTTCTTGACCTGGAACTTCTTCAGCTCCTTCTCGCTGATTGCGGTGTTGGCCGACGCCACCTTGGAGGCCAGCTCGTCGCGCTCGCCCAGCAGGCGGGTGAGGTCGCGCTCGATGGTGCGGATCTTGGTCTTCTCGACCATGCCCTGGCTGGCCAGGGCGGTCAGGCCGTCCAGCTCGGCCTTCACGCTGTTGGCCTGCTCCTGCTTGGAGCGCTGCTGGGATTGCAGGCCGGCGATCTCGCTGCGCAGGGCGCCGATCTGCCGGTCGAGGATGCCCACCTCGCCGATGCGCGAGGCGCGACGGGCGGTGAACAGGGATTCCTGGGCGCGCAGGATCTCGGCGATCTGCGGTTCGCCCGCCCGCTCGACGAGGGCCTTGGGAAAGACCACCGCGGCGCGCTCGTCCCGCTCGGCCTCCAGGCGCGCCTGGGTGGCCAGGGCCACCTCGCGGCCGCCCTTGACCACCCCGTAGGCGGCGCCGGCCTTGGTTTCGTCCAGGCGCACCAGCACGTCGCCGGCCTTCACGGTGGAGCCGTCGCGCACCAGGATCGCCTTGACCACGCCCCCTTCCGGGTGCTGGATCTTCTTGCGGCTGCTGTCCACCTTCACCGAACCCTGGGCCACCACCGCCGACGACAGGGGCGCCAGGGACGACCACACGATGCTGACGCCGAAGGTGGCGGCGATCACCGCGTAGCCGATGCGGTTCCAGCGGCGGGTTTCGGCGGCGGCCTTCTCTTCGCCCACCACCATCGCGGCTTCGAATTCACGGGCAAGTTCAGCCATGGCTGGCGCCTCCTTCCTGCGGAGCTTCCGGCCGGGCGATGACCCGCCGGGTGATGAGGGGCATCACCTCGGAGGTGGGCCCGTAGTTCGCGATCTGGCCCTTGAGCACCACCATCAGCCGGTCGGTGCCACCCAGCACCGCCGGCCGGTGGGCGACCACCACCACCGTGGACTGGCCGCGCAGGGCCTCCATGGCCTGACGCACGGCGGCTTCGCCCTCGGCGTCCAGATTGGAGGTGGGCTCGTCGAGCACGATCATCGGCGGGCGCCCGTAGAAGGCCCGGGCCAGCCCGATGCGCTGGCGCTGCCCGCCCGAGAGGTTGACCCCCGCCGGGCCGATGGGCGTGTCGTAGCCCTGGGGCAGCTCGAGGATCACCTGATGGGCGCCGGCCAGCTGGGCGGCGTCCACCACCTTGTCCGGGTCCACCCCGCCGAAGCGGGCGATGTTCTCGGCCACGGTGCCGGGAAAGAGTTCGATGTCCTGGGGCAGGTAGCCGATGTGGGGGCCCACGTCCTCCCGGTTCCAGTCGGCGATATTGACCCCGTCCAGCCGCACCACCCCCGCCCCCGGCCGCCACACGCCTACCGCCAGGCGCGCCAGGGTGGATTTGCCGGCCGCGCTGGGGCCGGTGATCCCGAGCACCTGACCGGCCTCCAGGGTGAAGCTGAGGTTGCTCACGGTGAACTTGCGCAGATCCGGCGGGCCGCCCGAGACCGACTCGAAGACCAGCTTGCCCTCGGGCCGGGGCAAGGCCATGGTCTGGGCGTCGGCGCCGTCGTTGCCGAAGCCCTTGAGCAGCCGGCCGTAGCTCTCCCGCGCCTGCAGGAAGCCGCGCCAGCCGCCGATGGCGGCCTCGACCGGGGCCAGCCCGCGGCCCATGACGATCGACGAGGCGATCATCACCCCGCCGGTGCACTCCTGCTGGATCACCAGCCAGGCGCCCACCCCGAGGATGGCGATCTGCAGGAAGAAGCGCAGGGCCTTGGCCACCGCCGCCACGTTGGCCGCGCGGTCGCTGGCCACCCCCTGCAGGCCGATGCCCAGGTCGTGGCGCTTGCGCCACAGGGCGGTGAGGCCGGGCAGCATGCCCATCGCCCGGATCGCCTCGGCGTTGCGGGCGGAGATCTCGGCAAACTGGGTGCCGGCAGCCATCTGCCTGCCGGCTTCGCCCAGGGGCTCGCGGGTGTCGCGCTCGTTCCAGAGGGCGAGCAGGAACAGCAGCACCCCGCCGGCGAGGGCCACGTGGCCCAGCCACGGGTGCAGCAGGTACACCAGCCCGATGTAGATCGGCATCCACGGCGCGTCGAGCAGGCTCAGGATGTGCTGGCCGGTGAGAAAGCCGCGCAGCTGGTCCAGATCCCGCAGCCCCTGCCCGGTGCGACCGCCGGTGAGGGTGCGCATGAACACGAGGCCCGAGAGCTGGGCATCGAAGCGCGCCCCCAGCCGCACCAGCAGCCGCGAGCGCACCACCTCCAGCGCCGCCAGGGTGGCCAGGCAGGCGCCGGCGAACAGGGTGAGGTAGAGCAGCGTCGGCCCGCTCCGGGAGGCAAGCACCCGGTCGTACACCTGCATCATGTAGATCGACGAGGTCAGCGTCAGCAGGTTGATGAAGAAACTGAAGAACGCGACCCGCTTGAGCGCCCCCAGGGCGCACTCGAGGGCCTGGCCCATCGGCGTGTCGATGCGCGGCCGTTCAAGTCCGAGAAATGGCACGGTGATCCCTCAACGAAACCGGGCCGGCGATGGCCGGCCCGGTAGGTTCAATGCACGGCAGGCGCGATCAGGCGCGGGCGCGCCGGGTTCGCAGGAAGGCCGCCCCCGCCAGCCCGAGCAGGGCCAGGGTGGTGGGCTCGGGCACGCTGGCGGCGCGGGTGCCTTCCAGGCGGAAGGCCGTCGCCGGGTTGCCGGCGGTGTCGTTGCCCGAGGCACCGGCCCAGATCCACTCCACGTCCAGCGAGTTGTTCCACACCCCGATCTCGGTGGCGGTGAGGGCGATGTCGACGATGTCGAGGGTGTAGCGGGTGAGGCCGGCGTAGGTGAGATCGGCCTCCTTGGTGAGCGAGCCGGCGACCGCGGTGCCGTTGAGGAGCACCTCGAGGGCGTCGGCGCCCTCACCCATCGACAGCGGGCCGTGGAAGCCCCACCAGACGATCTTGTCGAGGGTGGCCCCCGCCAGCGCGGGGATCGCCTGCAGGTAGGGGCTGCCGGTGGGCGCGTCGGACCACTGGTTGTTGGCAGGATCGGTGGGCAGCTGCTGGTAGAGCACGTCGGCAAAGGCGCCGCCGCTGGCCAGCAGGCAGGCCGCCGAGACGATGAGGGGACGAAGCTGGAAGGTCATGGAACACTCCGGTTGATCGTTTCTCCGGCACCACGCAAGACCGGTGCCAGAAAACTTTTTTCATTCAATTCAACAGTTTCAACAAAACCGAAAACAGATTTGTAAAAACCACCGACACACTTTCCTGCCTGGGGCCCGGGGTTGCCCCCGGGCCGTGGGTGTTACAGATCGTTCGGCGGCAGCGGCACGCCGATGACCGGGAACTCGAACTCGACCCAGTCGACCATGAAGTCGCTGCCATGCTGCCCGGTGCCGTCGGTGGTCACGCCGCCGCCGAAACCGCCCGCCGCATCCTGGTAGCCGCCGAACACGAAGTCGGTGCCGTCGTAGGCGCCAGCCACCAGTTCGACCGCCGAGAAACCGCCCGCCGCATCCAGGCTGACCTGCTGCGTGCCCGCGGCGGAGGCGGCGCTGAAGGTGGTCTCCGCCACCACATTGCCGCTGTCGTCGAGCAGGCGCAGGCGACCGCTTTCGGTGAACAGGCTGCCGTCGTCGTTGATGAAGAAGCGCGACAGGTTGACCGTGACCCCGGTGGCGTCGTCCGCCAGGTCGAAGCGCAGGCCCTCCTTGCCGTCGATCTCCTGACGCACGCTACTGGTGGCCGCCGACTGGCCGCTGACCCCCAGGTCGCCCATGTACACGTCGCCGCCCGAGAGGTTCTGCGGGCTGACCCCATGGTAGGCGACCGCGGTCCAGCTTTCGGAGACGTTGGTCACATCGTGCTTGTGGGATGCGCCGATACCGGCGAGATTCCACGCCGCGTTCCACTGCCCGCCCGCCCCGCTCTGACGCACCGGCGCGTCGCCGATGCGGGTGGCGAGGGTGGGCTCGGCCAGCACATTGATGGTGACGCTGGCGGTGTCGAAGCCACCGTTGCCATCCGCCACCGTGTAGGTGTAGCCGGTGGTGCCGGTGAAGCCCGCCGTCGGCGTGAAGCGCAGCCCGCCGTCCGGGAATTGGCTGAGGGTGCCCTGCAGCCCGGTGACGTCCACCGACTGCACGACCAGCGCGTCGCCGTCGGCGTCGCTGTCGCCGGTGAGCACGCCAGGCCCGGCAATGTCGAGGCTGCCGTTGGTCCACACATAGAGCGTCTCGTTGTCGGCCACCGGGGCACGGTTGGTCACGTCGATGCTGACCGTGCCCACTGCGCTGCCGCCAAAGCCGTCCGCCACCGTGTAGGTGAAGCCGGTGGTGCCGCTGAAGCCGGCCGTCGGCGTGAAGCTGAAGCTGCCGTCGGCCGACAGCGTGAGGCTGCCGTCGAGACCCGAGGCATCCAGCAGCGACACGAACAGGGCGTCCACGTCGGCGTCGCTGTCGTTGCCCAGCAGGCCCGGGCTGGCGATGACCAGCGGGGTGCCGGCGTGCACGCTGTAGCTGTCGGCACCTGCCACCGGGGCGGCATTGACCACGTTGAAGGTGACGGTGCCGGTGTCGAAGCCGCCCAGGCCGTCGGTGACCGTGTAGGTGAAGGCGGTGGTGCCGGTGAAGCCCGCCGCGGCGGTGAAGCGCAGCCCGCCGTCCGGGAACTGGCTGAGGGTGCCCTGCAGCCCGGTGACGTCCACCGACTGCACGACCAGCGTGTCGCCGTCGGCATCGCTGTCGCCGTCGAGCACGCCCGGCGCGGCAATGTCGATGCTCTGGTTGGCGCGCAGGCTGTACACCTCGTCGTCGGCCACCGGGGCGCGGTTGGTCGTCGCCGGGGGCGCCACCGTCACCGCCTGGCTGCCCACCACGAAGCTGCCGTCCTCGTCGAGGAGGCTGACGGTGATGGTCGGCGTGGCCGCCGTGCCGTAGATGTGGGTCACGTCGCCCAGGGTGCTGTAGGTGC